>JACKIG010000043.1 GCA_020638595.1 Rhodospirillaceae bacterium | reverse complement strand
TTCGAACAAGGAACGGCTGATCGACCTGGTCAAGACCCGCTGCGGGGTCGAGATGGACCCCGACAGCCTGTTCGACGTGCAGGCCAAGCGCATCCACGAATACAAGCGCCAGCTGCTGAACGCGCTGTCGCTGATCGACGCCTATCTCAGGGTCGTGGACGACGGCGAGGATCTCCAGCCCCGGTCCTGGCTGTTCGCCGGCAAATCCGCCCCCGGCTATTACATGGCCAAGCTGACCATCAAGCTGATCAACGACGTGGCCGAGACGGTCAACAACGACCCCAAGGTGGCCGGCCGGCTGCACGCAGCCTTCGTGCCCGACTACAAGGTGTCGCTGGCCGAGGCGCTGATCCCCGCCGCCGATTTGAGCGAGCAGATCTCCACCGCCGGATACGAAGCCTCCGGCACCGGCAACATGAAGTTCGCGCTGAACGGCGCCATGACCCTGGGGACGCTGGACGGCGCCAATATCGAGATCCGCGAGGCCGTGGGGGGCGACAACTTCTACCTGTTCGGCCTGACGGCCGCGGAGGTCGAGAAGACGAAGCAGCAGGGATACGACCCCTGGGGTCCCTATCACGGCGACCCGCGCATCAAGCGCATCATCGACGCCATCTGGTCGGGCCGGTTCTGCCGTGGGCATGCGGGCATGTTCTCGCCGATCGCCGATGCGCTGACCCATGGCGGCGACCGCTATCTGTGCCTGGCCGATTTCGACGACTACCTCGCCCGCAAGGGCCAGGCGGTCACGGACTACTATGACGGTGCCGGCTGGACGCGGCGGGCCATCCTGAACGTGGCCCGGATCGGCTATTTCTCCAGCGACCGGACGATCCGCGAATACGCCGACGAGATCTGGAAGATCGCGCCGCTGACCGATTGACCGGCCGGCGGCCCGACGGGGGCTGGGGGTTGCCATGAAGATCGGCATCGTCGGCGCCGGTGCGGTGGGCAGCACCGCGGCCTACGCCATGGTCCTGCGCGGCGTCGGCAGCGAAGTCGTGCTGGTCGACCGCAACGAGGCCCTGGCGCGGGCCCAGGCACAGGACATCGTCCACGCCACGCCCTTCGCCTCGCCCATCCACGTCCGGGCCGGCGACTACGACGCCCTGGCCGGCGCCGGCATCGTCGTGCTGTCGGCAGGGGTGGGCCAGCGGCCGGGCGAGACGCGCATCCAGCTGCTGGACCGCAATGCCGAGGTCTTCCGGGCCGTGATCCCGCAGGTGCTGGCCGTCGCCCCCGACGCCATCCTGCTGGTTGCCACCAACCCGGTCGACGTGATGACCCAGGCGGCGCTGAAGATCTCCAGCCTGGCGCGTGCCCGCGTCATCGGGTCCGGCACCATCCTGGATACCGCACGCTTCCGGGCGCTGCTGGGCGAGCATCTGGGGGTGTCGCCGCGCTCGGTCCACGCCTATGTGCTGGGCGAGCACGGCGACAGCGAGGTGCTGCACTGGTCGGGCGCGCGGGCCGGCGCCATGTCGGTCAGGGCCTTCGCCGCCCAGGTGCGCATGCCGCTGACCGACGCCGTCATGGCCGGCATCGACGAGGCGGTGCGCCGCGCCGCCTACCGCATCATCGACGGCAAGGGTGCCACGTACTACGGAATCGGCGCCGGCCTGGCCCGCATTGCCCAGGCCATCCTCGCCGACGACCGCTCGGTGATGACCGTTTCGGCGCTCAACGACGATGTGGAAGGCGTGCCCGAGGTGGCGCTGTCGCTGCCGCGCATCGTCGGGGCGGCGGGCATCTTGCAGGACATGCAGCCCGACCTGGACGAGGGCGAACGTGCGGCCCTGCGCCGCAGTGCCGAGACGTTGAAGGCAGCCGTCACCTCGATGACGGCCTTGTGACGGACTATTGCCGATTGATGGTGCCGCGGGCCTGAGATTTCGCAGGCGCAGCATGGGTCGCGACCATCCGACGGACAGTCGGGCGGGGGCGCGGGCGGGTGCACAACAGCAGTCGCAAGCACAATACTTCAGGTAACTATTTCAGAAGTTCATGCGAAACCACGGCCTTCCCGCAACTCGCTAAAGGAATAAATCCTAATTATTCCTTACATCCTATGTCAACTTCGTTCCTGTGCCTCGATCGGTTTCGAGTTTGACATAAATCAATATCATGCTTCGCAATTGCAGTAATTTCAAACTCCGCTTGAATCGCACTTGCGACTTGATCCTTCCAAAGTCGAAGCAATTGCATTATCATGACTCTCGCGTCCCCCGCTTGACCGTGACGGCCCGTTCCGTCGACGGACAGCTGAACTTTGGGGGACGACAAGGCCGTGACCAGCGCAGTTGCCGATATCGAAGAGGCGGCGGCCCACGAGGTTAGCATCGCCAATCCCGTCGAAGCGTGTCGCGCCTGTCTGCCCGCCTGCGAGCAGCTGATCGAGCGCATCCGCGAGTCCGTGACGCGAGCGGTGATGCGCGACGGCCGCATCGATCCGGCGGAACTGGACATGCGCCAGTCCACCGCCCACGGCTTCGCCTGGTACGCCACCTATGTCGAAGGCCTGAAGGAGATGGTGGGCTGGGCCGAGCGGCTGACCGCCCACGGGCATTTCGGCGAGCTGGAAGCGCTGATCCTGCAGGCGGCCTTCGGCGAATACATGGCCCAGCTGGTGGGCGGCATCCCGTTGAGCCAGGTGGAATTCGTCCGCCCGCGCGATTTCGGCCTGGGCGACGATGCGCTGGCGCCGTTCGGGCGCGAGCCCGTGACCCTGCTGCTGACCCGCGGCAACACCGATGCCGTACGTCGCCGCATCGCCGAGCTGGTGGCCGCCGGCATGGATACCGGTACGTACGGCGCCTCGGGCCTCGAGGACGAGAGCCTGGAGATGGTGCGCGACCAGTTCCGCCGCTTCGTGGCCGACGAAGTGCTGCCCGCCGCCCATGAATGGCATCTGAAGGATCAGCTGATCCCCAACGAGATCGTCCAGCAGATGGCCGAGCTCGGCGTCTTCGGCCTGACCGTGCCGGAGGAGTGGGGCGGGTTCGGCATGGGCAAGACCGCCATGTGCGTCGTCACGGAGGAGTTGAGCCGCGGCTATATCGGCGTCGGCTCGCTGGGCACGCGCTCGGAAATCGCAGCCGAACTGATCCGCCTTGGCGGCCGGGAGGAGCAGAAGGCCCATTACCTGCCCAAGATCGCTTCGGGCGAGATCCTGCCGACGGCGGTGTTCACCGAACCCAATACCGGGTCCGACCTGGCGTCCTTGCGTACGCGTGCCGTACGCGACGGCGACGTGTACCGCGTCACCGGCAACAAGACCTGGATCACCCATGCTGCGCGCAGCGACCTGATGACCCTGCTGGCGCGCACCAACCCGAACGAGCCGGGCCATCGCGGCCTGTCGATGTTCCTGGTGGAAAAGCCCCGCGGGACCAATGCCGACCCCTTCCCGGCGCCGGGGATGACCGGCGGCGAGATCGAGGTGCTCGGCTACCGCGGCATGAAGGAATACGAGATCGGCTTCGACGCCTTCACCATTCCGGCATCGTCCCTACTGGGCGACGAGGAAGGCCGCGGCTTCTACCAGCTGATGGAAACCTTCGAGAGTGCGCGCATCCAGACGGCGGCGCGCGCCGTCGGCGTGGCCGAAAGCGCCATGGAACTGGGGCTGCGCTACGCGAAGGAGCGCATCCAGTTCGGTCGGCCGATCTTCGAGTTCCCGCGCGTCTACGGCAAGATCGCCTGGATGGCGGTGGAAACGATGATCGTCCGCCAGCTGGCCTATTTCTCCGCCCGCGCCAAGGACGGCGACATCCGCTGCGACATCGAAGCCGGCATGGCCAAGCTGCTGGCCGCGCGGGTGGCCTTCGCCAATGCCGATGCGGCGCTGCAGATCCACGGCGGCAACGGCTATGCCCTGGAATACCCGATCAGCCGTGTCCTGTGCGACGCCCGCATCCTCAACATCTTCGAGGGTGCGGCAGAGATCCAGGCGCAGGTGATCGTCCGCGGGCTGTTGAGCCGGCGCCGTCCGGCCAAGTAAACGGAGTTTGTCGCCCATGGGGCATCCCACAAAGGCCACCGCCCTGCCGCTGACGCCGCAGGCCGAGCTGGCACCCGGTCTTACGGTCGATCTGGGCCGCGTGCGCCGGCCGCAATACGGCCGCTACCTGGACGATCTGGAACCGGGACGCGTGTTCGCCCATCCGCGCGGGATGACCTTCGACCGCGCCGGCATGACCGCCTTTGCCCGTACGTACATGCAGGCCAACCCCCTGTACCTCAATGAGGTGTACGCGCGTGCGCATGGCTTCCGGGATTGCCCGGCCAGCCCGCAGATGGTGTTCAACGCCACCCTGTCGCTGGGCGTGCAGAACGACAGCGAAAAGGCGATCGCCAATCTCGGCTATTACGACGTCCAGTTCCTGCGGCCCGTCTATGCCGGCGATACGTTGACCGCCTTCACCCGCGTCAAGGACCGCCAGGACCGGGGTGCCGGCAAGCCCGGCATCGCGACCATCCAGACCTTGAGCGTCAACCAGGCGGGCGTGGTCGTCCTGCAATACACGCGCAAGATCATGGTCGGCCACCGCCCCGCCGGCGCGCCGCCCGGCCAGGCGCAGGCGGCCACGCCCGCGTTCCCCTTCGACAGCCAGGGGGTGGCGGAGCTGCCGCAGGCGCCGGGGACCTATCCCGCCGACCTGACCGGTCCCGACACCTATTTCGAGGATTTCCAGGCCGGCGACGTCATCGTGCATGCCAATGCCCGCACGATCACCGACGAGCACATGGCGCTGACCTACCTGATCGGCAACAGCCATCCCCTGCATTTCGACCGCATCTATTCCACCGGCCTCAGCGGCAAGATGAGCGGTGAGCCGATCGTCTACGGCGGTCTGGTCTTCGCGTGGCTGGAGGGCCTGGCCAGCCGCGACACCACCGAGAACGCATTGTGGGAGCTGGGCTTCACCGAAGGCTATCACACCCAGCCTGCCGTTTCCGGCGACACCGTGGCGGCGCTGTCGCGGGTGCTGGACGCAGCACCGGCGCCCGGTGTGCTGGGCGAGGTTGCGGGCATCGTCACCTTCCAGCTGATCGGGGTGAAGGGCATCTCAGCCGCGGGCGCGCTCGATACCCACGGTGCCGACCTGTTCGTGAAGGAAAACGACAAGAAGGGGCTGGGGAAGGAAAAGATCCCGGCCAAGATTTTCGAGATCGAGCGGCGCGTTCTGATCAAGCGCCGGCCCCGGTAGCCGGCAAACAATGGATTGAGCCCCATGGACACGTTGGAAAAAGCCCCCCCGGTGAAGCGCGACAGGCCGTGGCTGATCCGCACCTATTCGGGTCATTCCTCGGCCCGGGCGTCGAACGCGCTCTACCGCACCAATCTGGCACGCGGCCAGACCGGCCTGTCGGTGGCCTTCGACCTGCCGACCCAGACCGGCTATGACGCCGACCACCAGCTGGCGCGCGGCGAGGTCGGCAAGGTGGGCGTGCCCATCTGCAGCATCGAGGACATGGAGGCGCTGTTCGAGGGCATTCCCCTGGAACAGATGAACACCTCGATGACCATCAACGCCACCGCACCGTGGCTGCTGTCGCTCTACATCGCCGTGGCGGAAAAACAGGGGGCCGACATTTCGGCCCTGCAGGGCACGGTGCAGAACGACATCATCAAGGAATACCTGTCGCGCGGCACCTATATCTTCCCGCCGCAGCCTTCGGTGAAGCTGGCCACCGACGTCATCACCTACACCGTGCGCAACATCCCGAAATGGAACCCCACCAATATCTGCAGCTACCACCTGCAGGAAGCGGGGGCCACGCCGGTGCAGGAGATGGCCTATGCCCTGTCGACGGCCGTCACCATCCTGGATTCCATCCGCGATTCCGGTGAAATCGCGGCGGAAGACTTCGCGGACGTCGTCGGCCGCATCTCGTTCTTCGTCAATGCCGGCATCCGGTTCGTCGAGGAATGCTGCAAGATGCGCGGCTTCGTCGAGATGTGGGACAGGATCGCCGAACAGCGCTATGGCGTCACCGATGCCAAGCTGCGCCGCTTCCGCTATGGCGTTCAGGTCAACTCCCTCGGCCTGACCGAGAGCCAGGCGGAAAACAACATCCAGCGCATCGTGCTGGAGATGCTGGGCGTGGTGCTGTCGAAGACGGCGCGCGCGCGGGCGATCCAGTTGCCGGCCTGGAACGAGGCCCTGGGCCTGCCGCGTCCCTGGGACCAGCAATGGAGCCTGCGCATCCAGCAGGTGATGGCGCTGGAAACCGACCTGCTGGAATACGGCGACCTGCTGGACGGTTCGCCCGTGATCGCCGCCAAGGTGAAGGCGCTGTGCGAAGGCGCCGAGGCCGAGATGGCGCGCGTCGCCGAACACGGCGGCATGGTCCGGGCGATTGAGAGCGGCTATGTCAAGCGTGAGCTGGTCGCCAGCCAGACGGCCCGCATGCGTGCGATCGAGAGCGGCGAGCTGAAGATCGTCGGCGTCAACTGCTACACCGACTCCGCCGACTCCCCGCTGACCTCCGCGTCCGACGGCGGCATCATGAAGGTCGATCCGGCCGCCGAGCGCGAGCAGATCGAACGCCTTACCGCCTTCCGGGCCAGGCGCGACCCGGAGGCCGTCAAGCAGGCGCTGGAGGCGCTGACGGCTGCCGCCCGCAGCGGCGCCAATGTCATGCCCGCCTCCATCGCCTGCGCCCATGCCGGGGTGACGACCGGCGAGTGGGCGGGCGCACTGCGCGCCATCTTCGGCGAATACCGCGCTCCCACCGGCATCGACGGCGTCGTCGCCACCCGGTCGGACAGCGCCCGCATCCAGGCTTTGCGGGAGCGCACGCGCAACACCGGCGAACAGCTGGGCCGGCCGCTGCGCCTGCTGGTCGGCAAGCCCGGGCTCGACGGTCACAGCAACGGCGCCGAACAGGTGGCGGTAAAGGCCCGCGATGCCGGGTTCGAGGTCGTGTACGAGGGCATCCGCCTGACCCCCCACCAGCTGGCCACCGCCGCGCTGGAGGAAGGCGTCCACCTGATCGGCCTGTCGGTGCTGTCCGGCAGCCATGCCGAGCTGGTGACGGAGATCCGCAAGGAGCTGGACGAGCTTGGCCTGTCGCGCGTGCCGGTGATCATCGGCGGCATCATTCCGGAGGCCGACGCCGTGGCGCTGAAGGCCGCCGGCATCGCCGCGGTCTATACGCCAAAGGATGTGGATCTCAACCGCATCATGTCGGAGCTGGTGGATATCATCCGCAACGCCAACGGCCTTGACCCGTACGAGGCCGCCGCGTGACCCATCACCGTCCGCAAGAGCCCGATGTGGCGGAACTTGCCGCGGCCGTGGCGGCCGGCAGCCGCCATGCCGTGGCGACGGGTCTGAACTGGATCGACGACCGCCGTCCCGGCATGCACCGGCGCGCGGGCGAGCTGTTGTCGCGGCTGTCGCAGGACCGGTTCGCCGGCGACGGCCACATCATCGGCCTGACCGGCCCGCCTGGCGTCGGCAAGTCGACGCTGTCGGCAGCCCTGATCCGCCATTGGCTGCACGAGGGGCGCAGCGTCGGCGTGCTGGCCGTCGACCCGTCCAGCCCGATCAGCGGCGGGGCGCTGCTGGGCGACCGCCTGCGCATGCTGGCCGGCAACGACGACCCGCGCGTGTTCATCCGCTCGCTGGCCAACCGCGGCGACTATGGCGGCCTGAGCGCGGAAGTCTGGCCGATGAGCCTGGTGATGCAGGCGGCCTTCGACATCGTGCTGATCGAAACCGTCGGCGTCGGCCAGCGCGAGATCGACGTCGCCAGCTTTTCCGACACCACCTGTTTCGTGCTGCAGCCGCAGTCCGGCGACACCATCCAGTTCCTCAAGGCCGGCATCATGGAGGTGCCGGACGTGGTGGTCGTCAACAAGGCCGATCTGGGCATCGCCTGGCAGAAGACCGTCGCGGACCTGGCGGGCGCCATCGGCATCGCCGGCGCCGACGATATCTGGGTGCCCCCGGTGGTGCCCACCAGTGCCGCCGCGCAGACCGGCATCGCCGACCTGGCCCATGGCCTTGCCGACCATCGGGCCTGGCTTGTCGCGCACGGCCGCCTGGCGCCCAAGCGCCTGGGCTTCGCCGCCGACTGGGTGCTGAAGCGCCTGGATCAGGAATTCGGGCGCCGCGGGCTCGCCCGGCTGGGCGGCGAGGCGGCCGTCAGGGCCGAAGTCGCCGCCAGCCCCACCACCGCATTCGAACAGTTGGACCGTTTCAGTGAACGACTGGGCGCAGCCACGCCCGCAACCCGATGACCGAAGGGAGATCCGCCATGGCCATGACCGATACCGCAACGAAGGACCTCTACGATATCGGCACCGCCCCGCCCGTGGGCGTCGTGCCGGCCAAGATGCACGCGTATCTGGTGCGCGAAGAGCGTTTCGGCGAGCCGAAGGACGGCTTCCAGAGCGAGGTCGTGCCGGTGCCGACGATCGCCGATGACGAAGTGCTGCTGTACGTCATGGCCGCCGGCGTCAACTACAACAACGTCTGGGCGTCGCTGGGCATCCCGGTCAACGTCATCAAGGCACGCAACAAGCAGGGCGAGCCCGAAGACTTCCATATCGGCGGGTCGGATGCGTCGGGCATCGTCTACAAGGTCGGCAAGGACGTCACCAACGTGAAGGTCGGCGACGAGGTCGTCGTCCATTGCGGCATGTGGGACCGCAACTGCCCGTGGGTGAAGGCCGGGAACGACCCGATGTATTCGCCCAGCTTCCGCATCTGGGGCTACGAGAGCAACTACGGCAGCTTCGCCCAGTTCACCAAGGTGCAGGCGCACCAGTGCATGCCGAAGCCCAAGCACATGACCTGGGAAGAGGCGGCGGCCTATGTGCTGGTCGGCGCCACCGCGTACCGTATGCTGATGGGCTGGGACGAACACAAGCTGGCCAAGGACGACGTCACCCTGATCTGGGGCGGGGCCGGCGGTCTCGGTTCCATGGCCATCCAGATCGCCAAGGCCGTGGGTGCGGTGCCGATCGCCGTCATCTCCGGCGACGACAAGGTCGCGTATTGCGAGCGGCTGGGCGCCAAGGGCTGCATCAACCGGCGCAACTTCGACCATTGGGGCATGCTGCCGCACTGGAAGGACAATGCCGGCTATGCCCGCTGGCTGAAGGGCGTGCGCGCCTTCGGTGCGGCGATCTGGGAGGTGCTGGGCGAGAAGAAGAGCCCGCGGATCATCTTCGAGCATCCGGGCGAGGCGACGATCCCGACGTCGATGTTCGTCTGCGACACCGGCGGCATGATCGTCATCTGTGCGGGCACCAGCGGCTATAACGCGACCGTCGACCTGCGCTATGTGTGGATGCGCCAGAAGCGCGTTCAGGGCTCGCATTTCGCCAATGACGATCAGGCCTACGCCTTCAACAAGATGGTGCTGGCGGGCAAGATCGACGCCTGCATGTCGCGCGCCTTCACCTATGCCGAACTGCCGCTGGCCCACCAGCTGATGCACGAGAACAAGCACCCCCACGGCAACATGGCGGTGCTGATCGGCGCGCCCGACTTCGGCCTCGGCCGCTCGGCGGAGATCCCGACGGTTCACGCCGTCGACATGCTGCCGGCCGACGACAGCCATTCGGTGCAGGAACCGGCGCGCCCGCATGTGGTGCCGACCGGCGACAGCCCCGAAGCGCTGGAGGAGATGCCGGAGGTCGTGGCCATCGACGAAACGACGACCGTCGGCGACCTGATGACCAGCCGCATCGTCGCGTGCAGCCCGGCGGATTCGCTGCGTACGGCCGCCAGCCTGATGGTCGAACACGGCGTCCACGCCGTCGCGGTGGTGGAGGACGGCCAAGTGACCGGCGTCGTCAGCCACACCGACGTCATCCTCGCCCGCCAGGGCCGCTCGCCCGACACCGCCCTGTCGGTGCCGGTGCGCGGCGTGATGACGCTCGGCGCCGTGATCTGCACCGCCGATACGCTGCTGACGGAGGCCATCAGCATGATGACCGCGCGCCGCATCCATCGCCTTGTGGTGGTGGAGGAGCGCGACGGCCGCAACGTGCCGATCGGCGTGCTGTCGACCAGCGACATCGTGCGCAACCTGCTGGCGGAATCCGCCGGCTGACCCTGGAGCCTGGTCCGGTCACGGCGGATCGACGTGACCGGTCAACCGGTCTCTGGTTGGTGACGAGGGAGCAGGATCCAGACACCAGGCTGGCTAAGCCTGATATCATCCTGCTCCAAGCCTCGGCAGCCCCCGGCGTGTCCTGACCACGCCGAAGGCCAGAGAGGCCAAGCCCGGCCGCCCCAGACCTGGGGCGGCCGGTGCGCGTTTTGATGTGCAGGTTGGCGGTTGCCGCCCCTGCGGCGGGTCGCAGCCGGATATTCCCTATCGACTTCCCGACCCGTTCAGCGAAGGATGCCGCGATCGCGCGGGCGCCCCGGCCGCGCCGCCATGCAGGGAGAGGCGTGCTTGCGCCGCAGACGGGCAGGACCCGGCCACGTGAGCCGATGGATCATCGCATTCCTCTATGCGATGTCCATGGCCGTTGCCGGCGCCGCCCATACGGCGTCCCTGCCCAGCCGGTCCGGCCTGGTGGCGAACGCGGTGCCCGACTGGGTGCGGCTGTCGATCTGCCGGGCCTATCCCTCCGGCGGCGCCCAGCAGCAGGCCGACACCGCACCGGTCGGCGATGCCCATCTGCTGACCGGTGGGCCGGACCTTGTGCCCGTGCTTGGGCAGGCCCCGTGCCCGGATACCGGGCTGCGGGCCCGTCCCGTCCCGGCCGCGGTGGCCGGCCTGGTTCCGCCACGGCTGGCCCGCGGATCGAATGCGCGGGACCCGCCGTCCGGCCGCACCGTCTGAGCTCCCCTATCGGTTCGCCTGTCCGGCGCGGCGTCCTGATCCGCCGTTGACGGCGATCGGGCAATCCGCCCGCGGCCGACCGACCGGAGCCCCCCACACACAATCCGGCAAACCGCCGACGCGGCCCCCTGGCCGCGACGGCCCGGGCCGCCCCGTTTCCGCCGGTGGGCGACGCCCCATCCGTGCGGACGGTTGCGGGCGGCCTGTTCCAGTTCCCTGGAGAGCTCCATGGTCCGAACGATTACCGCAGCGACTGTCCTCGCTGCATCCCTGGCCACCGCCATCCCCGATTCGGTGGCACACGACATGACGACTCTCACCGACACGGAGGGCCGCACGGTCGAGGTGCCGCACGGTGCCGAACGCGTGCTCCTCGGCTTCTATTTCGAGGATTTCTACGCCATCGTCGGCGAGAACGCCTTCGACCGCGTCGTCGCCATCTCCCGCCCCATCTGGCAGGACTGGCGCCCCGCGCAGTACGAACGCTATGTCGCCGTCGCGCCGCGCATCGACACGCTGGTCGACGTCGGCAACGACGATGCCGGCGCGTTTTCCATCGAGGTCGCCATCGCGGCGCAGCCGGACGTGGCCATCATCGCGCAATGGCAATATGCCGGCATCGGCGAGGAAGGCGTGGCCGACCTTGAGGCGGCGGGCATTCCGGTCGTCGTCGTCGACTACAACGCCCAGACCCTGGAACGGCACCTTGCCAGCACCCGGATCATCGGCCAGGTGATGGCGGCAGAAACGCGGGCCGACGTGCTGGCCGGCGAATACGAAGCGGCCGTGACCGACGTGATCGACCGCATCGCCCGCAGCGCAGAGGGCAGGCCGCCGGTCTATGTCGAACTCGGCAACAAGGGCCCTGCGGAATACGGCAACTCCTACGGTGCCACGATGTGGGGTGGGGTCGTCACCATGGCCGGCGGAGACAACATCGCCGAAACGCAGATCCAGAACTGGGGGCCGCTGAGCCCGGAATACGTCCTGGCCAGCCGGCCTGAGGCCATATTCCTCGCCGGCTCCGACTGGCTGGGCAACGACAGTGCGGTCCTGATGGGCTTCGGTGTCGATGACGCCACGACGCGCGCGCGCCTGCGGGCCTATCTCGACCGGCCCGGCTGGTCCGGGCTGCCGGCCGTGGCCAACGGCAATGTCCATGCGCTCTACCACGGCGGCACGCGGACGCTCTACGACTACACCTTCCTGCAATACATGGCCAAGGTGCTGCATCCGCAGGCTTTCGCCGACATCGATCCGATCGCGAACCATCGGCGGTATTACGAAACCTACCTGCCGATCGCACCCGACGGCACCTTCATGCTGGGTCTCGACTGACGGGTCGGCGCCGGGCGGCAGGCGCGGCCCACGTCCCGCGCCTGCCTGCCCGATCGCGAGCGAGATCAACTCCTGGCAGGTGGGCGATGACAGCGGCACCGTATGCGACACGGGACTACGCGGCACTGGTCCGCCGGCGGTGGCAGCGCCTGCTGGCGGCCGCCGGCGTGCTGGCCGTCACCGTGGTGGCCGACATCCTGATCGGTCCCGCATTCCTTCCGTTCCGCGATGTCATCGCGGCCCTGCTGCTGCCGGCGGACAGTGTCGGGGCGACCGTGCACGTGATCGTTCATGAGATCCGCCTGCCGATGACGCTGATGGCCCTCGTCGTCGGCGCCTCACTCGGCGTGGCCGGCACGCTGATGCAGACGATCCTCGGCAATCCGCTGGCCAGCCCCTATACGCTGGGCTTTTCGGCGGCCGCGGGGTTCGGTGCGGTCTTTGCGATCCTGACCGGCTGGCAGCTTCCGGTCGTCCCGCGCTTCTCCGTTCCCCTGGCCGCCTGCTGCGGCGGGTGCCTGGCGGCCCTGATCGTCTACGGCCTGGCGCGGATGCGGCGCATGACGTCGGAGGTGATGATCCTCGCCGGCATCGCCACGCTGTTCCTGTTCCAGTCGCTGCAATCGCTGGTCCAGTACATGGCGGCACCGGAGGTGTTGCAGGAGATGGTGTTCTGGCTGTTCGGCAGCCTGGCCAGGGCGACCTATCTGTCGGCGGCGATCGCCGGCGGCATCTTCGTCGCGGTGGCGGCCGTCCTGGTCCCGGAGGTCTGGCGGCTGACGGCGCTGCGCCTGGGGGATGCGCGGGCGCGCAGCCTGGGGGTGGCCGTCGACAGGCTGCGGATCAAGGTCTTCGCCCTGGTCGTACTGCTGACGGCCGGCGCGGTCGCCTTCGTCGGGACCATCGGGTTCGTCGGCCTCGTGGCGCCGCACATCGCGCGGATGCTGGTGGGCGAGGACCAGCGCGTGCTGCTGCCCATGTCCGCATTGACCGGCGCCTTCGTGATGGCCGGCGCGTCGATCGTATCGAAGCTGGTGTCGCCGGGGGCGGTCGTACCGATCGGCATCGTGACGGCGGTGATCGGCGTTCCCTTCCTGTTTGCCCTGATCATCCGCGGGCGGAGGACATTCTGGTGAGCCTGGCCGCATCGGGGATCGGCGTCAGCTACGGCGCCGTCACCGTCCTGAGCGATGTCGGGTTCGAGGCAAGGCCGGGCACCATCACCGGACTGATCGGGCCGAACGGCACCGGCAAGTCGACGCTTCTGAAGACGGTCGCCGGGCTGGTCCCCGGGCAGGGCACCGTCTCGTTGCATGGCCAGCCGCCGCTTCCGCCGCGCGGGCGCCGTGCGGCCATCGCCTATATGCCCCAGGACAGCGGGCCGGCCTCGTCCCTGACGGTGATGGAGGTGGTGCTGCTCGGCCGGCTCGCCAGCCTGGCCCTGACGGTGCCGGCGGACCTGCGGGACCGGGCGGCGCAAACGCTGGCCCGTTTCGGGTTGCTGGCGTTCCAGGGCCGGACGCTCGGCGAGCTCAGCGGCGGGCAGCGCCAGCTCGTCTACCTCGCCCAATCGATCTTTCGCGCGCCGGCGGTGCTGCTGCTCGACGAACCGACGGCCGCGCTCGACCTTCGCCACCAGCTCATGGTCCTCGACGCCGTCGCGGACCATTGCCGCACACAGGATGTGATCGTGATGGCGGCCATGCATGACCTGTCGCTGGCGGCGCGCTATTGCGGGCATCTGCTGTGCCTGTCGCAGGGGACGATCCGCGCGGCCGGTCCGCCGGGGGATGTCCTGACGCCGGACCGGCTGCGGGCCGTCTACGGCGTGCGCGCCGAAATCGCCCGCACGCCGTCGGGCGCCATCGCCGTCGTCCCGGTGGCGGCCGACTGACGGGGGGGTCGCGGGTACACCGGCGGGTGGTGGAGCGCGGGACCAGGGAACCCCGGGGCGGGGTGCGGCGTTCGAGCACCATCAAACTCCCTGATGGCGAAGGAGAACGCCGATGACCCGTACCCTGTTTCCCCGCTTTTCGTTAGTGGCCCTGCTGCTGGTTGCGGTGGGCGCACTGTCGGCATGCGACGATACCATCCGCGGCTTCGGCCAGGACGTCGAAGACACCGGCGAAGGCATCGAGGAAGCCGTGGATTGATGCCCGGCAGTAGGGCGGCGCAACCCGCCGCCCGACCCTGCCCCACCGGTCAAACGGACGGATCGGGTCAGGGCTACGGCGGATGATGGGGAGAGTTATGGGGACACAATACTGATTGGGATGGGGCATGGGGACATGGGGAGGTTATGGGGACGCAATACTAGATCATGGGGACACTACTGGATCATGGGGACGCTACTGGATCATGGGGACACAATGCTAATGGCTTCACAGGACGTGGTATATGTCTATGATCAATCGAATATCAATGATCAATACATGATCTAGTATTGCGTCCCCATAACCTCCCCATGTCCCCATGCCCCATCCCAATCAGTATTGTGTCCCCATAACTCTCCCCATCATCCGCCGAACCGGTGGGGCACACCGCGCCGTCAGTCGCGATCGGCGGTGACGAAGGCGATCGACAGGTCGCCGGTGGGGATCCAGTTCTCGGCGACCAGTTCGAACCGGGTGTCGGAAACCTGGGTCAGACCGTCCCAGCACAGGGTGAACAGGTCGTCGGGCGACGCCAGCTCTATGGTCAGGTGGAACCGGCCGATGGGGCCGGCCCAGTTGCCGCCGGTCGTCAGCGTGTAGTCGACCTGGCGCACCAGCAGCTCCGCCCCCGGTGCCGCTTCGGCCAGGCGGACGATGCGCAGCCAGTCGCCCTCGTCCGCGCACCAGGTCTCGCGGAACCAGGCATGCTGGTCCTGCCTGTAGTCCTGCGTGGGGTAGAGCAGGAAGGCACCGGCCAGGGGCCGATAGCTGTGCTCGACCGTCACCGTGCGGCCGCCCGCGAACAGCTGCTGCCAGACGAAGGAAGTCTGCACGCGCCAGGTCGGCAGCCCGTCGGCCAGGGCGCCCATCTCCTCCAGCCGGGCCAGCAGGTCCGGGTCCGGCGCCGGTCCTTCCAGCAGCTGCAACAGTTGTCCGTCGAAGGGCAGCAGCGGCACGCCCATCGCCGCGAGCGGTTCGGTGATGTCGCGGCCGTCGGGGGTGACGGCGGCCTGGACCACCGTCGGCGCGACCGGCGCGCCGTCGGCCTGCACCTCGAACCCCACGAAATTGGGGCTGTCGGTGCGCGCCGGCCGGGGGTCGGCGTGCAGGATCGCCCCGACGTCGATGTCCGGCAGGGGGAAGGCGACGGCCAGCGTTTCGTCCTGCCCGCTGACGGTTTCGAACTGATAGGTCACGGTCACGGCCCCGGCGGCGATATGCAGGTCCTCTGCCACCATGCGCACGGCATCCGTGGCCTCCAGCACCAGCCCGCCGGCGGCATGGCTGACGGGGGTGTCGTTGGCGCCGGAGGGCGCGGCGGAGAACACGGCCGCCACCAGGCACAGGGCTGCCGTCGTCGTGTGCGCGTTCATGCGTTCGCCATCCCTGTGCTGCGTCAAACGATCGATGCCGGCAGGTCAGCCGCCGACCGGCGCCGCGGGCCTTGGCCATAGAATGGCCGGACCGCGCCGATGGTTGCCCGGCGCCGTCGGATTTCTAGCACACCGACGGCCGCCTGCGGGCCAGGAGCTGGGGGCACCCGCAGAGCCCGGCATGTGCGACCATGCGCGGGGGCGGGGCAGCCTTGAACCGGACCCGGCGTCCCGGTATCTCCCGGGGCAGGCGCGACAAGTCCGTGGCGGGCCGGCAGGCCCCGCGGGCGGCGACGGCGCAGGCGCACGCGACATCCGAGGATGACCCATGATCCGACATATCGTCCTTTTCAGCACGAAGGACCCAGGCAACGCGGCGACGATCAAGGAAGAGCTGGAAAAGATGGCGGCGATCCCGGGTGTCCAGCGGTTCGACGTGGCCTACAACACCAAGCGGGACAGGTTTTCCAAGGAGATCGACGTCGTCCTCTACTCCGAATTCGCGACCTGGTCGGACCTGGATGCCTATCAGACCCATCCGGCCTATCACCAGGCGACGGAGATCGTGCGCCCGCTGCGCGACCAACGGATCGTCGTCGATTACGAGGTGTAGGCCGCGCCCGCACCCGCATAATCTGCATCAAGTCATGCACATCCGTGACAACGCGGCCCGAGACCGCCGGATTGACGCCCAAGAGGACGGGCGATAGCATGGAAGTGCAATTCATGGGGGTGGGGTGATGCGTTTTACGCGGCTCTTGCCGTTGCTTTGCGGCCTGCTGGCGCTTTGGTCGTGTACGGAGAACGTTCAAGTCATCTCCAGCGTCGAAAGCTACAGCGACTTGAATTCTGTATCGGGGCGCAGGGTGGCTGTCGTGTCCCTCGATGACGCGCTCTACAATACGCTGCAATTCAAGGCGTTTGCCGAGCAGGTGGGCCGGCGGCTGGCAAGTCACGGGATGGTTGTGGTCGAACCGCACGACGATCCCGACTATTTCGCGTTCTTCGACTATTCCATCGACGACGGGGAGCAGGTTTCCAGCACCTATTCGGTGCCCGAGTTCGGCGTCACCGGGTACAGCGGCGGCTATACCACCGGCAGCGTCAGCTCCTATGGCGGCTACGGGACCTATTCCAGCCAGACCACCCTGGTGCCGCAATACGGTATCACCGGCTATTCCAACCGGACGGAAACGTGGCGGGAATACACGCGCGGGATCAGCCTGGTCATCGTCGACATCGCGCGATCGACGGAAACCGTGCCGGAGATCGTCTTCGAATCGGGCGTGGTCAGCAGCGGCTCATGCCAGAGGCTGGCCTCCATGATGCCCTATCTGCTGAACGCGATGTTCGCGGATTTCCCGAGAACGACCAGCCGGGAACATCTCGTGGAGATCCCGCCCGAACAGTTCAACTGCTAGAGCAGGATGATATCAGGCTGGGTCAGCCTGACGTCCGCCCCCCGCTGGATTGAGCCCGTCGGCCAATCGTCAATCCAACAGCGCGCCCACCCGGGCGCGCAGGTCCGGCACCAGGTCGCAGTCGAACCAGGGGTTGCGCTTCAGCCAGGCGGTGTTGCGCCAGCTGGGGTGGGGCAGCGGCAGATAGGCCGGCAGGTAGTCGCGCCAGGCCCGGACCGTCTCGCCCAGGCTGGCGCGGCGCCGGGCGGCCAGATAGTGCCGCTGCGCATAGCTGCCGACCAGCAGCGTCAGGCCGAGCGCGGGCAGGTGGCGCAACAGGCGGGCATGCCACAGCGGCGCACATTCCGGGCGCGGCGGCCGGTCGCCGCCCCTGGCATCGGTGCCCGGATAGCAGAACCCCATGGGCACGATGGCGATGCGGGCGGCATCGTAGAAACGGTCACGGTCCAGGCCCAGCCAGGCGCGCAGGCGGTCGCCGCTGGCATCGTTCCAGGGGATGCCGGTTTCGTGCACGCGCGTGCCCGGCGCCTGGCCCACGATCAGCAGGCGCGCCGCAGGGTCCAGGCGGAACACCGGCCGCGGGCCGAGCGGCAGGTGAGCCGCACAGGCGGCGCAGGCCCTGGCTGCGGCGGCGGCCTCTGCCAGCGTCTCGGCCTGGGCGGGTGCGTCGTGGCGTTCCCCTGGCCGGGCCACGGGTCACATCGCGGCCAGCGCCAGCAGCCGGTCGACGAAGGCCGGCACCAGCTTGGTGGCCTGGCCGCAGATCGCCTCATCAAACAGCGTGTGTCCGGCCGACGGCTCCATGTTCAGCTCCACCGCATAGGCCCCGTGCAGGGAGGCTTCCTGGACGAAACCGGCGGCCGGATAGACCGTTCCCGACGTGCCGATGGACAGGAACAGGCTGCATTCGGCCAGTGCGGTGTAGATCCGGTCCATCTCCAGCGGCATCTCGCCGAACCAGACCACGTGCGGGCGCAGGCGCCCCGGACGGCCGGTCATCGGGGACGGGGTGTCCGTCGTGATGTCCTCGCGCCAGTCGATGGCGCGTCCCGTGTCCAGGCAGCGCGCCTTCATCAGCTCGCCATGCATGTGAATCAGGTTGGTGGACCCGCCGCGCTCATGCAGGTCGTCGATGTTCTGCGTGACCAGCAGTACCTCGCCGGGCCATTCCCGCTCCAGCCGTGCCAGCGCCGCGTGGGCGGCATTGGGCTGGACGGCGGGGTCCAGCAGGCCGCTGCGCCGGGCGTTGTAGAAATCCAGCACCAGTGCGGGATTGCGCGCGAAACCCTGGGGCGTGGCCACATCCTCCAGGTCGTACTGCGCCCAGATGCCGTCGGTATCGCGGAAGGTGTCGAGCCCCGATTCCTTCGAGATGCCGGCACCTGTCAGAATGACGATACGGTCGGTTGCCTTCAGCCGGTCCATGGGTTTGCCTTTCCTGCCCTTCGTTCCATGCGGCGCGACGCCCGCGTCTATGGTACACCCGGGGCCGATCCCGTTGCCACAGGACCGGCCCGATGCCCACCAGCGTGCTGTTCGTCTGCACCGGCAATATCTGCCGCTCGCCGACGGCCGAGGCCGTGATGCGCACCCGTGTCGCCGCGGCAGGCCTGGACGGTGCCGTCGCCGTCGACAGCGCCGGCACCCATGGCTACCACGTGGGCGAGCCTCCGGATGCCCGGTCCGTCGCGGCGGGGCAGCTGCGGGGCTATGACTTCACCGGCCAGCGCGCCCGCCGGCTCAGCGCCCGGGACTTCGAGACATTCGACCTGATCCTGGCCCTGGACCGCAGCCACATGGCGGCGATGGAGCGGGCCCGCCCGGCGAAATCGGCGGCGAAGCTGTCGCTGCTGATGGACTTCGCGCCGGACGCCGGGACACGTGACGTGCCCGACCCCTATTACGGCGGCCGGCATGGGTTCGAACACACGCTGGACCTGATCGAGGCCGCCGTGGACGGCCTGATCGACGCCATCCGTTCGGGGTCGGTGTAGGGCCGGCGCACGCGTCGACACCGCCTGCCGGCGTTGAGAGGCCACGGCACTGTCCAGGGAGGTCCCCGGCGCCGGATCACTTCGGTCTTGTAGAGCCCGTTGATGGTCTCGGCGAGGGCGTTGTCATGGCTGTCGCCGACGCTGCCCACGGACAGTTCGATGCCGGCCTCCTGCCATGATCTCCAATACTCGTAAGCTACTGCACCCCCAGCCGTTCCTTCAGTGCGCGCAAATACCGGCGGCTGACGGGGACGGTGGTGCCGGAGCGCATGGCGATCTCTGCGCCGCCGGTGTCCAGCAGGTGGATCTCGCGGGCCAGGTCCAGGCGGACCAGCCATTGGCGGTGGCAGCGGACCAGGTCCGTCTTGGCTTCCAGCGCCGCCAGGGTCATGTCCGTGTACGAGCTGTCGCCGGCGGTGGCGACGTGCACGCCGCTCATGTCGGAATAGGCGTATTCCACCTCCGCCACCGGGATCAGCTTGATGCGATTGGCGATGAAGCAGGGGATCTGCTTCAAGGGCGGGATCAGTTCCCCCGGCGGCGGCGCTGGCGCGTGGCGCTGCTTCAGCCGGGCAATGGTCTTGTCGATGCGCTCGGCCGCCACGGGCTTGAGAAGGTAGTCCAGCGCGCTGCTCTCGAACGCCCGGACGGCATATTCGTCATAGGCGGTGACGAAGACGATGTGCGGCATGGTCCCGGGATCGAGCATGCCCACAAGCTCAAGCCCCGTGATGCGCGGCATCTGGATGTCCAGGAAGACCACGTCGGGGCGCAGGCGGTTGATGCCGGCCAGCGCCTCGATGGCGTTGGCGCAGGCGTCGATCACCTGCACATCCGGGCGCCGGGCGAGCAGGCCGGCCAGTTCCTCCCTGGCATAGGGTTCGTCATCGACGACCAGGGCACGGATCATGCCGCGACCGCCGGGCGGGGGATGCGGATCGACACGCGCGTCCACGCACCCGCGCGGCAGGCCACCTCGATGCCGGCCATCCCGCCCAGTTGCGCCTGCAACCGCTTGTCGACGATCGACAGGCCAAGCCCGGACCCACCCTCCCCCGGGCAGTAGCAGCCGGCATTGTCCTCCACCAGCAGGATCGGCTCGCCATGGTCGAGCCAGCCGAAGATGCCGATCCGGCCGCCGGAGAGCATGGTGGAGATCCCGTGCTTGACGGCGTTTTCCACCAGCGGCTGCAACGTGAAGGTCGGCAGCCTCAGGTCGAGAAGGCGGTCGTCGACGCGGATCGCCACCTGCAGCCGGTCGCCGTAGCGCGCTTGCTCGATCTCCAGGTACGAACGCACATGGTCCAGCTCTTCGCGCAGGGTCGACACATCGCTGGCCCGCTTCAGGTTCTTGCGGAAGAAGTTGGACAGATGCATCAGCAGCTGGCGCGCGCGGTCCGGGTCGATGCGGGTGACGGCACCGATCGTGTTCAGCGTGTTGAACAGGAAATGCGGGTTGACCTGCGCCTGCACCAGCTTCAGTTCCGCCTGCAACAGCAGGGTCTTCTGCTGTTCGAACCGCCCGGCCAGGATGTTCGTGGCCAGCAGGCGGGCGATGCCCTCGCCCATGCGGCGGTTGATGTTGAGGAACAGCTTGCCCTTGGGCTCGTACAGCTTGATGCAGCCCAGGACCTCGCCGTCCCCGCGCAGCGGCACCACCAGCGCCGAGCCCAGCGGACAATGGTCGTCGATCGAACAGGCGAACGGCGTCTCGAACCCGTCGGCGAACACCACCCGGTTCTCCGCGATCGCCAGGCGCGTCAGGTCCGAAGAGATGGGCGTATCCGGGCGATGGTGGTCGGAGCCCCTGCCCACATAGGCCAGGATGCGCTCGCGGTCGGTGATGCTGACCGCGCCGACGCCCGTCTCCTCGAAGACGATCCTGGCGATCGTTTCCGCCGTGTCGCGGTCGAACTGGTGGACCGCCAGGCCGACGGCGCTTTCGGCGATCCGCAACGCCTTGTTGGAGAAGATGTTGCCGAACTTCTCGAACATGTTCCTGCGGTCGCGGATGATCGCCATGAACAGGGCGGCGCCGACGGCATTGCAGAGGATCATCGGCGCGGCGATGACGCGCACCAGCGCCACCGCATCGTCAAAGGGTCGGGCCACCGCCAGGATGATCAGCATCTGCAGGCATTCCGCCCCCAGGGTCGCCAGGAACGGGACCCATGGGCTGAAGATTGCCTGCGGGCGGCGATGGCGCAGATAGTAGATGTGGACCAGCCCGCCGATCAGCCCGTCCACGGTGGTGGACACGGCACAGGCCAGGTCGGTGAAGCCGCCCAGCGTGTAGCGGTGCAGCCCGCCCGTGATCCCCACGGCAAGACCGACGGCCGGCCCGCCCAAGAGCCCGCCCATCACCGCGCCGATGGCCCGGTTGTTGGCAATGGCGCCGTGCACCTCCAGCGACAGGTAGGTGCCCAGGATGCAAAAGGCCGAGAACACGACATAGACCACCAGCCGGTGGCGCTGGCGCGGCGCCACCGTGAACAGCTGGTCGAAGATCGGTGTCTTGCTGAACAGATAGGCGACCACAAGGTAGACGCTCATCTGCTGCAACAGCGCGAAGGTTACGTCCATCCCGCGAACCTATACCGGATGGGGCCGCCCCCTCAATCGGCGGTGCGGAAGGCGCAGGACCGGACCGCCAGGTCGACGATGACCGAGGGTGCTGCACCGTCGCCGTCGGACACCAGGATGAAGCGCAGGCCGTCGGCGGCCGCGGGATCGATCGTCATGCCCTCGTAATTCGCCGCCGGGACCATGCCGGAAAGGTCGAGCGTGGCCTGCGGACCCAGCCGACCGTCGCCGGCCGCCACGACCCGCACGATCCGCGCCGTCAGGCCGCCGGTGCCCAACTGGCGTTCCAGCACATAGACCTGCCCGTCCGGGCCGCCGGCGGCATCGCCCGGCGTCACGCCGAAGCCGGTGCGGTAGGTCGCGGCAAGTGCCTGGATCTGCGGGCCGTCAGGGGGGCTGAACCACCACACCGGCCGGTCGCCCACTTGCAGCGGCGAGCCTTCGGCGATCGCCACCAGCCGGCCGTCGCCGCCCAGTGCCAGCGATTCGACCCCCTGGTTTGCGGGCAGTGCCCGCCAGTCCGCCGGTACGCCGACCACCGATGCCGGCCCGCCGACCAGCCCGCCCAGGCCGGACGGGAAGACGGCCAGGCGATGGGTCCGTTCGAAGCTGACGATCCAGCGCCCATCCGGCAGGCGGACCAATGCCTCGGCATCCCGGTCGGCATTGGTCGCCGTTTCCAGCCCCGCCAGAAGGCCCCGCGGGACCAGCCGGGCGCCGCTGTCGTCGAAGGTCAGCGAGAAGACGCCGCCGGCATCGCTGATCACCACGAATTCGCCCGGCCCGTCGCCGCGGGCGATCCCCGACAGACCGCCGAGATCGTCGGTCGTCTCGTAAGCATGGACCACGGGCGGCGCACATCCGGCCGTCGCCGATGCCGGCACCAGCCCGGGCAGCGGACGCGCGACCACGACGGGCCCGGCGGCGGGCCGGTCGGGCACCGGGGGCCGGTCGGGCGGCACGACCACCGGAACGGGCGAGACGGCATCGGCCGCCGGCGCCGGCGTGGGTGCCGGGGCGCCGGAACAGCCGCAGACGACGACGGCCGCGGCAAGGCACCACAGGAAGGTTCGAGACACAGGCATCCGCAAGCCCCGATCAGGTCCAATCGCAGCGCATCTCAGCCGAGCAGGACCCGGCGGCGTTCCAGGCTGTCCGCCGGCCAGTACCGGTCGCGGTCATAGTATTCCTCGACCGCCGGCACCCCAGGCGGCAGCATCACCCAGGACTGTTTCGATGCCGTGAAAATGTGGATATCCGGGGGCAGCAGGTCCGGATCGTCCAGCGTGCCGACGCGCACGAAATGCACCCTGTCGCCGGCGCCGGAATAGTTGCTCCACACCGCGACCCGGCACACCGGACAGCGCCAGATCTTCTGCCCCCGGCCGCTGCTGGTCGGGGTCGGGACCATGTCCGGCGTCCCCGCCAGCAGGACGACGCGATCGGCCTCGATCATGGCGTTGAGGGCGAAGGACGCGCCGGTTTCGCGCTGGCACCAGCGGCAATGGCAGCAATGGACGAACAGGGGCCGGCTGGTCAGGCGATAGCGCACCGCACGGCAGGTGCAGCCGCCTTGCGCGAAGCCGTCGCCGTCGCCGGACATCCTGGAAGGCCTTCCCTGGCAGCCGCGGTCAGAGCGCGTCGTTGAAATCGTCGATCAGGCTGGCGATGCGCCCGCTGTCCGACTGGTCCATGATCACGTCGGCACGATGGCGGGCCGACAGGGCGTCCAGCATGCGTACCCGGTTCTTCACCCGCAGCAGGGCCGCCGGCGTCATCGACAGCTCGCGGATGCCCAGCCCGATCAGCAGGGCCGTGTAGCGCGCATCGCCCGCCATCTCGCCGCACACGCTCAACGGGATCCGCGCCCGCATCGCCGCCTGGGTGGTGAACTGGATCAGCCGCAGCACCGCCGGATGCAGCGGCTCATACAGGTGGGCCACCTGTTCGTCGCCGCGGTCGATCGCCAGCGTGTACTGGATCAGGTCGTTGGTCCCCAGCGCGAAGAAGTCGCACTCGCGCGCAAACGCGTCCGCCGCCAGCGCCGTTCCGGGAATTTCGATCATCACGCCGAAGGGCGGCAGGTCGGGCGCCATGGGCACGCGCCGCCGCGCCAGCCGCCGGCCCGCCCGCTGCAGGATCTCGCGCGAGCGGCGGACCTCTTCGATATTGGCGACCATGGGCAGAAGGATGCGCACCGGGCCATGGGCACCGGCGCGCAGCATGGCGGCGAACTGCGTCTCCAGCAGCTTCGGCTCGCGCAGGCTCAGGCGGATGGCCCGCAGTCCCAGCGCGGGATTGTTGCCGGGGGTGAACCGCGGCCCCAGGGCCGATGCCAGCTTTTCACCGCCGATGTCCAAGGTGCGCAGAGTCACCGGCCGGCCGTTCATGCCCTCGACCACGTCGCGCAGCGTCTCGTACTGCTCCTGCTCCGTCGGCAGGTCCTCGCGGTTCATGAACTGGAACTCGGTGCGCAACAGCCCGATGCCGTCGGCGCCCACATCGACGGCGGCCGCGATCTCGTGCGGCAGCTCGACATTCGCGGCCAGGGCCACCGCCACGCCGTCGCGGGTGCGTGACGGCAGGGCGATCAGCGTGCGCAGCTGCTGCTGCTCCGCCACCATCTCCGCCCGGCGGTCCTGGTAGCGTGCCAGCGTCTCCTGCGACGGTTCGACGATCACCAGCCCGGCATTGCCGTCGACGATCACCGTCTGGCCGGAATGGACGCGCCGCAGCAGCTCCGACACCCCAAGCACGGCCGGCAGGCCCAGCGACCGGGCCATGATGGCCGTATGCCCCTCCGCCCCGCCCAGCGTGGTGGCGAAGCCGGCGATCCGGCGCGGGTCCATCAGGGCTGTGTCGGCGGGCGTGATCTCCTCCGCCAGGATGACGCTGTCGGACGGCAGCGTCGAATAGGCCTGGAACTTGCGGTCGACCAGGTTACGGATCAGGCGGGCGCCGACATCGCGGATGTCCTGGATGCGCGCGGCAAGATAGGGGTCGTCCATGGCGGCGAAATGCTGGGCGATCGCCGTCATCTCGGCCTGGACCGCCCATTCGGCATTCAGCCGTTCTTCGGTGATGCGCTGTTCCACCCCCCTGAGCAGGCGCGAGCCGCCGACAATGGCAAGATGGGCGTCGAGCAGATAGCTGATCTCTTCCGCCGCCGCGTCGGGAAGGGTCGCCGATTTGGCCTTCAGCTTGCGCAGCTGCCGGCGCGCCTTGGCGACCGCTTCGGCAAAGCGCAGCTTCTCTTCTTCCAGGGCGTCGGGGGTGAGCACATATTCGGGCACCTGCGCAAACCCCGTCTCCACCACATGCGCAGGCCCGATCGCGATCCCGGCAGCAACGCCGAGACCGTTCAGGATGACTTCCTCTGTTTCGCGTCCGTCCGTCGGGTTCGGGGTCTTAGTCCTCATCGAACTTCCGGATCACCAGCTCTTCCAGGGCAAGGATCGCCGCGTCGGCGTCCGGCCCGCTTGCGGACAGGGTGATGGAGGTACCGGGGCTGGCGGCCAGCATCATCAATCCCATGATGCTCTCGCCGCCGACGGCCATGCCATTGCGCTGGACCGTCACCTGGGCGTCATAGCAGGCAGCCAGCTTGACGAACTTGGCGGCCGCCCGCGCGTGCAAACCGCGCTGGTTGGAGACGGTCACGGTGCGCGAGATCGTCGCACTGGTGTCGGGGGCCGGTTGCTCATCCATCATTTCTCGTCCGCGAGCAGGCTGGACGCGATGTTGATGTATTTCTGCCCGGCATCTCGCGCAAGCCGCACGGCTTCCGCCACACCTTCGCTCTCGCGTACGGACGCCAGCTTGATCAGCATCGGCAGGTTGACGCCGGCGATGACCTCAATGCGCTCGCGCTGCATCACCGAGATGGCGAGGTTCGACGGCGTTCCCCCGAACATGTCGGTCAAGAGGACGACGCCCTTGCCCTTGTCCACCTGCGCCACCGATTCCAGGATCTCGCGGCGCCGCTGTTCCATATCGTCGTCGGGGCCGATGCATACGGCGGCCACGTTGTCCTGGCTGCCGACCACATGTTCCAGGGCCGCCACGAATTCTTCGGCCAGTCGCCCGTGCGTCACCAGCACCATGCCGATTTTTGCCGACGGATCCGCCTCTGCGGCCATGCTGGTCTCTCTCGTTCGTCTCGCGTCAGGCCTGATGGGCCAGATCGCGGTGTGCCAGGCCCACCCGGTAGCCGTCGTCGCGCAGCCATTGCGCCACCCGCTCGGCGACGAAGACGGAGCGATGCCGCCCGCCGGTGCAACCGATGGCCACCGTCAAATAGCTCTTGCCTTCCCGATTGTAGCGCGGAAGCAAGGGACCGATCAGCCCCTTCAGGGACGACATGAAGCCTTCGAAGTCGGGATCCGCCGCCACGAAGTCCTGCACCGGCCGGTCGAGGCCGCTGAAGGCCCTGAGGCCGAGGTCCCAATAGGGGTTATCCAGGAAGCGCACATCGAAGACCAGATCCGCCTCGCGAGGCAGCCCGCGCCGAAACGAGAACGAGACCACCGACACCAGCAGACCCGGCTGGCGGTCGAGGGCAAAATGGCCGGCGATCATCCGCTTGAGCTCATGGAGATTCAAGAGCGAAGTGTCGATGACCAGGTCGGCCCGCTCGGCGACCGGTGCCAGCAGCGCCAGTTCCGCCTGGATGCCGTCGGCGATCGGCCGGTCGAGCGCCAGCGGATGGCGCCGCCGCGTTTCGGTGAACCGCCGTTGCAGCACTTCGGTATCGGCGGTGACGAAGACCAGCCGCACATCCAGGTCCGGTCGCGCGCCCAGCCTGTCGACCTGCCGCAGGAACGCATCGGCGGCGAAATCCCGCGTCCGGCAGTCGATCACGACCGCCAGGGGGCGGCCGCGGCCATCCCCCTCGGCCACCAGCCCGGGCACCAGCGCCAGGGGCAGGTTGTCCACCGCTTCGTGGCCCAGGTCTTCCAGCCCCTTCAAGGCCGTGGACATGCCCGCGCCGGACAGGCCGGTCAGAAGGATCACCTGGCGCCGGCCCGCCGCGTCGGCACTGCCGGGTTGAGGGATCGCCGCTTCCGGGCCGTCATCCATCCGAAGCTTCCTCCGACTGGGCGGCCGCCACCTCGACCACCTCCATCCGGCCCCCCGCCGGCGGGATCGCAGCGATTGCGATGCGCACCTTCGCCGCCGCCGACGCCTGGAAGGGATCCAGCCGCAGGCAGGGCACCGCCACCGGCCCGAAGCGGGCGAATTCCGGTTCCGGCAGGCGCTCGCGGCACTGGCCGGGGGTGAGATCGACGACCAGGACGACATCGGCCGCGGGCGCCGTATTGACCCGCACGGGGCCGATGCCGCGGACTTCCAGCAGGCCGCGCAGCGGATCGGGCGCGTGCGCCCGCACCCGGCCGCCGTCCACCGTCACGATCACGCGGTCGTCGGCGACCAGCACGGCACCGCCGTCGATCAGCCGCAGGGCCAGATCGGACTTCCCCGACCCCGAAGGGCCCCGCAGCACGACCCCCCGCCCGTCCAGGGCGACACAGGTGGCATGGATGGTGTCCATCACGCCAGAAGGTGTGGCCGGGGCCGCGGGCGTGTCAATCGCCCACCGCCCCGGCCGTCACCCTTGTCACTGCACCGTCATTTCCAGCCGATAGTCGGTCGAGCCGGAGAAGACATAGACGCGCACATAGTAGGTGCCCGCCTGCAGCTGGTGGGTGATCGCCTCCGGATCCGTGCCGGCCAGCAGCGAACTGGCCAGGACCGAGGTCCCGTCTTCGGCCAGCAGTTCGACATCCGCGTCGCTGGTCAGCCCGTCGAGGGCGAGCTGGAACGTCCCGGCCGCCTCCACCGTGAAGGTGTAGTAGTCGGACGTGTCGGCACCGCCGACCCAGTCACGGAATTCCGCCGGCGTTCCCGGCGTCAGCGTCACGGCGCGGGCCGTGGCGACGGTGTTGCCGGCCAGGTCTTCCGGCGCGGGGCCGGCCGGTTCCGCCGTCACCTCCAGGTGATAGGACGTGTTCCCGGAGAACGGAACGACGGCAAGGTAGTACGTTCCCGGCTCCAGTTCCGACTGCATGTATTCGGGATTGGTGCCGCCTTCGGCCGACGAGGCCAGGACCGAGCCGAAATCGTCCTCAAGGCTGATGTCGGCGTCGCTGGCCAGCCCGTCCATCGACACCGTGACCGTCGCGCGGTCCGACACGGAGAAGGAGTAGTAGTCGGCCGGATCGCCGGAGCCCACCCATTCGTCGAAGGATACCGGTGCCTCCAGGATGTCGCCGAAGCTGTGCGCCTCCTCCGGCGCGTTGCCGACGGTGTCGTCCGGCGGCGGTTCGGCCGGCGCGCCGATGATCGTCATCTCATAGGGCGTCTCGCCCTGGTACATGTAGATCTCGATGAAGTAGGTCCCCGGCCCGGCAACGTATTCGATCAGTTCGGATTCCGTTCCGGCCGCGACCGAATCGCCGAGATACTGGCCGTTCTCGTCCAGCAGGGTGATATCCGCATCCGCGGTCAGCCCGCCCAGGGTCACGGTCAGCTGGGTCCAGTCGTCCAGCGTGAAGCGATAGAAGTCGCTGCTGTCCGCCGGCCCCACGGTGCCCTGGAACACGGCCGGCGACGGGCCGATCACGCCGATCACCTGGG
>JACKIG010000042.1 GCA_020638595.1 Rhodospirillaceae bacterium | reverse complement strand
GGCTCCAGGTCGCCGTATTCGGTGCGCGCGGTCTGCCCCGCCTGCAAGGCGTGGATGCCGGTGCAGGTTCCGGTGGACACGACCTGCCCGGCCCGCAGCGCCACCCCGCCATCGCCCCCGGCATAGCGCTGGTCGCACAGGCGGTTGACCAGCCAGGTCAGGGCGTCCAGCGGGCTGCCATAGGCCATGCCGGCGGTACCGGCCCCGATTTCCACGCCGTCGACCAGCATGCGCACTGTCGCTTGCCGCAGGTCGACGGCCTGCCAGTCGGTGCGGCCGGCCCCCAGCACCAGCGCGCCGTTGGCGGCATTGTCGGCGATGATGGACGGCGCGCCGACGGCCAGCCAGTCGGCATAGCGCGGCGAAACGATCTCGATCGAGCCGTGCAGGCTGGCGATATGGTCGGCCACGTCCGCTGCCGTCCAGGGCTCCGCACGGATCGGCAGGTCGCGCGCCATCCGGAAGGCGAACTCTCCTTCGACCTTGCACCAGTGCAACCGTGCCGCCGGAAGTTCGGCCGGACTGTCCACCAGCGTGGGCACATAGACGCGGCCGAAGAACGGCTCGTCGACCTTCAGGTACCGTCGCTGGTCTTCCGCCGTGCAGCCGATCTTCCAGCCGGCCACCTGCCAGCCCGCGACGCGGGCGAATGCCGCCTGGATGGCGTATCCGTCCAGCGTCGTTTCCGGGCGCAGCTGTTCCGGCAGTCCGTCGATCGCCTGGACGCAGGCGCGGGCGTTCAGCAGGACATGGGCGGCGGCTTCGGCCGCGTGGGGGCTGAGATGGCGCATGGGGCCGAGCGTAGCCCGCATTGCCCGCACCGTCCACGGTCTGCGCCGCGGATGCGTGCCCGCTATCCGCCGCCGGCCACGGCCCGCGGAAACACGGCAGTCCCGGCGTCGGCGACCGCGCCATCGTCCGGCACGGGGCCGCCGGGCGCCGCCTGGCCCCCGCCGGAATTCGCGGGGGGCGCGAATTCCACGCGGTTGCGACCGTTGGCCTTGGCCCGATAGAGGCAGTGGTCCGCGGCCTTCAACAGCTCTTGCGGGTAACTGCCGTTGCCCGGGTAGGTCGCGATGCCGATGGATACCGTGATGCGGGGCAGCGTCTCGTCGCCGTAGCGCACGGCCAGCGATTCGAACGATTTCAGCAGGTGGTCGGCCTTCATCCGCGCCCCGTCCAGGCCGGTCTCGGGCAGGATGACGACGAATTCCTCACCGCCCATGCGGCACACCACATCCTCGCCGCGGCATTCGGCCGTCAGCTGCTCGCCGACGCAGCGCAGGACCATGTCGCCGGCATCGTGCCCGTGATTGTCGTTGAACCGCTTGAAGTGGTCGATGTCCAGAGACAGAAGGCTGATCGCGCGGCCGTTCCGGTGCGCTCGCGACACCTCGCGCCGCAGCGTCTCCAGCATGTATCGGCGGTTGTACAGGCCGGTCAGCGCATCGCGGATCGACTGGTCGCGCAATTGGTCGCGCAGGCGGACATTGGCGATGCCCAGGCTGATGTGCTCGGCGCAGAGCACTGCCATGCGGATCTCGCGCTCCATGGTCGCGTGACCCGCAGCGCCGCTGTGGGCGGCATCATCACCGAATTGCAGCGAAATCAGGCCGACCGTCTCGCCATGGGCGACGATCGGGATACAGCAGTGCGGTACGGTGTCTTCGGACCGTACATGCGGACAGGTGAAGTTGATGGCGTTCTCGCCGCGGACATAGGTGCGTCCGCGGCGCAGGGCCCAGCATTCGTCCGGTGCGATGGTCGCGCTCAGGGGGGCGCCGTTCCAGCTGCACACCCCGTCAAGCACATCGCGGGAGTTGCTGTAGACGTAGATGCTGCCCTTGCACAGGGGCAGCAGTTTCGTGAAATACCCTTCGATGATTTCAAAAAGCTCGTTCAGCGATTTGCACGTCTGAATCCACTCGTTCAGCTCACCGATGACGCGGGCTTCCATGTTCCGCCGGCGTTCGGACTCCATGGCATCCTGCTGTCGCGCATAGGCCTGCTTCAGGCGCTCATTGGCGACCGTGCGTTCGCCGCCGCGGCGCAGGAACAGCCACAGAAGCGCCAGGCACGCCGCGGCGAACAGGCTGGGCAGCTCATCCAGTTCCCACGTTTCGTGGTTGGCGGCGTACGAATGCCACGACTCTTCCGCCTCGGTGACGATCAGCAGGCCGCCGATCGTCAGGAATATGGCCAACGCAACGAAGGAGTCGAGATGATGACGCCAACTCCTGCTGTTCTGATAGTCCGACTCCTGAAGGGATTGGCCAATATCTTCGCTGGTGGCTTGCGTTTCTCGGACAATGCCCTGTGAAGTCACCGTGTTCTCCTTGTCGCGCTCTATGTCGGGTGGCCGGTATGCGGTTCGCTCTGCACACCGGCACGGCGGGCTGGGCGGGAATTCGTTTGTCACCCTTTCCCGCGATTATTATGGGATATCCTGCCGCGTCTTCCGGAAGGGTCGCGAGGCGGATGGTACGGGGGCGTGGTTAAGGAAGTGTCCTCATGGTCAGACATGTGGCGTTTTGCCGCAAGTCGTGTTCGTCGTCGGGCCACATCACGCCCGGATTCAGGCCGGCCGCACGCGGGCTGCCGGCGCCGTAGGGACTGCAGGCCGCCGCCGTTGCGATGCAGCATCCGGTCCCGTCGCATGCGCCGGTTTTGAACCGTTGTAATGTATCGGGTCGGTCCCGGGCGGGCCGGGCCAAGTGAAACTCGAAAGCACAGGGACAAGTAACCGCACAGGGGGTGCGGGTGGCTGGACTGCCAGAGTAGGCGGAAAGACGCATGAACATGGGCGCGATGCTGCCTTCATTTTGTCGAATGCCAGTCTGCAATACGCTGGATATTGATTTGGTCATCCCGGGGGGCTTTCTGTCTTTACAGGCCCTTAACCATCAAATTGCTTGCCATGGATGCCCGCGATCTGCGATATAGGATCGCCTACGGGCCGCGGGCGACACCCTGATCGGGGGCGCCCGCGGCCCGGTGGGTTCCGCACCGTCCAAGGTGTCGGGCCGGGTGCACGGTACGGGCACCTGGCTGCGGCATTTTCGACATATTTGGCTGGTATTGGCCGCACTCGTGACGCGTGGGGGATCGTCCGACCCATGGAAGGGGCGGGCGAAAGGGAGCGCGGACGACAATGGCGTTCTGGTTGGAAATGAAGACCGATGGCGGGTGGCGGCCCGTTCAGGTATTCGGCGGGTATACCGCCGGCCGCCGGCTGCGCACGGCCATCGAAACCGAAGTCCCGGGCACGCGCCTGCGTATCGTCAAGGATTTCATCGGCGAATTCGACCGTGCGATGACCGCACGGCGGCGCCGGCGGATGGCGAAGGCGGCGACGATGCTGCTGCTGACGCTGCTTGTGGGATCCTACATGATCCTGTCGGGACCCTTGACGGCAGCACTGCCGTAGGGGCGCACAGCCGGGGTTCGGCATCCGGGCTTGGCCCGGCAGCGGCTTGCGGTGGCGACGGAACATCGCAATGATGTCCGGCAGCTTTGCCGCATCCCCCCCTGCGCCTGATGCCCCTTCCTTCTGCGCTCGATCACATCCGCGATAGCCGTCTGCGCCGTTTCACCGAGTACTGGCTGGGACGCCGGCGTGGCCGCCTGGTGCCGTGCCGGGCGGATATCGACGTCACCGACGTTCCCTGGATCCTGCCCTGGATCTGGCTGATGCAGTACTTCCCCGACAGCGACCGGTTCCTGTGCCGCGTTGCCGGCGACAACGTGAATGCCTTTCTCTGCTGCAATATCGGCGGGCATTACATCGGCGGTCATTTCATGGACGAATACCTTCCGTCCCAGGCGTTGGCGGAGCTTTCGGACCGCTACCGTGCCGTCCTGCGCGACAGGGTCATCATGCATGCTTCGGGCCTGTTCACGACCCAGTCGTACCATGCCGATGGCGAGCGCGTGGCCTTCCCGCTGTCCGAAGACGGAACGACGGTCGACCTGGTGATCGGCGCCAGCCTGTACGGCTCGCGGCCGCCGGACGGCGAATCCCTGGTCGACGACAGCACGGTCCCCCGCTACACGCCCCTGGCCGACCTTCCCGGGTCCTGACCGGCCGGTCGCCCTCGGCCGATTCCGCGCCGCGCGCCGCCCGGCCGCGGGACGCCGTCAGTTGGCCTTGTTTCAGTGCCAATAGGGCCATCATGCCTGGATAATGAAGTGTCGGGCCGGTATACCGCGGGCTGCCGCGCCGAAGCGGTCGAGGGAACAGGGACTGGCGACATGCAGGACGGTTACGGTAGCCCGCAATCCCCGCAGCAGGTGCCCGGTGGCGGGGCCTCCGTCGCGGGACGCGCGACCGGCCCCGTTGACGCAGGGCGACGCCGGTCGGTATCCCGGCCCGCCGCGCCATGGCCGACAGGAACACCAGTGCTGGCGGGGACAAGGCTGCGGACGGCCTGGCCCGCCGGTTGAACATCTTCCCGATTTCCGCTGCGACAGGCCGGCCATGCCGGGCGGCCAAGCCTTTGTTGTTCTGACCCGATGGGAGGGATCGATGGGACTGCGAGCGACCGTCTTGAGTGCCGGCATGGCGTGCCTGCTGCTGTGGGCTGCGCCGGCCGCGGCGCAGATCTGCCAATACGCCAACGACGGCGAATGCGACGAGCCCGGGATCGGCACCGCCGTGTGCGAGGCCGGCACGGATACGGCCGACTGCGCGAACCTGACGGTGCCCGACGGGTTCCTCTACGGCGCCCTTGCCTGCGCCGAGGCCTATTGCGGCGATGCCTGGGGACTGTCGGTGGACCAGCCCACGGCGTCGGCGGCGCACAAGGCCGCCCTCAGGGACTGCGGCGAGAACTGCATCCTCGAGGTCACGTTCTCCCGGGGGCGGTGCCTGGCCGTCGCCGTCTCCACCAAGCATGGCCGCCAGGGCTGGGCCACCCGATCCAGCCTTGTGGAGGCCGAAGCCAGCGCTGTCGAGCAGTGCAGCGGCGAGGATGAGTTCGCCGGCTGCGCCGTGGTGGCCAGCGCCTGCTCGTCCGAATAGGCCGGCGGGACGACGCTTCAGGTCGGCACCGGGCGGGCACGCGCCATGCGACGATTGCCTGCCGGGCCGGCCTGCGGCACAGTCGCGCCCGCACGCCCGCCGGCCCCCCGGGGGTGCCTGGCAAGCCCCGGCGCGATTGCGGAGACCGACCCTTGAAGCCCCATTTCGCGATGTTCGCCGCGTATAACCGCTGGGCCAATCAACGGCTCTACGCCATCGTCGCGCGCGTGACCGAACTGGACTACCGCCGGGATCTCGGCGCCTTCTTCGGCTCGCTGCACGGCACGCTGAACCATATCCTGGTCGGCGACCGGGCGTGGATGCGCCGCCTGACCGGCGAAGGGCCGACGCCGTCGAGCCTGAGCGAAATCCTCTATGACGATTTCAGCGAGCTGCGGGCGGCGCGCGACGCGGAAGACCTGCGCATCATCGCCTATATCGACAGCCTGGACGAGGCAGCGTTCGCACGCACCCTGGCCTATGCCAGCATGAACGGCGAACGCCACGAACAGCCCGTCGCCCAGGTGCTGGCCCATGTCTTCAATCACCAGACCCATCACCGCGGGCAGGCCCACGGCCTGATCACCCAGCTGGGCCATGCCGCGCCGGCGCTGGACCTGCTGTATTTCCTGAGGCAGGCGATCCCCGAATAGGCGGCCGGGCTGCTGCCCCTGGCTGCGTCCGTGCCTCAGGGGCCGAGCGTGCGTTCGATCGCGGCGATCACTTCGGCGTCCGTGGGTTCGGTCCGGGTGGTGAATTCCGCAGCCAGGTGGCCGTCCGGCCCGATCAGGTATTCCTTGAAGTTCCAGGTGGGCTGCGTGCCGCCTTCCGCTTCGATCCAGCGGAAGAAGGGGTGGGCTTCGCTGCCCGCGACATGGGTGATCGCGGTCATGGGGAAGTCGATGTCGAAGTTGACCTCGCAGAACCGCCGGACTTCGTCCTCGCTGGCCAGTTCCTGGTGGAAGTCGTTGGACGGCACGCCGATCACCACAAGGCCGCGGTCGCGGTAGCGATCCCACACCTCCTGCAGGCCCTCGTACTGATAGGTATAGCCGCAGCGCGAGGCGGTGTTGGTGATCAGGATCGGCTGGCCCGCGAAGGCCGACAGCGCCAGCGGCTGCCCGGTGATGCCGGGGAAGGTGAAGTCATAGGCCGTCTCGGCGGCGGCGGAACCACCAAAGGCCATCGCCGCCACGGCCGCCGCCAACAGCATGCGCATCGTCCGGGGTCCTCCTCTCCATGCGGGGTCTGCCGATGCCGATCCCCACCGTCCGCCATGGCGCCCTCCGCTGCCACCTTGTACGCCGGTGCGGCGGAACCGGATCTCTCGAAACCGGGCGGGCAGGGGGGATCAGCCGATTTCCTGACCTTCGAAGGGATTGCGGCCCTCGGCATCCTCGACCTCGACCACCCAGAGGTCGGGGTCGCGGCTGACCGCCCGCTGGATATAGGCATCGGCCTCGCTCTCGGGCACGACGCGGCCGCTGAAGGCCGGAAGCCAGCCCAGCCGGCCCGCGCCGTCGCGCGCCTGGGTCAGCACGCGTGCGCCGGCCTCCATCCGGCTGATCTTCACCAGCAGGGTGCCGCCTTGCGCCGGCCCCTTGCGGACCACATAGGCGGACCGGCCTTCCGCCGACAGCCGGTGCAGGTGGGCGGACACCCACAGCCCCATGGGCAAGGAAGCTTCGAACATGGTCGGTGCGGCCGGTCGCTGCTGCGGGCACCCCGATCCTGGCAGCCGCCGCCCGCCCCCGCAACCGCCGAAGGCCGGTTCCGTCAGCGGGGATCGGCGCTGTGGATCGCAGCGAGAAGCAGATCGATGTCCTCCGGCCCCAGCCTTCGTAAGACACCGTCGATCATGAAATGGGCATTCGACTCTCGTCCGATTATGAGGAGGTAGAGATCTCCATAAGCTTCGGCTTGCTGTTCTCTTCCCCACAGATCGAACCGTATCCATTTGCGATCATTCAGCCGATCTCGGTAGGAATATTCATTGTGTTCATTGGAATGTCCGATCTTTCGGCCATAAGGTTGATATTGCCAAACATGTGCCAATTCATGGATGAGAGTTCTTCTCTTGTCCAAATGGCTGCTCTTTGATAGATCGTCGCTGTATTGTGTCTCAGCCCCATTCTGGATATTATACGGATATTTTATTATGTTCCCGTCCGTGTAAGCCCTTCTCTCTTCATTCAGGGGATCTGCCGGGTATCGGATTCTCACGAGTTTCGTATCGACTTCATTCTTGAAGACGAGGGTCGACATGTGCCGCTCGCCGTCCGTCAACGGCCGATCGACGATGGTCTCGGGTATCATCGAACCAGCTCCTCCCCCTGCGTGTGACCCGACGGGCCGCCGGCCGCACGGCACCCGGCCAGCGGGTCCGTGCGGGCGCGTGCACGATCGAGCCGTGTTCAGACGATAAATCGTCCATCTGGGTGAGGAGAACCATAACCGGCGGCCATAGCCGTGGCCAAGCGTCCGCAGGCACCCGTTTTGGCGAGTGGTGTTGCCGATGCGGGCAAATTTCCAGGGTAAGCGCGGTCCCGGCGGCCCGTGGCGTGCCGGGGAAATGGCGACGATCAGACGGCGATCGGCCCGCCGTCCGCTGCGGCCGCTCCAGCGCCGGCCGATGGGCGACGGTGGGCCGCCAGCTCAGATCCTGTCATTCGGCACTTCGAACGGGGCGTGCCCGGGCGACCGTGCGATATCGCCCCGGCTCAATCCCAGGTCGCGCAGGTCGCGGTCGCTCAGCCGGCTCAGCTTGTCCGATGACATCCGCGGGGCCTGGCCGACAGGCTCGGTGTGCCCATGCTGCTTGGTGATCACGACGTGCTCCACGCTTGCGATGGCGCCGGACCGCTTTCGTCCGATGCCGCAATAGCCATCATGTAGAGGCTCGGACAGGCGCTGAACCGCTTGGATGCGACCGGATTCGTCTGCGGTCCGACATCGGGACAGGACTCTATCCAATTGATTGGATTATGAAAAATACCGTGCCGTCAGCACCGGCCATCTGCGGGCGGCGTGGCTCAGGCGACCGGCGCGTGGTGGAGGGCGTTGCTCAACGCCTGCTCGAGCATCGCCAGGGGAAACGGCTTGAACAGGCATAGCTGGCTCTTGTCCAGGCGGCGGCGGTTCTCCGGCACCCGGTTTTCATAGCCCGACATGAAGATGATGTGCGTGTCGGGATGCCGCGATGCCACCGCGGCGGCCAGGCCGGGGCCGTCGAGGCCGGGCATGACCACGTCGGTGATCAGCACGTCGACCCCATGCGGCAGGTCCTCCAGCAGGCTCAGCGCCTCGCGTCCGTCGCTGGCCCGCAGCACGTCATAGCCGCGGCTGTGCAGCGCCAGGCAGACCGTGTCGCGGATCGGCGGATCGTCGTCGACGACCATGACAACGGGTCTGTCCGGGGGCTCGTCGCCGTCCTCGGTCGCCGATTCGATTCGGCGCACGCCCAGGCCGCGGAGGATGTGTTCAAGCCGGCGGATCGGGCCGGCGGTCTGGCCGACGGGAGGTTCCGGCTTCTGTTCGGTCATGAATGGCGGCCTCATCGGGATAGCGATTCAGCATCGGTCGCCATGATTTAACATCGGGTAAATCTTCATCACAAAGGACAAGTATAGCACCCACAAGGTCAAGGTTAATGTTAACCATGATCAGGGGGACTCTCGCGCTCATTCTGTAATCTTTCCAGAAATACACCGTTAACCACGATCGGTTGCGTCCGGGGGACTTCGGCCTGCCGCCGGGCCGGTCCCGCCGGGCGATGCCCCAGGCTTGCAATTGCCGGCCGCGGCCGGCACGGCTAAAACGGTGGTCCATTGACGGCCGTTGCCGGGCGCCAGCGCGGTTCTTTGCCGTCGCCCTGCGGGAAGGGAAGGCATGGCGGTCGAGCGCAAGCCCGGCGGCACCGACGACGCGACCCCCTCGCCCGGCGCCCCGGCAGGGCACGGCGAGCGCGGCGTCCTGCGCTTCCTGCGCCTGCTGGTGCTGGGCGACAGCGAACTGCGCCGGTCGGTCTACATCCTTTTGGTGTTGGCCATTCTCTACACGCTCTACCTGGCGCAGGGCGTGCTGTTGCCGGTGTTCCTGTCGGTTTTCCTGTCGATCCTGCTGCATCCGATCGTTGGGCTGCTGACGCGCCTGCGGGTGCCGCACAGCCTGGGGGCGGGGATCGTGGTCGTCGCCCTGGTGGCCGCGCTGGGGCTTGGGGTCTATCAGCTGTCGACGCCGGCGGTGGAATGGCTGGATCGCGGCTCGCTGTTGCCGGAGCAGATCACGCTGAAGCTGGAAGCGCTGCGCGAGTCGATCGAGCGGGCGCGCGAGACGACGGAGGCATTGCGCCAGCTGACCGCGATCGGCGACGACGGCGCCGCCCTGGTCGTGGTCGACGGCCCCAGCCTGACCGAACAGGTGCTGGGCCAGGCGCGTGACACGATCTTCACGCTGTCCATCGTCGTCGTCATGGTGTTCTTCCTGCTGGCCAAGGGGGCCGACACGCTGAACCAGGTGCAGGCCTCGTTCATTGATGCCGCCAGCCGCGAGCGCTGGTCGCGCCTGATGGTGGATATCCGGCGCGAGATCAGCCGATATCTCCTGACGATCACCATCATCAACATCGTGCTGGGCGGCTGCGTGTCGCTGGCCATGTGGATGATCGGCATGCCGAGCCCGCTGTTGTGGGGGGCGATCGCCGGCATCATGAATTTCATGCCCTATGTCGGGCCGACCGTGACCACCCTGATCATCGGGACCGCGTCGATGCTGACCTTCGGCGGCTGGCTGACCATCCTGTTGCCGCCGGCGGCCTATCTGTCGCTGGCGATCCTGGAAGGCAACTTCATCACCCCGCTGATCATCGGCCACCGGCTGACCCTGAACCCGATCACCGTCTTCATCTTCTTCCTGTTCTGGGGCTGGGCCTGGGGCGTCCCCGGCGTGCTGATGGCCGTGCCGATCCTGGCGGTGCTGAAGATCACCTTCAGCCACATCCCGCAGCTGAAGCGCTATCGCGTGCTGTTGGGGTAGAGATCCACCGGGTTTGGGGATAGGGGTCAGGTCTTTGACTATCAGATGGCGAGGGTCAGGTGGCGGGGTCAAAGGTGATTGGAGATCATGGAAGAAAGACCTGACCCCCTCTCCATGACCCCCTCCCCACACCCTTTGACCCCGCCACCTGACCCTCGCCATCTGATAGTCAAAGACCTGACCCCTATCCCCAAGCCTGATCCTCCTAGCCTCCGTCCCGGGGGGTCATCCCAATCGGAAGTCGAGCTGCTCGAAGATGGCCAGGATGCCCTCGCGCGTGACCGGGCGTGCCACCAGTTCCGCCCGCTGGCAGAGCTGACCGGCCAGCAGGCCGGACTGGTCGAACGGGGCCCAGCCGAACACCAGGCAATGCCTGCGGTCCGGCCCGCGCAGGGCGGTCCGCGCGACGCCGTCCAGGTTGATCGGGGTCGGTGTCGGGCCGAGTTCGACCAGCTCGCTGACCAGTTCGTACTGAAGGTCGCCGCCCCATATCCGCGCCTCGCCGCTGTCCAGGACCTGCAATCCGCTTGCGTTGCCCGGTGTCGGTGCAAACATGCCCATGCGCAGCTCTGCAACGTTCCATTCGGGCGTCACCCGCGGTGGCTGGAAGATCGCATAGGACAGGAACAGGCTGCGGTCGTTGTCATCGGGCGGATAGACCAGGGAGTACGCATCGAAGTCGTCCCCCGGGCTGGTGAGCGCCCCGGGCGGACTGCCGAATTGCGAAGGGTCGACGGATATCGGCAGGGACTCGATCGAGATCCACCGATGGGAGGAGTCCAGGACCGAGTACAACGGCTGCGCGGGGCCCCCGGTCGCAACCGGTTCGTCCCCGCTGCAGGCCGCCAGTGTGCCCGCCAGCAGGCATATGACGGCGAGACGGCGATGCATCCGTGTCCTCCATTGGCGATGCTGGTGGGGATCGATAGACCGGAACGATGCCGCAAACCCTACCACACTCGCGCGTCAATAGAAGACGAAAGAGTCCGGCAATATCAGCGATGGTTTTATTGGGAATGAATGCAAGTCTTTACTGTTAGGGTCCTGCGCGCGGCGGTTGCGCTCGGCCCCTCCCGTGGGCTCGCCACGTCCCGGGCGGATCGGGGCGCGTGCAGTCCGTCGCGGCTCCGGCGCCGCCTGCCGGGCCGGAGCAAGCGCCCACGGTATACCGATCACGTCGTTTCGAACGCGGCGGCGCACACGCTTTGTTGCCCCCGCCGGGCTTCGGGATCACAATGGCGATCAATCATTCCATCCAAATCCGAGCAGAGGGGCAATCCATGAACAGGTCGAAACTGGCCGTCACCGGGCTTATCGGCGCGGCAATGGCGGCGGGGATTGCGGGATCGGCGGTTGCCGACGACGAAGTGTTCATCGGCGGGGCCTTGAGCCTGACCGGCATCCAGGCGCCGCTGGACGAACCGGGGCTGCGCGGCGCGCAGGTGGCGGTGCAGGCGCTGAACGACGGCGGCGGTGTCTTGGGTATGCCGGTGCGCTTCGTCAACCTGGACGGGATGAGCGACCCGGTCACTGTCGGCAACGACGCGATCACCCTGATCGACGACGGCGCCCAGCTGATCGTCGCGCCCTGCGACTTCGATTTCGGCGGCCCGGCCAGCCGCGAGGCGCAGGAAGCCGGGCTGGTCGGCATCTCCACCTGCGCGTCCGACCCGCTCTACAGCTCGTGGTCGCTGGGCGACAAGCAGTTCACCCTGTCCATGTGGAACACCACCATGGGCGCGGCCGCCGCGGAATACGCCTTCGGCGAGCGCGGCTGGACCACGGCCTATGTCGTGACCGACCAGTTCATCGCCTATACCAAGAGCCTCAGCCGCTATTTCCTCGCCCATTTCGAGGCGATCGGCGGCACCATCCTGGGCGAGGACACCTATACCCAGGGCGACCAGGACTTTTCCGCCCAGCTGGCCCGCCTGCGCGCGCTCGACCCGCAGCCGGACGTCATCTTCATCTCGTCCTACATGCCCGACCTCGGCACCATCATCCGCTCCATCCGCGAGGTCGGGATCACCACGCCGATCATGGGCGGCGACAGCTATGACGACCCCGGCCTGTTCGACGCCCTGGGGGCGGAGTTCGGCAACGACATCTATTTCATCACCCACACCTGGATGGGCGCGGGTGCTGCGCCGGAGATGGAGAATTTCATCACCCTCTACACCGACATGTATGGCGAGGCCCCCGATACCGCCTTCGTCGCCACCGGCTGGGACACCATCATGCTGATGGCCCAGGCGGTGGAGATCGCCGGCAGCACCGACGGTGCGGCCGTGGCCGAAGCCCTGGAGACCAACGAGTTCGAGCTGTTGACCGGCACGCTGTCCTACAGCTCCGCGGAAGACGGCCACGCCCCCAACAAGTCGGCAGCGCTGGTGGAGCTGCAGGGCGGCGAGCCCAGCTTCCTCGGCTGGCGCCGGCCGGAGAACCCGCCGGCCCCGTGAGCCCGCGGACCGTCGATGCATCCTGCGGGGTCCGGCCCGCTTCGCCGGGCCCCGCGCACCCCTTGTCGTAGCCTCTTGGTCCTGGGCGGATGACCACCGCATCGCTGACGGCTGCCGACCTGTCGGTGGAGTTTTCCGGCCTGCGCGCGCTCGACCGCGTGTCGATCACCCTCAACACCGGCGAGATCCTGGGCCTGATCGGCCCCAACGGCTCCGGCAAGACGACGCTGGTCAACGCCCTGACCGGCCATGTGCGGGCGCTGGAAGGCACGATCACCTGTGCCGGCGAGACGATCACCCACCTGAAGCCGTTCCAGATCGCGCGCAAGGGCGTCGCCCGGTCGTTCCAGATCGTCCGCCTGTTCCGCAACCTGACGGTGCTGGAGAATGTCGAGACGGCGGCCATCGTCCGTGGCGCCTCGCGCCCGGCGGCCCGGCGGCGGGGACTGGCGCTGCTGGAGGATCTGGGCCTGGCCGCCCTGGCGGAGGAGCCGGCGGGCGCGCTCAGCTATGGCGACGAGCGGCGGGTGGAGATCGCCCGCGCTTTGGCGGCCGAGCCGCGCTTCCTGCTGCTGGACGAGCCGGCGGCCGGCATGAACGAGGCCGAGGGCCACGCGCTGGTGGCGATGCTGTCGGCGCTGCCGGCCGCCCGCAACCTGGGCCTCTTGGTCATCGACCACCACATGCCGCTGATCATGCGGCTGTGCCAGCGCCTGCATGTGCTGGCCTCCGGCCGCACCATCGGCGAGGGCGATGTCGAGACGGTGCGGCGGCTGCCGGCGGTGATCGAGGCCTATCTCGGCGTCAGTGCCGTGGAGGCGGCCGATGCTTAGGGTCAGCGGCCTGCATGTGCGCTATGGCCCCATCGCCGCGGTCAAGGGCGTCGATCTCGAGGTACGCCGGGGCGAGCTGGTGGCGCTCTTGGGTGCCAACGGTGCCGGCAAGTCGACGACGCTGCTGGCCATCGCCGGCGCGCTGGCCGGCCGCCAGGGGCGGGTCGAGCTGGATGGCGAGGCGATCCACGGCCTGACGCCGGAGCGCATCGTCCGCCGCGGCATCGCCATGGTGCCGGAGACGCGCGACGTCTTCGCCGACCTGACGGTGCTGGAGAACCTGCGCCTGGGCGGTTTCGTCCACCGCCGCACCCCCGGCGCCTTCGAGGAGGAGCTGGAGCGCCAGATGGACCTGTTCCCGATCCTGCGCGAGCGCGCCCACCAGGCGGCCGGCACGCTGTCGGGCGGCGAGCAGCAGCAGCTGGTGATTGCCCGGGCGCTGATGTCGCGGCCCAAGCTGCTGCTCTTGGACGAACCATCGCTGGGCCTGGCGCCGCTGATCGTCGAGCACATCTTCGCCCTGATCGGGCGACTTCGGGAAAGCGGCCTGACCATCCTGCTGGTCGAACAGAATGCCGCCCAGGCGCTGGCCCGCGCCGACCGCGCCTATGTGATGGCGCTGGGCACCATCGCCGCCGCCGGCCCCGCGGCGGAGATCGCGGCCAATACGGATCTTGAGGCGATCTATTTCGGCGGGAAGGCGAGGGGGGCGCGGGCGTGATGGGCCAGGTGATCCAGTTCGCCATCGACGTGCTGAGCCTCGGCAGCCTCTACGCGCTGATGGCGCTGGGGCTGGTCATCGTCTACGGCATCCTGCGGCTGGTGAACTTCGCCTATGGCGAGCTGATCATGGTGGCGGGCTATACGCTCTACCTGCTGGACGGCACCGCCCTGCCCTGGCTGGCGATGGCCGCCGTCGCCATCGTGATGGCCATGGTCTTCGGCGTGCTGACCGAATATGTCGCCTTCCGGCCGGTGCGGATGAAATCGGTGACGGCGGTGCTGATCACCTCGTTCGCCTTCAGCACGCTGCTGCAGCATGCGGCCCTGCTGTTCATCTCCCCCCGCTCGCGCCTGGTGCCGACGCCGGCGCTGTTCACCCGGACGGTGGAGATTGCCGGCGTCGTCGTGCCGTTGCGCAACCTGCTGACCATCGCTGCCGCCGTCGCCGTGCTGGCGCTGTTCACGTTCCTGCTGCGCCGGACGGTGCTGGGCATCGCGCTGCGGGCTGCCGCCTCGCAGTTCCGGATGACGCGGATGCTGGGGGTGCCGGCCAACCTGGTGATCACCAGCGCCTTTGCCATCAGCGGCCTCTTGGCCGGCGTGGTGTCGCTGTTCTGGCTGGGGCGCATCGGTTCGGTCGTGCCCGGCATCGGGCTGGAGCCGCTGCTGGTCGCCTTCATCGCCACCGTCATCGGCGGCATGCGCAGCCTGCCGGGGGCGGTGGTCGGCGGCTATCTGCTGGCGCTGATCGACGTCTCGCTGAACACGGCGCTGCCGCAGGCCCTGCTGCAATTCCGCGACGCCTTCACCTTCTCGCTGGTCATCGTCCTCTTGCTGTGGCGCCCGCAGGGTCTGATCCGCGGGCCGGCCACCGGCCAGCGGACCTGAGGGGCGCACGCCATGCCGGACCGCCGCACCCTCATCACCCTGGCCGTGCTGGTCGCGGCCGTCGCCGTCAGCGTCGCCGTCGCCGAACTGTCGGGCGTGCGGCTGATCGACCGCGTCGTCACCGTCATGTGCATCAACCTGATCCTGGTGCTGGGCCTTCAGGTATTCATGGGCAATTCGGGCATCCTGTCCTTCGCCCATATCGGCTTCATGGGGATCGGGGCCTATACGACGGCCCTGTTCACCCTGCCGTTGCAGATGCGGGGGATGGTGCTGCCCAACCTCTATGACGTGCTGGCGACGGTGGAGCTGTCGCCGGCGCTGGGCATCGCCCTCGGCGGGCTGGTCGCCGCCATGGTCGCCGCGGCGCTGTCGTTCCCGCTGATGCGCCTGTCCGACGCCGCCGCTGTGATCACCTCGTTCGCCCTTTTGGTCGTCCTGCACACCATCATGGTGCACTGGTCGGAAGTCACCAACGGTCCCCGCACCTTCTTCGGCGTGCCGGAGGCGACCGGCCTCTATCAGGCGGCCGGGGTGGCGGTGCTGGCCATCGTCGGGGCGCTGGCGTTCAAGGAATCGCGCACCGGCGTGCTGCTGCGCGCCTCGCGCGACGACGAGGTGGCGGCCCACACCATCGGCGCCAATGTGCCGGTGCTGCGCTGGCGCGGCTTCGTGCTTTCCGCCTTCATGGCCGGCGTCGGCGGCGGGCTGTGGGCACATTTCATCACCTCGTTCTCGCCCAACGCCTTCTACCTGAAGGAAACCTTCGTCATCCTCGGCATGCTGGTGATCGGCGGCGGGGCCACGGTGACGGGCGCCGTGGTCGGCACCATCGCCGTCACCATCGCGTATGAGGGCCTGCGGGCCTTCGAGAACATGCTGAACACCGAACAGGTGTTCGACGGCACGGTGGTCGGCCTGACCGAGGTGGTGCTGGCCTGCGCAATGATCGGCATCCTGGTGCTGCGGCCGGAAGGCCTGGCCGGGTCGTGCGAGATCGGGGCCACCGCCCTGTTCCGCCGCCGACCCCAACCGACGGGAGAGAGACCATGAGCTGGAAGACCGCCTATCGCTCCTTCTACTACGACGGCGCGCCGGAGCCGGCGGACATGGTGCTGCCGGTGGGCGAGACGGCGCTGCTGGTCATCGACATCCAGAACACCTATCTGAAGCCGCACACCGACCCGCGCGAGCAGGCCCGCTGGGCGCCGTTCGTCGAGCGGATGAACACCATCGTCATCCCCAACACCGCCACCCTGATCGATGCCTGCCGCAAGCGCGGTGTGGAGGTGCTGTTCGCCCGCATCGCCTGCCTGAAGCGCGACGGCCGCGACCGGTCGCTGAGCCAGAAGAAGCCGGGCTGGAACTATCTGCTGCTGCCGAAGGACACCGAGGACTCGCAGTTGGTGCCCGAGCTGGCACCGCAGGAGGACGAGATCGTCTTCTGCAAGACCACCGACAGCGCGCTGACCGGCACCAACCTGCGGCTGATCCTGCACAACATGGGCATCCGCCACGTCATCATGGCCGGCATCTTCACCGACCAGTGCGTATCGTCGACCGTGCGCAGCCTGGCCGACGAGAGCTTCAACGTCGTCGTCGTCGAGAACTGCTGCGCCGCCGGCACCGATGAGCTGCATGTGAGGGAGCTGGAGATCATCAACATGATCTACTGCCACGTCGCCTCGCTGGACGAGACGCTGGCGTTCATTACGCCATAGGCCCCTGTCTCGGGGACACAATACCTAATTACCAATGATGGTCGGATGTCCCGGAGAGGGGCGATGCCGGGATCGCGTCATGCGCGCCCCGGCATCGATCGTTACTGGCAAGGCCCCATCCGTACCGGCCCGTCGATCCGGGCGGGAACCCGGGGCCTGCCTCACGCGGCGGCCGGTGGCGCCACCGCAAAGACGCCCAGAAGCCACAGCACCAGGATGACGGCGAGCACGAGGACGAGGGCGCCCCCAAGCCCACCCGCGCCGTAGCGGTTGTAGCCGTAGTAGCCGCCGCCGCCACCGAGCAGCAGGACGATCAGAAGAATGATGAGAATTGTGGTCATGGACTTTGCTCCCGACTAGACCAGCTGAGCAGCGGCCGCCGGTTCCAGCATCCTCCATGCCTCCGACTCGCCCCTGGCCGGTGGGAGGCTGCGTCAAGCTGACCTGTGCCGCATCGCCGGAGTGAACGCACGGCCCGGGGATGGGTTCCCGGGACAGGGCGTTTCCGTCAGAGGCTGTGTCGGGGGTGTGGGTGCGGTATGGGGACGGGAGTTGCTTACAGGACATAAGTGATTATGTCCCGCATAACTCACTCTTATGTCCCCGTAACCCCCAACTCCCGTCCCCATACCGCACCCACACCCCCGACACAGCCTTCAGCCGGTGAAATCCGGGAAGCAGGCGGTCATCATGCGGCGGTAGTGGTCGACCAGATTGGCTTGCGCCATCGCCGCCGTCTTCAGGCCGTAGTCCCACGGCATCTCGACGATCGAGCCGATATGCGCGGCCAGCATCGCGTCGAAGCTGGTGGGCCGGTCGCCGAACAGGTACGGACCGTCGCCCAGCTTGGCGGCGAGAGCGGCGAGGTCGGCCGTGGCCAGGCCGTAGACCGCCTGGCGGCCGAGGCCCTTGAAGCCGTGGCCGCGCAGGTCGCGGGCCACCCGGCGCTTGAACATGGCCATCAGCGCGGCCGACAGCGCCCGCGGCACGCCCACCGTCCGGCCCATCTCGCGCGACCAGGCGGGATAGCCGTCGGGGTCCAGCCAGCGGCTGTAGACGATGATCCAGTAGAGGTGTTCTTCCATCAGCCGCTGCCAGGCCACGGCCTCGGCCCGCTCGGCGTCCGTCAGCCAGCCGTCGACGCGGCCGCCCAGGTCGCGTTCCAGCCGCAGGATGATCAGGCGGCTGTCGGGCAGGCGTTCGCCGTCCAGCTCGATGAACGGCGCCTTGCCGGCCGGACCCTTGGCGGGGTTCAGGATGGTCTTGACCTCATGCTCCAGCCCGGCCATGCGCAGATAGGCTTCCAGCTTCATGCAGAACGGGCTGGCCGACGGCAGGCGGCCGGGGCCGCGGGGAAACTGGTAGAGCACGATGTGCGCCATGGTGGGTCCTTCCCGGCTGATGCCCTGTCGCGCCACTGGGACGGGGTGGGCCTTTCATACACCAAGGGGTTGCGTCATGCGCCGACGATCGACGCCCGGCACCGGTGGCCGCCTGCCGCGGCATCGGCGGATCGGGTTGATTCCCCACCGACGCACCGCTATAACCCCCGCTCCCCACGGGCGGCGAGGCCGGGTTCCGAGGCGTCTTTGTGCGTCTTTCGACCCAAGAGGGCATGCCCAACCGCCCCAGACGGGCCGCCGTTGACGCGGCCCCGGCTTTTCCAGGAGCAGCAAAATGCCCAAGATCAAGACCCACTCGAGCTCGAAGAAGCGCTTCCGCCTGACAGCGTCAGGCAAGGTGCGCTTCAATTCCGCCATGCGCCGCCACCGCCTGATCAGCAAGACCAAGCAGGCCAAGGAGCGCAACCAGGGCACCAAGATCATGTCGGAAAGCGACGCCCGCGTCATCCGGCGGCACATGCTGCCGAACGGCTGACGGGATCTTGGAACGCACCAACGGAGGACAGGAACGATGTCTCGGGTCAAACGCGGCGTTACGGCGCACGCACGCCACAAGAAGGTTCTCGAAGCGGCGAAGGGCTATCGCGGCAGCCGCAGCAAGGCGATCCGCACCGCCATGCAGGCGGTCGACAAGTCGCTGCAATACGCCTATCGCGATCGCCGGGTGCGCAAGCGGGATTTCCGCTCGCTGTGGATCCAGCGCATCAATGCCGGTGTGCGCGAGCACGGGATGACCTATTCCCAGTTCATCCACGGCATCGACAAGGCCGGGATCGACATCGACCGCAAGGTGCTGGCCGATCTCGCCGTGCGCGAGCCGGAGGCGTTCAAGGCCCTGGTGGACCAGGCCCAGGCGGCGCTCGCGACCGCCTGAGGCCGCGGCACCCCGGGGGCGCTTGGCGCCCCTTGCGCCCGAGGCCGATGACGGACGGTACCCCCATGGACGACCTGAACGCGCTCAAGACCGAGCTGATGGACAGCATCGCCACGGCAGACAGCCTGGCGGCGCTGGAGGCGGCACGTGTCGCCGCGCTGGGCAAGAAGGGCCGGCTGACCGGGCTGATGAAGAGCCTGGGCGGTCTGGACCCGGAGGCCCGGCGCGAAACCGGTGCGGCCTTGAACACGCTGAAGGATGCGGTGGCGGCCGCGCTGGAGGCGCGCCGCGCCGCGCTGGCCGAGGCGGAGCTGCAGGCGCGGCTGGAGGCGGAGCGCGTCGACGTCACCCTGCCGGTGCGCCCGCGCCGCCAGGGCCATATCCACCCCATCAGCCAGACCATCGACGAGATGGTGGCGATCTTCGCCGAGATGGGCTTCGCCGTCGCCGAAGGCCCCGACATCGAAGACGACTGGCACAATTTCGAGGCGCTGAACTTCCCGCCCGGTCATCCGGCGCGCGAGATGCAGGACACCTTCTACCTGCCCGACCGCGACGACGGTGCGAAGATGGTGCTGCGCACCCACACCTCGCCTGTGCAGGTGCGCACGATGGTCAGCCAGCCGCCGCCGATCCGCGTCGTCGTTCCGGGCCGTACCTACCGGTCCGACTACGACATGACCCACACCCCGATGTTCCACCAGATCGAGGGGCTGGTCATCGACGAGACGACGCATATGGGCCACCTGAAGGGCTGCCTGGTGGAATTCGCGCGCGCCTTCTTCAATGTCGATGACCTGCCGCTGCGCTTCCGGCCCAGCTTCTTCCCCTTCACCGAACCTTCGGCGGAAGTGGATATCGGCTGCTCACGCGCCGGCGGGCAGATCAAGATCGGCAACTACGGCGATTGGCTGGAGATCCTGGGCTGCGGCATGGTCCATCCCAACGTGCTGGAAGCCTGCGGCATCGACAGCAAGCGCTATCAGGGCTTCGCCTTCGGCATGGGCATCGAACGGCCGGCGATGCTGAAATACGGCATTCCGGACCTGCGCACCTTCTTCGAGGCGGACCTGCGATGGCTGAAGCATTACGGCTTCGTGCCGCTGGACGTGCCCAACGTCGCCTTCGGCCTGACCTCGTAACCGGCGGGGCGACCCCATGAAATTCACCCTGTCCTGGCTGAAGGACCACCTGGACACGACCGCCACGGTGGCCGAGATCGCCGAGCGGCTGACGGCCCTGGGCCTGGAGGTGGAGGAGGTCATCGACCGCACCGCCGAGCTGGCGCCCTTCACCGTCGCCCATGTCAAGTCGGCCGAGCCGCACCCCAACGCCGACAAGCTGAGGGTCTGCGTGCTCGACACCGCCGACGGCGAGATCCAGGTGGTCTGCGGTGCCCCCAACGCCCGCGGCGGCATGATGGGCGTCTATGCCCCGGTCGGCACGCACATCCCCGGCACCGGCCTGGACCTGAAGCCCGGCGTGATCCGCGGCGTGCAGTCCAACGGCATGCTGTGTTCAGAGCGCGAGATGGGGCTGTCGGACAACCACACCGGCATCATCGACCTGGCCGACTACAAGGAGGCCGCCAGGGCCGCCGTCGGCCAGTCCTTCGCCGCGCTGATGGGTTTCGACGACCCGGTCATCCATGTGGCGATCACGCCGGACCGGGCCGATTGCACCGGCGTGCGCGGCATCGCCCGCGACCTGGCCGCCGCCGGTGTCGGCACCCTGAAGCCGGCGCGACCGCCGGCCGTGCCCGGTACCTTCAAGAGCCCCATCGGCGTGGAGATCCTGGACGAGGCGGCGACGGCCTGCCCGCTGTTCGTCGGCCGCCATATCCGCGGGCTGAAGAACGGCCCCAGCCCCGCCTGGCTGCAACGGCGCCTGCTGGCCGTTGGGTTGCGCCCGATCTCCGCCCTGGTCGACATCACCAACTTCTTCACGCTCGACCGCGCTCGGCCGTTGCACGTCTTCGACGTGCACAAGCTGTCCGGCGGCATCGTCGTGCGCCTGTCGCGCCCGGGCGAAGAGGTCGCGGCCCTCAACGACAGGACCTACACGCTGGCCGACGGCATGACGGTGATCGCCGACCATGACGCCGCACTCGGCCTTGGCGGCATCATCGGCGGCGAACCGTCGAGCGTGACGGACGAGACCACCGACGTCTTCCTGGAAGCCGCGCTGTTCGACCCCGTGCGCACCGCCGCCACCGGCCGGCGCCTGGGCATCGAGAGCGATGCGCGCTATCGCTTCGAACGCGGGGTCGACCCCGATGCCGTCCTCCGCGGGGCCGAAGCCGCCACGCGCATGATCCTGGAGCTGTGCGGCGGCGAGCCCAGCGAACTGGTGATCGCGGGCCGCGTGCCCGACTGGAAGCGCACCGTTGCGCTGCGCGCCTCGCGCGTGAAGACGCTGGGCGGGGTGGAGCTGCCGGTCGACCGCCAGGCCGGCATCCTGATGGCGCTGGGCTTCAAGCTGGCGGAAAGCGAAGACCGGGTGCTGCGGGTCGAGGTGCCGAGCTGGCGCGGCGACATCGCCGGCGAGGCGGACCTGGTCGAGGAGGTCTTGCGCGTCCACGGCTATGACAGGATCGCGGCCGAGCCCTTGACGCGCACCGTCACCGTGACACGGCCGGCGCTGGACGCGCAGCAGCGGCGGACCGCCCAGGTGCGCCGCACCCTGGCGGCGCTGGGCCTGGACGAGGCCGTGACCTGGTCCTTCCTGGCCGAACCCGTGGCCCAGGCCTTCGGTGGCGGCCATCCGGGCTTGCGGCTGGTCAACCCCATCGCCGCCAACCTGACGGTGATGCGCCCGTCCATTCTGCCGAACCTGATCGAGGCGGCCGAGCGCAACCGCGCCCGCGGTTTTCCCGATGTCTGCCTGTTCGAGGTCGGCCCCGTCTATCGCGACGCCACCGAGAAGGGCCAGGAAACGGTGGCCACCGCCCTGCGTGCCGGCCCGGGCGGCCGCCGCCACTGGGCCGAGGCACCACGCCCGGCGGATGTCTTCGACGCCAAGGCCGACGCCCTGGCGGTGCTGGAGGCGGCGGGTGCCCCCGTCGCCAACCTGCAGGTGACGACCGATGCGCCCGCCTGGTACCACCCCGGCCGCTCCGGCGTCCTGCGCCTGGGTCCCACCGTGCTGGCCCAGTTCGGCGAGCTGCATCCGGCGCTGCTGAAGACCCTGGATGCCACCGGCCCCGCGGCCGCTTGCGAGGTCTTCCTCAATCGCGTGCCGCCACCGAAGGCGAAGAAGGACGGTGCTGCGCGTGCGCCGTTGAAGCTGTCGCCCTTCCAGCCGCTGGACCGCGACTTCGCCTTCATCGTCGATGCCGACACCCCGGCTGACCGCCTGATCCGCGCCGCCCGCGGCGCCGACAAGGCCCTGATCGCCGATGTCACGGTCTTCGACGTCTTCACCGGCGACGCCATCGGCCAGGGCCGCAAGAGCGTGGCCCTGACGGTGACGCTGCAACCCACCGAAGCGACGCTGACCGACGAAGCGATCGAGGCGATCGCCCAGAAGATCGTCGCCAACGTGGCCAAGCAGACCGGGGCGGTGCTGCGGGGGTAACAGGCGTTCGGGGGAATGGCCGCACAATCCCTGCACTGGGTTGGCTCCCAACCCGGTGCAGGGCGATCGACGCTGCTATTCAGGGGCGACCGATGTAGATGGCTGGTCTCCGTCGTTCACCGAAATGTGTATGTATTCCTCGACAGATCTCGTCGCTGGGGGTGTCGTGGCGGGGACTTAACAGGGCGCGGGAAAAGGGGTTCCTGCTGGGCAGCAAGTCATGACTCTCTTTCCGGCGATAGATGGCGGCCGGAGAGAGGGCGATGCGGGAATTGGATGAGCGTGGCGAGGGGCTTTTCAGCTACGTGAGCTGCGAGGCGCGAGTTCCGAAAGAGCACCGCGGTCCGGGCGATCGTGGACGAGACGCTGGTGGATCTGTAATCGGAGTTCGAAGCGATTTACTCGAGGATCGGCCGCCCGTCGGTGCCCCCGGAGCATCTGCTGCGGGTGTTGTTGTTGCAGGCGTTCTACTCGATCCACTCAGAGCGCCAGCTGATGGAACAGCTCGACTACAACCGGCTGTTCCACTGGTTCGTCGGGCGATCGATGGATGCGCCGGTGTGAGACGTGACGGTGTTAACGAAGAACCGCCAGCGCCTACTCGATGGCGATGTGGCGGCGAAGTTATTGGCCGCGATGCTGGCGCAGCCGCGAGTCAAGGCGCTGTCGTTGGACGAGAACTTCTCCGTGGACGGCACGCTGATCGAGGCCTGGGCGTCGATGAAAAGCTTTCGGCCGAAGGACAGCACCCGCGAGCCGCCGAGACCGGACGTAATGGTGAGCGCGACTTCCACGGCAAAAAGCGCAGCAAGAAGACCCATGCCTCCACGACCGATCCCGAGGCGCGGCTCTATCGCAAGGGCCGTGGCCAGGTGTCGAAGCTCGCGTTCATGGGGCGTGCACATCGCGCTGGGCGTCCGCGCCGTCGGCACCAAGGCGGTTCTCGGCCTCTGGCTGGGGTAGAACGAGGGAGCGAAGTGCTGGCTGCGGGTCATGAGCAAGCTGAAGAACCGCGTCGGCAGGACTGTCAGGAATTCCGTGTACGGGCGGGCATGATGGGGGAAGGAAAGGAGCCCCGACATGCCGAAACGCAAAGAACCCAAGATCCGTGACGACACCCAGCTGGCAATCCACTTAAAAACCGCCAGACCCTGTCTCGACGAACCCGGCCAGCTCTCCTGTTGTCCTTGCTTCAATACATCCGATGTGGCTCACCTTGGGGTGGCGGGAGATTTCCGCAGCACTGTGGACGTATTTCTACTCGACGGTTCGACGGCTCGTGGACGCCGTCAGGAGTCAATACCAATGGGTCGGCCTCTCCGCGGGCAGAAAGGAACACTCGATGCGGCTCCACTCCAAGACGAATGATCTCAGCAGCAACTGCTTCAACCCGAAGTATCGATAGAGTCATGCTCTCATCAGTTGTGCCGAAAGTATCATCGTAACCGACCAAATCAAACAAGTACCTTTCGTCCTCAGAATATAGGTGAACCACTTCATTTATCGTATTCATCTCGTCTTCGGTGATATCGATAGCCCCTTCATCAAAAAACACGAAATACAAAGGCGGCTCAAGGGAAACGACGCTGCTAGTCATCGTAAATGTCAAAGCGACGAGGGACGCAGCTACCAAGATGACACAACATGATGTGACGAACTTGCGCATGGCAGGAGTCTCCTAGTAGAGCACAAGACGTGTCAACCCTCATACTGCCGCAACCCAATATTCAGGCATACTATGAGGCTGCACGACAGCTCACAGTGTTGACCTCAACCGCCAGATAAACACCAGCCGCGGTCACCCACTCTGCGACACTGGATGTCGGCGATGATGGCTCAGTCGCTGTCGCTAGGCAACCGGACACCTCGGTTATATACGTCTATTCATCATGACGAAGCTCAAAGTAATATCGATGATCATATCAAAATTCTTAGAATTGACAAAGAAACACCTGAATCAGCATTACTTGGCCGTGGGTATTCACAGAAATTCAAGAATTTCATTTTGGAACGTGCTTTTCCTGGAGACGATCTTCCCGCAAGAGTCGATAATGTTTCTGAAATTTAGCTATTTTAATAAAATTGCTGTTAAGGCTATCAACGTAGATATAGCGCAACTTAATACGAATGCGATGAACATTGGCTTGTTATTTGCTTTTATCGCAACAATAGAGGTAACGAAATTTAGATATATGAACCCAGCAATCATTATGAGCGAAAGCCCGCTGGCATCTTTGCTGTCTATTAAATGCATCAATTGCATTCCCAAGAATATTGGGTTCAGTATGAATGAGTAACTAATTACTATAAACAGAAAAGAATCAGCGCAAAGATCAACTTTTTTCTTCATTTCCTCCCATAGCGTGTTCCACATTTGTGCCATTCCTTAGAGTGTCTAATATACCATCAATTCTATCGTGCCATCCATCTTAGCAGATGCCTGCTATTGCGTGGATAGACTATCGAAAATCCATGATTTCTCCGGATATGAGTGCGTACTCACTTTCCGATTCAGTGCGCTCCACAGGAGCAGCGGCAAAGAGTGGACCGCGTGCTACAGCACCGCAGGATGCTGGAGTTCCTGGACGTACTCAGCCGCTGGGAGCGGCGGTGAGGTATCAGAAATGGATGCTGTGGAGCTAACGGGTGCTTGGAACGTCAGTTTCGCCGCTATCGCCATCACTATAAGGATGAAGTGCTAGAAGGGCTGCCTGACAAGCGTGTAAGCGGATCCCGGATAAACCCTTACAGAAAACTAGATTACCTAGATGCTGGAAGAATATCCCTTTCATGGTTGAGACTGAACATCGAACCACTTCCGGGATCAAATGCAGTGCCACACACACTCTCTCTTGTTTCTCCAAGAAGCACGTTGGCGTCAGCTGCGCGCCATCTCGAAGGTGCCGCTACAGGTGCGGGCGCGCCAGGTGCCGCGGATGGCCTCGCCGGCGACCGCCCCGTTGGCGGTGACGCCGCCGGGGAAATCGATCTCGATGTCCGTCATCTGGCCGGCGGGCGTGATGACGGCATCGAAGGCGTAGGTCTCGTCTCCGGCAACCTGCCCGTCCAGAACGCCGCCGGTGATGGTGCCGGTCATGGACATCCGGCCCGGGCAGTTCGCGCCGCCGGTGCTGGTGACGCTTCCCGCCCAGCGGCCGTCATAGGGTGACGGGCCGGTGGCCGCGGGGCTTCCGCCCCCCGTGCTCTCACAGGCGGCCAGCAGCAGCGCAGCTAGAACCAGGACAGACCGCATCATCTTGACCTCCATGCCCCTTGGCAGGACCGCGGGGAAACCTGTGGTGCCGCTGGGCCGGGTGGCGGCCTGCCGTGGACTGGCGGCAGGACACAACCATCGGTACCCGGAACACTGTCGTGCCCGGCCATCGCGCCGGTGCCGCAACTGGAGATAGCGCAACGCGCCCGACTTTGCCAGTGTGTAGCGACGGATCCGGCCCCTGCAGTGAGGGATTGCAATCCAGGGCGGCGCGTGGCGCCACTGGTCTTCGCGTGAGCGCGCGCGCATACTGCCCCACGGCTGGCCGGTGCGGCGGTTGGGATCGGCGAGATGACCTGCCGGAACATCATGACGGTCGATCCGCCGGTGCTGCTGGGCACCGATACGGTGGGCACGGCGCTGCGGATGCTGCTGCAGTGGCGGTACCTGGCGCTGCCGGTCGTCGATGCCGAGCGCCGCTATCTGGGCCTGTTCACGCGCAGCCGCCTGTTCGGGCTGATGCTGCCCAGCATCGTCGCCCTGGAAGACGTGCTGCCCAAGCTGGCCAAGCTGACCGACCTGGCCTACCTGTCGGACGACCTTGACGACCTGCGCGCCCGGTTCGCCGCCCTCAGCGGCCGTCCGGTCGCCGACTATGCCGACCCTGACGCCCCCAGGCTGCGCCCGGACTCGCCGCTGATGGCCGCGGTGCTGCTGGTCTACCGCACCCGCAATTTCGTGCCGGTGGTCGATCCGGCCGACGGCCGGCTGGTGGGCGTGATTTCCACCTGGGACATCCTGGCGAAGCTGGCGGAGGGATCGTGATGGAGGCGGCCGCGCCGGTCCTGGGCCTGCCGCCCATCTGGGTTGCCACGGCCCTGCTGGTCGCCACCTACGCCGCCGTGATCAGCGAGGCGGTCAACCGCGCGGTCGTCGCCCTCCTGGGCGCCGGGCTGATGATCGCGCTGGGGGTGCTGACCCAGGAACAGGCGGTCGCCGGCGTCGACTTCAACACCATCGGCCTGCTGGTCGGCATGATGGTCATCGTCGCCGTCTCGCGGCGCACGGGCATGTTCGAATACCTGGCCATCTGGTCGGCCAAGCGGGTAAGGGCCAACCCGGCGGCGATCATGGTGATGTTGCAGGTCGTCACCGCCGTGGTGTCGGCCCTGCTCGACAACGTCACCACTGTGCTGCTGGTGGTGCCGGTGACGCTGGTCATCTGCGAACGGCTGGGGGTCAAGCCCTATCCCCTGCTGGTCGCCCAGGTCTTCGCCGCCAATATCGGCGGCACGGCGACGTTGATCGGCGATCCGCCGAACATCCTGATCGGGTCGCGTGTCGGCCTCAGCTTCAACGACTTCCTGGTCAACCTGGCGCCGGCCGTCATCGTCATCCAGCTGGCGGCCGCGGGGCTGTTCCACCTGATCTGGGGCCGCCGTTTCACGGCGACGCCGCAGGCCCGCGCCAAGGTCATGGCCTTCGACGCGCGCAGCGCCATCGTCGACCGCCCGCTGCTGGTCAAGTCGCTGGCGGTGCTTGCCCTGGTCATCACAGGCTTCGTGCTGGCCCCCCGGCTGGGGCTGGAGCCGGCGACCATCGCCCTTCTGGGCGCCGGTGGGTTGCTGTTGCTGTCCTGCCTCGGCCGGCCGGCTGCGGAGCAGACGAAGACCGTCACCCGCAGCTTCGAGGAGGTCGAATGGATCACGATCTTCTTCTTCGTGGGGCTGTTCATCGTCATCGCCGGTGTCGAGAGCACCGGCCTGCTCGCCATGCTTGCCGACAGGCTGCTGGCCGCGACCGGCGGCGACCTCCAGGTGACGGCCATCGCCATCCTGTGGGCATCGGCCATCCTGTCGTCGATCGTCGACAACATCCCGTTCGTCGCCACCATGATCCCGCTGGTGAAGGAAATGGCGCCCAGCTTCGGCGGGCCGGAGGGGCTGATGCCGCTGTGGTGGGCCTTGTCCATGGGCGCCTGCCTGGGCGGCAACGGCACGATCATCGGCGCGTCCGCCAACCTGACCGTCGCCGGCCTGGCGGAGCGCGCAGGCATCCGCTTCGCCTTCGCCGCCTATATGAAGATCGCCTTCCCGCTGATGCTGGTCACTGTGCTGCTGGCCACGGTCTACCTGACGCTGCGCTACCTGTGACGCGCCGCCGACCCTGGCTGCCGCGCACCGGCGGTCAGGGCGTGGCGACCTGCACCACCGCCTCACGCTCCCAGACATGTCCGTCGGCCGCGCGGGTGTAGACGGCCCGGCCGGTGTAGGGGCCGGGCGGCCAGGGGCCGGATGCCGGAACGCCGGCGAAGCGGTAGCGATAGGCCTGGGTGCGGTCGATCGCCGTGCCGTCGCGCAGCAGCACGCTGCCGTCGGGTGCGGTGATGGTCATGGCCAGCGTGTCGCCCGCGGCAACGCCCCACATCTCGACCCAGAAGACGATGGCCTCGGCATCCGCCGCGAGGGTCGCGCCGTCATAGGCGCCGGCATGCATGGCCTCGGCGTCGGGTCGGCCGGGGGCAAAGCCCAGGTGATAGGGCAGGCCGGCGAAATAGGGCAGGGCGGCGGCAGCCTCCGGCGTCCACAGGGGGGCGGCCTCCAGGGCGCAACCCTCGGCTGCGTGGCCGCTGAACGGGTCCAGCGCCCGGCCGTCGCGGCGGATCTCGAAATGCACGTGCGGGAATGCCGCCATGCCCGACTGACCCACCATCCCGATCGGGTCGCCGGCCGCCACGCTTTGTCCCCGGTGCACCCGGACGGAGCCGGCGCGCAAGTGGCAGTACTGCGTCACCAGGCCGCCGCCATGGTCGATGACGACGCCGTTGCCGCATTCCCGCCCGGCCACCGCCGCGCCGTCGAACGTGCCGCGCCAGTCGGGCTCGCCGTCGCGCAGGGCCGTGACCTCGCCCGCCGCCGCGGCCAGGACGGCCACGCCCGCATCCATCGCCGCATAGTCAGTGATGCCGAAATCGATGCCGTCGTGGCCGTCATAGGTCATG
>JACKIG010000041.1 GCA_020638595.1 Rhodospirillaceae bacterium | reverse complement strand
GGTGCGGGCGGTGACGGCGATCGCCCCTTGGCCTGCGGCCGGCAGCATCTCGTCCGGCTCCAGTACCCCCGTCGCCACATGGGCGTTGCCCAGCCGCTTCAGCCCGGCCAGGGCGAGGAAAGTCGCATCGACGGTGCCCCCGGCGACCTTGGCCAGCCGCGTGGCGACGTTGCCGCGGATCGGCACGGCCTTGAGGTCGGGGCGGCGGGCCAGCAGCTGGGCCTGCCTGCGCAACGACCCGGTGCCGACCACCGCCCCGGCCGGCAGCGCATCGATGCCGCCGGCGGTGCGGGCGATCAGGGCATCGCGGACATCCTCGCGGGGCAGATAGCAGGCGATCTCCAGCCCCTCCGGCAGCCAAGTGGGCAGATCCTTGGCGGAATGCGCGGCGAGCGTGATGGTTCCCGCCAGCTGCGCCTCGTCGATTTCCTTCGTGAACAGGCCCTTGCCGCCGATATCCGCCAGCGGTCGGTCGGTGACCTTGTCGCCGGTGGTGCGGATGACGACGATCTCGACGGCGTCGGGAGGCGCCAGCTCGGGCCAGGCTGCGGCCAGGCGGTCGCGCAGCTCCTGCGCCTGGGCCAGGGCAAGGGGGCTGCCGCGGGTGCCGATGCGAAGGGGCAGGAACATGGCCCGACGTGTAGAGGCCGCACCGGGGCGCCGTCAACGCAGGCTTGGCCTTTCGGCGCACATGGATCGACGGCCCGGATGCGCTGGTGTATCACGCCGGCCATGCTGGTCCTGGGGATAGAGACGTCCTGCGACGAGACGGCGGCGGCGGTCGTCGGCGAAGACCGCTGTATCCATGCCGCCCTGGTGCAGTCGCAGCTGGAGGAGCACGCCCCCTACGGCGGCGTCGTGCCGGAGGTCGCGGCGCGCGCCCATCTGGCGGTGCTGAACGGCCTGATCCGCCGGACGATGGCGGAGGCCGGGATCGGCTTCGCCGATCTGGCCGGCGTCGCCGCCACCGGCGGGCCGGGCCTGATCGGCGGCGTCATCGTCGGCACCATGACCGCCAAGGGCATCGCCGCCGCGACCGGGCTGCCGTTCCTGGCGGTCAACCATCTGGAAGGCCACGCCCTGACGGCGCGGCTGACCGAGGGTCTGCCGTTTCCCTATCTGCTGCTGCTGGTGTCCGGCGGCCATTGCCAGCTGCTGGCGGTGCTGGGCGTCGGCCGCTACCGCCGCTATGGCACCACGGTGGACGACGCCGCCGGCGAGGCCTTCGACAAGGCGGCCAAGCTGCTGGACCTCGGCTATCCCGGCGGGCCGGCGCTGGAACGGGCGGCGACGGCCGGCGATCCGCAGCGCTTCGCGCTGCCGCGCCCGATGCTGGGGCGGCCCGGGGCCGACTTCTCGTTCTCCGGCCTGAAGACGGCGGTGCGGCGTTTGGTCGACGGCCTGCCGCCGGGGCCGCTGAGGGCTGGCGACGTCGCCGATATCGCCGCGTCGTTCCAGGCAGCGGTGGCCGACTGCCTGGCCGACCGCACGGCACGGGCGATCGGGCGCTTCCGCACCGACCACCCCGGGGCCAACCGTCTGGTGGTGGCCGGCGGTGTCGCGGCGAACGCGATGCTGCGGGCACGCCTGGCGGCACTGGCGGAGCGCGAGGGCTTCGCCTTCACCGCACCGCCCTTGTCCCTGTGCGGCGACAATGCGGCGATGATCGCCTGGGCCGGCATCGAGCGCCTGCGCCTGGGCCTGACCGACGGGCTGGATTTCGCACCAAGGCCGCGCTGGCCGCTGGACCCCGACGCGCCACCGGCCCGCGACGGCGGGGCTTGTTGACGGCGCCTGCCGTCGGCTAGCGTAACGGCGCCGCGCCTGCGGCCAGACAGGGGGAGACCGCCGCCGTGCTCTATCACGTGCATTGCTTCGACAAGCCGGACCACACGGCCATGCGCGCTGCCAACCGCGAAGCGCACCTGGCCCATCTGGCGAAATTCACCGACGCCATCCTGGTCGCCGGCCCGACGCTGGCGGCGGACGGGCAAACGCCATCCGGCAGCGTCATCATCATCGACCTGCCCGACCAGGCGGCGGTGGACGCCTTCTGCGCCAACGATCCCTACGCCAAGGCCGGGCTGTTCCAGCGCGTCGAGGTCACCCTCTGGCGCAAGACCCTGCCCAAGGACTGACCCGCGCGCACGCTGGAACAACGCCGGGACAACGGAGGACACCCAAGCCTTGGCCTATTGGCTGGTGAAGTCAGAGCCCGGGACCTGGTCGTGGGACGACCAGGTGGCCGCGGGCGTGGAGCCCTGGGACGGCGTGCGCAACCATCAGGCCGCCGGCAACATGCGGGCCATGCGCCTGGGCGACCGCGCCTTCTTCTACCATTCCGGGCAGGGCAAGGAGATCGTCGGCATCGTCGAGGTGGCGCGGGAGTTCTATCCCGATCCCAAGGACGAGACCGGCAAGTTCGGGCTGGTCGACATGCGCACCATCGCCGCGCTGCCGGCCCCGGTGACGCTGCAGCAGATCAAGGGCGAGTCCGACCTGGCCCAGATGGTGCTGGTGCGCAACTCCCGCCTCTCGGTGCAGCCGGTGGCCGAGGATGAATGGCGCCATGTCTGCCGGCTTGCCGGCGCCGATCCCGGATGACCGGCCGACCGCTGTGCCGGCTGCAGGAGATCCCCGACGGACAGGCGCGCGGCTTCACGCTCGGCCACGGCGCGGCCCGGCAGGATATCCTGGTGGCGCGCCGGGGCGGCACGGTCTTCGGCTACGTCAATTCCTGCCCGCATGCCGGCAGCCCGCTGGACTGGACCCCGGACAGGTTCATGAGCCCCGACGGCCGCCACCTGATGTGCGCGACCCACGGTGCCTTGTTCCGGGTGGAAGATGGGTATTGCGTGGCCGGACCATGCGAGGGCACCGCGCTGCGGTCCGCAATGGTCCGGTGCCTGGAGGACGGGACGGTGCTGGTCGTTCCGGACGACGGGGCGGGAGCGGCCGGCTAACCGATCATCATCCGCTGGTCAAGCGACGACAGGGCGAGATCGGTGACGGTGTTAGCCACCGCCCGACACGACCGCGCCGCCGAGGCGTAGCCCAGACGGCCATCCGCCTGAACCTGGCAGACCACCGCGTCGAGCGCGGAATAGCAGGCTTCCATGCTGGCCTGGGTCAAACGATCGATCCCGTCGCCTTCCAGGGTGCCCGCGAACCCGATGGTACCGTCGGCTGGCATGCGCGCTCTCCTTGAGAATGGGCGGCCGGACCGGCGTAACGCCCCAGCGCACTATGACGGACGATAGGTTAAGAACTGGTAAATGCAGCGCCGCTTGCGCTGTCCGGCGCGGGACGTGACAACGACGCCCGGTTGTGATGGTGGGGCAAAGCATGGATAATGCGCCGCCAATGAACCGTGGCGCCAGACCATGGGCGGGTTCAAGACCTGGGGCGGGCGATTGGAGCCCATGGGCTCTGCCCCATGACCACCGACAATGATACTTGGGGAGCGTCCAAAGGATGAGCAGCGATAGCACGGTGTTCCCGGTGCCGGCCGATTGGTCGGAAAAGGCGTGGGTCGACACCGCAAAATATCAAGAAATGTACGACCGCTCGATCAGCGATCCCGAAGGCTTCTGGGGCGAGCACGGGAAGCGGATCGACTGGATCAAGCCATACACGCAGGTGAAAGACACCTCCTACACCGGCAAGGTCCATATCCGGTGGTTCCATGACGGCACGCTGAACGCCTCCTACAACTGCCTCGACCGCCACCTGGCGACGCGGGGCGACCAGACGGCGATCATCTGGGAAGGCGACGACCCCTCCGAAAGCCGCGGCATCACCTATCGCGAGCTCTATGAGCAGGTCTGCCGCATGGCGAACGTGCTGAAGTCGCGCGGCGTCAAGAAGGGCGATGTCGTCACCATCTACATGCCGATGATCCCGGAAGCGGTGGTGGCGATGCTGGGTTGCGCGCGCATCGGCGCCATCCATTCGGTGGTGTTCGGCGGATTCTCGCCGGATAGCCTGAAGGACCGCATCCAGGACGCCGACAGCGTGTGCGTCATCACCGCCGACGAAGGCCTGCGCGGCGGCCGCAAGGTGCCGCTGAAGCGCAATGCCGACCAGGCGATGGAAAGCTGCCCGAGCATCCACACCGCCATCGTCGTCCGCCGCACCGGCGGCGAGATCGGCTGGCAGGACGGCCGCGACGTCTGGTACCACGAGGCTGCCGCCGGGGTGCCGGCCGAATGCCCGTGCGAGGAGATGGACGCCGAAGCGCCGCTGTTCATCCTCTACACCAGCGGGTCGACCGGCAAGCCGAAGGGTGTGCTGCATACGACCGGCGGCTATATGGTGTATGCGTCGATGACGCACCAGTACGTCTTCGACTATCACGATGGCGACCGCTATTGGTGTACGGCCGATGTCGGCTGGGTGACCGGCCACAGCTACATCGTCTATGGCCCGCTGGCCAACGGCGCCATCAGCCTGGTCTTCGAAGGGGTCCCCAACTACCCGGATGCCTCGCGCTTCTGGCGGGTGGTGGACAAGCACAACATCAGCATCTTCTATACCGCCCCCACCGCCATCCGCGCGCTGATGCGCGAGGGCGAAGGGCCGGTCAAGGCCGCCAGCCGCCAGTCGCTGCGGCTGCTGGGCTCCGTCGGCGAGCCGATCAACCCCGAGGCCTGGATGTGGTACCACACCGTCGTCGGCGATGGCCGGTGCCCGATCGTCGATACCTGGTGGCAGACCGAAACCGGCGGCATCCTGATCACACCGCTGCCGGGGGCGACCGACCTGAAGCCCGGGTCCGCCACCCGGCCCTTCTTCGGCGTGCAACCGCTGATCGTCGACGGCGAAGGCCATCCGCTGGAAGGGGCGACCGAAGGCAACCTGTGCATCGCTGATGCCTGGCCGGGGCAGATGCGTACGGTCTATGGCGACCACGACCGCTTCGTACAGACGTACTTTTCCACCTTCCCCGGGCTGTACTTCACCGGCGACGGCGCCCGCCGAGATGCCGACGGGTACTATTGGATCACCGGCCGCGTCGACGACGTGATCAACGTGTCGGGTCACCGCATGGGCACGGCGGAGGTCGAAAGCGCCCTGGTCGCCCATGAGCTGGTGGCCGAGGCTGCGGTCGTCGGCTATCCGCACGATATCAAGGGCCAGGGCATCTATGCCTATGTCACCTTGAATGTCGGCATCGAGCCGACGGAAGAGCTGCGCAAGACCCTGGCCCTCTGGGTCCGAAAGGAGATCGGGGCCATCGCCGCACCCGATTTGATCCAGTGGGCGCCGGCCCTGCCGAAGACGCGATCGGGCAAGATCATGCGCCGCATTCTGCGCAAGATCGCCGCCAACGAGTACGAGGCGCTGGGCGACACCAGCACGCTCGCCGACCCCACGGTGGTCAGCGACCTGATCGACAACCGCATGAACCGCTGACGGCGACCGGACGGCACCAGCAAGGGCGGACGGGGGAGACCTCGCCCGCCCTTTTCGTGTTTGGCGGAAGGGCCCGAGGGATGCGCTGTTCTGCCGCTGCCTCTTCCGACCGCCCGCAGGAACCAGAACCGGCATTTGCAGTTAAGTCCGGGCGATGGGCAACGGCCCGCGCGTTTCCCAGCATCCCGGAGAAACCAAGATGACCGTGAAGTCCGTCCAGGACCTGCTCCTGGAAGAGTTGCGCGACCTCTACCATGCCGAAAGACAGCTGCTGAAGGCATTGCCGAAGATGGCCAAGGCGGCCAAGTCGGACCAGCTTCGCCAGGCCTTCGAACATCACCTGGAAGAGACGAGAGGCCAGGTCGAGCGTCTGGAACGGATGTTCGAACTGCTCGACGTCAGGTCCCGGGGCAAGCCCTGCGAGGCGATGCAGGGCCTGGTCGAGGAAGCCAAGGAGATGATGGAGGAGATCAAGACCCCCGAAGTCCTGGATGCCGCCCTCATCACCGCCGCACAGAAGGTCGAGCACTACGAGATCGCCAGCTATGGGTCGGCCTGCGCGTTAGCCGAAGCGCTGGGACAGAAGGACATCGCGAAGCTGTTGACCGAGACGCTGGACGAGGAAAAGGCCGCCGATCGCAAGCTGAACGAGATCGCCCAGTCCGACGTCAACCAGGTTGCGCTCAAGGTCGCCGCCTGACGGAAGCGCCCGGGGGGCGGGTGGCCTTGCTGCCCGCCCCTGGGGGCAAACAGCGACGGAACCCGCCGACAGACCGTTTCGAACTGCCGGCTTGCCGATCGACCGGCCGGAACCATTCCGGGTCGCAACCGTTATTTGTCTTACGGGCGATACGCCCGACAAGACAGCATGAGCGGGAGTGCCCGAATGACCATGATGTCGGTCCAGGACCTGCTGCTGGATGAGCTGCATGGCATCTACGACGCCGAAAGACAGCTGATCCGGGCATTGCCCAGGATGGCGCGCGCGGCCAAGTCGGGGCCGCTGCGCCAGGCGCTGGAGCATCACCTTGCCGAAACGCGCGCCCAGGTACAGCGCCTGGAGCAGGCCTTCGACACATATGCCGTGCAGCCGCGCGGCAAGCCCTGCGAGGCGATGCGCAGCATGCTGGCGGACGCCACGGCGCTGATGCTGGCGATCGGCATTCCGGAGGTGCTGGACGCCGCTCTGATCGCCACCGTCCGCAAGATCGAATCCTACGAGATCGCCTGCTACCGATCGATCCACGCCCTGGCGATGGCGCTCGGCGGCTCCCCCATCGCCCAGCATGCGGCTGATACGATCGCGGAGGAGGCTGCGTTCGAGCAGGCGCTGGATCGCATCGCCGCGTCGGGCATCCACAAGAGCGCGCTGGCCGCCGCGCCCTCGCGTCCGCCGCGCCGGCTGCCCACCATCCGCCAGGTCGGGACCGCTGAAGCGGCGCCCACCAAGGGTCGGCAGCCGGACGCGCCGGACATCGGCTCGCGCCGCAAGCTGCGACAGGCCATGCAAGGCCTGGTGGATGAAGCCAGGGACGCGATGGGTACGATCTGGATGCCGGAGGCGCTGGGCGCCACCCCTTTCCGATGAGCGATACGGCGGCCGGCGACCAGAGGGATGGATCGCCGCGGCCCGATCAAGGCTTGATGCGGTAGCCCGACGCAATCAGCCGCCCGCACACGATCGACAGAAGCGCGATCGCAGCCGTCACCACGGCCAGGGACAGCCCGACCGGGGCGCTGTGCACGCCGGTGAGGCCGGCCCGGAACCCGTCGATGACATAGAAGATCGGGTTCAGGCGCATGACCGCGGCGACCGGTCCGGGCAGCGCCTCAATCGGCGCGAACACGCCGGACAACATCGTCGTCGGCACCACGATGAAGACGAAGAAGGCGGCCGCGTGATCCCATTTCTGGGACTGCAGGGCGATCAGGATGCCCACCAGCGTCATCATCAGCGCCCCGCCGGCGGCAAAGAACGCCAGCGCCAGCGGATCGACGGGCACCAGACCGAAAGCCAGCGCCACCACCGCCAGGACCACCGAACCGGTGGACAGGGCGGCGACGGTGCCGGCCATGGCATAGCCGCCCGTCAGCTCCGCCGCGCTGAGTGGCGGCATCAGCACATCGCCGAGGCTGCCTTCCAGCTTGTCGAAGATCAGCGAAAAGGCCGGTGTCTCGACGGCCCGCTCGGTGATGGTGATGACGACCAGGCCGGGAAGGATGAAGGCGAAGGCCTGTCGGCCAGCCTCGGTCTCCAGATCGGGGCCGAGGGCGAAGGTGAAGACGGCGATGTAGAGCAGCGTCGAAAACGCCGGCGCCAGGATCGTCTCCGGCCATTCCTTCCATACACGTCTGAGCTCACGGCGCAGCAGCGTGTGGACGCCCATCCAATGGACCGGCCCGATCCGCGGCACCCGCAGCCGTGGCGCCAGCGGGCGGTGGTTCCCCAATCCCTCCGCCATCGTCACGGCGCCGACCGGTTCGGCATATCGACAGAGCTCCCTCTCCGCCGTTCCTGCGGCGACCAATGTCGCGGACTTTACGGATTGCGCGGCGAAGGACCAGCGCTATCGCCGCCGACAGGACCAATCAAAGTCCAAAAGGTCCGTTCACAGACGCCCGAGCGGATCGACGCCGAACAGCCAGACGTGGCCACCGAGCACCAGCAGCGCATAGACGCCCAGGCCGGCGGCGATGCCGAGCCAGCAGCGCAGGTCCCGCGGCAGGCCGGCCCGGCCGTTAGCCAGGGCGGCGAAAGGCATCACAGAGGTGGCGCCCGCTAGTTCGGCCCACCGCGATGGCCCCAGTTCGCGCCGGCGCCGCCGCTCCACGGCCCACATGCCGAGCCCGGCGAACGCCGTCATCGCACCGAACAGGACAACCGAGACGACATCGCCGTTGGGCGGCAGGTGGGCGACACCCCACAGCGCGAAGCCCCACAGCAACGGATGGCGGGTGACCGCCACAATGCCCGGGCGCACTGTATCGAAGGCGCCACGCGCCGTGGCCACCGACAGCGGATTGGGCTGCACGACCGCCGCCCCCAGCAACGCCAACGACAGCGGCATCATCGCCAGCGACACGATCGCCTGCCACGGCGCCGGCGGCCACAGCTCGACATAGGGGGCGCGGATGGCGGCAAAGATCACCCAGCCCAGCAGCAGGATCGACAACAGGGAGTAGAGGCCGAGATAGACCCGTTCGCCCAGGGTGCCGGCCAGCCGCCGACGCAGCGCCGGCCTTGTCGGCACCACATGGGCGGCCAGGAACAGACCGAGGGCGACGGCGAATTCGATCATCGGGGGGACCAAGGGTCACGGGGTCGCACCACCCCAGTCTAGCGCCTCGATCCCCCTGCGGCGACCGGCCACGGCACCGGCTCGGTCGGCCCGATGCGCGACGGTCAGCCGCTGCGGATGCCGATGCCGCTGACAGGCAAGCGAATGACCGCTTGCGTGCGCCGCCGCGGTATCTTGACGATCTCGAACGCATCGCGGTTGCGCCATGTGGCAACCTGGACCGCGACGGCCTCCCGCACGGGCGCCAGATGATCCTCCTTCCATTCCCAGACGATGATTCCAGTCGTCGCCGCATAGAAACTGTCGTCGCCGAAGGCCCCGCGCAGGATTTCGAACTCGGTGCTCGACTCCGGGATCGGCAGCCCGCCAGTCTGGCGCTGCACCTCTTCGATCTGGTGGTCCGTCAGCTTCATCGCCTGAGCTTCACTGATCGCACCCGTAGCGGCCCGTATCGGCGATCAGATGGCTGGCCACCCAGCTGTCGTCGTGGAAGTAGACGTCGTCGACCTTCCCCAACGTCCCGTCGGTGACCCCAAGGGAAAAGCCGCGCAGATGGTTCAGGCTCCAATGCATCCCAGTGCTCCACGGTTTGCGGCTGACATGTCGTCTCGACCTCACAACACTTCGGAAGACCGTGATGTTCCCGGCCTTACCGGTGGACATGGCGCCACACCCGGGTCCGGCCAGATCAGTCGGACGTGTGCCTGCCGGCTCTGGACACCGCGTGCCCGGACCGATCCTGGGGGAACCCGGCGCGAAAGAACCGGCTTCGCCGGAACCAGCGCTCGACGGCCGGCCCGAAGGCGACAATCAACAGCGCCAGCCCGTAGTAGCGGACGCCGCGGGCGAGAATGCAGGCCAGCAGGTAGAGCGGGATCGAATAGTCCGCCGCCCCGGCCGCCAGCATGGCGATGGGAAAGGGGATCGGCGTCACCCCGACCAGCACGATCGCCCAGAAGCCATGGTCCTCGAACTGCGCACCATAGGCGGCATAGGCATCGCCCAGGCCCCAGCTGTCGATGGCCCACTGGCCGACGGTATCGAACAGCAATGCGCCGACGGCATAGCCGACCATCGCCGCCGCCAGGCAGCCGACCAGCGTGACCGTGGCGATCAGCCAGACCTTGCCGCGGTTGGCCAGCATGAACGGGACAAGGATCAGCTCGATGGCGATGGGCACGATGATCGTCTCGAGGAACGAGGCGACTGCCAGCAACCCCATGCGGTGGCGGGACCCGTTCAGACGGCCCAACAGCAGCGCGGGCGTGCGCAGCCAGTGCAACCCTGCCCTGCCGGCTGTCTTGCCGGCCGCCTGTTCCACCGCGGTCACGCGCCCGTCTGTCCCCTGCGTCTTGCCCACAGCACGCCCGGTCCGGAATCCTCATAGGCCGAGGCCTCTTCCGGCGACAGAGGCTGAACGTGGTAGAGCTTCTCGCTCATGAAGCCGCCCTGGCGGTCGAGCTGTTCAAGACTCTGACCCGAAATCAGGGCCGATCTGGCCAGGCACCCGGCATGAATCCGGGCCTCGGCCGAGGTGGCGGCACGGACCACCACCTGCGACCAGATCTCCAGGCCCAGCCAGGTGGGGTCGTCCGCTGCTGCGGCTGGAACGATCCGCCAGACGCACGGCCCGGCTGCTCGCTGTCCCATCATGATCTCCTCCTCGACTTGGCTGCCGCCCCCGCACCCTTGGGTCCCGGCACAGACATCCGCTCCCAATGCCCGACGTGCCGTTTGGTTCCGGTCGCAGTCACGTCGCGTCCAGGGGAACCCGGCGCACGGCGGCGTTGTTTCTGGGTGAATTGAGGTGCTTCGAATCCAGGGAGACGACCGATGACCCGCACGCCTGCCGGACTGCACGCCGGTCCTCCGCCCAAGCTGCCGCCGGAGCGGCCGCCCGAAATCCCGGAAGAGAATCTGCCGCCCGGCATCGCGCCGGGCCGCATCCCCGTGGAAGAGCCGACTTTGCCTCCGGACGAGATCTTCCCGCCCAAGGAACCGGAGATCGTGCCGCCGGCAGGATGAAGCCGCCCCGCCGCGCGCCTTCCGCCAATCAACGGCAGCCGGCCTGCGCCGTTCCTTGCAAAGGGGCAGACCTCTGGGGAGAAGCCGGCTGGATGGGAACAACATCGGCTCTGGGGCGACGACGACGCGCGATTGGAGATGGACTCATCCGCCGATGCGGCGGCGATCAGACCTCGCCGATCAGCCAGACCTCGCCGTCGCAGCCGACTGCACCATCGTCGCCGTGACTGCGCGCCTGGTCGGCGAAGCCGCGCTCCGCGAACCCGCAGGGTAGCGACAAGGCCCATTCCCGGCACAGGCTGCGGGCCGGCGGCAACGGCGACCACAGGCGGCGATGCAGGTGCTGCGACGTCAGGCAGCGGTAGTGCTGTTCGTCGAAGATGATGGAAATCTGGGCACCGGCCATATGCGGGATCGGTAGAATCAACAGGGCTCTGGCGGCGCCCCCGAAGCTGGGTTTGGCCTGGGCCAGTCCGTGGGCCGCCTCCACCGCGATCTGGGCGCATCGCCGCAACCGGCCGGAAACGGGACCGCCGATTGCGTTCAGCCAATCCTCGATCGGCAACTCATGCTGCCAGTAGGAGCATTCCCGACCATCGGGGATCCGGTCCCTGAGCTCGCAGACCCACCGGTCGACGGTCCGCGGGCCGCCGGGGTCGCCTGACGGTCGCTGTCCGCAACCCTCGGTCGCGCCGGAATGCGACTCCATGGCCAGTCGCCGCGCCCGTCAACGATCGAGGGACGAGACCCGGATCGACTCCGCCGGCAGGGTGGTGCCCTTGGCGTAAAGCTGGGGCCCCCCGAAGCTGTCGCAGATCGTGCCCGGCCGGGCCGTCTCGATGTAGACCATCCCGGCGACCAGGATCGTGATCAGCGCCGTCACCATCTTCAACATTGTCCCGACTCCCCTTCCCGGCGCGGTGATTTGACCGTTCGCCACATCCCAGGGTGACGGGCTGGGGGTCAGTGCGCCGTGACGGTCGACACACCCCCCAAAGATTTTTCCGCTCTCCTTTCCCGACGGTCCTGCGTGCGCGGCTGGCCGGCGACGCGGTCAGGCGCCCGCCATCGCTGCCAGGGCACGATGGGCGCGATGGGCGCGGGCACCGACATGGATCAGCACCGCATAGGCGTCCTGCTGGCGCACCTCTTCGGGACTGTCGATCGTCCTTTCCATCCGCCAGCCGTTGACCGCCATCGGACCGTTCGACGTCTCCGTCATCACCGGCACCACACCGGTATTGGTCCATCCCATCTTCTCGTAGAAACGGGCGGCACGGTGGTTGCCGATGGCGCAGATCAGCCACGCCACATCGACGCCACGGCGGGCCAGCCTGGCAAGGCCATCGTCGAGCAGCGCCTGCGCCATCCCGGACCCCCAGACCGGGCGCGCCAGGTAGAGCTGATCGATCTGGCTTTCCTTGATCGAGCAGAAACCGACGACCTTGCGGTCCAGTTCGGCCACGGTGGCCAACGGCAGCCGGCAGCCGATGCGCGAGCGGAAATCGTCCATCGTCCGCCGCTCCACCAGCTCCGGCGGCGCCAGCGGTGCGTGGGTCTCGTGCCAGCCATCGTGCCAGAGTTTCACAACCGCTTCTTCATCCGACGATCGCGCGGGGCGGAGGACCAGATCCCTGGCCGCCTGCTGCGCGATGGCGAATTGGAGGAGCGAAAAAGTGAGGTCCCCGTGCGCGGGATCCTTGACCGGCCGTATTGTAGAAAGGTGTGTCATCGCAAACCCTTGCCTGGTCGTTTTGCCCTTCGGTCTCAGCCGCATTTCGATCGCAGTCTTCCCAAACAAGACCACAATGAAAGATAACACTAATCCCAGAAAAACGACGTGAGAATTTGCGAAAACGTATGTATTGCCCTGCAAACCAAGCAGAAGCAACGATCGTCCCGGCAGAATGCGCGGACGAGACCCGGAACAAGTTTGAAATTCCTGGCCAATTTCGCAATTTCTTGCGGAACACTATTATAGTTCGCATTCAAAGGAAACGGTTGCCGAGAGGTCGTGCAGGGTCCGTGTCCCGCCCAGGCCTCGACTTCGCGAGCCCCAACACACGTCCCCGATTTCCCTGCCGGGACTAGAGATCGCCCCGTTGTGCCCACAGCCGGGGCCTGACAGTCCATCATCGCGTGATCCGGTTCGGCAAGGGCGTGGTGGCGGCGCTTCCAGACACTACCCACGACGCACCCTATCCCGGCACGGCGCATTGTTTTCCACGGATGGTTACGACGATTGACAACAGGAAGCCCCGAAGCATAGCATAAATATTGGAACCAAGTTCCAAATATGAAACTAACTAATGAAGCTCGGCCGTCGCACCGCAGCCCCTGCGGCACATTGACTGACCGGGCAGCCCCAAAGGGGGGGAGGACATCCGATGCCGCCAGGCGAAGGCGGTTTCGGCCCATGGCGTCGCTGCGGGCGTGCGCGCCCGTTCCCATTGGGACCGATACCGGCCCGAACTTGTCGGCGGATCGTCGCACGACCTCCCTCCGCAGATCAGGAGGAGACACGCGTATGACCCGTACCTTCTTGTCTCTGTTGGCCGGCACAGCCCTGTTGGGCGGTCTTGCCGCCGGCTCGGCCGGTGCCGTCGAGCTGCGCTTCGCCCACTATGCGGCCGAGGACCACCCCGGCCACGAGGCGGCACTGATGTTCGCCGAGGCCGTGGCGCAGCGCACCAACGGCGAAGTCACCGTCACCGTCTACCCCAACAACGAGCTCGGCTCGCCGCCGGAGCAGCTGGAACAGACGGTGCTGGGCCTCATCGACATGAGCGTTCCCACCCAGGGTGCCCTGCAGGACTATGTCAAAGAGTTCGCCGTCGTCATGACGCCGTTCGTCTTCGACAGCTATCAGCACGCCTGGCGGGTGCTGGACGGCCCGTTCGCCGAATGGACCGCGCCGCTGCTCGAGGACAAGGACCTGGTGTTCCTGTCGAACTGGGAATGGGGTTTCCGCAACGTCACCAACGCCGTACGTCCGATCATGACGCCGGCCGACATGGCGGGCCTGCGCATGCGCACGCCGCCGGAAATCCAGCTGCAAGCGGCGATGGAGGCCAGCGGCGCCACCGTCGAGCAGATCGCCTTCCCCGAACTGCCGATGGCCCTGCAACAGGGCGTCGTCGACGGGCAGGAAAACCCGCTGTCGGTGATCTATCACTTCCGCCTCTATGAGGTGCAGCCCTACCTGGCGCTGACCCGGCACGTCTACAACTCCATGGTCCATGTCATCAGCAAGCAGACCTGGGACCAGCTGACGGCCGAGCAGCAGCAGATCCTGCGCGAGGAAAGCGCCCGCGCCGGCCAGCACTTCCGCGATGCCCTGGTGGCGAACGAGGCCAACCTGCTTGAGCTGCTGCAATCGGAAGGCGGCATGGAGGTGACGGAGCCCGATATCGCGGCCTTCCGCGCAGTGATGCAGCCCGCCTATGACCGGATCGGGGAATACGCCGGTGCCGAGAACGTCACGCGGTTCCTCGAAATGGTCGAAGCGGCCCGCTGACCGCGTGGACTGTCCGGGCTGGAGAGCGGGAGATGCTGGCGCTGGCCATCTTCGGCGGTCTGTTCGCCCTGGTCCTGCTGGGCGTGCCGATCGCCGTGGCCATGGGCCTGACGGCGGTTCTGTCCTTCGTCTTCCTGGACGAAGCGCGGATGCTGCTGGTGATGGCCCAGCGCATGTACTCGGCGACCACCGGGTTCACGCTGCTGGCGATCCCGTTCTTCATCCTGGCCGGCAACCTGATGAACACCGCCGGCATCACCCAACGCATCTTCGATTTCGCGCTCGCCCTGGTCGGCCATCTGCGCGGCGGCCTGGGCCATGTCAACGTCGTCTCCAGCATGGTGTTCTCGGGCATGTCCGGGGCCGCGGTGGCCGATGCCGCCGGGCTGGGCCTGATCGAGATGGAGGCGATGACCAAGAACGGCTACGACCGCGAATTCAGTGCCGCCATTACCGCGGCGTCGTCCACCATCGGTCCGGTCGTTCCCCCCAGCATCCCCTTCGTCATCTACGGCAGCATCACCGGCGTGTCCGTCGGCAAGCTGTTCCTGGCCGGCTTCCTGCCCGGCGGGCTGATGGGGATCGCGCTGATGATAGCCGTCTATTTCGTTTCGCGCCGGCGCAACTATCCGTGCAACGCCCGCGCCACCCTGACCCTGGTCTGGCGCACGTTCTGGCGGGCCTTCCTCGCCCTGCTGATGCCGATCATCATCATCGGCGGCATTCTGGGCGGCCTGTTCACGCCGACGGAAGCGGCCGTCGTCGCCTCCCTCTACGCCCTCATCATCGGCATGGGCGTCTATCGTGAGATCGGCCTGGCCGACCTGCCCGCCATTCTCTGGACCACCGCGGTGCAGAGCGTGAAGATCCTGTTCATCATCGCTGCGGCCGGCTTCTTCGGCTGGCTGATGATCCAGCAGCGCATTCCCAACCACGTGATCGAGGGCCTGACCAGCCTGACCCAGTCGCCGACGGTGCTGATGATGATCATCATCGTCATCCTGCTGGCGCTCGGCTGCTTCCTGGAAGGCATCGCCGTCCTGGTGATCAGCATCCCGGTGTTCATGCCGCTGGTGCAGCAGTTCGGGATCGACCCGGTCCAGTTCGGCGTCGTCATGATCCTGTGTTCGATGATCGGACTGCTGACGCCGCCTGTGGGCATGTGCCTCTATGCCGTAGCCAGTATCGCCAACGTCCCGATCTGGAGATTGAGCCGCGAGTTGCTTCCCTATCTGGCCGGCATATTTGCCGTCCTGCTGATCATCGCCTTCGTGCCCGAGGTATCCCTATGGTTGCCAGCGATCTTCATGCCGGACTGACGGGTGATGCGGCGATGGTGATGCGATTCCTCAGTGCGATCGATCGCGTCATCGCTGCGGCATTGCGATGGATCTGCATCCTCTGCCTCGTCGGGCTGTTCGCGGTGCTGCTGGGCATGGTGCTGATCCGCTTCGTGCCCATTGCCAGGCTGTCGTGGTCCAGCGAGGTGATCGAGCTGTTGTTCGCTTGGCTGGTCTTCTCCGGTGCGGCCGCCCTGTGGCGCACGGGCGAGCATTTCCGAATAGAGGCGCTGTCGGAGGCGCTGGGGTCCTCGCGGCCCGGGCTGATCCTCACGATCGTCGTGGAGATCCTGGCGCTCGGCTTCATCGTGCTGTTCGCCCATTACGGTCTGCAGTTGACCCTCAGGGCCTCGGCGACCTCGCCGATCCTGGCGCTGCCGCGCACCTTCTGGTACCTGCCGATGCCCATGGCCGGCGTGATCATGGCCGTCTATTCGGTGCGCAACCTCGCGCGCCATGCCCGGCATTTCCGGCAGCTGGACGGCCACCCCGACGGTGCCGCCCGCGATGGCGAGCCGCGGTCATGAGCGCCCTCGGCAACGCCTTCGACATTATCGAAGCGGTGGTCGACCGCCAGCACAGCGGTCTCGCCTTCGCCGAGGTGATCGCCGCCACCGGCCTGCCGAAGGCAACCGCACATCGTCTGCTGAAGGAGCTGACGCTGCGGGGGATGCTGGTCTTCGACCCCGAGACCCGGCGCTATCGCGGCAGCTTGAAGCTGGCGATGATCGGCGCCAATGTGATGGGCGGCTTCGACCTGCGCGACCATGCCCACCCGCACCTGCGCGCTATGCAGGAAGAGCTGGGCCATACCTGCCACCTCGGCATCCTCGATGGGCACGAGGGCGTCTATGTCGACAAGCTGGAATCCCGCGACTACGGCATCAAGCTGTTCTCCGCCGTCGGCAAGCGCTTCCCCCTGCATTGCACGGGCATGGGCAAGGCGCTGATCGCCCATCTGGGCGCGGACGAGCTGGGCGCCATCCTGGTCGAGCCGTTGGCGGCCCACACCGACCATACGATCACCGACCCCGAGCAGCTGAACGCGGAGCTGCGGCATGTCCGCGATTGCGGCTACGCCGTCGACAGGGAGGAGATCACCCGCGGCATCGTCTGCGTCGCGGCCCCGGTGTTCGGTTCCGACGGCCAGGTCGTCGCCGCCATGAGTGCGACCTTTCCGGCCTATGTGTCGGCGGAACACGGCCTGGACCGCGAGATCGAGTCCGTCCGTCGCCACGCCGCCGCGGTTTCCGGCGATCTTGGCCGGCATGGGCGGCCGCTCCGCCCCATTGCCGAACCCGCACGAAAGAGGGTGTCATGATACTCGACAAATTCCGACTGGACGGACGCAGCGGCATCGTCACCGGCGGCGGCACGGGCATCGGTAAGGCGATGGCCCGCGGCCTGGCCGAAGCCGGCGCCAATGTCGTCGTTGCCGCCCGCCATCTGGACCGCATCGAGGCCGCGGCCGAAGAGCTGTCGGCGGCCGGCGGCGGCAAGGTGGTGGCCATGGCCGCCGATATGGCCGACCCGGCGTCGATCCAGACGCTGGTCGACCGCACGGTCGAGGCCTTCGGCCACATCGACTTCCTGTTCAACAACGCCGGCACCATCCACCGCAGCCCCTGCGAGGACTTCCCGCTGGAGGCGTGGAACCACGTGGTGCAGGTGAACCTGACGGGGCCGTTCCTGCTGGCGCAGGCCGTGGCCCGGGTGATGATCGCCGCCAAGCGCAAGGGCAAGATCGTCAACACCTCGTCCCTGATCGCCATGCAGGGCGGCAAGAACGTGGCGGCCTATGCCGCGACCAAGGCCGGGCTGACGCAGCTGACCAAGGCCATGTGCAACGATTGGGCGAAGTACAACATCCTGGTCAATGCCATCGGCCCCGGCTGGGTCCGCACCGAGATGACCGGCGCGTTGCGCGAGAACGAAGGCCGCTTTGCCGAGATCAGCGGGCGCATCCCGCTCGGCCGCTGGGCCGAGCCCGAAGACCTGGCGGGGGCGGCCGTGTTCCTGGCGTCCGACGCCTCGGACTACATCACCGGCCAGGTGATCTTCGTCGACGGCGGATGGCTGTCCGCCTGAGGGCAGCCCCAGGCTTCCGTCCTCGGGGATCCATTCCGGTCTGACCCGCCAGCACCCCAAAGACCAGCCAAGGAGACAGACAACGATGGCGACGCAACCAGCCTACACGACCGAAGACTTCAACCCGGAAGACTTCAAGAAGGTCGAAAAGTCGAAATACGTCTACACGGTCGCGGAGGTACCGCTTCTGAACCTCACCGAGGTGTCGAAGACCCACATGATCGCCAGCGACCGGGCGCTGTTGAGCTTCATCACCAACCCGCCCGGCACCACCTTCCCGCTGCATTCCCACGAGGCGGAGCAGATCCTGATCATCCTGGAAGGCAGCGAAGAGCATGTGGTCGGTGACGAGCGCTTCCTGCTGAAGGCGGGCGACGTCTGCATCCACCCGTCCAATGTCCGCCACGGCGGCAAGACCGAGACGGGGTTCAAGGGCATCGACATTTTCCTTCCGCCGCGCGCGGACTATCTGGAACTGATGCGCCAGCACGGGCTGCCGACGCGCAACCGCGACAGCCTCTAGGGGCACGGCCGGCCGGCCGGGAACGGTGACGGGGTCTGCACGCTGTCGCAGGAAGGTCCTCGCCTTCGCGAGGACGACGGGTGTGTGTGGAGAGAACGAATCCTCAACATCCCCGTCATCCTCGCGGAGGCGAGGATCTCCTGGGCCGTTGCGTAGCTCTGCCATCGGCAAGATCGGCAGACTCGGCTGTGGGGGCAGCAACACCCGCGCTACTGGCGGTCCCGGGCGGCCGCCACACCATTGGTAAGACGTGGAGACATTCGGACCATGACCATCCTCGACGACATCAGGGGCAAGGCGGTGCTGGTGACCGGGGCATCCACCGGCATCGGCGCGGCGGTGGCCAAGGCCTTCGCCGAGCACGGGGCCGACGTGGCCATCAACTTCGCCCGCAATGCCGAGGCTGCCGAGGCGGTGGCGACGGAGGCCCGTGCGGCCGGCGGCCGGGTGGAGGTGATGCAGGGCGATGTCGGCGAAACCGCCGTCGTTCAGCGGCTGATCGCCGACACCGTATCGGCCTTCGGCAAGCTGGACGTGCTGATCAACAACGCCGGCGGCCTGGTCCGCCGCGCCCCGGCGACGGAGGTGGAAGACACGCTGTTCGGCGAGATCATCGACCTCAACATCAAGTCGGTCGTCATGGCCAGCCGCTTCGCCCTGCCGCAGTTCGAGGCCCAGGGCCACGGCAACATCATCAACACTGGGTCCATCGCCGCGCGCAACGGCGGCGGTCCGGGGGCCGGCATCTATGCCAGCACCAAGGCCTTCGTGCACAACTACACCCGCGCCATCGCCCGCCAATACGCCGGAGCCAGCATCCGCGTGAATGCGGTGGCCCCGGGGGTGATCTACACGCCGTTCCACTCCGAGACGCCGCAAAGTCAGATCGAGGCGTGGGAGAAGGCGATCCCCATGGGCCGGCTGGGCACGGCGGAGGACCTGGCCGGGGCCTACCTTTTCCTCGCCTCCGACCGCATGAGCGGCTATGTAACCGGCCAGGTAATTGACGTGAACGGCGGCTTCTTCATGGTGCCGTGACGACGGCGCCACGGGAACAGGGGAGCAGGACAGATGACGGGTCGTTTGGCCGGCAAGGTCGCGGTCATGACCGCCTCCGGGGCCGGCATCGGCAGGGCGGCGGCGAAGGCCTTTGCAACGGAAGGGGCGGCGGTCTGGGCGACCGATGTCGACGAGGCCGCCCTGGCATCGCTGGCGGACGAGGTGCCGGGCATCCGCACCCGCCGGCTGGACGTGACCGACGCCCCCGGCATCACCGCGTTGGCCGAGGAGGTCGGCACCGCCGACGTGCTGTTCAACTGTGCCGGCTTCGTCCACAACGGCACCATCCTCGACTGCACCGAGACGGACTGGGACCGGTCCTTCGACATCAATGTCCGGTCGATGTACCGGATGATCCGCGCCTTCCTGCCGGGCATGCTGGCGGCGGGCCGGGGCAGCATCGTCAACATCGCCTCAGTGGCCAGCAGCGTGACCGGCGTGCCCAACCGGTTCGTCTACGGCACCACCAAGGCCGCGGTGATCGGGCTGACCAAGGGCATCGTCGCCGACTTCACCGGCCGCGGCATCCGCTGCAACGCCATCTGCCCCGGCACCGTGCATTCGCCATCGCTGGAGCAGCGCATGGCCGACACCGGCGACCGCGATACCGCCTTCGGGGCCTTCGTCGCCCGCCAGCCGATGGGCCGGCTCGGCAAGCCGGAGGAAATCGCGGCGATCGCCGTCTATCTGGCCTCCGACGAGGCCGCTTTCACAACGGGCGCCACCTTCGTCGTCGACGGCGGCTGGACCAACTGACGGCGCCCGAACAGGCAGAGAGGATCACCACCATGAAGCTGCTGCGCTTTGGCCCCAAGGGTGCCGAGAAGCCCGGACTGCTGGACGCATCCGGCCAGATCCGCGATCTGTCCGGCGTGATCGACGACATCGCCGGCGACGTGCTGCTGCCGGCGGGCCTTGCCCGGCTGGCCGCGCTCGACCCCGCATCGCTGCCCGCCGTCCCCGGCACCCCCCGCATCGGACCCTGCGTCGGGCGCGTCGGCAAGTTCCTGTGCATCGGCCTGAACTATTCCGACCACGCGGCGGAGTCGGGCCTGCCGGTGCCGACGGAACCTGTGCTGTTCATGAAGGCCACCAGCGCCATCGCCGGCCCCTATGACGAGCTGGAGATTCCGCGGGGATCGGAAAAGACGGACTGGGAGGTGGAGCTCGGCGTCGTCATCGGGAAGGCCGCGAAATATGTCAGCCTCGAGGACGCCTTGAGCCATGTGGCCGGCTATTGCGTCAGCCACGACGTCAGCGAGCGGGCCTTCCAGATCGAAAGCACCGGCCAGTGGGTGAAGGGCAAGAGTGCGGACACCTTCGGCCCCATCGGACCCTGGCTGGTCACCGCCGACGAGGTGCCCGACCCCCAGGTGCTGCCGCTGTGGCTGGAGGTCAACGGCCGCCGCTACCAAAACGGCAACACCAACACGATGGTCTTCGGCGTGGCCCAGCTGGTCAGCTATGTCAGCCGCTTCATGAGCCTGCAGCCGGGCGACGTCATCTCCACCGGCACGCCGCCGGGCGTCGGCCTGGGCATGAAGCCGCCGACCTATCTGAAGGCCGGCGACGTCGTCCGCCTGGGCGTCGAAGGGCTGGGCGAACAGCAGCAGACTTGCGTCAACGCCGCTTGAGCCCGACCCGGGATCCAAATCGGTCGCGGTGGTGCCGCCGCCCGGTCCATCGGCGACATGGGCCGGCGCGGCGGTGCGCGCCTTTTCCATCACCAAACCATCATGACCAACACATGGCGCTTGGGCTATGTTCACCCATCCGCGAAATTCCTGCGGACATTGATCTGGTCGATGGCATCCTTCGCATATGAAGGACTAGTCTGGCCTCGCAACGGCGGCGCGCGCCGGATCACGGGCAATCAACTGCGGACCATGGGCGATGGACACGGTAGAGACCGAAGGGCTTGGGATTGACGAACAAGCGCTGATCGCGGGCATGGACAATGCCTTGCGCTATGTCCTCGGCCGCAGACCGGACGAGATCTCGCGCAAGGATGTCCGCCGCGCCTTGGCGATGACGCTGCGCCGGCCGGTGATCGACATCATGCAGCGCACCGAAGACCGGCAGGAACAGGCCGCGACCAAGCAGGCCTTCTATCTGTCCATCGAATATCTGCTGGGCCGGACGCTGGACAACGCCATCATCAATCTCGGGCTGACCGATGCCTGCCGCGCCGCGGCCCAGGCTTTCGGCTATGAGCTGGAGCAGCTCTACGACGACGAAACCGACCCGTCGCTGGGCAATGGCGGCCTGGGCCGGCTGGCGGCGTGCTTCCTCGATTCGCTGGCGACCTTGAACATGCCGGGCCACGGCTACGGCATCAACTATGAGTTCGGGCTGTTCCGCCAGGCGATCCAGAACGGCCTGCAGATCGAGATGCCGGACCGCTGGATGCACGCCGACAGCCCGTGGCTGATCCGCCGGTCGGACCAGGCCGTCCCGGTGCTGCTCTATGGCCGCGTCGACTACCGCGCCGACCATGCCGGCAACAAGCGGCCCTATTGGGTCGACTGCCGCTGGCTGATGGGCGTGCCCTACGACATGCCGGTGGTCGGCTATGGCGGCCGTACGGTCAATCGGCTGCGCCTGTTCGAAGCCAAGGCGCAGGATGACTTCGACATGGCGATCTTCAACGCCGGCGACTATGTCGCCGCGGTGCAGAGCCGCATCAACTTCGAGACCGTGTCGAAGGTGCTCTATCCCGAGGACGCGACCGAAGCGGGCAAGGAATTGCGGCTGATCCAGGAATACTTCCTGGTCTCCTGCGCCCTGCAGGACATCCTGCGCCGGCACTGGAAGCAGTACGGCACCGTGTCGAACCTCGCCGAGAAGACGGCGATTCAGCTGAACGATACCCATCCGGCCCTGACCGTGGCCGAGCTGATGCGGGCGCTGCTGGACGTGCACAGCCTGAACTGGGATGAGGCGTGGGAGATCACCCAGGCCACGCTTGCCTACACCAACCATACGCTGCTGCCGGAAGCGCTGGAGAAATGGTCGGTCGACCTGATGGGCCGGGTGATCCCGCGGCACCTGCAGATCATCTACGAGATCAACCACCGCTTCATGCAGGATCTGCAGGGCCGCTTCCCCAACCGGCACGACCTGCTGTCGCGCACCTCGCTGATCGAGGAAGGCATGCCCAAGCAGGTGCGCATGGCCAACCTGGCCATGCTGGGCTCGCATTCGGTCAACGGTGTCGCCAAGCTGCATTCGGAACTGCAGCAGCGGACCTTCGGCGCCGACTACTACGAGCTGTTTCCGGAGCGCTTCAACAACAAGACCAACGGCATCACCCAGCGCCGCTGGCTGTTGAAGGCCAACCCGAAGCTGGCCGCCCTGATCACCGACAGCATCGGCAAGGGCTGGATCACCGATCTGGAGCGCCTGCGCGAGCTGGAGCCGCTGGCCGGCGACAAGGCCTTCCAGCAGGCCTTCATTGCAGCCAAGCGCTCGAACAAGGAAAAGTTGATCGGCCTGGTGAAGACCCGCTGCGGGGTGGAGATGGACCCCGACAGCCTGTTCGACGTTCAGGCCAAGCGCATCCACGAGTACAAGCGCCAGCTTCTGAACGCGCTGTCGCTGATCGACGCTTATCTCCGCGTCGTCGACGACGGCGAGGACGTGGCCCCGCGGTCGTGGCTGTTCGCCGGCAAGTCGGCACCGGGCTATTATATGGCCAAGCTGATCATCAAGCTGATCAACGACGTGGCCGAGACGGTCAACACCGACCCCAAGGTCGGCGGCCGGCTGCGCGCCGCCTTCGTTCCCGACTACAAGGTGTCGCTGGCCGAGGTGCTGATCCCCGCGGCGAACCTGAGCGAGCAGATCTCCACCGCCGGCTTCGAAGCCTCGGGCACCGGCAACATGAAGTTCGCACTCAACGGCGCGATGACGCTGGGCACGCTGGACGGCGCCAATATCGAGATCCGCGACGCCGTTGGTGCGGAGAACTTCTACCTGTTCGGTCTGACGGCGCAGGAGGTGGAGACGAAGAAGCGGGAGGGATATGACCCCTGGACCATGTATCGCAGTGATCCGCGCATCAAGCGCATCATCGATACCATCTGGTCGGGGCGCTTCTGCCGCGGGCATGCCGGCATGTTCTCGCCCATTGCCGATGCGCTGACCCATGGCGGCGACCGCTACCTCTGCCTCGCCGACTTCGAGGACTACATCGCCCAGAAGGGCCAGGCGGTCGCCGACTACTACGGCGGCTCGGAATGGACGCGCCGGGCGATCATGAACGTGGCCCGCATCGGCTATTTCTCCAGCGACCGCACCATCCGCGAATACGCGGCCGACATCTGGAAGATCGCGCCGCAAGCCGGCTGAGCGAACGCTCCAAAGGGGGAACGGGGGTCGGGGATGAAGATCGGCATCGTCGGCGCCGGAGCGGTGGGCAGCACCGCGGCCTATGCCATGGTGCTGCGGGGTGTCGGCAGCGAGGTCGTGCTGGTCGACCGCAATGAAGCACTGGCCCGCGCCCAGGCCCAGGACATCGTCCACGCCACCCCCTTCGCCTCGCCCATCCAGGTGCGGGCCGGCGACTACGAGGCCCTGGCCGGGGCCGGCATCGTCGTCCTGTCGGCCGGCGTCGGCCAGCGGCCGGGCGAGACGCGCATCCAGCTGCTGGACCGCAATGCCGAGGTCTTCCGCGCCGTCATCCCGCAAGTGCTGGCCGTCGCCCCCGACGCCATCCTGCTGGTCGCCACCAACCCGGTGGACGTGATGACGCAGGCGGCACTCAGCATCTCCGGCCTGCCGCGCGCCCGCGTCATCGGGTCGGGCACCATCCTGGACACGGCCCGCTTCCGGGCGCTGCTGGGCGAGCATCTGGGGGTGTCGCCACGATCGGTCCACGCCTACGTGCTGGGGGAGCACGGCGACAGCGAAGTCCTGCACTGGTCAGGCGCACGCGCCGGGGCCATGTCGGTCAGGGCCTTCGCCGCCCAGGTACGGATGCCGCTGACGGATGCCGTCATGGCCGGCATCGACGAGGCGGTGCGGCGGGCCGCCTACCGCATCATCGACGGCAAGGGCGCCACCTATTACGGCATCGGTGCGGGCCTGGCGCGCATCGCCCAGGCCATCCTCGCCGACGACCGCTCGGTGATGACGGTCTCGACGCTCAACGACGAGGTCGAAGGCGTGGCCGATGTGGCGCTGTCGCTGCCGCGCATCGTCGGTGCGGCCGGCATCCTGCAGGACATGCAGCCCGACCTCGACGACGGCGAGCGCGACGCCCTGCGGCGCAGTGCGGAGACGCTGAAGGCAGCCGTGGAGTCGATGACAGCCATCTGAGCGCGCGGGCCGGTCGGGCGACAGCCGCAGAAAACATCATTCATCCTCGGCCGTGTCAGGCGACCGGACGGAGTCGCGAAGATGCAGGTGCAGTTCACGCTCGAGCCCTCGGACTACCAAGCCTATTCCCGGTTCTGTCTGCGGCAATCGGGATTTCGCGGGTATATGATGCCCAGATTGCCGGCGCTCGTTGTGCTTCTGCTCCTCATTGCCTGGATGGCGTGGCTGTTTGTCGAAAGCAATGGGGTGCCGTTTCCCGGCGCCTCGAAATTCATTCTCACTCTGGAGGTGATAGCGTTGCTGGGTGTCGGCGTGGTTCTTCACAAGCGGATCGCCGCCAAGCGAATGTTGAGGCAATACCTGGCGGGCACCTGGTCGGCGACGTTTGCGCCGGAGGCTCTGTACCGCTTCGACGGCGTCACAGAGTCCACGACACCGTGGCAGGCCGTGCAGCGCGTCGGCCATTCACCGAGGCATCTGTTCATCGTCTTCGGCTATCTGAAGGGACTCTTCATTCCCAAGCGATGCCTGCCAGATGCGACAACCGTTGAGCGGATCCTGGACCGCATCCGCGAAGTCCGCCCGGATCTTGCCGTGGAGACGGTCGGCCGCCCGGATCTTGCCGTGGAGACGGTCGGCCGCCCGGATGCGGGGCAATGACGCGTGTGACCGCGGTCACTGCATCGCGCGTGAAATTTTAGCCAATCTCCATCCGCACTTGCGAAAGGAATGAACGCAGGATCAATCCGCAAGGGATCGGGATGATCCTCCGGGTACCCTTCGCAGATTGGCGGTGAGGAACTGCCGCGACGCCACCAAAGCGAAGGAGGTCGTCCGATGGCAACCGTAAACTATTTCGAAGGCAGCTTTGGCGCAGCGCCGTGGCAGGTGGTGGTCGACCCGACGGCCCCGATGATCGAGATCGCCGTCGGGGTCCTGTCGCCCTGGCACAATGGCTGGGCGCACCTGAACATCGACGGCACCTATACGGTGTTCCTGGGCGAGGACATCGTCTTCAATGCGCTCGGCGAGCCGATCGGCGGCACCCTGACGGATGTCGTCCGTATGACCCAGATCACCGAAGCATTCGACCCGGACGACGTTCTGGCGGCCTATAGCGGCCCCTTCGACACCATCCTCAACTACTACAACGCTTTCTACCAGGGCGGCACGGCGCTGATCGACCGCCTGTCCATGGGCGACGACACGATCGACATCGACAGCCCGTCCACGGGCGGCATTCCGATCCCCGCGCCGCTGGTCGATGCCGGTGCGGGCGACGATACTGTCTACGGCAGCGAACACCACGACACCATCTACGCCGGCGACGGCGACGACACGGTCTATGGCTACGCCGGCAGCGACGACATCCGCGGTGAGAGCGGCCGCGACGACATCGACGGCGGCGACGGCAACGACTTCCTCTATGGCGGCAAGGGCGCCGACACCCTCGACGGCGGCGATGGCGACGACCACCTCTACGGCGGCACGGGCGCGGACATCGTTCACGGCGGCCGCGGCGACGACCACATCGAGGGCGGCGGCCAGGGTGACAGTCTCTATGGCTCCGACGGCGAGGATGACATTTCCGGCGGTAACGGCGACGACACGATCTGGGGCGACGCGGCGCTGGGTGCGGGCTTTGCCGATACGCTGAACGGCGACGATGGCGACGACGACATCTTCGGTTACGGCGGCGACGACACGATCAACGGTGGCCGCGGAGCCGACAACCTGCAGGGCGGCAGCGGCGACGACTACATCAACGGCGGTCTCGGCCAGGACGAGATCTACGGCCAAGGCGGCGACGACACGCTGCTCGGCGGTGGCGGTGACGACGTCATCGACGGCGGCAACGGCTTTGATACCGCCGTGTACTTCCTGCCCCAGGCCCAATACAGCGTCACGTACGACGGCGGCGGCAATGTCGAAGTCCAGGCATTGAGCGGCAACGAGGGAAGCGATCTGCTCGTCGGCATCGAGCGCATTGCGTTCGCCGACGGCATCCTGTTCGTCTAGGGGCGGGCGGCCTGCGCCAGGGCCTGCCTGCGGCCTGTTAGCGCAGGCGGGAGGCGCCGGAGGTGGCCTTTGCAACCGATGACACCTTCATGACGAACTATTGCGCACGCCCACCCGCCTCGGCGCCAGATATCGCAGGTGCAGCATGCTCAATCAACGTCGGCCGGACAGTCGGGCGTGTGCCGGAGCGGTCGGCAAGAAGCAGACACCCTCTTTATACTTCATGTAACTCTTTTTGGATTTTATGCGAAACCCCGCTCACCTCGCCATCTCTAGAAGCAATAAATTTTAATAGTTTCTTACATCCTATGTGAACTGCGATTCTATACCTCAATCGGTTTCGCCTTTGACATAAATCAAACTGTTACTTCGCAATAGCAGCAATTTCAAACGACACTCGAAACGTGCTTGCGACTTGATCCTTCCAAAGACGAACGGATTGCTTTATCATGTTTCTTGCGTCCCCCGCCTGACCGTGACGGCCCATTCCGTCTACGGAGTGCAGGATTATGGGGGACGACAAGGCCGTGACCAGCGCAGTTGCCGATATCGAAGAGGCGGCGGCCCACGAGGTCAGCATCGCCAATCCCGTCGAAGCGTGTCGCGCCTGTCTGCCGGCCTGCGAGCAGCTGATCGAGCGCATCCGCGAGGCGGTGGCCCGGATCGTGATGCGCGACGGCCGCATCGATCCCGTAGAGCTGGATATGCACCAGTCGGTGGCCCACGGCTATGCCTGGTACGCCACCTATGTGGAAGGCCTGCGCGAGATGGTCGGCTGGGCGGAGCGGCTGACCGCCCACGGCCATTTCGGCGAGCTGGAAGCACTGATCCTGCAGGCGGCCTTCGGCGAGTATCTGGCCCAGCTGGTCGGCGGCGTTCCCTTGAGTCAGGTGGAATTCGTGCGGCCGCGCGACTTCGGCCTGGGCGACGACGCGCTGGCGCCCTTCACGCGCGAGCCGGTGATGCTGCTGCTGACCCGCGGCAACACCGACCCCGTACGCCGCCGCATCGCCGAGTTGGTCGCCGCCGGCATGGACACCGGCGCCTACGGCGCTTCGGGCCTGGAAGACGAGAGCCTGGAAATGGTCCGCGACCAGTTCCGACGTTTCGTCAACGAGCAGGTGCTGCCCGCGGCCCACGAATGGCACCTGAAGGACCGGCTGATCCCGACGGAGATCGTCGAGCAGATGGCCGAGCTCGGGGTCTTCGGCCTGACGGTGCCCGAGGACTGGGGCGGCTTCGGCATGGGCAAGACGGCCATGTGCGTCGTCACCGAGGAGCTGAGCCGCGGCTATATCGGCGTCGGCTCGCTGGGCACCCGGTCGGAGATTGCGGCCGAGCTGATCCGCCTCGGCGGCCGGGAGGAGCAGAAAGCCCACTATCTGCCCAAGATCGCCTCGGGCGAGATCCTTCCGACGGCCGTGTTCACCGAGCCCAACACCGGATCCGACCTGGCGTCCTTGCGTACGCGTGCCGTACGCGACGGCGATGTGTACCGCATCACCGGCAACAAGACCTGGATCACCCATGCCGCCCGCAGCGACCTGATGACGCTGCTGGCCCGCACCAACCCCAACGATCCCGGCCATCGCGGCCTGTCGATGTTCCTGGTCGAAAAGCCGCGCGGCACCGATGCCGACCCGTTCCCGGCCCCCGGCATGACCGGCGGCGAGATCGAGGTGCTGGGCTACCGCGGCATGAAGGAATACGAGATCGGCTTCGACAACTTCACGGTCCCGGCCAGCTGCCTGCTGGGCGACGAGGAAGGCCGCGGCTTCTACCAGCTGATGGAAACCTTCGAGAGTGCCCGCATCCAGACTGCCGCGCGAGCGGTCGGCGTGGCGGAAAGCGGCATGGAGCTGGGCCTGCGCTACGCCAAGGAGCGTATTCAGTTCGGTCGGCCGATCTTCGAGTTCCCGCGCGTCTACAGCAAGATCGCCTGGATGGCGGTGGAAACCATGATCGTCCGCCAGCTGGCCTATTTCTCCGCCCGCGCCAAGGACGGCGACATCCGCTGCGATATCGAGGCCGGCATGGCCAAGCTGCTGGCCGCCCGCGTCGCCTTCGCCAATGCCGATGCGGCCCTGCAGATCCATGGCGGCAACGGCTATGCCCTGGAATACGCCATCAGCCGCGTGCTCTGCGATGCCCGCATCCTCAACATCTTCGAAGGTGCCGCCGAGATCCAGGCCCAGGTGATCGTGCGCGGCCTGCTGGGCCGGCGGCGGCCGGGCAAGTAAGGGAGCGCACCCCATGTGGACCCCCGCAGAGGCCACCGCCCTGCCGCTGTCGCCCCAGGCCGAGCTGGCGCCGGGCCTGGCCGTCGACACGGCCCGGGTGCGCCGGCCGCAATACGGCCGCTATCTGGACGACCTGGAGCCGGGGCGCGTCTTCGCCCATCCGCGCGGCATGACCTTCGACCGCGCCGGTATGACCGCCTTCGCGCGTACGTACATGCAGGCCAACCCCCTGTACCTCAATGAGGTGTACGCACGCGCCCACGGGTTCCGCGACATCCCGGCCAGCCCGCAGATGGTGTTCAACGCCACGCTGTCGCTGGGTGTGCAGAACGACAGCGAGAAGGCGATCGCCAATCTCGGCTACTACGACGTCCAGTTCCTGCGCCCCGTCTATGCCGGCGACACGCTGACCGCCTTCACCCGGGTGAAGGACCGCCAGGACCGCGGCCCCGGCAAGCCCGGCATCGCCACCATCCAGACGCTGAGCGTCAACCAGGCGGGCCTGGTGGTGCTGCAGTACACCCGCAAGATCATGGTCGGTCATCGGCCGGACGGTGCCGTGCCCGGCCAGCCGCCGGCACCGGGCGTGAAATTCCCCTTCGATGCCGAGGCGGTGGCGGAGCTGCCGCAGGTGCCGGGCACCTGTCCCGCCAACCTCACCGGCCCCGACACCTATTTCGAGGACTTCGCGCCGGGCGACATCATCGTGCACGCCAACGGCCGCACGATCACCGACGAGCACATGGCGCTGACCTATCTGATCGGCAACAGCCACCCGCTGCATTTCGACCGCATCTATTCCACCGGCCTCAGCGGCAAGATGAGCGGCGAGCCCATAGTCTACGGCGGCCTGGTCTTCGCCTGGCTGGAGGGGCTGGCGAGCCGCGACACGACCGAGAACGCGTTGTGGGAGCTGGGGTTCACCGAGGGCTATCACACGCAGCCCGCCGTCTCCGGCGACACGGTGGCGGCGCTGTCGCGGGTGCTGGACGCCGGCCCCGCCCACGGCGCGCTGGGCGAGGTCGCGGGCATCGTCACCTTCCAGCTGATCGGCGTGAAGGGCGTTTCGGCCGCAGCCGCGCTGGACACCCACGGCGCCGACCTGTTCGTGAAGGAAAACGACAAGAAAGGCCTGGGGAAGGAAAAGATCCCCGCGAAGATCTTCGAGATCGAGCGGCGCGTGCTGATCAAGCGCCGGCCCCGCTAACCGGCAAGCATTGGACAAGAGCCCATGGACACGTTGGAAAAGGCCCCCCCGGTGAAGCGCGACAGGCCGTGGCTGATCCGCACCTATTCCGGTCATTCCTCCGCCCGCGCCTCGAACGCGCTCTACCGCACCAACCTGGCGCGGGGGCAGACGGGCCTGTCGGTCGCCTTCGACCTGCCGACGCAGACCGGCTACGACGCCGACCACCCGCTGGCCCGCGGCGAGGTCGGCAAGGTCGGCGTGCCCATCTGCACGATCGAGGACATGGAGGCGCTGTTCGAGGGCATTCCGCTC
>JACKIG010000040.1 GCA_020638595.1 Rhodospirillaceae bacterium | reverse complement strand
GCGCAACGGTTCGATCGCGGACGAAAAGGCGATCATCGAGAAGCTGGGGATGAGCAGGAAGCCGATCCGTTCCGGTTGCCGGACGCTGGCGCCAATCGTCATTGGTGTGGATCTGCAATGGTGGCCTGGTCCCATTGTAATCGAACCGTCGCATGTCGCAATCACGACATCGCTGCCGGAATGCCTGACGGACGGGGCGGTCCGGCTGATGCGGCGGAGGGGGGATCGGCGACCGAAACCTGCGATCCGGTGTCGCCTTGAGTACAGTATCGGTCGCCGGCCGCACCGCAGATGCATTTCGCATCATGCCACAAGGGGGTCGGTGCGGCCTTGCGCCGGTGGCGTGCAGGCCCTGCGGGGGGAGAGGCTTTCGACATGCAATCCGACATCGCCATCGCACGGGCGGCACGCCTGGACCCGATCGAGCAGGTCGCCGCGCGGCTGGACCTGCCGGCCGACGCCCTCATGCCCTATGGCCACCACATCGCCAAGGTGACGCTGGACCACCTGGAAAGCCTGTCGGACCGGCCGGACGGCAAGCTGATCCTGGTGACGGCCATCTCCCCCACCCCGGCGGGCGAGGGCAAGACGACGACGACGGTCGGCCTCGGCGACGGGCTGAAACGGCTGGGCCACAAGGCGGCGATCTGCCTGCGCGAACCGTCGCTGGGACCGTGCTTCGGCATGAAGGGCGGGGCGGCCGGCGGCGGCTATTCGCAGGTGGTGCCGATGGAGAGCATCAACCTGCACTTCACCGGCGATTTCCATGCCATCGGCAGCGCCCACAACCTGCTGGCGGCCCTGGTGGACAACCACATCTACTGGGGCAATGCGCGCGATATCGACGAGCGGCGCATCGTCTGGCGCCGGGTCATGGACATGAACGACCGGGCGCTGCGCGCCATCGTCAACAGCCTGGGCGGTGTCGCCAACGGCTTCCCGCGCGAGGATGGCTTCGACATCACCGTGGCGTCGGAGGTGATGGCCATCCTCTGCCTGTCGCGCAGCGTGGCGGAGCTGACCCAGCGCCTGGGCGACATCATCGTCGCCTATACCCGCGATCGCCGGCCGGTGCGGGCACGCGACCTGAAGGCCGAAGGGGCGATGACCGTGCTGCTGCGCGACGCCCTGATGCCCAACCTGGTGCAAAGCCTGGAAGGCACGCCCGCCTTCGTCCATGGCGGGCCGTTCGCCAACATCGCCCATGGCTGCAATTCGGTGATCGCCACGCGGGCCGCCCTGAAGCTGGCCGACTATGTGGTGACGGAAGCGGGGTTCGGCGCCGATCTGGGGGCCGAGAAGTTCTTCGACATCAAATGCCGCAAGGCCGGCCTGCGGCCGGATGCCGCCGTGATCGTCGCCACCGTGCGCGCACTGAAGCACCATGGCGGCGTGCGGCGCGACCAGCTGGGCACACCCGACGTGGCGGCGCTGGAGAAGGGGTTGACCAATCTGGGCCGGCACCTGCGCAATGTCGCCCAGTTCGGGGTCCCCGCCGTGGTCGGCATCAACCGGTTCGCCACCGACACCGAGGAAGAGTTGGACGCCGTGCGCCGCTTCTGCGCCAGCTACAACGTCGCCGCCTTCGTCAATTCCCATTGGGCCGAAGGCGGCGCCGGGATCGAGGCGATGGCCGAACGCGTGGCCGCCCTGGCCAACAGCGGTGCCGCCCAGTTCCGCACACTGTACGAAGACGCCATGCCGCTGTGGACCAAGGTGCGCACCGTCGCACGGTCCATCTACGGCGCCGACGACATCATCGCCGACAAGAAGATCCGCGCGCAGTTCCAGCAGCTTCAGGACGACGGCTACGGCCATCTGCCCGTTTGCATCGCCAAGACGCAGTACAGCTTTTCCACCGATCCGGAGCTGAAGGGCGCACCCACCAACCATGTGGTGCCCATCCGCGAAGTGCGCCTGAACGCCGGTGCCGAATTCGTGGTGGTCATCTGCGGAGAGATCATGACGATGCCGGGCCTGCCCAGGACACCGGCGGCGGAAGGCATCTTCATCGATGCCGACGGGCTGATCGAAGGCCTGTCGTGACGCGCGGGCGATGACGGTGATGCGAAGGCCGCCGGAAATGCCGCCCTGCGGATTGCAGTGCCGGACCCGCTTTGCAAGGATGGCGCACCACCGCAGGCCGGGGTCGGATTGAATGCCGCACTATTCCATCTTTACTTTGGCGCGCAATGCGCTGACCGGGCACGACCGCTGGACCGAGGCGTGGCGCAGCCCGCCCTTGAAGCCGCATTACGACGTCGTCATCGTCGGCGGCGGCGGCCACGGCCTGGCCACGGCATACTACCTGGCCAAGGAACACGGCATCACCAATGTCGCCGTGCTGGAAAAGGGGTGGATCGGCGGCGGCAATACCGGCCGCAACACCACGATCGTGCGATCGAACTATCTTTATGACGAAAGCGCCGGCCTCTACGAACATTCGCTGAAGCTGTGGGAAGGCCTGACGCGCGAGCTGAACTTCAACATCATGTTCAGCCAGCGCGGCGTCATGAACCTGGCCCACGACCATCACGAAGCGCGCGACCTGAAGCGCCGCGTTCACGCCAACCGCCTGAACGGCGTCGATTCCGAATGGCTGGACCGCAAGGCGGTGCTGAAGTTCTGCCCGGTCCTCAACGGTGATCCCGGCATCCGCTATCCCGTCTATGGGGCCACTTTGCAGCGCCGGGCCGGGGTCGCCAGGCACGATGCGGTCGCCTGGGGCTATGCCCGCGGTGCGGATGCCGCCGGGGTCGACATCATCCAGAACTGCGAAGTGACCGGCTTCACCATCGACCAGGGGCGGATCGCCGGGGTGGAGACGACGCGCGGCGTGGTGAAGGCGCGCAAGGTCGGCGTCGTCGTCGCCGGCCATGCCAGCGTTCTGGCCGGGATGGCCGGCATCCGCCTGCCCATCGAGACGCACCCGCTTCAGGCCCTGGTGTCGGAACCGCTGAAGCCGATCCTGCATACGGTGGTGATGTCCAATGCCGTCCACGCCTATTGCAGCCAGTCCGACAAGGGCGAGCTGGTGATCGGTGCGGGCAGCGACCTGTATGTTTCCTATGCCCAGCGCGGCGGCTTCAACGTCATCGAGGAAACGATGACCGCGATCGTCGAGATGTTTCCGATCTTCAGTCGTGTGAACATGATGCGACAATGGGCTGGAATCGTTGATATTTGTCCCGATGCCAGCCCCATCATCGCCAAGATGCCGGTGGCCGGCCTCTATTTCAACTGCGGCTGGGGGACCGGCGGCTTCAAGGCCACGCCAGGGTCTGGCCACGTCTTCGCCCACACCATCGCCCGGGACGAGCCGCACCCCATCAACGCGCCGTTCACGCTGGAGCGCTTTTCCTCCGGCGCCCTGGTGGCCGAGCACGGCGCGGCGGCCGTCGCCCACTAGGCGGCCCCGGACAGCCCGAAAGCAACGCACATGATGCAGATCCCCTGTCCCTGGTGCGGCCCGCGCGAACAGCAGGAATTCCGCTGCGGCGGCGAGGCGCACATCGTCCGGCCCGCGGATCCGGCCGCGCTCGACGACGCCGGCTGGGCCGACTACGTGTTCATGCGCAGGAATCCCAGAGGCATCCACCGCGACATGTGGAACCACGTTCACGGGTGCCGCCGCTGGTTCTACCTGGCGCGGGACACCGTCACCGACCAGATCCTTGCGGTGTACAAGGTGGGCGAACCGCCGCCGGAGGTGGACGCCGACGCGCCCGGCACGGCGGAGCCGGGCCGGTGAGCGCCGGGGCCCAGTCCTTCCGCCTGCCGGCCGGCGGGCGCATCGACCGGTCGTCCCCGGTCGGCTTCACCTTCGACGGGCGCGCCTATCGGGGCTATGCCGGCGACACGCTGGCATCCGCCCTGCTGGCCAACGGCGTCCACCGCGTCGGCCGCAGCTTCAAGTACCATCGCCAGCGCGGCATCCTGACGGCGGGGGCGGAGGAGCCGAACGCCCTGGTGCAGGTCGGCCTGGACCGCGCCCGCACCGACCCCAACCGGCGCGCCACCCAGGTGGAGCTGTACGAGGGGCTGGAGGCGCAGTCCCAGAACCGCTTTCCGTCGCTCGCCTTCGACTTGAGCGGACTGACCGACCGCGTCTCGCCGCTGCTGCCGGCGGGCTTCTACTACAAGACATTCAAATGGCCTGCGGCCCTGTGGATGACCTACGAACGGGCGATCCGCCACGCTGCCGGGCAGGGCAGGGCGCCGGGCCGGCCCGATCCCGACCGTTACGAGCACGTCCACGCCCATTGCGACATCCTGGTCGCCGGTGCCGGCCCTGCCGGGCTGGCCGCGGCCCTGGTCGCTGCCCGCAGCGGCGCGCGCGTCATCGTGGCCGACGAGCAGGCGGAATTCGGCGGCAGCCTGCTGTCGGAGCCGGACGGCCGGCAGGTCGGCAACCGCCCTGCGACCATCTGGCTGGCCGATATCCTGGCCGAGCTGTCGACGATGCCGGAGGTGCGGTTGCTGCCGCGCACCACCGTGTTCGGCTATTACGACCACAATTTCCTGGGCCTGGTGGAGCGGGTGACGGACCACCTGGCGCCGGCCGACCGGCCGGGGTCGCTGCCGCGCCAGCGCCTGTGGAAGGTGCGCGCACGCCGGGTGCTGCTGGCCACCGGGGCCGTGGAGCGTCCGCTGGTCTTTCCCGACAACGATCGCCCCGGCATCCTGCTGGCCGGGTCCGCGCGCAGCTATCTGCACCGCTACGCCGTCGCCGTCGGCCGCCGTGTCGCCGTACTGACCAACAACGACAGCGCCTACCGAACCGCCATCGACCTGGCGGATGCGGGGGTGGAGGTGCCGGCGATCGTCGACATCCGGGTCGATCCAACCGGTCCCCTGGTCGACCGGGCGCGCAGGCTGGGTCTGACGGTCATGGCCGGGCATACCGTGACGGCGGTGGCCGGCAAGGGCCGGGTGGCCGGCATCGCGGTCGAGCGCCTGTCCCCCGACGGTCGGACGCTGGCACCCGGCGTCCACAGCCGGGTGGACTGCGATGGCCTGTGCGTGTCGGGCGGCTGGACGCCGCTGGTCAGTCTGTTCAGCCAGTCCCGCGGCAGGCTGGCCTTCGACGGGGCGCAGGCCGCCTATGTGCCGGGGACGTCCGTCCAGGCCGAACATTCGGCCGGCGCCTGCCGGGGTACGCAGGGGTTGGGCGCCTGTATCGCCGACGGCCATGCCGCGGGCATGGCTGCGGTCGACCAGCTGGGGCTGACCGTCCGCCGCCCGGCCGACCCCGCGGTCGACGACCCCGAGGAAGGGCCGGCACGCCGCCTGTGGAGCCTGCCCGGCAAGGGCAGCAGCGGCCGCCGCAAAGCCTTCGTCGACTACCAGTCCGACGTCATGGACAAGGACCTGAAGCTGGCGCTGCGGGAAGGCTACCGCGCCATCGAGCACGTGAAGCGCTACACCACCGCGGGCATGGGCGTCGACCAGGGCAAGATCGGCAACATGAACGTGCTGGGCATCGTCGCCGAGGCAACCGGCGCCCCGATCCCCGAAGTCGGCGTGACGACCTTCCGGCCGCCCTATTCCGGCGTGGCCATGGGCACGCTGGCCGGCCGTGCCCCCGGCCGCTTCCTGGCGCCGGTGCGCACGACGCCGATGCACGACTGGCACGCCGCCAATGGGGCGGTGTTCGAGAATGTCGGCCAGTGGAAGCGGCCCTGGTACTACCGGCGCGGCGGCGAAACCATGCGCGAGGCCGTGAACCGCGAGGTGGCGGCGGCGCGGGCCAGCCTCGGCATGCTGGATGCGACGACGCTGGGCAAGATCGACGTCCGCGGCCCCGATGCGGCGGAGTTCCTGAACCGGGTCTATACCAACGCGTGGTCCAAGCTGGGCGTCGGGCGCTGCCGCTATGGCCTGATGCTGGGCGAGGACGGGATGATCAAGGACGACGGCGTGACGACGCGCCTCGCCGAAGACCATTTCCACATGACCACGACGACCGGCGGGGCTGCCGCGGTACTGGCCTGGCTGGAATTCTGGCTGCAGACGGAATGGCCAGACCTCAAGGTCTTCCTGACCTCCGTGACCGAACAGTGGGCGGTCATCAGCCTGTGCGGCCCGTCGAGCCGCCAGCTGCTGTGGGAGATCTCCGACGGCATCGACCTGTCGGCGGAGGCGTTTCCCCACATGGCGATGCGCGAAGGCCGCGTGGCCGACATTCCGGCGCGGGTGTTTCGAATCAGCTTCACCGGCGAACTGTCGTACGAGGTCAACGTGCCGGCCGCCTATGGCGCGGCCGCGTGGGAGGCGATCTGGACGCGGGGCCGGGCCTTCGACGTCACGCCCTACGGCACCGAGGCGATGCATGTCCTGCGGGCGGAAAAGGGCTTCATCATCGTCGGCCAGGAAACCGACGGCACGGTCACGCCCGGCGACCTTGGCATGGACTGGATCGTCAGCAAGCAGAAGCCGGATTTCATCGGCCGCCGTTCGCTGTTCCGGGCCGATACGGTGCGCGAGGACCGCAAGCAGCTGGTCGGGCTGTTGACCGAAAGCCCCGTGGAGGTACTGGAGGAAGGCGCCCAGATCATCGAGGAGGAGGTACCGCCGGCGCCGCCGGTGGCGATGGTGGGCCACGTGACCTCGGCCTATCACAGCCCCAATCTGGGCCGGTCCATCGCGCTGGCCCTGGTCAAGGGCGGGCGGGCACGCGAGGGCCAGAAACTGTACGTGTCCATGCCGGACCGCACGATCCCGGTGACGATCACCAGCCCGGTGTTCTACGACCCGGAGGGAGCGCGCCAGAATGGCTGAGATCGATATGCGGCGCCGGGCGGCGCTGCCGGCGGACGTGGTCAAGCCGGTGGCCTGTGACACCGCCGGCATCCGCCTGAAGCAGGTGCCGCATCTGGGCAAGATCAACCTGCGCCTTGACGCCGGCGACGGCACGGCGGCGCAGGCGCTGGCCGACCTCGGCGTGGCGCTGCCCACGCAGGCCAACACCGTGGCGGGCGGCGCCGGCAGCCGGACGCTGTGGCTGGGTCCCGATGAATGGCTGATCGTGACGCCGCCGGGCGGGGAGGCAGCGCTGCTGGCCCAGGCGACGCAGGCGCTGGCGGGCCGTCACATCGCCCTGACCGACGTCACCGACAACGCCACCACGATCGGCGTGGCGGGACCGCAGGCGGCAAGCCTGTTGGCCAAGGGCTGTCCGCTCGACCTGCATCCCGCCGTGTTCGGCCTGGGGCGCGTGGCGCAGAGCCTGATCGGATCGGTGGACATGATCCTGGAATGCACCCCCGATGCGCTCACGCCGGGGGAGCGCGCGTTCCTCTTGCATGTCCGCCGGTCGTTCGCGCGCCATGTGTGGGACTGGCTGGTGGACGGCGCCCGCGAATACGGGCTGACGGTCGAGGGCTGACCTTTCGCAGCGTCGGCCGTGCGAGAAATGCGGGTCGGGGCTGGCAATGCGGCGCCCGGGTCGCTAAGTACCTGCCAGCAGCCGGTCGGAACCCGCCGGGCGCCCCCCGCGCCGGTGCATGCGTCGGCGAGGGGCCATGATCCTCGGAATTGGCAGTGACATCATCGATATCCGGCGCATCGCGCGGACGCTCGAGCGCTTCGGCGACCGCTTTACCGAGCGCGTCTTCACCGAGGTGGAGCGCCAGCGCTGCGACCGCCGGGCCCAGCGGGCCGGAAGCTATGCCAAGCGCTTCGCGGCCAAGGAGGCCTGCTCCAAGGCGCTGGGCACCGGTTTCCGCGCCGGTGTCTTCTGGCGTGACCTGGGTGTGGTCAACCTGCCGAGCGGCCAGCCGACGCTGGAACTCACCGGCGGTGCGCGCAAGCGGCTGGACCAGCTTACCCCCGACGGCATGCGGGCCATCGTGCACCTGACCCTGACCGACGACGACCCGCAGGCGATGGCGTTCGTGATCATCTCCGCCGTGCCGTCGGGCTGAGCCGGCGCCCCACCCGTGCCCATCGGCCGCCGGGGCCCGTGGCGGTCCACCAGGGTTGATTTCGCCACCCCCTCGGCAGATACAACCCTACCGTAACCGGAATCAGACACGTCTTCATGGCCACCAAGAAATCCAGCGGCATCGGCGAAACGATCAAGACGATCTTTTATGCCGTGTTGATCGCGCTTGGCGTTCGCACGTTCCTGTACGAACCCTTCAACATCCCATCGGGATCGATGATTCCGACGCTGCTGGAAGGCGACTATCTGTTCGTCTCCAAATTCTCCTACGGGTACAGCCGCTTCACGATCCCGTTCGGCTTCCATCTGTTCGACGGCCGGATCCTGGGGGGGGAGCCGGAACGCGGGGATGTGGTCGTCTTCAAGCTGCCGACCGACCCGTCGACCGACTACATCAAGCGGCTGATCGGCCTGCCCGGCGACCGCATCCAGATGATCGAAGGCATCCTGCACATCAACGGCGAGGCGGTGCCGCGCCGGCGGGTGGAGGACTATGTGACCACCGACCGCTTCGGGCGCACCGTGCGCACGACCCAGTACATCGAGACGTTGCCCGAGGGGCGCGAGCATTTCATCATCGAGCGGTCGGACGACGGCTTCCTGGACAACACGCAGGAGTATGTCGTCCCCGAAGGCCATTATTTCTTCATGGGCGACAATCGGGATTCGAGCCAGGATAGCCGGGTGCTCGGCGTCGTCGGCTATGTGCCGGCGGAGAACCTGGTCGGCCGGGCGGAATTCCTGTGGTTCAGCCTGGAGCCCGATGCGAGCTTCTGGCAGATCTGGCGGTGGCCGGGATCGCTGAGGTTCGAGCGGCTGTTCGAAGGGGTGAACTGAACGGATGATGGAGCCGCCCGAAGCGTCGTCGGTCGATGCGCTGGCCGGCTGCCTCGGCCATCAATTCGCCGATCCCACGCTGCTTCGTGAGGCGCTGACCCACCCGAGCGTCCAGCTCTCCGATCGGGGAACGGCGCGCTTCGGCTATGAGCGGCTGGAGTTCCTGGGCGATCGCGTCCTGGGCCTGCTGATTGCCGAATGGCTGATCGAGCGCTTTCCGGCGGAGCCCGAGGGGGCGCTGGCGCGCCGCCACACCGCGCTGGTCAGGGCGGAGACCCTGGGCGAGATCGGCCAGAAGATCGGCCTGGGCCGCCACCTGCTGATGTCGCAGGGGGAGTCCGGCGCCGGCGGGCGCGACAATAGCGCCACGCTGGCGGATGCCTGCGAGGCGGTGATCGGCGCCCTCTACCTGGACGGCGGTATCGAATCGGCACGCGACTTCGTCCGGTCGCGGTGGGCGCAGGTGATCGACCGCGACCAGCGGCCGCCCCAGGACCCGAAGACGGCGCTGCAGGAATGGGCACAGGCGCGCGGGTTGCCGCTGCCGCGCTACGACGTCGTCGGCCGCAGCGGCCCTGACCACCAGCCGCAGTTCGAAATCCGCGTCGTCCTGCCGGGCTATCCGCCGGTGGCCGCGCTGGGACCGTCGAAACGCATCGCCGAGAGGGCGGCGGCCGAGCGGCTGCTTTCCACCCTGGCGTCCGGATGAGCGGCCCCGGCGCGCTGGAGCCGCTTCGGCGGTGCGGGTACGTCGCCGTCATCGGTGCGCCCAATGCCGGCAAGTCGACGCTGGTCAACGCCATCGTCGGCACCAAGGTGGCCATCGTCACGCCGAAGGTGCAGACGACCCGGTCGCGGGTGCTGGGCATCACCGTCCTCGGCGACAGCCAGGTGATCTGCATCGACACGCCGGGCATCTTCCAGCCCAAACGGCGCCTGGAGCGTGCCATGGTGGCGGCCGCGTGGCAGGGCGCAGGGGATGCCGATGTCGTGCTGGTCCTGGTCGACGCCGCGCGGCCCACCATCGACCCCGACGCCATGGGCATCGTCGAGCGGCTGAAGGACGCGGGCCGCGATGCCATCCTTGCCCTCAACAAGGTCGATGTGGCGCGCCGGACCGGCCTCTTGGCCATGAGCGCAAGGCTGAACGGCGAGGGCATCTTCACCGATACGTTCATGATCTCCGCCCTCACGGGCGACGGCCTGGCAGACCTGAAGGCCTGCCTGGCCGGGCGCGTGCCGGCGGGACCCTGGCTCTATCCCGAGGACGACCTGACCGACCTGCCCATGCGGCTGATGGCGGCGGAAGTCACGCGCGAGAAGCTGTTCCTGCACCTGCATCAGGAGCTTCCCTACGCCCTGACGGTGGAGACGGAGACATGGGAGCCGTTCGAGGACGGAAGCCTTCGGCTGGGCCAGGTGATCCATATCCAGCGCGACAACCAGAAGGCCATCGTTCTGGGAAAGGGCGGGCGGATGATCAAGCGAATCGGCAGCGAAGCGCGCGCGGAGCTTGAAGACCTGCTGGATTGCCGCGTCCACCTGAAGCTGTTCGTCCGGGTGCGCGAAGGCTGGATCGACGACCCCGACCAGTACCGGCCGTGGGGCCTCGACTACAACGCCTGATCCGATGGACTGGTCCGACGACGGCATCGTGGTATCGACCCGCCTGTTCGGCGACAGCGGCCGCATCGTCAAGCTGCTGACGCGCGGCCACGGGCTGCACGCCGGCCTTGTCCGCGGCCGCAGGGCCAGCCAGCAGCTGCAGCCGGGCACGCATGTGGCGGCAACCTGGCGTGCACGGCTGGCCGACCACCTGGGCGCCTATGTGCTGGAGGCGACCACCCATGTGGCCGGCGGGGTGATGGACCGGCCGCTGCGCCTGTCGGCCCTGGCGTCCGCTTGCAGCGTCGTGGAGTCCTCGTTGCCGGAGCGCGCGCCCTATCCGACCGTCTTCGACGGCCTGGCGGCCCTGCTGGCGCTGCTGGATGGCGAGGCCTGGGATGCCGCCTATGTCCAATGGGAAGTGGGGCTGCTGGGCGCGTTGGGGTTCGGCCTGGACCTCAGCCGCTGCGCCGTCACGGGGGCGGCCGGGCGCCCGAACGATCGCCTGGCCTATGTCAGTCCGCGCAGCGGCCGCGCCGTGCTGCTGTCGGCCAGCGAGCCCTATCGCGACCGCCTTCTGCCCCTGCCGGGCTTCCTGGTGGGCGAAGGCGAGGCCGGCGGCCGGGACGTGCTGGATGGACTGGCGCTGACCGGGCATTTCCTGGACCGACTGGTGTTCGCCCAGGCCGATCGCGCCTGTCCGCCGGCGCGTCAACGATATGTAGAAGCTTATCGCCGCGCTGTCGCTTCATCTGGTAGCTTGCCGGCATCATGACCGATACCGCCGAACCGCGCATCGAACCGCTGTCGTTCACCCAGGCCCTGGGCGAACGGTACCTGACCTATGCCCTGTCCACCATCATGGCGCGGTCGCTGCCGGATGTCCGCGACGGGCTGAAGCCGGTGCATCGCCGGTTGCTCTATGCCATGCGCGAGCTTCGGCTGGAGCCGTCGGCCACGCCCAAGAAGGCGGCGCGCGTCGTTGGCGACGTCATCGGCAAGTTCCACCCACACGGCGACCAGGCGGTCTACGACGCGCTGGTGCGTCTGGCCCAGGATTTCGCCCAGCGCTATCCGCTGATCGAAGGGCAGGGTAATTTCGGCAGCATCGACGGCGATGGCGCGGCGGCCATGCGCTACACCGAGGCGCGCCTGACCGAGGTGGCCGAAGCGCTGCTGGCCGGCATCGGCGAGGACGCGGTCGATTTCCGGCCCACCTATGACGGCGAGGGGGAAGAGCCGGTGGTCCTGCCGGCGGCCTTCCCGAACCTGTTGGCCAACGGCGCCCAGGGCATCGCCGTCGGCATGGCCACGGCGATCCCGCCGCACAATGCCGGCGAGCTGTGCGATGCGCTGCTGCACCTGATCCGCCATCCCGGTGCCGGGGCGGCGCAACTGGTGCGGCTGGTGCGGGGGCCGGATTTCCCGACCGGCGGCGTGCTGGTGGATACGCCCGAGACGATGGCCGAGGCCTATGCCACCGGCCGTGGCAGCTTCCGCCTGCGTGCGCGCTGGCAGAAGGAGGCGCTGTCGCACGGCCAGTTCCAGATCGTCGTCACCGAGATCCCCTACCAGATCCCCAAGGCCCGGCTGATCGAGCGGATCGCGGCATTGCTGAACGACCGCAAGCTGCCGCTGCTGGAGGATGTCCGCGACGAGTCGACCGAGGATGTGCGCATCGTCCTGACGCCGCGCAGCCGGACCGTTGATGCCCCGGTGCTGATGGAACAGCTGTTCCGCCTGACCGACCTGGAGGTGCGGGTTCCGCTGAACCTCAATGTCCTGGACGCAACCGGCACGCCGCGCGTGATGTCGCTGGCCGAGGCGCTGGCGGCGTTCCTGGCCCATCGGATGGAGGTGCTGCAACGCATCACCCGCCACCGGCTCGGCAAGATCGAACACCGGCTGGAGGTGCTGGCGGGCCAGCTGATCGCCTTCCTGAACCTGGACGAGGTCATCCGCATCATCCGCGAGGAGGACGAGCCCAAGCCCGTGCTGATGGCGACCTTCGCCCTGACCGACGTGCAGGCGGAGGCCATCCTCAATACCCGCCTGCGCTCGCTGCGCCGGCTGGAGGAGATGGAGCTGAAGCGCGAGCACGAGCGCCTGGAGGCCGAGCGGAGCGAGCTGGAGGCCCTGCTGGGCGACGAGGCGATGCGCTGGCAGAAGATCGCCGACGAGATCGCTGATATCCGCAAGCGCTTCGGCGCCAAGACGGCGCTGGGCCGCCGGCGGACGGAAATCGGCGGACCGCCGCCGGAAATCGACGTGCCGGCCGACGCCGCGGTGGAGCGCGAGCCGATCACCGTCCTGCTGTCGCGGCAGGGCTGGCTGCGCGCCGTGCGCGGCCACCAGGACCTGTCGGCGGAGGTGAAGTACAAGGAAGGCGACAGCGGCCGTTTCGCACTGCACGCCCACAGCACCGACAAGCTGCTGCTGTTCGCCAGCGACGGTCGCTTCTATACGCTGGCGGCGGAGAAGCTGCCGCGCGGGCGAGGTTTCGGCGAACCGTTGCGGCTGATCATAGATCTAAGCAACGATGCAGAACTGATTGAAATGTTTGTCATGGCGCCCGACGAGCGGCTGCTGGTCGCATCGTCGCACGGGCATGGCTTCATGGTTCGCCAATCGGATGTCGAGGCGCAGACCCGCTCCGGCCGGCAGGTGCTGAACCTGGCGGAGGGCGCGCGGGCGGTGGCCTGCCGCCCCGTCGCGGGCGACACGGTGGCGGTCATCGGCAGCCATCGCAAGCTGTTGTGCTTCCCGCTGGAGGAGGTGCCGGAGATGACGCGCGGACGCGGGGTGCGCCTGCAACGCTACCGCGATGCGGAGCTTGTGGACCTGGCAGTGTTCCCGCTGGCCGACGGCCTGCAATGGCGCATGGGGGAACGGATGCGCGTGGAACGCGACCTGACGCCGTGGATGGGGCGGCGCGGCAGCGTCGGCCGCATGCCCCCTCGCGGCTTTCCCAAGGACAACCGGTTTTCCGCCCCCTGACCGATCGTGCCGGCAGGAATTGATTGCCGGCGCTTGCGCTAGATCAACACTGGCGACCGGGTCTTTGCTGCAATTTACGCTGCCCCATCGGACCGGTAGTGTCTTGTCGGGCCGTTTGGCTGCCCTTACCGCTTCGTCCTGGAGACACCATGAACGCCCACAGTCCCACTTTGGCCACGACGCTATGGCCGGTTGAAGGCCGGCTGGCCTGGCTTCGATCGATCCTGCTGGTGGTCGGCGGCAGCCTGCTGCTGACGCTGTCCGCCAAGATTCGCGTGCCCATCTGGGAAGTGCCGATCACGATGCAGACCTTTGCGGTGCTGCTGATCGGTATGGCCTATGGCTGGCGCCTGGGTGCGGCGACCGTGGTCGCCTATCTTGCCCAGGGGCTGGCGGGCCTTCCCGTGTTCACGAACCCCGGTGCTGGGCCGGCCTATCTGCTCGGCCCGACGGGCGGCTACCTGGCCGGCTTCGTGCTCGCCGCGGCAGCCGTCGGCTGGCTGGCGGAGCGGGGATGGGACCGCCATCTGCTCACGATCGTTCCCACGCTGATCATCGGCAACGTGCTGATCTACGTGCCGGGCCTGGTCTGGCTGCACCAGATCCTGGTGACGGCCGATCCGGCGAAGGACTGGGCGACGACGCTGAGCCTCGGCGTGACGCCGTTCCTGGTGGGTGATGCGCTGAAGCTGGCCCTGGCGGCAGCCCTGCTGCCGGCGGCGTGGAAGATCATCGGCCGCCGCGGCTGAACCGCCACGCACGTATTGACGATCCGGGAACCGGAGCGGCTCTGCCGCTCCGGTTTCTTGTCGTGGGTGGCTGTGGCAGACTAGCGGACGATCGCGCCGCAAGGGCGCCGGAGGGAAGACATGGCCGCATACACCGACGCCGAGGAGAGGGAGCCGCCCTCCACCGCCGCCGTCTACTTCCTCGGCGCGCTGGTAGCTGCCGTGTTCTGCCTGCTGACGGTTTACATGGGCGGGCGTGCCCTGTTCGGACCGGCGGAGATCACGGTAGAGCGGCTGGACACGCGGGTGGTGGCCGCCGGCGCCCTGTCGGGGGCGGAGATCGCCGATCAGGCCAGCATTCAGTTCCGGGATGCCGGGGTCGACGTCGATGCTTGGCGGGCCGCGGCCGCGACCCAGGCGGCGGCAGATCCGGATGCCTTCATCGAAGAGCTACGCGGTCTCGTCGGCCGCGGCGAAGTGGAAGTGCGCGTCCAGCGCTATCGTTTGATCGGGGTCGGCCGGATAGTGGTCGAGGTCGCGATCTACCTGATCGTGATCGGCCTGCTGGGCGCGCTGGCATGGCGCTTCTTCGCGGACGGCGTTGCCTTGTCCCGCCGCGGCCGCTTCGCCGACGGCACCACGGTGTCCAGCCGCCAGTTCACCTGATCTAGCGGAACAGGACGCTCGGCAGCCAGGTGGCGATCGGCGGGAAGGCGGCGATCAGCCCAAGGGCCAGCAACTGGATGGCCACGAACGGCACGATGCCGCGGTAGATGTCGGTGGTGCTGACTTCCGGCGGTGCGACCCCCCTCAGGTAGAACAGGGCGAATCCGAACGGCGGCGTCAGGAAGCTCGTCTGCAGATTGACGGCCATCAGGATGCCCAGCCAGACCGGATCGACGCCCATGGTCAAAAGCACGGGGGCGACCACCGGGACGACGACGAAGGTGATCTCCAGGAAGTCGAGGAAGAAGCCGAGAACGAACATGACGGCCATGACCGTCACCAGCGCCCCGGCGAGGCCGCCCGGCATGGCCGTCAGGAACGCCTCGACGGTGTGGTCGCCGCCCAGCCCGCGGAACACCAGGCTGAACAGGGCAGCCCCCAGCACGATGACGAACACCATCGAGGTGAGCTTCGCCGTCGAGCGCATGACCTCTTGCAGGACGCCCAGCCGGTAGGTGCGCCACAGGCAAAGGCCGATGCCCGCCGCCACGGCCAGGCACAGCACGCCGGCGAGGGCGATGCCCAGGCCGTCGCCCGTCGGAATGGTCTCGCGCGTCACCCTGAGATCGACCCAGCCGGTGAGGATCAGCAGCCCGGCCAGGGATGCGGCGGCGGTGCGGATCAGCCAGGGACGGTCGGACCCCAGCCTTAACCCCGCCAGCATCAGCGCACCGACGGCGCCCACGCCCGCGGCCTCCGTCGGCGTGGCGATGCCGCCAAGGATCGACCCCAGGACCGCGACCATCAGCACGATCGGCGGCACCAGCGCCCGGGCCAGGTGGCGGCGGGGGATGATAGCCCCGCCCGTGTCGGCCGGGTGCAGGGCAGGGGCTGCCGACGGGCGCACCAGCGCAATCGCCATCTGGTAGACGACGTAGAGCGTGACCAGCAGCAGGCCCGGCACCAGCGCCCCGGCGAACAGGTCGCCCACCGACACGGTTTCCGGCGCAAAGATCCCCTGTTGCAGCTGCGATGCCTGATAGGCGGTGCCGATCTGGTCGCCCAGCAGCACCAGCACGATCGACGGGGGAATGATCTGGCCCAGGGTCCCGGCGGCGCAGATCGAGCCGCAGGCCAGGCCCTTGTCATAGCCGTGGCGCAGCATCGTCGGCAGCGACAGCAGGCCCATCGTGACCACCGTGGCGCCGACGATGCCCGTGGATGCCGCCAGCAGGGCGCCGACGACGGAGACGGAGACACCCAGGCCGCCGCGGACGGATCCGAACATGCGGCCCATGCTCTCCAGCAGGTCTTCCGCCACCTTCGACCGTTCGAGCATGACCCCCATGAACACGAACAGCGGCACCGCCACCAGCACCTCGTTCTGCATGGTGCCGAAGATGCGCTGCGGCAGGAACGCCACGAACCGCAGGTCGAGCACGCCCAGCGCCGCGCCCAGCAGCGCAAAGGCCAGCGCCGTTCCGGCGATGGAAAAGGCCACGGGAAAGCCGGCCAGCAGCACGGCACAGACCGTGGCGAACATGGCGATGTCGAGGACGTCGGCGATCATCGGCCGCTCCGTCCGTCGGCCGCAGGGGCCGGGCCGTCGCCCGGCAGCCCATCGTCATGTCCCGACAGGCAGGCCAGCGAGCGCAGGCCAAGCGCGACCCCCTGCAAGGCCAGCAGCAAGGCGAACAGCACGATCACGCTCTTCAGCAGGAACAGCGCAGGGATGCCGCTGGTCTCGCGCGAGCCTTCCAGTGTCAGCCAGCTCTCCAGCACATAGGGCCAGGCGGTGATGCCGACGACGGCGGCAAAGGGCAGCAGCAGCACGATGACGCCGATCAGGTTGATCAGGGCCTTTCGGCGTGCCGTGCCCTCCCGATAGAAGATATCGACGCGGACATGCCCGTCGGCGGCCAGCGCATAGCCTGCGGCCAGCATCAGCATGGCGCCGTGGGCATACAGGATCGATTCCTGCATGAAGATCGAACCGACGCCGAAGACATAGCGCAGGATCACAAGCGCGAACTGGCAGAGAACCAGGAACACCGCGAGCCACGAGACCGTCCGCCCGACAACGTCGTTCAGGCGGTCGATGGCACTCGCGAGTCGCAGGATTGGGGCCACGGGCGTGGACTCTCCGCACCGGATGGATGGAAGGCGGCGGCAGATGGGGCGCGCGTCGCCCGCCCCCCCTCACCGAATACGCCGAAGCGCACGCCAAGCACAACGGGGCGATTGGGGTTTTGGGGGTGGCCATTTCGGCCGGGTTGCGGTAATCGCTAGCGATCGAAGGGCTGCATCAGGCGTCGCCGCCGGTACGGCCCCGCGACGTCGCCGCTCGGTTGCCGGCGTTTTCCGGGAACGATCCTTGCACTTCATCGAGAAGTTCGTCCTTGCCGTGGATGCCGCGAACGACCGCATCGGTCGGGTCGTGTCCTGGATCTGCCTGCTGATGGTGCTGACGACGGCGCTGGTCGTCATCCTGCGGTACCTGTTCGCCATCGGCTTCGTCTGGCTGCAGGAATCCTATGTCTGGATGCACGGCATCGTCTTCATGGTCGGGGCCGGATTCACGCTGCTGCGCAACGGCCATGTCCGCGTCGACGTGTTCTATCGGCCGAACAGCCAGCGCTACCGGGCGCTGGTGGACCTGTTCGGCAGCTTCTTCCTGCTGTTGCCGGTGATCGCGGTCTTGGGCTGGGTGTCGATCCCCTATGTCAGCGACAGTTGGAGCCGCCTGGAAGTCAGCCGCGAGGCCGGCGGCATGCCTGGCCTGTTCCTGCTGAAATCGGTGCTGCTGGTCTTCTGCGTCGTCGTCGGGCTGCAGGGCCTGTCGCTGGCGGGACGGTCCTACCTGATCTTGCGCGGGCATCCGCGGTTCATCCAGATCGAGGTCGAACCGCATGCGGAGCACCGCGATGCATAGTGCCGCCCTGGGCGAGATCGCCAGCCTGCTGATGTTCGCCTGCGCGTGCGGCGTGCTGCTGCTGGGCTATCCCGTGGCGTTCACGCTGGCCGGCGTCGCGCTGGCGTTCGCCTGCCTGGGGACCGGGCTGGACGCCCTCGGCATCACGACCAACATGTTCCAGTTCAACCTGTTGAGCGCCCTGCCGTCACGCTATTTCGGCGTGATGGTCAACGAGGTGCTGGTGGCCGTGCCCCTGTTCGTCTTCATGGGGGTGATGCTGGAACGCTCGAGGATCGCCGAGCAGCTGCTGGAAACCATGGGCCTGCTGTTCGGCAAGCTCAGGGGCGGGCTCGGCATCTCGGTCATCATCGTCGGCATGCTGCTGGCGGCATCCACCGGCATCGTCGGCGCGACGGTGGTGACGATGGGCCTGCTCAGCCTGCCGGCCATGCTGCGCGCGGGCTACGATCCCAAGCTGGCGACCGGCGCCATCTGCGCCTCCGGGACGCTGGGCCAGATCATTCCGCCGTCGATCGTCCTGATCCTGCTGGGCGACATCCTGCAAGGTGCCTACACCCAGGCGCAGCTGGCGCAGGGCAACTTCGCGCCCGAGCCGGTGTCGGTCGTCGACCTGTTCGCCGGGGCCTTCGTGCCGGGTATGGTGCTGGTCGTTCTCTACATGCTCTGGGTGATCATCGTCTCGATCATCGACCCCAAGGCGACGCCGGCGTTGCAGCGGGCGGAGGGGGATACCGGCCATCTCGGCTTGCGCATCGTCAAGGTGCTGCTGCCGCCGGCCGGGCTGATCCTGGCGGTGCTGGGCTCCATCCTCGCGGGGATCGCGACGCCGACGGAAAGTGCCGCCCTTGGCGCGGTGGGGGCCTGCATCCTGGCCGCCTCGCGCCGTCAGCTCACCCGGGCGATCCTTGTGGATGTGATGCAGCAGACCACCATCATCAGCTCGATGGTGTTCGTCATCCTGCTCGGCGCTTCGGTTTTCTCGCTGGTCTTCCGCGGCCTGGGCGGCGAGGCGCTGGTGCACGAGGCATTGAGCGCCATGCCCGGCGGCGCCTTCGGCGCGATGCTGGTGGTCATGGCCCTGATGTTCGTGATGGGCTTCTTCCTCGATTTCATCGAGATCATCTTCGTGGTCGTCCCGATCGTGGGTCCCGTGCTGCTGACCATGGACCTGGACCCGGTCTGGCTGGGCGTGATGATCGCGGTCAACCTGCAAACCAGTTTCCTGACGCCGCCCTTCGGCTTCGCCCTGTTCTACCTGCGCGGGGTTGCACCCGATTCGGTCAGCACGACCGCGATCTACAAGGGCATCATCCCGTTCGTGGTGATCCAGCTGGGCATGCTGGCGATCCTGGCGCTGTTCCCGGGGTTGGCCACCTGGCTGCCCAACATCATCAACCCGTCCTGACGACCGGACGGCGGGTGCGGCGGCCGGGCGCCGCTGGCATCAGCCGGCGGTAATCAGCGCCTCGACCCAGGGCGGCAGCGCGAAACTCGCCACATGCACCGCCGGGCTGTAGTAGCGCCCGACAATGCCCGCCTCTTCGGCCCGCGCCGCCAGTGTCGCCCGGTCGACGTGCCTGGCGCCGGGATCGTCGCTGGCCCAGCCCAGGGTCATGATGCCGCCGTAGTAGGTGGGAACGACGGCCGTATAGGCCCAGACATCGGCGAAGCTCGTTCGCAGGGCGCGGGTGACGGCGGTCAGCTCGCTTCCCTGCAGGGCCGGCACCCCCGCCTGGTTGACCAGAATGCCGCCCGGCGTCAGGCAGCGATGGCAGGCCGCATAGAAGGCCGGCGTGAACAGGACCTGGCCCGGACCGATCGGATCGGTCGAATCGATGATGATGACGTCGAACCGCTCGTCCGTCTCCGCCACATAGGCCGCGCCATCGGCGATGACCAGATCCAGCCGGGGATCGTCGAACGCCTGCGCGCCGACTTCGGGCATGTGGGTGCAGCAGAGATCGACCACCGACCGGTCGATCTCCACCATCGTCACGCGATCGACCGGATGGCAGAGGCAACGGCGGGCCGTGCCGCCGTCGCCGCCACCAATGATCAGTACCCGCCGGGCCCGCCCATGGGCCAGCAGGGGCACATGGGCGATCATCTCGTGATAGACGAACTCGTCGCCCGTCGTGACCTGCACGACGCCGTCCAGCGCCAGCACGCGCCCGTGGACACGGTTTTCGAAGATGATCAGGTCCTGATGGTCCGTGCGCTGGCGAAACCGGACCTTGTCGATCGTCAGCGCCTGTGCCACGCCCTCATGCAGCGTCTCGGTGAACCATTCGGTCATGCCGCCGCTTCGGACAGTAACCGAACCCTCTCGTCTTCGCCGCGGTAGAGGTCGGAAACGCAAACCCGCGACGGCCGGAAGGCGCGCCGCAGAACGGGGATGACCCGGTGGGGCTCGGCATCGCCGCACATGAAGACGTCCAGGGCCGCATAGTTGCGCTCGGGCCAGCTGTGGATGCTGATGTGGCTTTCCGCCAGCACCGCCACGCCGGAGATGCCGCCGTTGGGCGTGAAATGGTGCAGGTGCAGGTGCAGCAGCGTCGCACCGGCAACGTCCACGGCCTCGCGCAGGGTCGCATCGACCAGGGCGATATCGTCCAGGTCGTGTCCGCCCCACAGATCTATGATCAAGTGTCGGCCGGCATAACAGCGGCCGTCTTGCACGACCCAGTGATCGAGAGCCTTGGGGCTCTCCTCAATCGCCGCCTTCGTATCCTTCGCCGTCTGATCGGTCAGGCTCGGCGACGCTTCTTCCGCATGGGCAGTGCTTGGCGCATCGTGGGCAACCTTGCCCGCGACACGGGTGTCCAAGTCGATCCCCAATTGGAAGACAGCCTTGGTATCAGCCATCGGTGTCCTCCAGTCAGTAGATGACCCAGAAACAGGGAACGCGCTATATGAAGGCTCAAGGTCCCCTTCGCAAGGGCGATCGGAGAAAAAATCCTGGGGATCAAAAGAAAAGGGGCGGCCGTGGCCGCCCCCAGCGATGTCAAGAGGTAATCCGGCGCTTAGGGTGTGACCCAGTCGAACGGCAGGTCGCGCGCACCGGCGAATGCCCTCTCCGAGACGTTGCCCCAGGCGCGGGCTTCGCTGCGGAAACTGACGATGCTCTGCATCACTTCGCTGCTCAGCGGGTCGGCGCTGGTCAGGTCGCCCAGCACCTCGCCGGAGATCCGGCCCAGCTCGGTCAACAGCTCGTCCGGGAAGGGGCGCAGGTCCACGTTGTGCTCGTTGATCAGCGATTGCAGCGCTGCGTTGTTGCGGGCCACGAACTCGCCAAGCACCAGCTGATTGACCGCCGTATTGGCCACTTCGACGATGGCCTTGAGGTCGTCCGGCAGCTCCGACCACGCGTCGAGGTTGATGAAGTTGTCCAGCACCGTCGCCGGCTCGTGCCAGCCCGGATAGTAGTAGTACTGGGCCACCTGGTAGATGCCGAACGCCAGGTCGTTGTAGGGACCGACCCATTCCATGGCATCGATGGCCCCGGACTGCATGGCCGCCAGCAGTTCGCCGCCGGGCAGGTTGACCACGGTGGCGCCGGCCGCCTTGACCACTTCGCCGCCCAGGCCGGGGATGCGCATCTTCAGGCCCTGGTAGTCGGCGATGGTGTTCATTTCCTTGTTGAACCAGCCGCCCATCTGGGTGCCGGTATTGCCGCTGGGGAAGAACTTGCAGCCCATCTGCTCATAGACGCGGTCGGCCAGCTCCTGCCCGCCGCCGTACTGGAACCAGGCGTTCTGTTCCTGCGCGTTCATGCCGAACGGGGTGGCGGCGATGTACTGGGACGCGTCGACCTTGCCCTTCCAGTAATACGGGGCGCCGTGGCCCATCTCCACCGTACCATTGGAAACGGCGTCCATCGCCTCGAAGGCGGGGACGATCTCGCCGGCGCCGTAGACAGTGACCGACAGCCGGCCGTCCGACATCCTGGTGATCAGGTCGCCCAGGATGTTCGCGCCCGTCCCCAGACCCGGGAAGTTCTTCGGCCAGGTCGTGACCATCCGCCATTCGCGCCGGTCTTGCGCGATCGCCGGTTTCGGAAAGGTGGATGCGGCCGCAGCAGCCGTGGCGGCCGCGCCCCCGGCGACGGCGCCCGTAACGAAGTTGCGGCGATGCAGGGTCATGCGTGTGTCCTCCCGGTTCGTGTTGTGAAGGCGGGCGCGCAAGGCCCGCCGATTGGGTCTGCCTGGACGCAAGTCCATCCCCGGCCTGCCGTAGATCAAGGCAACGGCCGTTATCCGAATTCACATACACGGGCGGACATACCGGGGGCAACCGGCAAGAAAAGCCGGACCGCAGCTCAGCCCTCGGCAGAGAGTTCCCGCCAGACGCCGTCCACCAACGCTTCCATCGGGCGAAAGCGGGCCTTGTAGCGCATCTTGTCGCTGTTGGCGATCCAGTAGCCCAGGTAGACATGGGGCTGGCAGAGGCGGCGGACTTCGTCGACCAGGCAGAGCACCAGCCGCGTGCCCAGGCTGCGCTCCGGCATCGTCGGCTCGAAGAAGCTGTAGACGGCCGACACGCCGTCGGTCAGCCGGTCGGCCAGGATGGCGCCGACAAGCTGGCCGTCGGGCTTTCGCAGCTCGACGATGCGGCAGTCCACGCCGCCTTCCTCGATCATGTCGCGGTAGTCGCTTTCCGTCATCCGCGCCATGTCGCTCTCGCCATGGCGGGAGCGTTGATAGCGGCGGAACAGGGCGAACTGCTCCGACGTGGCCATGGCCGGCCGTTCGACCGCGGCCAGGTCGCCGTTGACCCGGTACACCCGGCGCATGGACCGGCTGAGCACGAAGCGGTTGGCGGCGATCCGCACGGGCACGCAGGCCTGGCAGTGCGGACAGACGGGCCGGTAGATGATGTCGTGGCTGCGGCGGAACCCGGCCCGCGTCAACAGCGAGTTGAGCGCCGTCGCATCCGGCTGGGCCAGCCGGGTGAACAGCTTGCGTTCAACCTCGGTGCTGAGATACGGGCAGGGCAGGGGCACGGAGCGGAAGAAATGGTGCAGCTGCGTGATCGGCGGATCTATGGCCGACATCGCGTCACCACATCTTCCATTCAGTTCGTGTCACATCCGAAGAATGAGTGTGCAAGCTCATTGGACACCGCGATCACTTGGGTCTGCAACCAGTCAAGGAACTCGTGCAGGCCACTCGCTATCACCCGCTCAATGCTATGCGCGGCCATGACCGCAAGCATTTCATCGACCCGCTCGGCCGCGAGGTTCCCGCCGCGGAGCATGTAGCGTGACTTAAGCTCGGTCAACAATCCATTGACTTGTCGCATCGACACCAGCACCGAACGCGGAAAAGACGTGTTGAACAACAGAAACCCTGAGACATCCGCTGCCGACAGGCCGCGCGGTGGATGCGGCGGTAGGCGTGATAGCCTGCGGCGGAACGCAGCACCGCGTTCCACTGGCTGAGATCCAACGGCGAGCCCACGTCCTGAACCGTCGGCAGCAGGATGTGGTATTTGACGTCCAGCAAGCGGGTCGTCTCGTCCGCCCTCTCCAGGTGCTTGCCCAGGCCGTAGAAGTACCAGCCCTGGTCGCGGTAGAACGTGCCCTCGACGATGCCGGTATGGGCCTGGCAGCTTTCCTTCACATGGGCGCACAGCGCGCCCAGCCGGTGCAGGCTGAGGTCGTAGCGCGAAAGCTCCAGCAGCCGGTTGTAGAAGACGTTGAGATGCGACCACATCTCGGTGCTGATCAGCGGGCGCAGCGTGCGCGCGTTCTCCCGCGCGGCCCGCACGGTCGAGCGGATCGATGTCGGGTTGTCGTCGTCGATGACGTAGTAATGCAGCACCTTTTCGGCGCTGGCGACGTCGTGCTTGGCGAAGAAGCCTTCGGTATCCGCATTCAGCCGGACCACCGACAGCCAGTTGGCCTCGCCGCGGTCGTCGCGGGCGAAGGTCTCGTTGACGTCCAGGATGCGCGCCAGGTTTTCCGCCCGCTCCATGTAGCGGGCCATCCAGAACGCGGCATCGGCGTAGCGTGCGAGCAGCTTTTCCATCAGCCCAGCACCCACGTGTCCTTGGAGCCGCCCCCTTGCGAGGAGTTGACGATCAGTGTCCCCTTGCGCAGCGCCACGCGCGTCAACCCTCCAGGAAGCACCCAGGTGTCGCGACCCGTGACCGCGAACGGCCGCAGGTCCACGTGCCGCGGTTCGATGCCGTCTTCCGTCAGGGTCGGACAGACGGACAGCGGAACCATGGGCTGGCTGATATAGTTGGCCGGGTCTGCCAGCAGGCGTTCGCGGCAGATGTCCAGTTCCTCACGGGTCGCCTTCGGACCGATGGTGATGCCGTAGCCGCCGGCCTCGCCCACCGGCTTGACGACCAGCTGGTCCAGCCGCGACAGGGTGTAGTCCAGCCCCTCGCGCTCGCGGCAGATATGCGTCTCGACGTTGGGCAGTATCGCCTCCTCGTCCAGGTAGTACCGGATGATGCGGGGCATATAGGCATAGACCGCCTTGTCGTCGGCAACGCCGGTGCCGATGGCGTTGGCCAGGGCCACGTTGCCCTTGGCATAGGCGCGCATGAGGCCCGGCACGCCCAGCAGGCTTTCCGGCCGGAACACTTCCGGATCGAGGAAGTCGTCGCCGATGCGGCGATAGATGACGTCGACCCCGGCCAGCCCGTCCGTCGTCTTCATGTAGACCAGGTCGTCCTCGACCACCAGGTCGCGGCCCTCGACCAGGGGTACGCCCATCTCGCGCGACAGGAACACATGCTCGAAATAGGCGGAGTTGTAGGTGCCGGGCGACAGCAGCACGACGCGCGGCTGCTCGATGCCGTGGGGGGCGATCTCGCACAACGCCGCGTGCAGCTTGTTGCCGTAGTTGTCCACGGAACGGACGCCGATATTGGCGACCAGCTCCGGGAAGGCCCGCTGCATCATGTGGCGGTTCTCGACGACGTAGGACACGCCCGACGGACAGCGGCAGTTGTCCTCCAGAACGCGGAACGTGCCTTCGGCGTCGCGGACAAGGTCGATGCCGAGGATGTGGACATAAGTGCCGAACGGCAGGTCGATCTCGCGCATCGCCGGCACGTAGCAGGCGTGACCGAGAATCAGGTCCGCCGGAACGATCCCGTCCTTGAGGACGTGCTGGTCGTGATAGACGTCGTTGAGGAACAGGTTCAGCGCCTTCACGCGCTGCGTGACCCCGGCTTCCAGGTGCTGCCATTCGGCGGCGCTGACCAGCCGCGGGATGACGTCGAAGGGCAGGATGCGGTCCACCGCCTCGCGGTCGGACAGGATCAGGAAGGTGATGCCGAGATTGAACAGCTCCCGCTCCGCGTCCTTGGAGCGCTGCTGTAGATCGGCCAGCTCCACCAGTGCCAGCCGGTCGGCAATGGCCGTCGCCCCCCGGGCCGCCGGGTCGCCGCCCAGAAGCTCGTCAAAGAAGCCGTTCGACCCGTAGCCGGCGAGTAGACCGCTCGTCGCATATGTCACGGATGTCACCAGAGCAGATGAAGGGATGCCGGAATGGCCACGGCGCCAATGATTGCTGCGGGCATCCGCCGATGACAAGCCGGTTACGGCACTATTTTGCGCAATTGATTAATCGTTGGGCGGAATGCGAGGCATTCAGGCAAGAATTGCCGCGAACTTGGTCAGAGTTCCGGGGTCGGGCCAGCTGCCGGATCGATCTGCGGCGCTTCGCGCAACAACACGATGGAGATCCTGCGGTTGCGGGGATTGCGCGGGTCATCCGCAATCAACGGGTCGGTGTCCGACTTGCCGAGCACCAGCGCAATGCGCCCCGGCGCGAGCCCGCCGGCTTCCATCGCCCGGCGGCTGGCATTGGCGCGGTCGGTCGAAAGATCCCAGTTGTCATAGGTGGCGCTGTTGAGGAAGGGGGTGGCGTCGGTGTGCCCGCTGACGGAGATCTGCTGCGGCATCTGGGCCACCACCTGGGCCACCAGTTCCAGCAGCTGCTGTGTCTGGGGATACATCTCGGCGCTGCCGGTGGGGAACATCGACAGCCCTTCCTGATCGACGATCTGGATGCGCAGGCCTTCCGGCGTCTGGTCGATCAACAGGTTCTGGGCCAGCTGCTGCAATTCCGGCATCGACTGGATGGCCTGGCGCAGCATGCGCTCCGCCTGGTCGAACATCGCCTGCTCGCGCTCGGCCAGCGCCTCTTCCAGCGCCTGCTCGCTGATGCCGCCGCTTTCGGCCAGGGCTTCGCTCAGCCGTTCGGCCAGGTCGGACTGGCCGACCACGCCGGCCAGCTCCTGGTCCGTCAGCCCGGACAGAAGCTCGCCCAGCTCCTGGTCCGACAGGCCGCGCAGCAGCGCCGCCACGGCCTCCTGGTCCAGGCCTTCGCTGCGTCCTTCGGTCAGGATCTCCACGATCTCGTCGATGTCGCCGTCGTCGATGTTGTCGGCATCTTCCGCCGGCTCGGGGCGTCCGGGCAGGCTGGCATCCAGGCTGAACTGCGAACTGGGGGACGACATCTGTCCCGGCGAGCCCACCGTACGGCCGCCCAGAACGCCGCCGGAGCCGCTGGTCGCCCGCGCGATGTTGGAAGGATCGAAATAGTCGGCGATGCCCTGGCGCTGATCGTCGGTGGTGACGTTGAGCAGCCAGAGCAGCAGGAAGAACGCCATCATCGCCGTGACGAAATCGGCATAGGCAACCTTCCACGCGCCGCCGTGATGTGCGTCGTGGCCGCCCTTCTTCTTCTTCTTGATGATGATGATCTGCGGTTCGTTGGCGGTCGACACGGCTTTGCGGGGCTCCGACGGGCGGTCTCAGTCTTTCGATCCGGTGCCCGGGGCGGGTCAGGTTGGCGGCAGGGCGGAGGTGGCCTCCTCGACTTCGTAGAAGTCCGGCCGCACCGTCGGGAACAGCGCCTTGCGGGCGAACTCCACGGACACGGCGGGGGCGTAACCGTGCAGATGGGCCAGCATCCCGGCCTTCATGCACTGGTAGTAGCGGATCTCGGAATCGTAGAGGGACTTCATCGCACTGGCGAGCGGGGCGATGAAGCCATAGGACAGCCACACGCCCAGGAAGGTGCCGACCAGGGCGCCGCCGATCAGGCGGCCCAGCACCTCCGGGGGCTCGCTGATCGCGCCCATGGTCTTGATGACGCCCAGCACGGCGGCGACGATGCCCAAGGCCGGCATGCCGTCGGCCATCGTCTGGACGGCGCTGGAGATCGAGATGCTCTCGTGATGGTGGGTGTCGATTTCCTCGTCCATCAACGCTTCCATGGTGTGCGGGTCTTCGGCGTTCAGGGACATCAGCCGAAGGTAGTCGCACAGGAACGTCATCGCGTGATGGTTGTTGTAGATCCCCGGAAACTGCTGAAACAGCGAGCTTTCGCGCGGAGCCTCGACATGCTGTTCCAGCGCGAGCATGCCCTTGGTCTTGGCCAGCTTGAACACCTGGTAGAGCAGGCTCAGCAGCTCCAGATATTCCTTCTTGCCGTAGCGGCTGCCCTTGATCGCGCCGCCGATGGCCTTGCCGACCTTGGCCAGCACCGATTTGGGGTTGGAGATGACGAACGCGCCGATCGCCGTACCGACGATGATGACAACCTCGAACGGTTGCCACAGCACATGCAAATGGCCGCCCAGGGCGACGAAGCCCCCGAGTGTGCACAACACAGCGATGATGGCGCCAACAATGATCAGCATGGCTCGACAACTTCCCGGACACGAGCGGCGGGCCGGCTCGAATGCCCCAAGATTGCCAGTTAATGTTAAGAACGGTTTAAACGCAGACGCATGGGCGCTTTCGCGCTTGCGGCCCGGTCGGTCGCGGCGCATGTCTCTAGGACCCCAATCCGATTGCGCCGACCCATTGGCACCCGAGAGATGACGGCCGGATCCGCCCCATACGTCCACCCGCTGCCCGAAATCGACGATCGGCGGTTCCGCGATGCCCTGTCGCATTTCGTCACCGGCGTGGTCCTGGTGACGGCCGGCGCGCGGCCGGACGAGCGGGTGGGGGTCACGGTGAACTCGTTCACGTCGGTGTCGCTGGACCCGCCGCTGGTGCTGTTCTGCCTCGGCCGCAGGGCCAAGTCGCTGCCGGTGATCCTCTCCAACCGGGCCTTCGCCGCCAATATCCTGGGGCGCGAGCAGCGCTGGATCGCCGACCGCTTTTCGCTGGGCACGCGGTCGTGGACGGGGGTGGAGACGGCGACCTGGGTCACTGGCGCGCCCATCCTGGTCGACGCGCCCGCAGCCCTGGACTGCGTGCTTCAGGCGACACATGACGGCGGCGACCATGTGATCGTCGTGGGCAGGGTCGTCAGGCTTGATGCCGACGACGACCGCCCGCCGCTGGGCTACTATCGCGGCAACTATGTGGGGATCGACCGGCGCAAGTTGCCGTTACGCGGTTGATACGCCGAATCCTGCGGCGGCCAGCCGCTCGACGATCACCGAGATATGGGACCGGTCCCGGGTCTCCACCACGATCTCCAGGTCCGTCCGTTTGGCCGGAACGCCGTAGACAAGCCGATGGTGGTGGACGTCGACGATGTTGCCGCCGCAGTCCCCGATGATGGCGGCGACACGGCCCAGCATGCCGGGTGCGTCTTCGATCTGAACGCTCAGGCGCGCCAGCCGGCCGTCGCGCATCAGCCCGCGCAGCAGGACCGACGACAGCAACCGCGGATCGATGTTGCCGCCGCACACCACGGTGGCCACGTTGCGCCCGGCGAAGCGTTCGCGGTGCGCCATGATGCCGGCAAGTCCGGCGGCGCCCGCGCCTTCGCCCAGGACATTGGCGCAGGTCAGCAGTTGGTAGACCGCGGCCTCCAGCGTGTCCTCCTCGACCACCAGGATGTCGTCCACCAGGGCGGCGATGATCTCGCGCGTCAGCTTGCCCGGCTCCTTCACCGCGATGCCTTCGGCGATGGTGGAGCCGGCATAGCTGCGCTGGATGCCGGCCAGCGCGTCGTGCATCGAGGGATAGCGGGCGGCTTCGACACCCGTGACGCGGATGGCGGGATTGTGCGCCTTGGCGGCGATCGCCAGGCCGCTGATCAACCCCCCGCCGCCGATCGGGACGACCAGGTCGTCCAGGTCCGGCAGTGCCTCCAGCAGCTCCAGCCCCGCGGTGCCCTGGCCGGCGATGATCAGCGGGTCGTCGTAGGGATGGATCGACGTCAGGCCCTTGTCGGTGGCCAGTGCTGCGGCGTGGGCCTGGCTCTCGCTCAGGCTGTCGCCGTGCAGGACGACCTTGGCACCGAAGGCTTCCGTGCGCGCGACCTTGGTGAACGGGGTGAACCGGGGCATGACGATCGTCGCCGGTATGCGCAGCCGGTTGGCATGGAAGGCCACCCCCTGGGCATGGTTGCCGGCCGACGCCGCGACGACGCCCCGGCGCCGTGCTTCATCCGGCAGGCTGGCCAGCTTGGTCCTGGCCCCGCGGTCCTTGAACGACCCGGTGTGCTGCAGGCATTCCAGCTTGAGCGACAGCCGGCACCCCAGCTGCGCCGACAAACGGGGCGCCGGCACCGTGGGCGTGTGCTGCACTGCGCCGGACAGGCCTTCGGCGGCCCGGCGGATATCGTCAATGTCGACCGGTAGCATCAGCGGACTTTATCCGGATTGCGGGGTAAGTCGACGGGCAAATGGTGTCCTTGGCGGCGAACGCGGCGGTCAGGGCCGGGGGTGGGCGGTCACTCCGACGCCGGGCGCAAGGTGAAGCTGCCCAGCCCCACATCGGCCAGCGTCGCCGGGATGTTGGCGATGGTGATCCACTCGCCGTCCCGCCAGCGCTCCACCATGTCGCCGTAATGGGGCGAGAACGGATGGCCCGACTGTCCGGTGGCGATGATGAAGCGCGAGGAACTGAGTTCGTCCAAGGGATAGATGGCGCGGAACCCGGCGCCGTGTACATGGGCATAGGGCAGGCTCTCGCTCCAGATCGACATGGCCCCACGGTTGACGGTGAAGTCCCCGCCGTCCGTCTCGATGGACAGGTTGAACCAGGACCCGACGATGGGGATCCGCCCATAGATGCGATGGGTCAGGTAGGCGATGTGGACGTCGCCCCAGCGCCACGCCTCCAGATCCTCGCCGTAGGCCTCGGTCAGGCGGTCCAGCACGGTGGTCAGGGTGGTGCGCAGGATGTCCTGGCAGCTTTCCCGCTCGTCGGTCGACACGTCGTCGCACCAGTCGGTCGACTGGGTCAGCATGCGGCTGACCGTCGTCGGGCGCAGGTTCCAGTAGTCGGCGAACAGCGCCTCGCCCAGTTCGTCGGCGTAGAGGGCGCGATTGAGCTCGCGCTGCCAGGCCACGAAGATCAACGGCTCCGGCCGATCGCGGTCCATGGCGAAGTCCCACCGGCGCAGGATCGCCAGCGCGTTGGCGTCGCGGGGCGTTTCCACCCGCACCTCCAGCATCACCGGCAGCAGCGTCTGGGCTTCCAGCGACACCGTGTCCATCATGATCGCGGCCATGCGATCCGGTGTCGCCGGCCCCTCCGCCGCAAGCAGGTCGGTGATCCGCTGCGCGCGGTAGGCCTCGTCATAGCCATAGCCGAGGAAGGCACCGCTTCCGGCCGGCATGGCCAGGTTGTTGGCGTTGACGAAGACGCCGGCCTCCGGGTCGATGGCCTGGGGCAGCTGGTCGACGGGCACAAGCCCGGTCCAGTCGAACTCCCCCGTCCAGCCGGGCACGGGCAGGGTGCCGTCGCCGCCGGCGCGCAGCGGCACGTCGCCGATGGTGAAGAAGCCGATGGTGCCCTGGGTGTCGGCGACGACCATGTTCTGCACGGGCGCATGGTAGCCGCGCATCAGTTCGCGCGCCTCGCGCACGCTGCCGGCGCGGTTGAGGCGGAAC
>JACKIG010000004.1 GCA_020638595.1 Rhodospirillaceae bacterium | reverse complement strand
CCCTTGCCGCCCCGCACCATCTGCCGCGCCTGGTGCTTGACGCCCAGGAACACGCCTTTCAGGCAGAGGTCGATGGTCCACTGCCAATCGTCCTCCGACAGATCCAGCAGATAACCGGGTCGGCTGCCGCCGGCGACGTTGAAGGCCAGGTCGAGGCCGCCGAACCGGTCGACCGCCAGGGCCACCAGGGCTTCGCCGTCGGCTTCAGCGGTTACGTCGGCCAGGGCGAACGCGAACGAATCGCCCAGTTCGTGCGCCAGCTGGTTCAGGCCGTGCTCGTTGCGATCGCCGCCGACCACACGGGCGCCCTCGGCCACCAGGCGTGCCGCGATTGCCCGGCCAATGCCGGAGGCCGCGCCGGTGACGAGGGCGATCTTCCCGGCAAATCGGTTGGTGTTGGGTTCCATTTCGTCTCTCCTGGATTGCGGAAAAGTAAGCGAATGACGCGAATTGTATGTTGAAACTGCGGATTGAGATCGGTAATTTTGCGTATACAACATGCGAATGTTGCACCATACCCAAACAAGAAAATGCCGAGTGGCAACAATGAAAAAAATAATCCTGGGTATCCTCACCGTAGTATTCATCGTGGCAGCCGGGTGTGAAAACGAACTCGGCTATGACGGTATACTCAAAATCGGGTTCGTTTACCAAGGTCGGGCTTCCCAGCCCGGCTGGAGCCGTAGCCACGATCTTGCGCGGCGAGCGGTTGCGACTGCGCTCGCGGGTCAGGTGGAAACCACATCTGTCGAATTTGTTGCGCCGAAATTCGCCGAGCATGCGATGCGCCGATTGGCTCTCAGCGGCCATCGGCTGATTTTTGCAACAGCGATCGCCTACCAGGATGCGACGGCCAGGGTCGCGGCAGACTTTCCCGGTGTCAGGTTCGAGCAATTGGGCGGCCATCGTCGAACGGCAAATGTCGCGACCTATACGGCACGCTTTTATGAGGCGCGCGCGGTGTTGGGGCTGATTGCCGGAAATATGACCAAGACAAACATTATCGGCTATGTCGCCAGCATTCCGGTTCCGGAGGTTGTGCAGGGAATCGACGCGTTCACGCTTGCCTTGCGACAGGTACGGCCGAATGCGGTGGTCAAGGTCATTTGGATCGGCAGCTTTTACGACCGGGCCGCGGAAGCCCAGGCTGCGGAGCATCTGGTCGACCTCGGGGCCGACGTGCTGGTGCAACACACCGGTTCGGCCGCGGTGGTCCAAGTGGCCGAACGGCGCGGGGTCTATGCGTTCGGCAAGAGCGGCGACATGCGGGAATTCGGTCCGACCGCCCAACTGACCGCCAGTCTCGACCGCTGGGACGGGTACTATATCGCACGGGCCAAAGCGGTGATCGAAGGGCGATGGAAGAGCCAGGACACATGGAGCGGCATCGGCGACGGCATGGTCGAGTTGGCGCCCTATAGTTCGTTGATCCCGCCTTCCGTCCGCCAGCAGGCCGACGACATGACCCACGCGATTGCCCAGGGCACGCTGAACCCGTTTGCCGGCCCGATCATCGACCGGGATGGCCAGGAACGCATCCCGCAAGGCAGGGTGGCCAGCGACTCCATGCTGCAAACATTGGACTGGTATGTCCCCGGCGTCGAGGACGTCTGGCTCTAGGGCCGCATGGCAGGCCGGCGAACCCATGTCGGCCTGCCGCGCATCCCGGAAGCTTACTCGGCCGCGGCCTTGGTCTTCCACGCGCCGAGGGTCGGCTTGGGCAGGCCCAGGGTCTCGCGCAGTGTCGTTCCCGGATATTCCTTGCGGTAGAGCCCGCGTTTCTGGAGTTCCGGCACCACGAATTTGACGAAATCCTCGAACGAACCCGGCAGCCAGGTCGGGCCGACCACGAAGCCGTCGCAGGCATGGGAGGAGAAATATTCCTCCATCTTGTCGGCGATGTCCTTGCCGGTGCCGACCCAGGGGTCGTCCATGCGGCCGCGGCCGGTGACCTCCATGAAGTCGCGCGGCGTCGGGTTCTTGATGCCGGCGGTCTTGACCACGCGGTCGCGCATCGCCTGCATGCCGCTGATGCCCTCCAACTCCTCGTCGGTGAAGGGCTCGTCGATACCTTTCTGGGCAAAGTCGTAGTTCAGCGCCTCCGACAGCAGCGAGAGCTGGTCGACCTCGTTCGGCAGCGTGTCGTAGAAGGCTTTCTTGTCCTCCGCCTCGGCCCGGGTCTCGGCCACCATCGGATAGAACAGGTTGCAGAGCTTGAAATGGTCCGGGTTGCGGCCGAAGGAGGCACAATCCTCCTTCATCGCCTTGTACTGCTTCTGCGCCAGTTCCAGATTGTGCCAGGCGGTGAAGATCACGTCGCCCCAGCGCGAGCCGAATTTCATGCCGCGGCCGGACGAGCCCGCCTGGATCAGCACCGGATTGCCCTGCGGCGAGCGCGGCACGGTGAACGGCCCGCGCGAGGAATAGTATTTGCCGTGATAGTCGAGGCGGCGGATCTTGTTCGGGTCGGCGAACTTCATGTTCACCTTGTCGTAGAGCACCGCGTCATCGTCCCACGAATCCCAGTGGCCGCGGACGATTTCCAGGAACTCGTCGGCGCGGTCATAGCGGTAATCGTGGTCCAGACCCTTTTCCCAGCCCCAGTTGCGGGCCTCGTTGTCGTTGACGCTGGTCACGACATTCCAGGCGGCGCGGCCGTTGGTCATCAGGTCGACGGTCTGGAACAGGCGGGCGACATGGAACGGGTTGAAATAGGTGGTGGACATGGTCGCGCCCAGGCCCAGATGCTTGGTCGCCAGCGCCATCACGGTCATGCAGGTAACCGGGTCCATCTTCACGCAGCGGATGCCGTGCTCGACCGTGTGGGCATGATCGCCCATATACATGTCGGGCATGGCCAGCCGGTCGTCGAAGAAACCCATGTCGAACTTGCCTTCTTCCAGCACCCGGCCGATGTGCTGGTAGTATTCCGGCGAATAGCTGTTCGTCCAACCGTCCGGATGGCGCCAGGCGGCGGGAATGGTGGTGCAGTTCTGGGCCTGGAGGAAGGCCACCAAGGAAATCTGGCGCATGGTCGGGTTCGTTCCTCGGACGGGCGGTGGGATTCGTTGGCCCAAAGTCTAACCCGCAAACCGGGGGAGAGGGAAGGGGCGTGCGGTTCGGCGGGGGCGGCCATTATGCCGCCGCATAGCGCCCGACCGGCCTCGCGACCGGCCCCGCCGATATTGCCAAAGGCGGGTGGGCGTGGGACGATGCGCGCCAAACCCCGATCAAGCGAAATCCTCACGATTACAGGAACCGCCCCATGCCCCGCGCTCCTTCCACCCAAGGCGTCGAGATCGAATACGTCACCTACGGCCCGGACGACGGCCCGCCGCTGCTGCTGGTCGGCGGCCTGGGCGTGCAAATCCCCTCCTGGTCGGAAAAGCTGGTGCAGGAACTGGCGGGCCGCGGCTTCCGCGTCATCGCCTACGACAACCGCGATTGCGGCCTCTCGACCGCGTTCGACGACTGGGGGCCGGCGGATATCGGCAAGGCCTTCAAGCAGGCCCGTGCCAAGGAGACGGTGGAGGCCCCGTACAAGCTGGAGGACATGGCCGACGACGGTGCGGCGGTGCTGGATCATCTCGGCATCAAACAGGCGCATATCGTCGGCAGTTCCAACGGCGGCGCCATCGCCCAGATCTTCGCCTACCGCCATCGCGACAAGACGGCGACGCTGACCTCGATCATGGCGACCAGCGGCCGGCGCGGCCTGCCGCGGCCGAGCGAGAAGGCGAACGAATGGCTCGGCCGGCCGAAAAACCCCGCCGGCACGCGCGAAGGCGCCATGGACGATGCGATCGCGTCGGCCGAGGTGCTGGGCTCGCCCGGCTTCCCGCGCAACGAGGCAGCGCTGCGGGACAAGGCCGCGATGCTCTACGACCGCTCGTTCAACCCGGCCGGCGCCTCGCGCCACCTGCTGGCCAGCATCGCCAGCGCCGACGGCCGGGTCGAGCATCTGGCCGGCATCAGCGCGCCGACCCTGGTGATCCATGGCAAGGAGGACCCGCTGGTGCCGGTGGCCGCCGGCCAGGACCTCGCCGACACGGTCGCCGGCGCCGACATGCTGGTGATCGCCGGCATGGCCCACGACTATCCGGACGCGGCCTGCGCCCGCATCGCCAGCGCCATCGCCGCCAACGCGGCACGGGCGGGGTAGGCCCGATGTCCAGGCGAGGCGCGGGCGGCGACCCTGCCTCGCCTGCCGAGACGCAACAGGAGGTGTGCCCATGACCCAACTCCCCGATACCGGCTGGGTCGCGGTCGTCAAGCGCGACTGCCCGACCTGCGAGCTGACCGAGCCCGTGCTGGCGGCGCTCGCAAAGGCCAGCGATCTTACCGTCTTCACCCAGGATGATCCGGCCTTTCCGGCCTCCGTGCCGCACGCCTACGATTCCACCCTCGACGTCTCGCACGGGCTGAGGATCGAGATTGTGCCGACGCTGCTGCGCCGCGAGAACGGCCAGGAGGTCGCCCGCACCTATGGCTGGGACAAGGCGGAGTGGCGCAAGCTCACCGGCCTGGCCGGCCTGGGCGAGGACCTGCCGGACCTGCGGCCCGGCTGCGGCGCCAAGAATATCGAGCCGGGCGTGATCGAGGACCTGCTGGTGCGCCATGGCGAGACCGGCCTCACGTCGCGCAAGGTGGAACTCGGCAGCGCCGAGGACGAGATCGAGGCCATGTTCGACCGCGGCTGGTCCGACGGCCTGCCGGTCGTGCCGCCGACGGAGCAACGGGTGCTGCGCATGCTCGCCGGCACCGCGCGCGATCCGCAGGAGGTGATCGGCCATGTGCCGCCGGACCTCGCCCGCTGCACGGTGGAGAAGGTGGCGATCAACGCCGTCATGGCCGGTTGCAAGCCCGAATACCTGCCGGTGGTCCTCGCCGCGGTCGAGGCGGTGCTGGAAGAACCCTTCGCCATGCACGGCGTGCTGGCGACGACCATGTATGTGGGGCCGGTGGTGGTGGTGAACGGCCCGATCCGCCGCGCCATCGGCATGAATTCGAAGGGC
>JACKIG010000039.1 GCA_020638595.1 Rhodospirillaceae bacterium | reverse complement strand
TTCCGACAGCGTCATCCGCACCGGCAAGCTCAGCGTCAACCTGGACACCCGCACGGTCGAGGTCGAAGGCCAGCCGCTGCACCTGACCGGCAAGGAATACGGCATCCTTGAGCTGTTGTCGCTGCGCAAGGGCACGACGCTGACGAAGGAGATGTTCCTGAACCACCTCTACGGCGGCATGGACGAGCCGGAGCTGAAGATCATCGACGTCTTCGTCTGCAAGCTGCGCAAGAAGCTGGCGCAGGCGACGGACGGCGACAACTACATCGAAACGGTCTGGGGCCGCGGCTATGTCCTGCGCGACCCGCAGGGCGAGCCCGTCAAGCAGCAGCAAGCCGTCGCCGTCTGAGGCCCCGCGCGCGCGACATCGCGCGCGCCCCATTGCGATCCATCGGCGTCAACGGGGCGGGTGCAGCCATGCGCCCGCACGCGCCGTTGCCGGCCCACGGCCTTCCCCCCCCCCGTCCATATTCGTGATCGATGCGGTTCGGGCGCCGTCGGCGCCCGCGGCCTATCCGGTCGCGACGCTGCGCAGGCCGGCGCTGAAGCCGGTGCTGGTCGGCCGCACCGGTGTCGTGGCGGTGCCCGCACCGCCCGACAGCTGATAGACACCGCGCTGGCCGTCCACCGGCTTGAACTTGTCCGTGATGCCCAGCACGGTTTCCGCGCCGCCCAGGAACAGCACGCCATCGGACGCCAGCAGGCGGCTCATGCCCTCCAGCACACGTGTCTTGGTCGGCTGGTCGAAATAGATCAGCACGTTGCGGCAGAAGATGACATCGAACTGCCCCAGCGGCCGCAGGTCCTCCAGCAGGTTGAACTCCCGGAACGTGACCATGCTGCGGATGTCGGGGGTCAGCTCCCACTTGTCGCTGCGCTGGCGGAAATACTTGACCAGGTGGGTGATCGGCAGGCCGCGCTGGACCTCGAACTGGGTGTAGACGCCGGCCTTCGCCTTCGCCAGGATCTCGCTGGAGATGTCGGTGGCGACGATCTCGATGGACCAGCCCGACAGCTTCGCGCCTTCCTCCTTCAGCAGCATGGACAGGGAATAGGGCTCCTGCCCGCTGGAACAGGCAGCACTCCAGATCCGGATCTTCCGGTTGGCGGTACGCCCCTTCAGCAGTGCCGGCAGCGTGAAGGTGCGGAACTGCTCGAACGGCTTGGTATCCCGGAAGAACGACGACTCGTTCGTCGTCATCGCCTCGGTGATATCCTTCACCAGGCGTTCGTCCTTCTTCGTCCGGACTGCCTGGGCCAGCTCGTCCAGGCCGCGCAGGCTCCATTTGCGCGCGACCGGCATCAGCCGGCTTTCCAGAAGGTATGCCTTGTCCCGCGACAGCACCAACCCGGAGCGCTGCTTCAACAACGACTGGAACATGTTGAAGTCGTCGGCCTTCATTGACCTTTCCCCTCGCGCTCGAATCACGCTGCCGCCTTGGAGGCGACCTTGCGAATATAGGGTCCGATTTCCCGAAGCGGCAGAATGGCATTGGCCGTTCCATCGCCGGCGACGGCGCCCGGCATGCCCCAGACCACGCTCGACGCCTCGTCCTGGGCGACCACCATGCCGCCTGCACCGGCGACAAGCCGGCACGCCGCCATTCCGTCGTGGCCCATTCCCGTAAGAATGACCGCAACGACACTCGACCCGAACACCTTGACGACGCTTTCCAGCATCGGATCAACGGCCGGCCGGCAGAAATTCACGGGGGCGGACTGGTCCAGCTGCACCGTGGCAGCGGCGGCATTCCCCTGGATGGTCATGTGGAAATCGCCGGGGGCCAGATAGAGACGCCCGCCCACCAGCGCCTCGCCCGCCTGGCCTTCGGCCGCCCGCACGCCGCACTGGCGCGTGATGTGCTCGGCCAGGATCGTCGTGAATGTCGGCGGCATATGCTGGGTGACGACGATCGGCACGGAAATGCCGGTCGCCAGATGCGACAGAACCTCGAACAGGGCTTGCGGCCCCCCCGTCGAACTGCCGATCGCGATGATCTTGGGCCGGAAGTTGGCCGCCAGCGTGCTGGCCTTGGCCGGCGGCACCGCCGCGCGCGCCGCCCGCATCGATCCGGCAGCACTCGCGGGGACCTGCGGCCTGCGATCGGCCTGATAGGTGACTGCCCGCCCCGGCACGGCCGGCCGCGACGCACCGCTACTGCCGGCCCGTGCCGCCTTCGCCAGCGCCCGCACCTTCTCCACCAGTTCGCGCTTGAACAGGTCGCCGGCGTGGATATCGCGCACCGCACTGGGCTTGGGGACATAGTCCGTCGCCCCCAGTTCCAGCGCGCGGACGCTGATCTCCGCGTTCTTCTTGGTCAGCGTGGACGCCATCACGATCTTGGCGGTCGGACAGGCCTTCAGCAGCAGCGGCAGCGCTTCCAGGCCGGTCATCACCGGCATCTCGATGTCCAGCACGACCACATCCACCGGCTGGCGCGTGATGGCGGCAACCGCCATCTTCCCGTCCCCGACGGACGACACGACCTGGATGTCCGGCTCGCTTTCCAGAATGCGCGTGATCAGGCCGCGAATGACGGCACTGTCGTCAACGACCATGACACGATGCTGCCCAGCACCGGCGGCCCGGATGCCGGTCGAAGCCTGTCGTGAGGAAAGCAGCATCAACCCGTTCCCTAAATCAGACCAACTTGGGCGAACTTCGTCTGAATGATGTCGCTGTCAAACGGCTTCATGATGTATTCGTTCGCACCCGCGCTCAGGGCCTCTTGAATATGCGAAAGGTCGTTTTCAGTCGTGCAGAAGACGACCTTCGGCTGGTCGCCGCCCGTCATCTTGCGCAGCCGACGCAGGAATTCGATCCCCGACAAGACCGGCATGTTCCAGTCAAGCAGCACTGCGTCCGGCATTTGGCGCGCACAGGCATGCATCGCCTCCTGGCCGTTCTCCGCCTCGTCGCAGGCGAAATCGAGATCCTCAAGGATCTTCCGGGCCACCTTGCGCACGACCCTTGAATCGTCGACCACCAGACAGGTCTTCATGGCAATAGCCTCAAGTTCCTATTGTGCCGGCCCGCCGCCACGTCCGGCGACCGGGCATCGGATGACGAACCGTACCCTGCCGACGGACCACTTCGGGGCTCACGCCGCGTCCCGCAGCTCCGACAGCGTGCCGGACAGGCTGGACAGCAACGCGTCGCGGTCGAACTTGGCGACATAGTCCGTGAAGCCGACCTCGCGGCCTCGGTCGAGGTCGCGCGGCGTCGTATGCGACGACAGCGCCACGATCGGCACCGCATGCCAGCGGCAACCCACGTCCTTGATCGTCCTGGCGAAATCGAACCCGTTCATGCCGGGCATCTCGATATCGCTGACGATCACGTCATAGTCCTCTCCCGCCTCGCACAGGCTCAGCGCGTCCTCGGCACTGCCGACCGAGGTGACGTCGTAGCCTGCGACCGACAACAGCGGCGTCAGCATGTTGCGGAAGAACGGGCTGTCGTCGACCAGCAGCACCCGCTGCTTGTCCTGGTCTTCGCTCAGGGCCTCGCCATGGTGCATGAACCAGTCCTGATAGGCCTGCGTCAGATAGGTCCCGGCGTCGATGACGTCGGTCGCGCGGCCGGCGATGATGGCACTGCCCAGCACGCCCGGCCGGTCGCCGGCCAGCTCCACGGCAAGGTGCTCTTCGACGATGTCGACGATCTCGTCGACGATCAGGCCCATGGCCCGTTCGTTGTCGGCGAACACCAGTACCGGCTTGCGGCCCTCGCCCATCAGCAGATAGCCGGGGTCGAAGGGGATCAGCGGCATCAGCTTGCCGCGGTACTGAACGACCATCTGGCCGTTGGAGACTTCGATGTTCTTCTCCTCGATATCCTCCAGGCGGGCGACCAGCGCCAGCGGCACGGCCTTCGGCGCGCCTTCCCCGGCACGGAACAGCAGGAGCGCCACCTTCTCGTCCGTCGTGGACCGCTTCTTCTTCTCCGTTGTGGCATCCAGCCCTTCGGCGACGGCCACTTCGCCCGTTGCCGATGCGATGCCGTTGGGATCGAGGATCATGATCACGCTGCCGTCGCCGAGGATGGTATTGCCCGAGAACATCTCGATGTTGCGCAGGATCGGCGCCACCGGCTTGACGACGATTTCCTCGGTATCGAACACGCGGTCGACGATGATGCCGAACGAATAGGGGCCAACCTGGGTGACGACGATGAAATCGTCGGTCTTGGCTTCCTTGTCGGTCTTCTCCAGCTTCAGCAGGCTGCGCAGGCTGACCAGCGGCAAGAGGCGGTTGCGCAGCCGCAGGACCGGCGTGCCGTTCAACAGCTCGATCGAATGCTCGCTGTGGCCGCCGGCACGCACCAGCTCCACGACGCTGATCTGCGGGATCGCGAACCGCTCGCCGGCGCATTCCACCACCAGCGCGGAGACGATCGCCAGCGTCAGCGGGATCTTGATCAGGAAGGTCGACCCGCGGCCTTCCTTGGACTTCAGCTCGATCGTGCCGCCGATCTTCTCGATATTGGTGCGCACCACGTCCATGCCGACACCGCGGCCCGACACGCTCGTCACCTTCTCCGCCGTCGACAGACCGGCCCGGAAGATCAGCTGATGGATCTGGGAGTCCGACATCGACGAGGCTTCGGATTCGCTGATCAGGCCGTTGGTGACGGCCTTGGCCCGGATCTTGTCGACCGACAGGCCTTTGCCGTCATCGGTGATCTCGATGATGATGTGGCCGCCTTCATGATAGGCATTCAGGCGGATCTTGCCAGCCTCGGGCTTGCCGGCGGCCAGGCGCTCGGCCGGCGATTCGATGCCGTGGTCGGCCGAGTTGCGCACCATGTGCGTCAGCGGATCCTTGATCAGCTCCAGCACCTGGCGATCGAGCTCGGTGTCCTGACCGAACATCTGAAGCTCGATCTTCTTGGACAGCTCGTGGCTCAGGTCGCGGATCAGGCGCGGCAGCTTGGCCCACGCATTGCCGATCGGCTGCATGCGCGTCTTCATCACGCCTTCCTGCAGCTCCGACGTCACATGGTTCAGGCGCTGAAGCGGGGAGGCGAATTCCGACTCCTTGTGGCTGCGCAGGATCTGCAGCAGCTGGTTGCGCGTCAGCACCAGCTCGGACACCATCGTCATCAGGTTTTCCAGCAGGTCCACGTTGACGCGGATCGACTGGGCCGCGACCTGCGATTCCTTGGATTCCGCCACCGGCGCCTGCGCGGTCGCGGGTGCTGCGGCCGCGGGCTTGACCTCCGGGCGCGCCGGCGCAGGGGCGACATCCTTGCGCGGCATCGGCTCCGGCTCGATGTCGATCATCTCGATCTCGTCCGGCTCATGCGCTCCGGCCAGCCCGGGGTTGAGCAGCGGGTCGTTGTCGAGGTCGTCCATCTCCGCCGCGACCGGCGCCGTCATGCCCTGGGGGACGCTCGCCGCCTTGGCCGGTGCCGCCGGTGCCGCAGCCGCGCGCCCTTCGGCCATCGCGTTGATGCGGGCGATCAGCTCTGAATCGTCGCCGTCGGGCTCCGCCTCCGTCGCTTCCAGCTGGGCGACCAGGTTCTTGATGCAGTCCAGCGATTCGAGGATCAGGCTCACCGCCTGCGGCGTCACTTCCAGCTCGCCGTCGCGGAACTTGCCGAGGATGTTCTCCCCGGCATGCGCGACCCGTTCAAGCCGGGGCAGCCCCAGGAACCCGCACGTCCCCTTGATCGTATGCACCAGCCGGAAGATGTTGCCGAGCAGATTGGGGTCGTTGGGGTTTTGCTCGAGTTGCACGAGTTCCACATCGAGAACCGAAAGGTTCTCCGCGGTCTCAGTCAGGAATTCGCTGAGCAGATCGTCCATAGGTGCACCCATCCCCCTAAACACGCAGGCGCGAGCTCCCGGCAAAGCTCGCCCTTATCGCTATTGGTGCGCCCAAGCTGGCAGAAAGTGATTAAGAAGCCACTAAAGGTTTGATGGCCTTGCGGAGACCGATTCACACTTCGGGCAAATGCAGCCGCAGCGCCAGTCGCGCCTGCGGGGCCGACGGCTCCGGGTTCACTGCATCGATCGGCATCTTGTATTGGCGGGCCAACAATCCGGTCACATACGCATGAACAGTCCGCGCCGTCAGCTCAGTCACCGCCGCGTCGCCTTTGAGCGCGGCCAGCGACGGGTCGTTCAGCGTCGCAGCCCTGCCGGTCGCCGACACCACGGCCGTGCCGCCGCCGGCATCGGGCAGCTCCACCGCGATCGCGCCGCCATAGCTCAACGCCTCCTCGGCCAGCATGACCAGGTTCAGCAGCATCTTCACCGTGCCCGCCGGCACCGACATGGCAATGCTCGGGCTGGCGGTCGGCCAGGACAGCGAGATCTTGCCGCCCGCCAGGTAATCGGTGGCGGCAAGCCGCCCGTCTTCCAGCGGGACGCCCGCCTGGCCCCCGGCAACACCGTAGGCCAGGCGGAAGCAGCGCAGCCGCGCCGCGGCCTTCCGCCCGCTTTCCGCGACCAGGTTGATGGCCTCACCCGCCATGTCGCCTTCCAGTTCCTCCATCAGTTCGACACCATTGTTGATGGCGCCGACAGGGCTGACCAGGTCATGGCAGATTCGCGAGCACAGCAGCTCCAGAACCCGGGTGTCGACCGCAACGGACATGAGCGCTCCCAAGAAGTCTGGCGTTTCTTTGCGTCAATCGGCCGGCGCAAGCGCCTATCGGCCCGCGGGCCGCTTGGTTAGCATAAGGGACATGCGGGTCCCGGCACCAGCCGGCGCGTCACGGCCCGGTCAGCAGCGGCGGACGGATCATGCTAGAGACACTGGTGCCCGGTGCGCTGGTCCGCAACCCGGCCCATCCGGAATGGGGCCTGGGACAGGTGCAGTCGGTCATCGCCAACCGCGTGACGGCGAATTTCGAGAACTGCGGCAAGCTGGTCATCGACCGCAGCGTCGTGGCCCTGGACGTTGTCGAAGATGCCGAGGGGCCGTAAGGCGCCCGCCAACGCCCTGACTACAGCCGGTCGCGCAGCCGGAACCACGCCATCGCCAGCACCAGCGACGGCATGCGCAAGAGGCGCCCGCCCGGAAACGCGCGATGGGGCAGCCGGGCAAAGACATCGAACCGCTCGGCCGTTGCCGCAATTGCCTCCGCCATCAGGGTGCCGGCCAGCCCGGTCAGGGACACGCCGTGGCCGGAAAACCCCTGGGCGAAATAGACGTTGCCCGCCAACCGGCCGAACTGCGGCAGGCGGTTGCGCGTGATGGCGACGTGACCGCCCCACACATGGTCGATCCCCAGGTCGGCGAGGTCCGGAAAGAAGCGCAGCATCGTCCGCCTGAGCCCGCGGCCATGGCCCGGCCCGTCAATGCCGGAATAGTTGACGCCGCCGCCGAACAGCATCCGATGATCCGGTGACAGCCGATAGTAGTTGATGACGAAATTGGCGTCGGCGACGGCCACGCCGCTGGGGATCAGGCGGCGGGCGCGCGCGGGGTCCATCGGCTGGGTGGCGACCATGTACGTCCCCACAGGCATGATGCGGCTGCGCATCAGCGCCCAGGCATTCGATGTCAACGGATGGACATAGGCGTTGCCGGCGATGACGCCGTACCGGGCGCGCACCCGGCCCGCCGGCGTGATGGCGACGACGCGTTCGCCGGCCTCGATCCGCTGCACCGCGGACAGCTCGCAGATCCGCGCGCCCGCCTCGGCGGCGGCCCGGGCCAGCCCCAAGGCATAGTTCAGCGGGTGCAACTGGCCCGCGCCGGCATCCAGCATACCCCCGACATAGGCGGCGCAATCGACGATGCCGGCGACATCGGCCCCGGCGATCATCCGGTATGACCGATAGCCGTAGACGTCGCGGCATTCCTCCACCGTCCTGGCAAGCCCGTCGAGCTGCCGTCCCTTCAGCGCGCCGGTGAAATAGCCCCAGCGCAGGTCGCAGGCGATGGCATGGCGGTCGACCCGCGCCTGCAACAGGGCCTTGGCTTCCTCCGCCATGTCCCACAGGCGGTGCGCATCGGCCTGGCCCACCAGCCGCGCGATGCCGGACATCGCCATGTTGAAGCCGGTGGCGATGTGCCCGCCGTTGCGGCCCGAGGCCCCCCATCCGACGCGGCAGGCTTCCAGCACCACGACGGCATAGCCGCGGCGCGCCAGCTCCAGCGCCGCCGTCAGTCCGGTGTAGCCGCCGCCGACGACGACCACATCGCAGTCCGTCTCGCCCCGCAACGCCGGGTACGCAGCGTGCGGATTGGCCGTTGCGGCGTACCAGGATCGCGGATGGTCGGTTGCCGTCATGTCAGAACGGGAGCCCGAGGCTCCATTCGTCGATGCCGTCCTCCCCGCCGTCGAGATGGACGCGCGGCCGGTACCCGCAGCCGGCGATCGCGGCTGCTGCGGCCAGGCCGACGACGCGCAGCAGACGCCGCCGGCGCCACCGCACCGGCGCCGCGTCGGCGGGCTCACTCACGGACGGTGCTCTGCCTGCATCTGCCGCCACAGGCGGTACCCCTCGCTGAAATCGCCAAGGTCGAACACCGCCTCGACCGGCTCCCCCCGGCCGTCGATGCCGGTGAGGACCAGCCGCTGCCCCAACCCGGCGGCCGCGACGATCATGCCCGCGCTGACCCCGTCGATCTGGCAGATGCGCCCGGCGCAGGTGATATCCGGCGACGGCTCGGCCAGGTCCAGGATCTCGCGATCGTCGATGCGGATGCCTGCCGGTGCGTCATCGAACCCCAGATCCTCGGCGACGATGGCCACTTCCTGGCCCAGTCCGTCGTGGCTGGGGCCGACCTGCAGGATGACGTCGCGCGATCCCGGCGCCCCGTCGACCAAGGCCACGGCGAACATCTCGCACAGCCGATCCTGGTCTTGCGTGCGCACGCATTCGATGCGCCAGTCGCCGACATGCGCGCGCGCCACCACCTGGACGGCCTCGGCACATGCCGGGCCCGCACCGGCCAGCGCCGCCAGGCACCCCGCGGCGGCCAGCGCCGCCCCCCTCACACCTTGTCCAGGTACCATTGGTACTCAAGCGGCGTCACATGGGCCATGAACTTCTCCCGCTCGCCGCGCTTGAGGGCGAGGAAGACGTCGAGATAGGCACGCCCGAACGCCTCGGCGAAGAAGTCCGACCGGTCCAGGCGATCCAGCGCCATCGCCCACGACGCCATCAAAGTGGGCGTGAGCTGCTGGTACGCATTGCCGGTGATCGGCGGCCCGGGGTCCAGGCGATGGCGGATGCCGTGATGGACGCCGGCCAGCACCGCCGCCATGACGATATAGGGGTTGGCGTCCGCACCCGCCAGGCGGTGTTCCACCCGCCGGGATCCCGGTGGGCCGCTGGGCACGCGCAGGGCGCACGAGCGGTTGTTGACGGCCCAGGACGGCGCGTGCGGCACATAGGCGTTGGGCCTGAGCCGGCGATAGGAATTCTGGTTTTGCAGGAACAGCGCCAGCCCCTCGTCCATCGTCGCCGACAGCCCCGCAATCGCGTGGCGCAGCATCGGCGACCCGGCAGGGTCGTCGGCGGCGAACACGTTCGTGCCCGCGCCATCCTCCATGCTCAGATGCAGGTGAAGGCCGCTGCCGGCCAGGTCGCCGAACGGCTTGGCCATGAACGTCGCCTGCAATCCATGCTGTTCGGCCACCTTGCGCACGACGCGCTTGAACAGGATGGCGTCGTCGCAGGCCGCCACCGGGTCGGCCCGGTGATGCATGTTGATCTCGTACTGCCCCGGCGCGTATTCCGATATGGCGCTGTCGACCGGGATCGCCATCCCTTTGCAATGCGCCTGGATTTCCGCCAGCAGATCGTCGAAATCGTCCAGCTCGTCGACCCCGTAGACCTGGTTGGTGTGATGGCGCTTGCCGGTGGCGGCCCCCGTCGGCGGCTGCGGCGTGCCGTCGGGCAGCCGCTCGCGGTCAAGCAGGTAGAACTCCAGCTCCAGCGCGACCACCGGGTTCAGGCCGTCCGCCTGAAGGCGGGCCGTCACCCGCTCCACCAGCCCGCGCGGGTCGGCGAAGAAGGCGGCGCCGTCCTGGCCGCGCATGGCCATCAGCACCTGGGCGGTCGGGCGGCTGCGCCACGGCACGCGGTGAAGGCGGGCCGGCACCGGCAGGCACAGGTGGTCGGCATCGCCGACGGCGAACCCCAGCCCCGTCGCCTCGACGGTCGCGCCGCTGATGTCCGTCGCAAACAGCGACCCGGGCAGGCCCATCCCGCTGGCATACAGCGACGCCAGCGACCCGATGGGGACCTTCTTGCCGCGCAGCACGCCGTTGTGGTCGGCAATCAGCGCATCGACAACGGCGATATCGGGATTGCCGGCCCTGAAGTCCGCCACCTCGTCCGGGCGGATGCTCGATGGCCTTTCGGCGGCAGTCATGGATCCAGGATACGCGACATGATCTTGCAGTCCCATCATCGTCGGCCGGCGGCAGGCGCCGGTCAAGCGGCGTAGGTTGCATGCGGGGTTTCCTTGGCGTCGGCGATGGGGGATGCTGGATCAGGTCAGATGGCATCGGCATCCGGTTTCCATGAGCAAGCTCAAGGCCTTCATCGACCAGCACCGCATCACCGAGGTCGAGTGCCTGGTTCCCGACGTCAACGGCGTCGCCCGCGGCAAGATCCTGCCGGACGACAAGTTCCTGCGCGGCATGGCCACCCGCGGCCTGCGCGTGCCGGAATCGATCTTCATCCAGACCGTCACCGGCGGCTATCCGCGCGACGAGAACGTCACCGACGATGCCGTCATCGACACGACGATGATCCCCGACGAGGACACGGTCCGGGTCGTCCCGTGGTACGAGGAGGCGACGGCGCAGGTCATCTGCGACAGCCAGTATGCCGACGGCCGGCCCGTGGAGTTCTCCGCCCGCTACGTCCTGCGCCGGGTATTGCAGCTGTACGCCGAGCGTGGCTGGCGCCCGATCGTGGCGCCGGAGCTGGAGTTCTTCCTGGTCAAGATCAACACCGATCCCGACTATCCGCTTGAGCCGCCGATCGGCCGGTCCGGCCGGCCGGAGACCGGGCGCCAGGCCTTCGGCATCGATGCCGTCAACGAATTCGACCCGATCTTCGAAGATGTCTACGACTATTGCGAAGCGATGGACCTGGATATCGATACGTTGAGCCACGAAGCCGGCGCCGGGCAGATCGAGATCAACTTCAACCACGGTGACGCGCTGGAGCTTGCCGACCAGGTGCTGCTGTTCAAGCGCACGGTGCGCGAGGCGGCGCTGCGCCACAACGTCTATGCCACCTTCATGGCCAAGCCGATGCAGTTCGAGCCCGGCAGCGCCATGCACCTGCATCAAAGCGTCGTCGACGCCAGGACCGGCGCCACGCTGTTCAGCGACGCCGCCGGCACGGATACGCCGCTGTTCCGGTCGTTCATCGCCGGGCTGCAAACCTACCTGCCGTCGGCGATGCCGCTGTTCGCACCGAACGTCAACTCGTACCGCCGTTTGGACCCGGACAGCGACGCGCCCATCAACGTGCAATGGGGCTATGACAACCGCACGGTGGGCTTCCGCGTGCCCGCCGACGAGCCGGAGGCGCGGCGGGTCGAAAACCGCGTGGCCGGCGCCGACTGCAACCCCTACCTGATGATCGCGGGATCGCTTGCCTGTGGCTATCTGGGGATGGTGGAACAGCTGCAACCGACAGAACCGATTGCCGGCAGCGCCAAGAAGCTGCCCTTTACCCTGCCGCGCCATCTGTGGGACAGTCTCAACAAGCTCAACGAATCAAAACCGTTGCGCCATGTGCTTGGTGAGCGTTTCGTTGATGCGATCTGGTATGTGAAGCGGGCCGAATACGACGCCTACCAGCGGGTCATCAGTTCCTGGGAGCGTGAGAACCTGCTGCTGAATGTGTGAGCCGGCCGCGGCCCGCAACGCAACCGCGCGAAGAGCCTGGCGTACGATGTACGTGTTCGGGAAGAAGCTGGCGCCACCGGAAAAGCGGGGGATCACCGACCGCTCCTTCCTGGCGGGCTGTCCCGGCACGATCGCATCACTGTTTGCCTATTGGGATAGCAAGCGCGGCGAGCGGACGATGCCGCGTCGTGCGGATATCGACCCCCTGGACTTCCACGGCCACCTCCCCGGCATCCTGCTGGTCGACGTGGAAGGCGAAGACGCCAGGCGCGCCGGCATCTTCCGCTATCGCGTCGTCGGCACCGCGGAAGTCGAGCTGCGCGGACACGACCCGACGGGACGGCTGGTGCAGGAGGGCTTCCTCGGCCCGAGCCTGAAGGACGTGCTGGCCTGCTACGAACTGGTGCGGCGTCGGCGGACCTTCCTCTACGACCCCCTCGGCTATTGGACGCCCGAGGGCCGGTGGGTGGACGAACATACGCTGTTCCTGCCCCTGTCCAACGACGGCGACACGGTCACGCAGATCCTCGTCTATTCCGAAACAAGGACCGACTGACCGGCGGAGCGCCCTGCCCCTCGCCGGCCCCCCCGGCGATCGACGGCTGCAAGTCGGGTCATCCTCGGCTACACTCGACCATGGCACAGGGACCGAACAGACGGCCGCCGAGTGGGGAGTTGCCTGTGACAAGGACGAAGCGGACATCCGGTCGCAGCCTGCATTCCGAGCTGCTGATCCTGTGCGCGCGCATCGGCTACGGACCGCCCCGGGCATGACCCACAGGCCCTGAGGGGCCTACCGCGTCTCCACCGATCGCACCTTCATCCGGGGCAGTTCCCATGACGACCCAATCTTCCGGCGCCGACTGGCGGGCGCTCGACTCGCGCCATCACCTGCATCCGTTCACCGATACCCGCGCCCTTGCCGCCGAAGGCGGCAGCCGCATCATCACACGCGGCGAAGGGGTGTGGCTGTGGGATGCCGACGGCAACCGCATCCTGGACGGCATGGCGGGCCTGTGGAACGTCAATGTCGGCTATGGTCGCGCGGAACTGGCCGATGCCGCCTACGCGCAGATGCGCCAGCTGGCCTACTACAACACCTTCTTCAAGACGGCGACCCCGCCGGCAGTCGAGCTGGCGGCCAAGCTGGCCGCGATGACGGGGCTGAAGCACGCGTTCTTCGCCGGCTCAGGCTCGGAAGCCAACGACACGATGGTGCGGCTGGTGCGGCATTTCTGGAACCTGGAGGGCGCGCCGCGGAAGAAGACGATCGTCTCGCGCCTCTACGGCTATCACGGCTCCACCATGGCCGCAGCCAGCCTGTCGGGCCTGCCGGCCATGCACCGCCAGGCCGACCTGCCGCTGCCCGGCTTCGTCCACATCATGCCGCCCTACGCCTATGACTGCGCCCGCGACGGCGAGAGCCCGCAGGTCTTTGCCGAGCGCGCCGCCAAGGCGCTGGAGGAACGGATCCTCGAACTGGGCGCCGACACCGTCGCTGCCTTCGTCGCCGAGCCGATCCAGGGCTCGGGTGCCGTCATCGTCCCCCCCGACGGCTATTGGGACGAAATCCAGCGGATCTGTGCGCGGTACGACGTGCTGCTGGTGGCCGACGAGGTCATCTGCGGCTTCGGCCGGACGGGCGCGTGGTTCGGGTCCGACCTGCTCGGCATCCGGCCGGACCTGATGACGTTGGGCAAGGCGATCACCTCGGGCTACCAGCCGATGGCAGCACTGATGGTGGGCGACCGCGTAACCGACACCTTGGTCGACAAGGGCGAGGAGTTCTATCACGGCTTCACCTATTCCGGACATCCGGTGCCGGCTGCGGTGGCGCTGGCGAACATCGCCCTGATGGAGCGCGAGCGGCTGGTCGAGCGCGTCGCCCAGGACATCGCCCCCTATTTCCAGGAGCGCCTGCGCGAGGCCTTCACCGACCACCCGCTGGTGGGCGAGGTCCGTGGCGTCGGCCTGCTGGCCGGGATGGAGCTGGTCGAAGACAAGGCAACCCGCCGCCATTTCCCGAAGCTGGGCCAGGTCGGCAGCCGCTGCCGCGACCACAGCTTCCGCTGCAATCTGGTCATGCGCGCGGTGCGCGACGTCATGGTGCTGTCGCCGCCGCTGGTGATCACGCGCGACGAGGTCGACGAACTGGTCGGCCGTGCCCGCCAGGCGATCGACGCCACGGCGAAGGACCTGGGGCGGATCTAGCCCGCCGCCCGGGTCGCACAGCGGGGCGCCGCAGTCGCCGGGGCCGCCCGGCAGCCGCTGCCGGCCGATGGGCAAAATCTGCTCGGGCCGGCCGCCGGTTGCCGCCCGGTGGCGCGTCCCGGCGCCGTCCGCCCGGTGCCCACGCCCGGGACGCCCAGGGGATCTGCCGACTGGCATCGCGCTTGCTTAAGGCCTCGTCGGGCACCGTCCCGCAGCGTCAGCATTGCAGTCGATCGGCAAACGAGGTCATGTCCACCATACATTCCATTGGCGGCTACCAGGTCTCCGACCAGGTGCTGGCGGCGGTCCAAGAGGCCAGCCAGCGCACCGGCATTGATTTCGCCTACATGATGGCCAAGGCGGCGCAGGAAAGCGCGTTCCAGCCCACCGCCGTCGCCGGCAGCACCAACGCCACCGGGCTCTATCAGTTCATCGACAGCACCTGGCTGGCCATGATCAAGGAGAACGGGGCCACCTACGGCCTCGGCCAGTACGCCGACCGCATCACCGTCCGCCAGGACGGGTCGCTGGCCGTCACGGATGCGGCGGCGCGGCGCGAGATCCTGGCGCTGCGCGAGGATCCGCGGCTGAACGCGATCATGGCCGGCGAATACGCCCTGGACAACCGCGAATACCTGGAACGCAACGTCGGCGGGCGGATCGGCTCGACCGAGCTGTATCTGGCCCATTTCCTCGGGGCGGGTGGGGCCACCACCTTCCTGCGCCAGCTGCGGCATGACCCCGACCAGACGGCGGCCTCGGTCTTCCCGGCCGCTGCGCGCTACAACTACAACGTCTTCTACAACAGCAACACCGGCCAGCCGCGGTCGCTGCAGCAGGTCTATGACTGGATGGACCGGCGCATGCAGCAGGGCATCGCCACGATGGGCGGCGTGCCCAGTACCGGCGCCTATGCCGGCACCGGTACCGAAGCGCCCCTGCGCCCCATGGTCACGGCCCCGCACTTCGCCGCCGCGCGGTCGGTGACGGCCATCCCCCAGGCAAGCGCCTATACCGCGATGCATCCGGGTGCGGCGCTGGGCCAGCGTCTGGCCGCGCTGTCCGGGGCGGCTGCGGGCTCCGGCCCGACGCCCGCCGGCGGGACCAGCCTGTCGCTGTGGACGCTGCTGACCGCCTCCGCCCTGCCGGTGCCGGGCGACGCGGGCGGCGAGCTGCCCGGCGCGGCGTAACCGGCCGCTGGAGCCTGATCCGACGACGTCGGATCGGCGTCATGGGTGAATCAGGCTCTAACTATCTGAAATGGGCGGGATTCACACATCAGGCTGAGTCTGCCTGATATCATCCTGCTCTGGTCGCCGACGGCCCGGCTGCCCTATATAGGGGGCATGCGCACCGCCCCCGTCCTTGCCGAACCGTTGCCGCGCCCGGAGCTGCCGGACAAGGATGTCGGCCGCCCGTTTGAGGTCGTGTCCGACTTCTCGCCCGCCGGCGACCAGCCGCAGGCGATCGCCGACCTGACGGCGGGCCTCAGCGCCGGGGAGCGCGACCAGGTGCTGCTGGGCGTCACCGGGTCCGGCAAGACCTTCACCATGGCGCATGTCATCCAGGCGATGCAGCGCCCGGCCCTGGTCCTGGCCCCCAACAAGACGCTGGCGGCCCAGCTGTACGGCGAGATGAAGCGCTTCTTCCCGCACAACGCGGTCGAGTACTTCGTTTCCTACTACGACTACTACCAGCCGGAAGCGTATGTCCCGCGGACGGATACGTATATCGAGAAGGAAAGCTCCATCAACGAACAGATCGACCGCATGCGCCACAGCGCCACCCGGGCGCTGCTGGAGCGGCAGGATACGATCATCGTCGCCTCCGTCTCGTGCATCTACGGCATCGGCGACGTGGAGACGTACAGCGAGATGGCCTTTCCGCTGCGGGTCGGCCAGCCGGTCAACCGCAACAGCCTGCTGAAATCGCTGGTGGAGCTGCAGTACAAGCGCAACGACGCGGATTTCCAGCGCGGCACGTTCCGCGTCCGCGGCGATACGCTGGAGATCTTCCCCACCCACTACGAGGACAGGGCCTGGCGCCTGTCCTTCTTCGGTGACGAGATCGAGTCGATCCAGGAAGTCGACCCGCTGACGGGGGAGAAACACGCCCTGCCCCAGCAGGTGCGCATCTATCCCAACAGCCATTACGTCACGCCCAAGCCGACGCTCGACCAGGCGATCCGCAGCATGCAGACCGACCTGAAGGCGCGCCTGGCCGAGCTGACGGCGGCCGGCCGCCTGCTGGAGGCCCAGCGGCTGGAGCAGCGCACCCAGTTCGACATCGAGATGATCCAGGCGACGGGCAGCTGTGCCGGCATCGAGAACTATTCCCGCTACCTGACCGGCCGCCTGCCGGGGCAGCCGCCGCCGACGCTGTTCGAATACCTGCCGGACAACGCCGTGCTGTTCGTCGACGAAAGCCATGTGATGGTGCCGCAGCTGGGCGGCATGTACCGCGGCGACCGGGCCCGCAAGGAGACGCTGGCCGAATACGGCTTCCGCCTGCCCGCCTGCGTCGACAACCGCCCCCTGAAGTTCGAGGAATGGGAGGCGATGCGCCCCCCCACGGTGTTCATCAGCGCCACCCCCGGCGACTGGGAACTGGAGCGCACCGGCGGCGTTTTCGTCGAGCAGGTGGTTCGCCCCACCGGCCTGATCGATCCGCCGGTGATCATCCGGCCGACCGAGACCCAGGTCGACGACCTGCTGGCCGAATGCCGCGAGCTTGCCGCCCGCGGCATGCGCGCCCTGGTGACGACGCTGACGAAGAAGATGGCCGAAGCGCTGACGGAATACATGGACGAGGCGGGCATCCGCGTGCGCTACATCCATTCCGACATCGATACGCTGGAGCGGATCGAGATCATCCGCGACCTGCGCCTGGGGATGTTCGACGTCCTGGTCGGCATCAACCTGCTGCGCGAGGGTCTGGACATCCCGGAATGCGGACTGGTCGCCATCCTCGATGCCGACAAGGAAGGCTATCTGCGCAGCCGCCGTTCGCTGATCCAGACCATCGGGCGTGCGGCCCGCAACGTCGACGGCCGCGCCATCCTGTATGCCGACGTCATGACCGACAGCCTGACGAACGCGATCGAGGAGACCAACCGCCGGCGCGAGAAGCAGGAGGCCTACAATGCCGCCCACGGGATCACCCCGGAAAGCGTGCGCAAGAGCATCGACGACATCCTGCAGAGCGTCTACGAGAACGACCGGGTGACGGTGAAGACCGGCGATGCCGCCGTCCGGCACCTGACCGGCAAGTCGCTGGCCGACTACGTTGCCGACCTGGAAGCGCGGATGCGCGCGGCCGCCGCCGACCTGGAATTCGAGGAGGCCGCGCGCCTGCGCGACGAGATCCGCCGGCTGGAAGCCGCCGATCTGGAACTCGATACCGGCGTCCTGCCCGGCCGGGCCGGTGGGGGGACCCATCGATCCACCATCGAGAGCGCACCCTCGCGCAAGCCGGCAAGAGGCCGCGGACGCCGGCGCAAGGGCCCGTGAATCGGCCCCACGCACCGGCCGGTTCGTCGCACCCGAATGCCCGCCGGTCCCCGATCTTGGCTTGTGGGCGGCTGCGATCGGCCCCATTTTGCCGACACGCAAGTGCACCCGTGCGGCGACCCCCGCATGGGTGGCCGCTCCTTGCGTCCCAGCCGGCGCCGACGGAGACGTAGTAGATGCTGATCGATGTCGCGCTCACGGTGGGCGGCCTTGTGCTGCTTGCACTTGGCGCGGATTTCCTGGTCCGCGGCGCCGTCGGGCTCGCCCGCAGGCTGGGAATTTCGCCGCTGGTGATCGGTTTGACGGTCGTGGCCTTCGGCACCTCGCTGCCGGAGCTGCTGGTGAGCATGCGCGCGGCGGTGGGCGGGGCCACGGGCCTGGCGGTCGGCAACGTCGTCGGGTCCAACATCGCCAACGTGCTGCTGATCCTGGGCGCGGCGGCGGCGATCAGCCCGGTCGGCTGCAACCGCACGGCACTGCTGCGCGACGGCAGCGCCATGCTGGTCGCAACCGCCCTGTTCATCCTGGCCGGCCTTCTCGGCTCCATCGACCGGGCGCATGGCATCGTCGGCCTGTTGCTGCTCGGCGGCTATCTGTACGCCTGCTACCTGATGGACCGGCGCGCCAACCATGCGCTTGCCGCCGAGGGGGTGCAGGAGGTTGCCCCCATCGACAACTCGCTCGCCTTCATCCTTCTCGCCGTCTTGGGCGGCCTGCTGGGCGTGCTGGGCGGGGCGGAGCTTCTGGTGGACGGCGCGACCGGCCTTGCGCGCCGCTCCGGCGTATCGGAAGAGGTGATCGGCCTGACGCTCGTGGCCTTCGGCACATCGGTCCCCGAGCTTGCGACCACGGTGGCCGCCGCCTTGCGCCGGCACAGCGACGTGGCCCTGGGCAATGTGCTGGGCAGCAACCTGTTCAACCTGTTGCTGATCATGGGGTCCGTGGGCCTGGTCGTACCGTTCGAGATTCCGGCGAAGATCGCCGCATTCGACATGTGGATCATGGGTGCGGTGAGCCTGGCATTGATGCCGCTGATGGCCTCCGGCGGGCGCCTGTCGCGGATGGAGGGGCTGGCGCTGGTCGCCCTCTACCTCGTCTTCGTCGCCACGCAGTTCCTGGGCGTGGGCGAAATGGTCATGACGATGCTGTGACCTTCGGCTGTTCCCGCCGCCGACTTCGCCCTTGAAGGCTTGGCCCCCGGCCATCAAAGTCCTGTCCCATGACACGCAACGACACCGATGTCGCGATCGTCACCGGCGGGGCCAGGCGGGTCGGCGCGGCGATCGTGCGCGACCTGGCCGCCCATGGCTGGGCGGTGGCGGTGCACTACAACCGGTCCGCCCGCGACGCCGACGACCTGGTGGCGGACATCCGTGCCGCCGGCGGCCGCGCCGTCGCCCTTGGCGCCGACCTTGCCGACGAAGAGGCAGTAGGGCGGCTGGTGCCCGCTACCGTGGCGGCGCTCGGTCCCCCGAACCTGCTGGTCAACAACGCATCGGTATTCCGCTACGACCATATCCTGGACCACAGCCGCGAGAGCTGGGATGTCCACATGGCGGCCAACCTGCGGGCGCCGGTGGTGTTGATTCGTGCCTTTGCCGAGGCCCTGCCCCCCGGCCGGCCTGGCAACGTGGTGAACCTGCTGGACCAGCGGATCTGGAACCCCACCCCGCATTTCATGTCCTACACCGTCAGCCGGGCGGGCTTGTGGATGCTGACGAAGACCCTGGCCATGGCCCTGGCGCCGCGCATCCGCGTCAACGCCATCGGACCGGGGCCGACGCTGAAGAGCGAGTTTCAGACCGACGAGCAGTTCGAGAAGCAGTGGCAGGCGATCCCCCTGGCACGGCCCACCGACCCGGCGGAGATTGCGGCCACCGTCCGGTTCCTGGCCGGCGCGCCGGCAATCACCGGCCAGATGATCGCCTTGGATGGCGGGGAGCATCTGGGCTATGCGCAACCGAAACGCGGTATCGTGGCCATCGAGTGATTGGGTGCCGAACGACCCGGGGAGCGCACACGACCGTCAATTGGGTGCGCCTGCGAACAGCCCCCACCCGCGATATGGCCGAATCGCGCCGACACTTGTGCACATGCCGAAAAACAAGCCCGAATCATCGCCGAACGGCCCTTCAGATTCTTACGTTGAAACATATCTTTCATGTTGACTTCAAGGAATGGCGGAAAATCAACAAGTTACATGGTTGCCCAAATTTTAAGCAACCCGCGCGGAAGCGTGGTCAGCCCACGCTCTCGGCCCCGTGACACGAGGTTATCGACAAAGTTATCCACATGAACGGTGGATACTCCGCCCCCCGCCCCCACCCGCGACGCCTTGTACGCCCCCCTGCTTGCGGGCATATGGGAAGCGATGGACGACACCCAAAACCCTGCCGAATCAGCACCCTGCCCCGAACCCCCGTCTGCACCCGGGGGTAGTGCGCTTGCCGGTGGGCTTGCCGACGGCCTGGCCGTCATACAGGCGCATGTAAAGACCCTGCCGAATCAGCCCGGCGTCTACCGGATGCTGGGCGGCGACGGCCAGGCCCTGTATGTCGGCAAGGCCCGCAACCTGCGCAAGCGCGTCACCGCCTACACACTGGCCGGCAAGCATCCGTCCAGGCTGTTGCGGATGATCGCCGAGACCCGGTCGATGGAGTTCGTCGTCACCCGGTCGGAGGTCGAGGCCCTGCTGCTGGAGGCCAACCTCATCAAGCGGCTGCGGCCCCGCTACAATATCCTGCTGCGCGACGACAAGACGTTTCCCCATATCCTGATCACCGCCGACCACCCCTTCGCCCAGATCCTGAAGCACCGCGGGGCGGAAAGCCGCCCGGGGCGGTATTTCGGTCCGTTCGCGTCCGCAGGCGCGGTCACGCGCACGATCACGGCACTGCAACGCGCCTTTCTGCTGCGCAACTGCAGCGATGCCGTCTTCGCCGCCCGCACCCGCCCCTGCCTGCAGTACCAGATCAAGCGGTGTACCGCGCCATGCGTCGGCTATGTCGACGAGGGCGAGTACGCGGCCCAGGTCGCCCAGGCCGTCGACTTCCTGCGCGGCCGGAGCCAGGCCGTCCACGACACCTTCGCGGGCGAGATGACGGCCGCCAGCGATCGCCTGGACTACGAGGCGGCGGCGCGCTGGCGCGACCGCATCCGCGCCCTGGCCGCCATCCATGCCCATCAGGACATCAACGTCGAAGGCATCGACGACGCCGACGCCTTCGCCGCCCACCAGACCGGCGGCCAGGCCTGCATCCAGGTGTACTTCTTCCGCGGCGGCCGCAATTACGGCACCCGGGCCTATTTCCCCAGCCACGACAAGAGCGATGACACGGCCGACGTGATGGCGGCCTTCATCGCCCAGTTCTACGACAACCGTCCGCCGCCGCCCCTGGTGCTGCTGAGCCACCCGCTGGCCGAACAGACGCTGGTGGAGGAGGCGCTGAGCGTCCGTGCCGACCGCCGCGTCCAGCTGGTGGAACCCAAGCGCGGCGACAAGCGCCGGCTGATCGACCACGCGCTGGCCAATGCGCGCGAGGCCCTGGCGCGCCGCCTGGCGGAAAGCGCCTCGCAGGCGCGGCTGCTGGAAGGCGTCGCCGACGCCTTTGCCCTCGACGGCCCGCCGGGACGCATCGAGGTCTACGACAACAGCCACATTTCCGGCACCAATGCCTATGGCTGCATGATCGTCGCCGGGCCGGAAGGCTTCCGCAAGGCCGCCTACCGCAAATTCCTGATCAAGACCGCCCCGGCCCCGGGCGACGACTACGCGATGATGCGCGAGGTGCTGGGACGCCGCTTTGCCCGCGCCTTGAAGGAGGATCCCGACCGCGAGGCGTGGCCCGACCTGCTGCTGATCGACGGCGGCCTGGGCCAGCTGAATGCGGCGACCGACGTTCTGGCGGAACTGGGCATCGACGACGTGCCGCTGGTCGCCATCGCCAAGGGGCCCGACCGCAATGCCGGGCGCGAGCGCTTCTTCATGGCGGGCCGCGATCCCTTCTCGCTGGAGCCGCGGGACCCGGTGCTGTACTTCCTGCAGCGGCTGCGCGACGAGGCCCACCGCTTCGCCATCGGCACCCATCGTGCGCGGCGCACCAAGCAGATCGGCCAGTCGACGATCGACGAGATCGCCGGCATCGGACCGCGACGCAAGAAGGCGCTGCTGTTGCATTTCGGATCGGCCCGGGCGGTGGCACGCGCCAGCCTGGACGACCTGATGGCCGTCGAAGGCATCAGCGAAACGGTGGCGCGCAAGATCCAGGACCATTTCCGCGGCGACGGCTGAGCCAAGGCCGCCACCCCCGGGGAGGCGATGACATGGACGACCGGCTGCTGACACTGCCCAATATCCTGACGGGCCTGCGCATCGTGCTGATCCCGCCGCTGCTGGCCCTGTTCTACGTGCCGGCGGCCTGGGCGGCCTGGGCTGCGGCGGCAGTCTTCGTGGTCGCCGCCGTGACCGATTTCTTCGACGGCTACCTGGCGCGCCGCCGCCAGGTGGTCTCGCTCTGGGGCCGCCTGTTCGACCCGATCGCCGACAAGATGCTGGTCGCGGCCGCGCTGATGGCCCTGGTCGCCTTCGGCCGCGTCGGCGGCATCCACATCCTCGCCGCCGTCATCATCCTGCTGCGCGAAATCCTGATCTCGGGCCTGCGCGAATTCCTGGCCGGGGCAGAAGCCAAGGGCATCCCCGTCACGCCCTTGGCCAAGTGGAAGACCACGGTGCAGATGGCGGCCATCGCGATGCTGATCGTCGGCCAAGCCGGCCCCGGCGGCCCGGGCTTCGTCACCGCCGGCCTGGTCGGTCTCTGGCTCGCCGCGGCGCTGACCGTAATCACGGGCTGGCAGTACATGGCCGCCGGCCTGCGTCAGATCCGCACGAAGCGGCAGTGACGGGCAAGCCGGAACCGCACGCAGCGCTGGCTGCCCGGGTCGCGGTTTGACCTACCGCAGCCGCCGGTCCCGGCCTTTACGGGGCCTTAAGCCGTCTGGCGGTAGACTGGTTGCGCCATGACAGGATCCATCGACAGCGTCTTCGGTCACGCCCTCACCGGGATGAACCGGGCATTCGACCAGGCGGACGGCGCTGCCCGCCGGATTGCCGGCGGCAATGTCGAGGCCGAGCCGGTCATCGACCTGCTGTCCGCCAAGACCGCCGTGCAGGCCAATGCCGCGGTGGTCCGAACCGCCGACCGGATGCAGGACCGCCTGCTCGACATCCTCGCATAGCGGCGGGTGACATCGGCCGGCCCCGGCAGCCCTGCCCGGCCATCCCCGAATTCCGGCGGCAAACCGCGACCACGATGCCACTGACAGCGCGGCGGGCCCAAGATCGCCCGCATCCGCACGCCCCGCGGCGCAGAGGGATCGAACCTGGGGACGCCGTCATGCGCCCCACCCCGCTTCCGCGTTGACAGGCTGGCAACCCCGCCGCTATCCGGGTCTTCCCCTTCCGTGACGGATGTGTTGCGCGCCGGTGACTGTCTCTGCCCGCCGCCCCGTGAGAAAGCTCAAGCGCCAGTATTTCCGGCGCGTGCTGCGGCCCATCAGCCGGATGGAGCTGTCGCCGCGCCATGTGGCCAACACCATGTGTGTCGGCCTCGGCGTGGGCCTGATCGCCCCGCCGGGGATTCAGCTGGCCGTGGTCGGTGTCGTGTGGGCTGTCGGCCGCTTCATCGGCCTGCGGTTCAACATTGCGGTCGCCGCGGTCCTGACGCTGATCACCAACCCCTTCACCTTCGTGCCGATCTACACGATGTATTTCGCGATCGGCTGCACCCTCACCGCCTGCGGCGCCGGCGATTTCCAGGTGGAAAGCCTGCTGCAGACCTTCCAGGACGAGGGGATGATGGCCCTGCTGGAGCAGTCGGGCTATTTCATGCTGGTGATCCTGGCAGGCGGCCTGCCGTTTGCCGTCAGCGGCGGGATCTTCGGATACTATTTCGGCCGCTCGGTAGGCCGCCGCCTGCAACGCCGGCGCGAAGACCGGATGGAACGCCGCCAGGCCGCGCCGTCCCCGCCGACACCGGACTGAGGCGGCGCCACCGGCAGGCCTGTTCACAATGCCGGCGCCCGCCCGCATAGTGACGGTTCGGGCGGGCACGATGCCCGCAACGCAGACTGGAGACGAATGCCCGCCATGCGCCTTCTGTACTTCGCCTGGCTGCGCAGCCGCATCGGCGTCGCCGAGGAAGAGGTGACGCCGCCGCCGGAGGTGCGCGACGTCGCCACGCTGCTGGCCTGGATGCGCGGCCGCGGGCCCGCCTATGCCGCGGCATTGGCCGACGAGCGCGCCGTCAAGGTTGCGGTCAATCAGGAATTCGCGCGCGCCGGCGACCCGGTCGCACCGGGCGACGAGGTTGCGCTGTTTCCGCCGGTGACGGGGGGCTGACGGGAATGACCGTGCGTGTGCAGGCCGAGGATTTCGACATGGGCGCCGAGATGGCGGCCTTGGTGGCCGGCCGGCACGATGTCGGCGGGCTCGTCAGCTTCCTCGGTACCGTGCGCGACCTGGCGGGCGAAATGCCGGTAACGGCGATGACGCTGGAGCACTATCCCGGCATGACCGAGAAGATGCTGGCCCGGATCGAGGCGGAGGCACTGGCCCGCTGGCCGATCGCCGCCAGCCTGATCATCCATCGCCATGGCCGCCTGTTGCCCGGCGACAACATCGTCCTGGTTGCCGTCGCCTCCGCCCACCGCCAGGCGGCGTTCGAGGCCTGCCAGTTCCTGGTCGACTGGCTGAAGACGAAAGCACCGTTCTGGAAGCGTGAGGAAACGCCCGGCGGCGACCACTGGGTCGAGGCCAGGGAGGCCGACGACGAAGCCGCAGACCGCTGGGCGGCCTGCGCACCCTGACACCGCCGCGTGCGGACGCCGCAGTTACATACGGATAGCGTCCCGATGACCGGTCACGCCGATCCGACGTGACCGGATCAGGCGTGGCGACCGTCAGTCCCTGCCGGTGGGGTGCAGGACCGTCGGCGTGCCCGTGTATTCGAAGGCGGGCAGATCGTCCGCCCCGTCCTCGGTGATGTCGGTCAGCGTCACTTCATCGTCCGTCACCGCGACCGTAGCCGGGTCGAAGGGCAGCGCCACCAGATGAGTGCCGATGCCCAGCATCCCGCCGCGCGATACCAGGAACGCCGTGCCGCCGTCGGCCTCCAGCACCACGTCCTTGACCTCGCCGATCTCGTCACCGTCCGACCCGACGACCGTCAGGCCGATGAAGTGTCCGTGTTCGTGCGTGATTTCCGGCGTTTGCTGCCTGCCGGTGCCCATCGAGCCCACGTCGTCGATGGAGATGTCCGCGTCTGCGGCCGGCTGGCTGCCGCTGGCGGCAGGCTCCGTCGCCATGCCGGGCACACTCAACAACGCCAGTGCCGAAACCAGAGCCACCAAGCGCCCACGCATCGCCGTCCTCCATCGCTTTGAAGACAATAGGGTCGCGCGGCCGCATATCCTGCGACAGGCGGCGTTGCGCGTGCGGACATGGCGATGACCGGGGCGCCGGTGAAGGGGCGCCCGGAGAATTATTTATTTCCCCGGGACTCTTGACTCGGGTCCATCCGCTACCGTTCGGCGATCGGCCTTTCGGCCGTGCCTACTCCGCCGCCTCGACCGTGCTGCGGCTGCCCGTATAGTGATCGGGCCAATGGCGGCGCACGACCTCGCCATCCTCGGCATAGGCGTGGCAGCTGTTCAGCAGCGATGGCCGATGTCGGCTTTCCGCCCGGCCGTGGGTGTGCGGCAGCTCGCCCCTCTGGCGCGCCAGGATGGGATAGACGGTCTGGAACGCCGTGGTCGCCACCGGCCCGACCAGTTCCACCAAGTGGGTGCAGCCCTGCACGCCGCCCAGCAGCGTCTTCACCTTGCGGGTGAAGCCGGGACCGATCTTCAGGCCTTCCAGCCGTTTGAAGTTCGGGGCGATCAGCGGGCAGATGTCGTAGGGATGGTGGTCGATCACCGCCTCGGACCGCACGATCTCCAGCTGGTCTGTCACCGTCAGGCGCAGCCACATGTCGTGCAGCGGTTCCCCCGCCTCGATGGTGCCGCGGAAGGCATTGGGGAACGGATAGCTCTTCACGTCCACCAGATGGCCTTCGATGTCCCACAGGCCGTCTTCGCGCCGGTATCCCCGGCATTCCACGGTGCGGGTGTGGATGTGGTCCCGTTGGGCCGGCGCCGACAGCGGCATCGCCTCTCAATCCCCGAACGACGGGCGCACCCGAGCAGCCGGGTGCACTGCATCTTCAATGATCTTGCTGCGATGCAACAGAAGTCAAGGCCCGCCGGTGTATGGCGGGCATGCGCTATTTGGTGCCGTAGAGCCGATCGCCCGCATCGCCCAGCCCGGGCAGGATATAGGCGTGGTCGTTCAGCTGGCGATCCAAGGCGGCGACATAGACCGCCACGTCGGGATGCGCCTTCAGCATCGTCTCCACGCCCTCGGGTGCTGCGACAAGGCCGACGAAGCGGATCAGGTTGGCCGGCACGCCGTGGCGCTTCAGCACGTCGACGGCATGAACGGCCGAATTCCCGGTGGCCAGCATCGGGTCGACCAGCAGGAACATGCGGTCCTTCGGGTCCGGCAGCTTCACCAGGTATTCCACCGGCATCTTGGTGGCGGGGTCGCGGAACAGCCCGATATGCCCTTCGCGGGCCGAGGGGATCAGCTCCTGCAGCCCTTCCACCATCCCCAGCCCGGCGCGCAGGATCGCCACCAGCGCCACCTTGCGCCCGGCCAGTACCGGCGCCTCCATCTCCTCCAGCGGCGTCTCGATGGTCGTCTTGGCCAGCGGCAGGTCGCGGGTGATCTCGAAGCCCATCAGCAGCGAGATCTCCTTCAACAGCCGCCGGAACCCGTTGGTCGACCGCCCGCGATTGCGCATATGCGTCAGCTTGTGCTGGATCAGCGGATGATCGACGACGGTGAGATTGGGAAAGCTGTGACTGGGCTGCATGTCGGCGGGCACTCCCCGGCTGGGCCTTGGCTGGCGCGCACCTTAGTGCGCGCATCCGGCTGCGGCTAGGGTGCGTCGGCGGCTGTCGCCGGGTGCCGACATCTGCCCATCGGACAGCAGGCGTCTGCGCTCAGGCCCGGTACCTGAGCGCGTCGACCAGCAGGGAGAATGCCGGCAAGGCCTGCCGCCGGTTGGGATAGTAGAGATGGTAGCCTTGCAGAGTGGGACACCAGTCGGCGAGGACTTCCCGCAGGCGTCCGTCCTGCAAATAAGGCATGGCAAGCTCTTCGGGAACATACGCCAGACCCATGCCGTCGACCGCGGCGTGCACCACGGGGATGACGCTGTTGAACGTTAGCTGCCCATCGACGCGGACATTCAGCTCCCGGCCGTTCTTCTCGAATTCCCACGCATAGAGGCCGCCTGCCGTCGTCAGGCGATGATTGATGCAGCTATGGTTGGTCAGTTCCTGCGGGATCGACGGGGGTGAGCGTCGCGCGAAATAGGCGGGTGCCCCCACCACGGCAAAGCGCCAGTCAGGCCCGATCCGCACCGCGATCATGTCCTTGCCGATCGCTTCGCCGATCCGCACCCCGGCGTCGAAACGCTGCTCAACGATATTGGTCAGGCCGTAGTCGATGGCCAGTTCCACCCTGATTTCCGGGTATTCTTGCAGGAAGGTGCGCAGCTTGCGTCGGAAAATCGTCTCGATGACATAGTCGATGCAGGTGATCCTGATGGTCCCGGCGGGCTTGTCCCGCAACGCGCTCAAGGCCTGAAGCTCGGCTTCGATCTCCTCGAAATGCGGACCGATCCGGCGGATCATCCGCTGTCCGGCCTCGGTCGGCGCGACATTTCGCGTGGTGCGCGACAGCAGCCTCAGGCCAAGCCGGTGTTCCAGCCCTTTGATCGTGTGGCTCAGGGCTGACGGTGTCACCCCCAGCTTGGCGGCGGCCTTGGTAAAGCTGCCCTCCCGCGCGACGGCGAGGACTGCTTGCAGCTCATTCAAATTCTGGATCATTGATGAATCCTACTCAACAGTTCATGCAATCTCCATCGTCTAATCCCGGGGTGGGGGACTCCCCAGATCTCACCCGACAACCGCTCCCGGTACCCCTCGAACGGGACGGACACAATGGGAAGGGATGGACGATGGAGATCACGCGAACAGGCTCGAAGCCTTCGGCCAAAGGACCGAGCGACTGGTTCACCGGTGCGGTTCGGATAGACCCGCTCTTCAACGCCTTCGCCCCGGAGCGCGTTCAGGGGGCCAGCGTGACATTCGAACCCGGCGCCCGGACAGCTTGGCACACCCACCCCCTCGGCCAGACCCTGATCGTTTCGGCCGGCGTGGGGCGCGTCCAGCGCTGGGGTGGCGCGATTGAGGAAATCCGCCCCGGCGATGTCGTCTGGTTCCCACCGGGCGAAAAGCACTGGCACGGCGCCTCTCGCGACTGCGCCATGACCCACATCGCCATTCAGGAGGTCCTGGACGGCAAGGTCGTCGACTGGCTGGAGCCGGTCTCCGACGAGCAATACGGCGGCTAACCGGGCTCAGCCCGACGCCTGACGACACAAGAGAAGGAAAAGCACATGCGCGCGACTGTCATGCATGGCCCTCGCGACGTTCGCATCGAGACCGTGCCGGACTCGCAGATCAAGGAACCGACCGATGCTCTCCTGCGCGTGACGCGCGCCTGCGTCTGCGGCAGCGACCTTTGGCCCTACAATTTGAGAACCGAGGGCGAGGACGCCCAGCGCATGGGCCATGAGGCGATCGGCATCGTCGAGGACATCGGGTCCGAGGTGCAGACGCTCAAGAAAGGCGACCTTGTCGTCATGCCCTTCGCCTTCTCCGACGGGACCTGCGTCTTCTGTCACGAGCACCTGCACACAGCCTGTCTGCATGGCGGCTTCTTCGGAAACGGCGGCATGGAAGGGGCACAGGCGGAAGCTCTGCGGATACCGCAGGCGGACGGAACATTGTTCGTTCTGCCGGTCAGCCCGGAGGATCCGTTGATGCCGTCGCTGCTGACGCTGTCCGACGTGATGGGCACCGGCCATCATGCGGCTGTCGTCGCCCGTGTCGCACCCGGCAAGATCGCGGCGGTGATTGGCGACGGCGCGGTTGGTCTGTGCGGCGTGATTGCCGCCAAGCGTCTGGGTGCCGAGCAGATCATCCTTCTTGGGCGGCATCCGGACCGGATCGCACTGGCACGCGACTTCGGCGCCACGGACATCGTGACCGGCCGTGGCGAGGACGCGATCGCCCGCGTGCTCGACCTGACGGGCGGGCTCGGGGCCCATGCCGTGCTGGAATGCGTCGGTACCGACCAGGCCATGAATACGGCTGTCGGCATCGCGCGCGCAGGTGGCGCAATTGGCCGCGTCGGCGTTCCGCACTACGAGACCGTCCCGTCGGCCGGACCGCTGTTCTTCAAGAACGTCGTTGTCGGGGGCGGCCCCGCACCGGTGCGGGCCTATATCGAGGAGCTGCTGCCGGATGTTCTTGAAGGGCGCATCGACCCCGGCCGTGTCTTCGACCGGACGGTCGGCCTTGATGGGGTCCCGGACGGCTACCGGGCGATGAACGATCGCGAGTCCATCAAGGTCATGGTGAAGCCCTGAGATCGTCGAACTCCGGCCGGGCAGGACCCGAAAGCAAGGGGCCTGCCCGGCCGACCGCATTGCCCGCGACGGGACCAGCATCCCAACGGCTCCTGGGCGGAGTGCTCGCCGGCACCCTCGCCCTCACCCGACCCGTGGTCGCGACGCAGACACGGTAAAGGCGAACAGTTAAGCCAACAGTAACCTTGGCGTGCTAGACCGGCCACAGCGGCGACACCGGGGCCGTCTCGCGCGCAGCCTTGGCGCGGGATCAGAGATACCTGCCCTGCCGGCCGGCCAGGACATGCGGCCGCCGAGAGCTCCCCCCCCCCCCCGCATTTCGTCGCCCGCGGTCCCCACCTTGCTGACCGCACTATCGGTTCCAGGAGACGGCACGATGCGACGCCAAGGAAGGGGCACCCATGCAAAGGCGTGTTCAGGTGTTCGACGAGAGCTATGGCGCTCTCACCCCCGGTGCCGCCAGGGTGGAACGATCGCCACTGGAGTTTGCAGAGGCTGAGATCACCGCGATCGACCTGATCCGCTTCCGCATCGAGCGGGAGCTGGAGAGATCGGAAGACGCCATGCAGGCCATGGTCTCGGGGCGCACATCGACGACCGAGCAGGTGCTCAACAGCCCGCCCACGATCGCCCGCGGGTTCGCCGCGCCGGCGGCGCGCCTGGCCAACCCCACAGGGATCGACAAAGCGCTGGCGGAAGCGGTGGAGGCCTTTGAGCAAGGCCGCTTCCTGTTCCTGGTCAACGACCGCCAGATCCGCACGACCACCGAGCCGATCCGGCTTCAGGAGGTGAATGCGGCGGTCTTCCTGCGCCTGCTGCCTCTGAAGGGGGGATAGCCGCCGATGTTCGGGTTCGGGCGCCGCCGCGACAGCCGGCTGGAAGAACTGCTGACGAAGCCCCTGGACCTGGCGCTGCGCGATACCGGGTCGCCCCTGCTCGACGCCTTTCTGGACGACCCACTGCCCCACGACGGCCTTCCACGCGGGCCATTCCGCGATAGCTGTCCGTCAGCGGCCCTCATCGACGACGCGAAGCCATCGGTCCGTGGCGACATCATCGCGCGGTCGTTTGTGCTGCATTCCCGAATGGCCGCCGCCGAGTCGAGCAGCGAGACGGTTGAGTGGAGAAAGGTCGCCCAGATCCTGTACGAATTTCAGCGCAGTCCGCGGGCGAGCCTTGGGAGTGCGGATGCCGCCGTCCTGCTCGGGACCGACGTGGAGGGTTTCTTCGAGATACCAGCCTTCCGGCGGCCCGCAACATTCTTGCTCGAAATAATGTCGATGGTGAAGGCGGCAAGAGAGCTACGGCCGCACGCCAATTATGTTCGATACTTGACGGACATGGCGGACTATATCGAAAGCCTTCCGAACACCAGCGCGCTATCCAGAATGCGCGCGATTCCTTTGCTTATCGAAATCTGCAGGATCATCGGCCGGCCGACGCATAGATCTCAATTCCTAATGGACGCTCGCGACGCCAGGGCGGAAGCAGCCAGCATCGCGGACGAACTGCGGATCGAGGCGGGTCCTATACTCGGTCCCTATGTCGCCACGCTTGTAATCAGCAGTTTCGTTGCCCCCAGAGCGGAGAGCCCCAGCTTCGCGGCGACGAAGAAGGCGGTGCTCGACGCGTCCCCGGAGCTGCGCAACGCCGCTGTCCTCGCGATCCTTCGGGTCGATCGCCTGTCCAGGACCATCAGACGTGACATTCATGTCAACAGTAACCGGCCGGGAGGCCGGTATTACGGGCGTGCATTCAGCCCGCTGTTTGCCCTAAGTCTGGAGATGTTCCAGCGAGTCCCGTGGAAGTACTTGTTAGCAGATATTGTTAAACAAAAGACTATCTTCACTGAAGACGAGGCCGCCGAATTGATCGAGCTGCATGTCGACGATGCGGCAATGGGGTGCGCCCCGCCCATCGATCTGACGCTCTTCAAGCGGATTGCGGCGTCGGTTTCGGCCGACATGCCAAGAGTGCTGGCCGCTGTCCAGCAAATGAGGGCGGCGCCGAGCCAGATTCGGGCCAACTACAGGAAAGCCCTGCAGATACTTGAGAAGGCCGTTTCGCCCAAAACGGCCGCCGAAGCCGTCGTGCCCCCGCCTCCTTGGGAAGTACTCAAGAAGGTGGCAGCCGCGCGCGACGCCGTGATCGCTGCGGAGCAGTCCCGCCGGGAGGCTGCCGATCACATGGGTCCGCTTGAGGTCTATCCGCACAAGCCTGACAACATGCAGGAAGTGATGGTCATCCCCTACAACAATCCCAATGGCAATCTCGCCAACTACGTCCTGACCATATGGCGGGCTCTGCGCGCGGGCATCGTGCCTGACGATGACATTCAATTCCTTCACCGGATTGTCGATTGCCGGACGGAGTTTGCGCGATCCCGACGCCAGGCCTTGGACGGCCTGAAGGATCCCGGGCCCGGAGCGATCTTCACGAACCCGCAGGCCGCGGCCGAATACTCGCATCTGCGGATCTCGATGGAGTTGGCGGAGCGCTTCACCGATCGGACGGCATACTTTGTCGACCGCCTGGCCTTCTACGAAAGGCTTCCGTCTCGGGACAGGACGGTTCTGGGCCGGCTTGAGACATTTGCGGTATCGACGGTGAAGGGCACGCGCCCCTCGGCACGCTGGCGCAAGCAAGCCCGCGGCATCGTCGGCAATGATGCGGCAACGGCGATGACAGCCGCCATTGCCATGCTCAATGCCTATCGGCCCTACGAACCGAAATCGACCCTCGGCTGGGCGTTGACTCACCAAGAGCTGGAGGATGCCGACCAGCTGCCCATCATCGGCCTGGTCTGGATGGCGGCGGACTGGCCGGCGGCGACCGTGGCCAAGCCATTGACCGACCTTGCGTTGCGCTGCTTCGTCAGCGTTCCGGGCCACGGCATGAAGTTCGAGCGCCTGGGCAACGCCTGTCTCTGGGCACTCAGCAATCTTGACGACGGTGCCGGGGCCGTCTGGCTGTCGCGCATCGCTGCGCGCGTACGCTATCCGAAGGTGAAGGCGAAGATCGATGCGGCCTTGAACAAGGCGGCCGAGGATGCCCACCTGTCGCGCGCCGATCTGGACGAGCTGATCGTGCCCACCCATGGCTTCGATGAGCGCAATGTGGCCGGGATCGCCGTTGGTGACGGCGCTGCGGTGATCGCCTTCGACGGTCCAAAGCGACTGGCGCTGTCCTGGCGCAACGGCGACGGCAAAACCGCGAAATCGCCGTCGAAGGCGATGCGCGAGGCCGACCCGGATGCCGTCAAGGTCGCCAGGGCGCTGGTCAAGGAGGCAACGGCCGACCTCGGCGATCAGCTCCGGCGCATCGAGCGCGGCTATCTTACGGACCGATGCCTTGCGGCCGACGATTGGCGCGTCCGCTATGTCGAGCACGTCTTCATCGGCCCCGCATGCCGCAGCCTGATCTGGCGCGCCGACCTGGCCTGCGGCGGCTCAACCGCGGGCCTCTGGCGAAACGGGCGGTTCGAGACCGTGACCGGCGTACCCGTCGACGTCGCCGGCGCGCGCATGTCCCTGTGGCACCCGCTGCACGGTGATCCGTCGGCCGCACTGGCTTGGCGCGACCGGCTTGAGGTGCTGGAGATCGTGCAGCCCTTCAAGCAGGCCTGGCGGGAGGTCTACGCCCCAACCGACGCCGAGCGCCTGACGGGCACCTATTCCAATCGCTTCGCCGGCCACATCCTGCGCCAGCACCAGGCGATGGCGCTCGCCCAGATGCATGGCTGGAAGTGCCAGCATCGCTTCGGTGCCGATACGCCCAATGACTATCCGACGCATATCGCCT
>JACKIG010000038.1 GCA_020638595.1 Rhodospirillaceae bacterium | reverse complement strand
CGCAGCTGGGCGAGGCTGCGGATATAGGCGACGGCGTCGTTGATGGCCTTGTCTTCCAGCGTCGGCCGGCCGGTACGCGACGGGGTATCGTCGCCGGCCTCGTCCTCGCGTGCGGCCCGGTCGCCCGGTTCGTCGTCCCCCGGCGCCGTCAGGGGCGACCCGCCGATCTGCACCGGCGTGGCGGCGCCCAGGTTGGTGCCGGGGGCCATCGCCGCGATGTGGCAGGCATAGAGGATATAGGTGCCGGCGCTGGCCGCGCGGGCACCGCTGGGGGCGACGAAACCGACCACCGGCATCGGCGCGGCCAGAATGTCCGCGATGATCGCGCGCATCGAGGTGTCGAGGCCACCCGGCGTATCCAGCCGCAGGATCACCAGCCGCGCACCCGCTTCGGCCGCGCTGCCGAGCCCGCGCCCGACATAGTCGCTGGTCGCCGGCCCGATGGCCCCGGTGACGTCCAGCAGCACGGCCGTGCCCGTGGCGGCCGGGTCAGTGTCGTCCTGCGCCAGCACCGCGGTCGGGGCCGCCAGCACCGCCAGCAGCATCAGCAGACCCAGAACACCGTCAGGACGCATGCCCATCGCCCTCTCCGCCGGCCGTCGGCCGGCCCATGGGGAGGCCCGTCGAGTCAGTATATGGGCGGCCGCGGGTCCAACCGTCCATGCGTCGACGGGGCGGCGCCCCGCGTCGCCGCGGCGGCCGGCGCCACCGGGGGGCCGGTTCGTTCTTCCACCGTTAACGGATTGTCAATCATAAAGGGTGTCTCATAAATACACATGCTGTTTGTTTAATTCTCGACATCATTCGCTCTCCTGCGGGTTTATGGTCTTGGAGACTGAAGATGAGGCAGAGTGTAAATACTTTAGTTCCCATCGTCCGCCCGACCCTCGGGGTCGTGTGGCAACTGCTGCACACAGTCTTCAGGCGCCAGACTTCGATTCCGGTTTGGGGGCGCAATATCTGGTCCGCAGCGGCGTTGTCCGCAGCGGTGCTGATGCTGATCGGCGTCGCGTTCTGGACGGCCTATGCGGTCGGGCCGACCCAGTGGGCCCTCCCGCATGTCGTCTATGTGCCGGTGTTCGTGGCGGGTATCGCCTTCGGCTATCCCGGCGGCGCGGCTGCGGGCCTGCTGATGGGCCTTCTGCTGGGGCCGTCCGGTTCGTGGGACGCAAGCGTGGGCTTGCCGCAGGACACGGCCGTGTGGATCGCCAGGACCATCTTCTACGTCTGGATCGGCGTCATGATCGGCATCCTGGCTGATGTCGCCTCGATGCTGTACGAACGGACGGTCCGGCTGCGCGAGTTCGACCCGAATACCGGGCTTGCCAACGGATTGGCCTTCTCCAAGGCGCTTCGCCGCGAGGTCGAGGACGGCGACCGCCACGGTCGGCTGTCCTGCCTCTATGTCGATTGCCCGACCTATGAGCTGGTGCTGCAATGGGCCGGTCCGGAGGAGGCGTATCTGCTGGTCACGGAGCTCGCCTATGCCCTGTGCAAGGCGGCGCCGCCGCAGGCGGTGATCTACCAGGTCAGGGGTGGCCTGTTCGCGACATTCCTGCGGTCCACCGAGGAGGGGGAGGCGGTCGCCCTGGCGCAGCGGCTGGTCGACGTCAACGCCAACCGGTTCTACGTCGCCGGGACGTCCATGGCCATCGACTGCTATTGCGGCGTCGCCTCGCTGCCGCCCGGCAGCCGGGATGTGTGGGCGGTGTCCCACCACGCTGCCGCGGCGCTGCGCCTGGCCCAGCAGCAGGACAACCCGGTCGTCAAATACGAAGAGACCACCGACGGCTACGAACCCAACGCCATCAGGATCCTGAGCGAGCTGCACAAGGCGCTGGCCAGCGGCAGCGGGTTGTCGCTGGCCTTCCATCCGATCATCGACAGTGCGACGGGGCGGTGCGTGACGGTCGAGGCGCTGGTCCGCTGGACCCATGCGGTGATGGGGCCGATCCCCCCGGCGCACTTCATCCCGGTGGTGGAGCGGACCTCGATGATCCGGCCGCTGACCCACTGGGTGCTGACCAATGCGGTGCGCCAATGTGCCGACTGGGCGCGCGACGGGCTGGATGTGGCTGTGGCCGTCAACGTGTCGTCCCGCGATGTCCGGGCGGCCGATTTCCCGGACTTCGTGCGCGACACCCTGGACCGCCACCACCTTGCGCCGGGGAAGCTGGAGCTGGAGATCACCGAGACCGCCTCCATGAGCAACACCGAAGACAGCATGGCCGCGTTGACGGTGCTGGCGGATATCGGCATCCATATCTCCATCGACGATTTCGGGACCGGCTATTCGTCGCTGGAACGCCTGAGGCGCCTGCCGGCCGACAGGCTGAAGATCGACCAGTCCTTCGTGCGCCATGTCGTTGAGGATGCCGACGACGACTGCATCGTCCGCGGCTCCGTCGCCCTGGCCCACAGCATGGGCCTGAAGACCGTGGCGGAAGGCGTGGAATCGGCGGTGATCGCCGACAAACTCAAGGGCATCGGATGCGACTACCTGCAGGGCTTCCACTTCACCCCGCCGCTGCCCGATGCGGACCTGCGCGCCTGGCTTGCCCGCAACGCGCACCCGGCCGGGGCGGTGCACCCGGCCGCCGCTTGACGGCGTTCGTCGCTGGGGCGATGCCGGCGACCCTCCCGCCAAGCCTCGGACGCCCGGGCCGTGGCGTTGGCGGCAGGGCAGGCGTCAATCGGCAGTCCGTACCCGGCTGGTGCGAATTCGCTTCGGGCAGAAGGGGACCCAGGGATGACACAAGCGATGTGGGGCCTGCACATGGATCGAAGCCACGGCATGGCCCCGATCCAGGGCGGATATGTCGTCATCGGCTGGCCGCAGCTGGGCGACCTGTCGAGGATCCCGAAAGACCGTGACTCCCTGAAGGCCCGTCTGATCTCCGCCTATGCCGACGCCAAGCCCGGCGCGGTACCGGTGCAGGCCGGTGTCCTCTACCGCTTCGTGTGGGAGATCGCCGTCAGCGATATCGTCGTCTATCCGTCGAAGCCCGACCGCACCGTCAACATCGGTCTCGTTGACGGCGGCTATGAGTATGCGCCGGACCTGAACGCGATCTGTCCCAACCGGCGCAAGGTGCGGTGGGTGCGCCATCTGCCTCGGGCGGAATTCTCGCAGTCCGCGCTGCATGAGATCGGCTCCGCCATGACCCTGTTTCAGATCACGACCCACGCCGAGGAATTCCGCGCGGCCCTGGAGGGCAAGGGCACAGGGGCCGAGGACGTCGATGATACCATGGCTGACGAGGTCTCGTTGCAGGTGGAGGAGAGTACCGAGGACTTCATCATCAAGCGGCTGAAATCGAAGCTGAAGCCGCATGAGTTCGAGCAGTTCGTCGCCCACCTGCTGACCTGCATGGGCTACTACGCGCGCGTCACCCAGCGATCATCGGACGGGGGGATCGACGTCATTGCCCACAAGGATGAACTCGGGTTCGAACCGCCGATCATCAAGGTGCAGTGCAAGCAGACGCTGGACCAGATCGGGCGGCCGACGGCGCAGCAGCTTCACGGTGCCATCGAGCATGGCGAGCACGGCCTGTTCGTCACCCTCGGCGGCTACAGTGCCGAGGCGAGAACCTTCGAGCGGTCAAAGCCCAACCTGCGCTTCATCGACGGCAACGACCTGATCGAGCTGATCTATGCCCATTACGACCGCTTCGACCCCCGCTACAAGATGCTGCTGCCACTGAAGCGCACCTACATCCCCGGCACGTCGCTGGCCATGGGCGACTAGGCGGCAGCCGGCGTGGGGAAGGGCAGTCCGGGGAAAGCGCCTGTGGCTGGGGGACCTGGATTCGAACCAGGGCTCTCGGAGTCAGAGTCCGATGTCCTACCGCTAGACGATCCCCCAAGCGGCGGCGATTCCCCTACCTAGCACAGCGCTCGGCGGCTGTTAACCCCCGGCGGATCGTCCGATGGCGATCACGATCCCGTGATCGCCCGTGTGGGTCCATGTGATGGCCGGCACAGCGCGCCAGGGCATTTGTCGAAAAACTGCCGTGTTTGCTGGCCGGGGCGGCTGGGGGCCGCGCTGCGGGGGCGTGTAACCCGGCTGTTCGGGTGGGGCTGGCGACGGCGCGACGTCGTGCGCTAGCATGACTCTAACACAGATGGCCGCGGGTTTCAGCCGCGGCCCGGCATGGGCAGGACGATGCAGGCGGACCCTCTGGACTCTTCGGCTCGCCGCCCGGCGACGGGGCGCCGACCGGGTGGTGACGAACGGCAGAGGCCGGTCGCCGCCATCGACCTGGGCAGCAACAATTGCCGTCTTCTGGTGGCGCGGCCCAATGGCGGCGGCTTCCATGTGATCGACGCCTTCAGCCGCATCGTCCGCCTGGGCGAAGGGGTGGGCCATACCGGCCTGTTGTCGCCCGCCGCGATCGAGCGCTGCCTGGAGGCGCTGTCGGTGTGCGCGGCCAAGATGCGCCGCCGCGGTGTCGGCCGCCATCGTGCCGTGGCGACGGAGGCATGCCGGCGGGCGGGCAACTTCAAGGCCTTCAAGGACCGGGTGACGGATGTCACCGGCATCGCGCTGGAGGTGATCTCCCCCGGGGAGGAGGCGCGCCTGGCGCTGAAGGGCTGTGCGGAGCTGCTGGACCCCGGCCTGCCCCGGGCGCTGATGTTCGACATCGGCGGCGGGTCGACGGAGCTGATCTGGCTGCGCGTCGACGGCGACCGCCGCGCGCGGCCTTCGGTCATCGACGCCGTCAGCCTGCCGCTGGGCGTGGTGCTGCTGGCGGAACGCCATGGCGGCGACCGGGTGCCGGCCGAAGCCTATGAGGCGATCGTCGCCGAGACGCGTCAGAGCCTGGAGAATTTCGACCGTCGCCACGGCATCGGCCAGATGATCGCCCAGGGGCGGGTGCAGATGATCGGTTCCTCCGGCACCGTCACAACGCTGGCCGGCATCTTCCAGGGCCTCAAGCGCTACGACCGTTCGCTGGTCGACGGCAGCTTTCTGGATTTCTGCGAAGTGGCACGGATCAGCCGCGAGCTGTGCGAGCTCGATTTCGACGGCCGCGCGGCCCATCCCTGCATCGGCCGCGACCGCGCGGACCTGGTGGTCGGCGGCTGCGCGGTGCTGGAGGCGATCTGCCGGCAATGGCCGGTGGGGCGCCTGCGCATCGGCGACCGCGGCGTGCGCGAGGGTATCCTGCTCGACCTCATCGCCGGCCGCCGCGGCCGGCCGCTGGGGCCGCGGCAGGCCGTCCATCCGCCGGCGTCCGTCTGAGCGGCCGTGGGCGGCAAGACACCGGGGACCGGGCGGCCGGGCGGGCGCCAGCAGGCGGTCAAGGTACGCTCGGCGCGGGGGCGCACGACCTCCTCCACGCGCTGGCTTGCCCGCCAGCTCAACGACCCCTACGTCGCCGAGGCGCGCAAGCGGGGGTATCGCAGCCGCGCGGCCTTCAAGCTGATCCAGCTGGACGAACGTTTCGGCCTGCTGGGGCCGGGCCGGCGCGTCGTCGACCTGGGGGCCGCGCCCGGCGGCTGGACCCAGGTGGCGGTGGAGCGCACGGGGCGGACCGGCCGCGTCGTGGCCATCGACATCCTGGCGATGGAACCCATCGCCGGGGCCGAGATCCTGTGCCTGGACTTCCTGGACGAAGCGGCACCACAGCGTCTGACCCGGGCGCTGGACGGGGCGGCGGATGTGGTGCTGAGCGACATGGCCGCACCCGCCACCGGCCATCCGGCGACGGACCACCTGCGCATCATGGCGCTGGCCGAAGCGGCGTGGGACTTCGCCGGCGGCGTGCTTGCGCCGGGCGGGGCCTTCGTCTGCAAGCTGTTCCAGGGCGGGGCGGCGGGGGAGCTGCTGGTGCCCTTGCAGCGCGCCTTTGCCAAGGTCCGCCATGCCAAGCCGGCGGCCAGCCGCGCCGAATCGGCGGAAACCTACCTGGTGGCCACCGGCTATCGCGGGCGGCCGCAGGACGATTGACCTTTCGGACAATTGCGCCGACCGGCCGGAAGCCGGGGCAGAGATGTCGTTTCCGGCATCAGGCCGAACCGCCGGCTCGACAGGCCGGGTCCCATCACTATAGTGCCGCCACCTGATTTGGGGGAGGGATACCCATGCAGCTCCGCGAGGCCCTCACCTTCGACGACGTGCTGCTGGCGCCGGCCCGGTCCGAGGTGCTTCCCAGCTCTGCCGACACGCGCACGCGCCTGACCCGCGACATCGAGCTGGGCATTCCGCTGCTGTCCGCCGCCATGGACACGGTGACGGAAGCCGCTCTGGCCATTGCCATGGCCCAGGCCGGCGGCCTGGGCGTCATCCACCGCAACCTCGACATCCAGGCCCAGGCCGACGAGGTGCGCAAGGTCAAGCGCTTCGAAAGCGGCATGGTGGTCAACCCGATCACCATCGGGCCGGAAGCGACGCTGGCCCAGGCGCTGGGCCTGATGCAGCAGCACCGCATTTCCGGCATTCCGGTGGTCCAGGCGTCGGGGAAGCTGGTCGGCATCCTGACCAACCGCGACGTCCGCTTCGCCGAGAACCCGGACCAGCCTGTGACCGAGCTGATGACCAAGGACAAGCTGGTCACGGTGCGCGACGGCGTGGCGCCGGACGAGGCCAAGCGCCTGTTGCACCAGCACCGGATCGAAAAGCTGCTGGTCGTCGACGGCGACTATCGCTGCGTCGGCCTGATCACGGTCAAGGATATCGAGAAGGCGCGCCTGCACCCGCTGGCCTGCAAGGACGAAAAGGGCCGGCTGCGCGTCGCCGCGGCCACCGGCACCGGTGCCGCGGGGGTGGAGCGGGCGGCCGCCCTGTTCGACGCCGGGGTCGACGTGCTGGTCATCGACACCGCGCATGGCCATTCCGTAGGCGTGCTCAACACCGTCAGCCAGGCGCGGCGGCTGACCAACTATACCCGCATCGTTGCCGGCAACGTGGCCACCGCCGACGGCGCCAAGGCGCTGATCGACGCCGGCGCCGACGCGGTCAAGGTCGGCATCGGACCCGGGTCGATCTGTACGACGCGCATGGTCGCCGGCGTCGGCGTGCCGCAGCTGACCGCCATCGTCGACGTGGTCGAAACCTGCCGCCGGCTGGACATTCCGGCCATCGCCGACGGCGGCATCAAGTATTCCGGCGACCTGGCCAAGGCGATCGCCGCCGGGGCCGACGTCGCCATGGTCGGCTCGCTCTTGGCCGGCACGGACGAGGCGCCGGGCGAGGTGATCCTCTACCAGGGCCGGTCCTACAAGACCTATCGCGGCATGGGGTCCGTCGGCGCGATGGCCCGCGGGTCGGCCGACCGCTATTTCCAGCAGGAGGTAACGAACACCCTGAAGCTGGTCCCCGAGGGTGTGGAAGGCCGAGTGCCCTACAAGGGGCCGGTGGCCGGCGTCATCCACCAGCTGGTCGGCGGCCTGAAGGCGGCCATGGGCTACACCGGCTGCCGCACCATCGCGGAGATGCAAGCCGGCTGCACCTTCCTGCGCATCACCAATGCGGGCCTGCGCGAAAGCCATGTGCACGACATCACCGTGACCCACGAGGCGCCGAACTACCGCCGGGAGTTCTGAGGCATCCCGGCGGGGCAACGGCGAGAGACCCATGCCCCACCCGCTGGTCAGCCAACGGCAGATCGACGCCTTCCGGCGGGACGGCGTCGTCCTGATCCGCGGGCTGTTCGGGGACTATGTGGACGCCTTGCGCGCAGGCGTCGAGCGCAACATGGCGCAGCCGGGTCCTTATGCGGCGGAGAACCTGAAGCCGGGCGAAACGGGCCGGTTCTTCGACGACTATTGCAACTGGACGCGGATCCCGGAGTTCGAAACGGTGGTGCGCCATTCGCCCGCGGCGGCGGTGGCGGCCGACCTGACGGGATCGCAGGCCATCCAGGTCTTCCACGACCATGTCCTGGTGAAGGAGCCGGGGACGTCCAAGGCCACGCCCTGGCACCAGGATGCCCCCTACTATTTCGTCGAGGGCGACCAGGTCGTCAGTTTCTGGTCGCCGCTGGACCCGGTCAGCGAGGCGACGCTGCGCTGCGTCGCCGGATCGCACCGCTGGGCCAGGCCGGTGCTGCCGACGCGCTGGCTGTCGGAAGAGGATTTCTACCCCGACGCCGGCAGCTACCTGCCGGTCCCCGATCCGGATGCCGAGGGCATGGACATCCGCGAATGGGCGATGGAACCCGGGGACGCCGTGGCCTTCCACTACGCCACGCTGCACGGCGCCCGCGGCAACACCGCCGCCACCCGCCGCCGCGCCTTCAGCCTGCGCCTGGTCGGCGACGACGCCCGCTACGTCGACCGCCCCGGCCGCACCTCGCCCCCGTTCCCGGGCCACGGCATGCGGCCGGGCGACACGCTGCGCGAGGACTGGTTCCCGGTGGTCTTCCGCCGCTGAGACAGGGCGTGACCGCCGGTCGGCGTGCCCGTCTCACCGCTTGTCGGAAAGCCCTCCCCCTCGGAAAGCCCTCCCCCTCGATGGGGGAGGGTTGGGTGGGGGTGATGCCCCCGGTCCTCAGCCGTCGCCATGCGACCGCGCTGCAGGTTTGCCGGCGCTCTTCCAAGGGCGCCAGACGCGGACGCTTCGGCGCCTCCATTCGGCGGATCTACGGTTCCGGCTGGCGGCCATGCTGACCGCCGACGACCTCGATTATCCGCCTGGCCGCGGCGCCTTTCAGCTCACGCCGCAATCCCGGTGCGCATGCAAAGGCGCCGTCGGGGCACGTCATTTCATCCGCCCGGGCCATTGGCGAGATCACCCCCACCCAACCCTCCCCCATCAAGGGGGAGGGCTTGAAAAGGGTGCCGACATGACTGTTCACGGGCCCCTGGAAGGATATCATCCTGCTCGCTTCGGCGTTCCGGTCGCCGCCATCGCCACCAGCGGGAAAGAGAGGAAGACATGAGATCTCCCCGCATCATCGGCCATGAGGCCCTGAAGGCTGAAATGCAGGCCGCGGCGCGTGGCGAAAAGCCCGCTCCACCGGATGCCGCCGGGATGAGCTTCAACTCTGTCGAGTCTCTGGCGCGGCTTCTCACCCCGGAAAACCGGAGCCTGCTGGCGACGATCCGCGACCGGCACCCCCGCTCCATTGCCGAGCTGGGGAAGATGACGGGCCGGGCACCGTCCAACCTCACCCGCACCCTCGACAAGCTGGTTGCCGCAGGCCTGGTGCGCATGGAGACGGAAAACCGGCGCAAGCGGCCGGTTCCCGGCGTTCAGCACATCCGGATCGAGATCGACCCGTTCTCGACCGACGACCGGCTGGAGTACGCTTGATAGCTGCGGTGGCGTGTTGAGACAGTAGGCCGACGCGAGATTGAGGGTCATTTCCGGGGCACATCTCTGCGCCGGGCAAAGGAGATGGTATGACCAGGATTGCGGACATGCGGGCGCGATGGATGACGGACCCGGACTTCCGGGCCGAATACGACGCTCTGGACGAGGAATTCGCCCTGGCAGCAGCGCTGATGTACCCCTCCGGTGGAGGCCGTGTTCGTTCAGCGCTTGAGCTCGTCGGCCATGATGCGTTCGATCTGGTCCGGCTCGCACTGCTGATCGAGGAGGAACTGGCGGAGGCCGCCGGTCCAGGACCGCACGTCGGCGAGCAACTCCTGCAAGCTCTCGATGCCGCGGGCGGTGAAGGCCGTGATGCCCTCCTCGGTTCCGTCGTGGACGTGGATCATCTCGCCGTAGTCGATGTTGTCGGGGTTGGCGGCGACGACCTCGATCAACTCGGGGTTCTCGCCGATCATCATCGCAGCACGGGCGAGGCTGTAGACGCAGGTGTCGCGGGCCATCAGGCGGCCTGCAGCTCCCGCTCCCGTCCGGCAGCCCAGTTCCACGGCAGCAGGTCGGCAAGGCGCGAGACCGGCAGGGTCGCCATGCGGGCGAGGACGTCGGCGAGCCAGGCTTGCGGATCGACGTCGTTGAGCTTGGCGGTGACGATCAGGGTGTACATGAAGGCCGCCCGCTGGCCGCCGCGCTCCGATCCGGCGAACAGCCACGCCTTGCGGCCGAGCGCGGCGCCGCGCAGGGCGCGTTCGGCGGCATTGTTGGTCAGGCAGATCCGTCCGTCATCCAGGAACCGGGTGAAGGCGTCCCAGCGTCCCGGCTTCTCGAACATGTAGTCGATCGCCTTGGCGACGGGATTGTGCTTCGACATCTGCGACCGTTCGGTGCAGAGCCAGTCGTGCAACTCTTCGACCAGGGGCCGCGACAGCCGCTGCCGGGCGTCCCGGCGCGCCTCGGCGGTGAGGCCGTTGAGCTCGCGCTCGATGGCGAAGAGGACGTCCATCCGCTCGACGGCCTTCAGCGCCACCGGCGATATGGCATGGGCGGGCTTGCCCTTGCGGACGGCGTCGGCGACGTCGGCCAGCTCGAAGACCTTGCGCCGGGCATGGCTCCAGCACAGGGCGCTGGTCACCGGCGCCGGCTCCCGGCCCTCGCGGTAGAGGTCGTTGTAGCCGCCATAGGCATCGGCCTGCAGGATGCCCGTCCACCCGGCGAGATGCCGGTTGGGGTGGGTCTTCTCCCGGTCGGTGGAGAAGAAGAACAGCGCCGCGGGCGGGGCGCCGCCGGCGAAGGGCCGGTCGTCGCGGACGTAGGTCCACAGCCGCGCCTGGCGTGTTCCGCCGCGGGCGAGCAGCGGCACCGTGGTGTCGTCGGCGTGCAGCCGCCCGGCGGCAAGCACATGGGCCTGGATGAGGGCGTGGATCGGCTCCAGCGCCGCCGCACAGGCCCCGACCTGGTCCGCCAGGGTCGAGAGGCTGAGGTCGACGCCCTCGCGGGCATAGCGCTCGGCCTGACGGTTCAGCGGCTGATGCTGTCCGAACTTCTCGAAGAGGATGGTCGCCAGCAGGTTCGGGCCGGCAAAGCCCCGCGGGGTGGCATGGAACGGCGCCGGCGGCTGGCTGATCTTCTCGCAGTCCCGACAGGTGAACTTCTCCCGGACCGTCTGGACCACCTTCCACTGCCGCGGCACCACCTCCAACGTCTCGGTGACGTCTTCGCCCATCTTGACGATGCGCGACGAGCCGCAGCAGCTGCAGGCCGTCGGCGCCTCGATCACCACCCGCTCGCGCGGCAGATGCTCAGGCAAGGGTTTGCGGGCCGGATGGCGACGCTCGAAGGTGGCGACCTTGGTGGTGCGGGCGGCCGCGCGCTCGGCCACGATCTCGTCTTCGGTGGCGGCTGTCTGGAGGTCCTCGAGCTGCAATTCCATCTGCTCGATCAGCCGCGCGCGCCGTTCCGAGCTGCGGCCATACTGCTCGCGGCGGAGCCTGGCGATCTCGAGCCGGAGATGCGAGATCATCGCTTCGGAGGTCGAGACGATGGCGCGGGCCTGTGCCAGCTCGGCCTCGGCGACCCTGGCGCGGTCTTCGGAGGCCCTGACCCGGGCCTCGGAGGTGGCCAGTTCAGCGCGCAGTCGGGCGATCTCGTCAGCGGTCTCGGACATGGCGAAAGCTACCACGCCAGGCGGCTAACCCCCAGCAAATACAGTGAATTAGCCTCTCTCAGCCGGCCTTCGCCGGCCGCTGTGTCCAGCGTGGATTGCGCCAGTCGATCCCGTCGAGGAGATAGCCGAGCTGTGCTGCCGAGATCGCCACGGCACCCCCGGTCTGCCCCGCCGGCCAGACGAACCGGCCGGCTTCCAGGCGCTTGGCGTAGAGCGACATGCCGATCCCGTCGTGCCACAGAATCTTCACCAGATCACCGCGCCGGCCGCGGAAGCAGAAGACCTCCCCGCCATGCGGGTCGCGTCCCAGACCCTCCTGCACCTTCAGCGCCAGGCTGTTCATGCCGCACCGCATGTCCGTCACGCCGCCCGCTATCCAGACCGTCGTGCCGGCCGGAAAGGCGATCACGAAACCTCCAGGACCGGCAGCAGGCGCTTCAGCACCGCCGGGGCGACCGACTCCCGAACGATCATCCGACGTCCGTTCCGCAGCACGATCTCGATTGTCGCCTCGGGGGCCGGAGCCGCGGCCATCGGCGGCGACGCCTCGGTGATGCCCGGCGATGCCGCGCCCGACGCCAGCGTCACCGCAGTGAACATCGGCACCCCGCTGCCGAGCCGACCGGAACGATACTCGGCCCGCCACCGGGTAAGCAGCGATCGGGAGATCCCCAGCCGCCGAGCCGTCGCCGAGCCCTGGCGATGACCCCGCAGGCTCTCCTCGACGATCCGGATCTTCTCCTCATCGGTCCAGGTCCGCCGGCGACCGAGGTCGTCCGCCGTCAGAACCTCAAAATCCGAAATGACCTTAGCGCATGCCATAAGGCATGCCCTTACCCGCCCTCCTTACGCCCGGCCAGACGGCCGCCACCGGAGGCTTACGCGCTGATCGACGCCCGCGCACAAGCCCACCTGACGCAAGAGCAGGTCGCCAGCCGCATGGCCACGACCCAGGCCTATGTCGCCAAGATGGAAGGCCTCAAGGTCAATCCCTCCGTTGCCACCCTGCGCCGGTTCGCGAAGGCAACCGGAACCAGACTCAAGATCACCTTCGAGCCGAGAAAGGCGTGATAATGGCCATTGTGGGAAGTCGCGGCGATTCAATAGACGCTCAGTATCAATTGGCATCCTCTGAAGTGGCATCCTCTAGCCGTGACATGCGAGTATGGAGAACACTGAGAGCCTCTTCTGCAGCTTGGAGACGAAAAGCGAATGAGGTTTCTAGTGAAACAAGCTCCCGCATAGGGTCGAAGTTACTTGGCAATGTCTGCTCCATCATGCGAATGGTCCCCTGTGGCGCTCCGGCAGGGTTGTCCGCGAAAGTGGTTTCGGTCATCGTAGTCCGCGCGTCCCCAGTAGATAATGCGATGGCGAGAACGGTGGCCCCAAACGCCATAAAAAAGAGCCCAGGGCCCGTGCCAGAAAGCGCAAATTTTAGTAACGGGGACTCTACGGTCGTAGTATTGCGCCCCGGTTTTATGCCTATTGCGTATAGACGGTAGCCGAGATAGGCAAAAGCGATTGCGCCAAGACAGATCACCAGCCTTTCAATGCCGCGCCAAACAATTGGGTCCATATGGATGCTCGCGATTAGGTGGTAGCAGTCTATTAAGCGGAGCGAATTTGCCTGTGACAGAGGCCGATGGCAAGATCAATTCGCATTCGACGGGAGCACAACATGTTGTGTTTGAAGGATTATCAATGGAAGTAGGCCGTTGAATGATAATACTCATTATGGGAAACGACGGAGAAAATTGTGGTGAGAATCCTATTCCGTATGTTGTGATGGACGAAGAGAACGCGACCACGTAAGCAGGAGAGACGACAAAGCAAATGATGCAGTAGCAGTGGCGGCAAATATTGCAGCTAATCCGCGTCCATCGGCTGCCTCTAAGGTCCGCATATATCGCCCGGATTCCGTTTCTGTGTCATAAAGAGCAATGGCATTGTCTTTAAGGGTCGAAGCCTTATTGTAATAATGTATAGCCTCTAAAATTGCCATGAAACCAAAACAGGCGATCACGAAATGTAGAACGACCATTGTAGTACGGATTGCTCTTTTCATAGGGCACTCCACGCGATTGGCAATCGCCGAGATGATATGGCGTTAATCAATTTACACGACATTTTGCCGTAGTCTTGAGATCGTCGAGTGCGACACACCCATGTCGCGGCCGATCTCCCGGCGGCTCTCACCGGCAGCGCGCCGTTCCAAGGCCTTTGCCTGTTGATGTTCAGTGAGTTTTGGCTTCGGACCGAACCTCACCCCCTTGCCACGCGCTGCTTCTCGACCTTCTGCGGCGCGGGCCACGATCTTTTCCCGTTCGTCTTCAGCTAGAGCAGACAGGAACGCCAGAAAGCCGCGGCCGATCGGGGTTGTCAGATCGAGGTGAGGCTTGTCCAGAACTCGGATCGCCGCGCCCCGGCGGGCCACCCGCATCATGATCTGTATTCCGTCCATCATGGAGCGGGTCGCCCGGTCCCATTCCGGGACCACCAGCACGTCATCTGTGCTCAGAGCGTATGGCCCTCTCAAGCTGCGGACGACCCCCTACGGTCTTCCCTGAGGCTTTCTCGCGGTAAATCTTCTCGACACCGGCAGCGCGGAGCGCGCCAATCTGGCGATCGAGATTCTGGCCGGGCGTGGACACTCTGGCGTAGCCAATCAACATGGGTTTCAGCTTACCGGATCGATCGACGACTTGCACCGCAGACTTGCACCATATCCACAGCCCAGATTTCTGCGGTCTTGGTCAGCGGTGCATAACTCCTGAGTTATGGACAGGAGCTACAAGTCACTGCTGGCCGACAATGAAGAAGGCGCGGGGATTCTCCCCCGCGCCCCTCCAGTCACGTCGCAGCCGACCTCACAAATTCCCCGCCGCCATCTCCCGCCCGATGTGTTCCGCCTGGCGGATCGCCAGCGTCACGATGGTCAGCGTCGGGTTTTCGGCGCCGCCGGTGGTGAATTGGCTGCCGTCGCTGACGAACAGGTTGGGGATGTCGTGGGTCTGGCCCCACTTGTTGACGACGCCGTCTTCCGGCCGCTCGCTCATCCGGCAGGTGCCGAGGTTGTGGGTCGAGGGGTAGGGCGGCGTGTGGTAGGTCTTGAGCGCCCCCGCCGCCTCGTACACCGCCGAGCCTTGCGCGAACGCATGGGCCCGCATGCGGATGTCGTTCTGGTGGTCGTCGAAATGCACGTCGGGCGCCGGCAGGCCGTGCTGGTCCTTGACCTCCGGATGCAGGGTGATGCGGTTGGTTTCCTGCGGCATGTCCTCGCCCACCAGCCACATGCCGGCCATGTGGTCGTAGTGGTCCATGGCCCAGGCGAAGTCCCGCCCCCAGCCGCCGGGGTCGAGGAAGGCGGCCATGAACGGCACGCCCAGCGACAGCGTCTCCATCTCATAGCCGCCGACGAAGCCGCGCGCCGGGTCCAGGTGCGCCTCGTCCTGGATGATCCCGGCCATGGTGGTGCCGCGGTACATGTTCACCGGCTTGTCGAAGACGGCGTAGACCGACCCCGTCATGTGGCGCATGTAGTTGCGGCCGACCTGGCCGGAGGAGTTGGCGAGCCCGTCGGGGAACATCGCGCTGGCGGAATTCAGCAGCAGCCGCGGGCTTTCGATGGAATTGCCGGCCACGCAGACGACGCGGGCCTTCTGGCGCTGCTGGACGCCGTCGGCATCGGCATAGACGACGCCGGTCACGCGGCCCGTGTCGTCATGGTCGATCTGCAGCACCTGGCACTGTGACCGCACCTCCAGATGCCCGGTGTCCTCGCCGTTCGGGATCTCGGTATAGAGGGTCGACCATTTGGCGCCGGAGCGGCAGCCCTGGAAGCAGAAGCCGATCTGCAGGCACGAGCCGCGGCCGTCACGCGGCTGCGAATTGATGGCCATGTTGCCGGTGTGGTACTTGGTGTAGCCCAGCCGTTCGGCGCCGGCCGCCATCACCTTGTAGTTGTTGTTGCCCGGCAGGCGCGGGATGCCGTGCGTGCCCGTGACGCCCATCTTGTCTTCCGCACGGTCGTAATAGGGCTCCAGCTCCTCCAGCGTCAGCGGCCAGTCCAGCAGGTTGGCGCCGTGGACCGCACCGTATTCGCTGCGCGCGCGGAATTCATGCGCCTGGAAGCGCAGCGACGCGCCCGCCCAGTGCACCGTCGATCCGCCGACCGCCTTGACGATCCAGGCCGGCAGGCCGGGGAAGTCGTGGGCGACGCGCCACGAGCCGGAGGTGGTGCGCGCGTCGAGCCAGGAGATCTTGCCGAACATCTCCCATTCGTTGTTGACGAAATCGGCGATCTCATGCCGGCCGCCGGCTTCCAGAATCACCGTGTCGATGCCCTGCTGGGCCAGTTCGTTGCCGAGGGTGCCGCCGCCGGCACCGGAGCCGACGATGACGACGACGCTGTCGTCGTCGAGCGCGAAGGGCGCAGCCATGGTCGTAGTCCTCCCGAGACGTGTGCTTGTTGGGGCGTGGCGCGATCAGAGCCAGTCGAGGTCGTCGAAGCCGCGGTTGATGTACCCGCCCTGGTCCGCCGACGGACCCTCGTAGCCCAGCCGCTGCCAGACTTCCGTCTGGTTGTAGAGCGACACGACCAGGTCCGCGCGCAGCTTCCTGAACAGCGGCGTCGTCTCGATCTCGTGCAGCAGGCCGACGCGGTCGTCCTCGTTCTCGATGTCGGCATAGGCGGCGCCGTGGCGGGCCTGCGCCCGGGTGTTCAGCGCGGCGGTCCCGTCCTCGATCATCGCCTTCAGGTCGGCATCCTCCGCCGCCTCGGCGTCATAGCCGCCGATGGCGCGCTGGTAATAGCTGTCGTCCAGCGCATCGTGGGGGAAGATGTCGCGGGCCATCTTCAGCAGGGTCGACGCCGCCTCCGGCGATAGGTTGGCCGGGCTCTCGGCCCACGACCCGGCGGGGGCGATGACCACGGCACCGCCGGCGACGGCACCGACACCGGCCGCCGTCGCCGTTCCCGATGCCAGGAACCGGCGGCGGCTGACCCGCAGTCGCTTGTCGATCGTACGCATATCTGGAAGCCTCCTCCTTCTTGGTGTTGCTTGGTGTTCTCTTGCCGTGCGGCGCCGCTCTTCGCGTCGGCGCTCGGTTTCGGACCCGGGCCGCTAGCGGTAGCGGCCGTGCGTCTGCAGCATCTCGATCTTGTAGCCGTCGGGATCCTGCACGAAGAAGAAGCGCGCCATCAGCGCGCCGTCGCGGTGGAACTCCTTGATGTCGGCGGGGTTCAGCCCCAGCGACGTGAAGCGCGCGTGCTCGCCGTCCAGGTCGTCGACCGCGACCGCGATGTGGCCATAGCCGGTGCCGTGGGTATAGGGCTCGGCCTGGCCCTTGTTGATGGTCAGCTCCAGCTCGAAATCGGCCTCGGGGTTGCGCAGATAAACCAGCGTGAAGCTGTCGAAGTCGAAGCGGTCGGCGATCTCCAGCCCCAGGGCGTTGCGGTAGAAATCGATCGATTTCGCTTCGTCCAGCACCCGGATCATCATGTGAATGGCTTTGGCCATCTCTATCCCGTTCTCCTGCTTGTGGTTTGGTCGCGGCGGTGCGTCCGTCCGGGGCTCACTGTCCGGCGGTTTCCAGATAGTCGATGATGGCGGCGCGCTGCGCCTCGTCGCGAACGCGCACCGACATGTTCGCTCCGGGCACCAGTGCCTGGCTGTTGGTGATATAGGCGTCGAGCGTCGCTGCGTCCCAGACCAGCCCGGACGCGGACATGGCGGCGCTATAGGGGAAGCCGTCTTCGGATGCCGCGGGGCGACCGACGATCCCGTGCAGATTGGGGCCGGCGCGGGCAGGCCCGTCCTCGCTCACGACGTGGCAGACGCCGCAGTTGCGCTGGAACTGGCGTTCGCCCTCCGCCGTATCCTGCGCCGAGGCGGCTGAACAGAATACGATCACGGCGGCGGCCCACGCCGCCGTCCGCGCGCCCTTCGACATTCCCCCCTCGCCGGTGCCCTGTCGGCACTCTAATCCACTATGCGGAAGTGTTAAAATACGGGTTTGGATCCCGGCTCGACAAGCCATGTCATGGCGATGCTTCGAACTAAGATCGAATATTTCAGCCAGTGGACAATCGGTGCTTCCGGCAAGTTTGTGGGCGGTGCCGCGCTTCTCGACCACCGTGCAGGCAGGGGGGGTGCCAGGCCGCGACTCGGGCGGCGTCGCCGCCGGACTGGACCGGATCAGTGGCGGGCGAGGTCGATCACCGTCACCCCGGCGGGCTGGGCCGCATCCATTTCGGCCAGTGCGGCTTCGACCCCCGACAGGCCGATGGTTCGCGTGACCAGCCGCGCCGGGTCCAGGCGTCCCGCCCCGATCATGTCCAGCAAGGGGGCGAAGCCGGCCGCGCCCAGCCCCCTGGCTCCGTGCAGGGTCAACTGCCGGGCATAGACGAGGTCCAGCAGGGGCAGGGGAACCGTCGCATGCCGGCCGACCGGCATGCCGATCTGCACATGCCGCCCCAGTTTGCGCAGCGACCGGAGCGAGTTGTCGAACGTCGCCTGGGTGCCGAGGGCATCGATCGACACATGGGCACCGCCGCCCGTCAGATCGTACACCGCGCCGCCCACGTCATTGATGCCCGAGACGTTCAGGACCGCCGTCGCCCCCAGCTCCGTCGCTTTCGCCAAAGCGTCGGCGCTGACGTCCACGGCCAGCACCCGCGCACCGAGGGCCGCCGCAATCAGCGTGGCGGAAAGGCCGACGCCGCCGCTGCCGTGCACGACCAGCCATTCCCCGGGCGCAAGGCCGGCGCGATCCGTCAGCGCCCGCCAGGCCGTCGTCACCCGGCATCCCATGCCTGCGGCCGGGATGAAGTCCAGGCCGTCCGGCAGGGGCACCAGGTTGTAGTCCGCCGCGGCAATGGCGACCTGCTCGGCAAACGCGCCCCAGAAGGTGAAGCCGATGACTGCCTGGTCCTTGCAGATCGTCGGGTTGCCCGACCGGCAATCCCGGCAATGCCCGCAGCCCAGGATGAACGGGGCGGTGACACGGTCCCCCGGCGTGAACCCGCGGCATTGCGGGCCGGCCGCGATCACTTCGCCGGCCAGTTCGTGGCCCATCACATGCGGCAGCACCACATCCGGGTCTGCCCCCACCCAGGCATGATGATCGGACCGGCAAACCCCGCAGGCGCGCACGGCGATGATCACGCCATCGGCAGGGCAGTCGGGATCGGGAACGGTGACGACCGGGATCGGGCCGTTGAACTGCTCAAGCAGGGCGGCTTTCAAGGCGTGTAACCCCTGGCTCTGGCGCGCCGGACGGACAGCGCCGGGCTGCCTGATCGAAGCGGCTGCGATTGCAGCCGCCGTCTGCCCGGGATCTTACGGCGTTATCCGGCCGTTGGACAGGTGAGCGCGGGCGCGCTCCGGCTGCGTGCCCCGACGCCGCCCGTATCGTCCGCTGGCGCGATGGCGGCGGCCGACGGCGCCGGGCCGGTGCGCCGGACCATGCCCGGATGCTAACAGGTCTCGGCCATGGTGATCAGCGAGACATGGGCGCCGGTCGGGTCGGTGATCACGCAGAAACGGCCGACGGTGGGGATGTCCATGGGCGGGACGACGACGGTGCCGCCCAGGTCCGCCACCCTGGCGGCGCTGGCGTCGACGTCCGGGACCTGGATATAGGCCATCCAGTGCGGCGGCACGGCGTCGGGGATGTCGTGCTGGCGCATGTCCAGCATGCCGGCGGCAGGCACGCCGTCCTTCTTGAACATGGTGTAGGCGCCCGTCGGCATGTCCATGGTCTCGGCTGTCCAGCCGATCAGTTCGGCGAAGAAGGCGGCGGCCTTGGCGGAGTCCCTCGTGACCAGCTCGTTCCAGATGAACGTCGCATCCTTTTCATGCGCGGGCATCAGCGTCTCCTCCCGTTGTCACGGCGGTCCGGCCGCCCAGGCCAGCGTGTGGGAAGCGGCGGCCGCTTGCCACCCCTGTCACGGGAAATTGATCGGCCGCGGCGAAGCGGCGTCACACGGCAATGCGCGTCAGGTGATTGTCCCAGCGCAGGATGGGGGCGGCGTCGCCGGGCAGGCGGGTGAGGGCGGCGGCCGCGACGCTGTAGCGCCAGAGCCCGGCCGCCCCGCTGGACAGGATGAAGCCGCCCGGTGTGCCGTCGGGGGCGATGCCGCAGCCGTCGGCGACCTCCGCCAGGCCCAGGTAGGTGCCGTCCTCGGCATCCCAGAAGGTGGAAAGGCCGCCGCGCGGGTGGCTGGCGGCGAAGACGGCACCGGTGGCGTCGAAGGTGATGGCACCGCAATAGTTCGCCATCCGCGCCTGGACCGGCGCCGGTGCCTCCAGCAGGCGGATCTCCCCCGCACCGCGCAGCAGGCCGACCAGCGGCGGCCGCTCGGTCTCGGGACCTTCGTGCTGCATGGCCACGGCGACCAGGCCATCCGCGCGCACAGCGACATGGCGGATGCTCAGCTGATGCAGCGCGGCCGGCAGGCGGTAGTCGGCCGCCAGCGATCCGTCGCGCGCGTCGACGATGGCCAGCGACGGCGACATGGTGTCCAGGTTCAGCTTGGTACGGCCGAAATCGGGATGGGTCAGGATCCCGCCATTGGCGACCGCCAGCAGGTACCCGCCCGGCGCCAGCACGATGTCGTGGGGGTCCAGCTCGTGGCTCGGCAGCGTGCCCGCGCGGGCATAGCCGGCGGCGGCGTCGTAGACGCCGATGGCGCCGCGGGCGGCGGCGAACGCGTTCTCCGTCACGAACAGCAGGCGGCCGTCGGGTGAGAAGACCGCATGGCCCTGGTAGTGGTGGCCCTCCGGCGCGTCCACCATGCGCGTGATTGCGCCGGTCGCCAGGTCGACGACGGCCAGGAAGGTGCCGGGCCGGCGGGCGCAGATCACGGCCTCGCCCGTGCCGGGGCGCACGGCCAGCGCATGGCCGCGGTCGGGCAGGGGGGCGTGGGCCTGCAAGGCGCCGTCGCCGTCGGTGCCGGCCACATAGTTCTGCCCGGCGAAGGACTGCCCGCTGCCCCAATAGGTTTCCCGCGGCGCAGGGGCCGCGGCTGCCCGTGTCCACGCCGCCAGGGGCCAGGCCGCCGCCGCCAGGGCCAGGCCGGAGAGGATCCGTCGTCTGCCCGTCATCAGTCGCCATCCAGGCTGTTGAAACCGACCGCCAGGCCCAGCGCCTCGCCGACGCCGACGGCGACGTATTCGCGCGCGGTGTTCAGCGCCGTGGCCAGGCGGACGAAGTCGCCCCGCAGGGCCGGGTCGGCCAGCGTCTCGGTGAAGGGGCCGGCAAGGGCGTCGGCTGCCGCAATGGCCTCGTCAAGGGCGGCTCTCAACGCCTCGGCGAGGTCCGGGCGGCCGGCGGTCTCCGCGACGATGTCGGCAAAGCCGAGGGCGTCGCCATTGTCGAGCAGGCCCCGGATGGCCGACAGGTTCCGGCGGATGTTGCGCATCGATCGGCCGCTGCGCCAGGATTCTCCGCGGGTCGCCCGGGCGTCCTCCAGCGTTTCGCCCATGGGCCGGGCGAGCTTGACCGTGAGGATGGCTTCCAGGTGGAAGTAGAGTGCCTGATACAGATCCCCCGTCAGTGCCGCCGGCTCGGGATAGCCCAGCGCATCGATGGCGGCCCGCGCGCTCGCGTCGGGGTCGTCCGGAACCGGGTCCCAGACCGCCGCCAGGTCCGCCGCCATCTGGGCCAGGTTCGCGGCGATCGCGGCCGCCAGGGCGCAGGCATAGGCATCCTCGCCGGGCGGTGCGTCGTCGAACAGCAGGCGTTCCAGCGCCGGGAACCCCTGCAAGGCGACGCTGGCATCGGCCAGCACGGCGGGGTCCAGCAGGTCCGTGCGCGGGTCGGCCATCAGCGTGGCGATGTGGCGGGTCAGGGTATTGCGGCTGTCGGGCCAGAACTGGATGCGCATGATGCGCATGAAGTCCTTCGCCGGGCCGAAGCCCAGCCATTGCACCCCTTCCCAGGCGTCGTAGGCATCGTGGTAGCGGGCGATCAGCGCCGCATGGGCGGCGTCGTCGGGGGCCGCGCAATAGGCGGCGGCCGCCTCGTCCAGGCGGGCCGTCTCTGCCGCGAAGGCGCGATAGCCGGGGATCACCTGGCCGCGCACGATGTCCAGGTTGAAGCTGTCATACAGCGCATCCGGCAGCGCCTGTGCCTGCCCCGCGACCGGCAGGACCAGCAGGCAGGCAAGCGCCGCCAGGCCGGCGGCGAGGCGGCGGGCGCCGCCCAGCACGGCCGGCCTCACAGGGACCTCAGGAAGGCCAGCATGGCCTCCCGCTCCTCCCGGCCCATCGCCGCAAAGGCATCGCGCATGGCTTGTGCCTCTCCCCCGTGCCAGAGGATCGCTTCCGTCAGGCTTCTGGCGCGCCCGTCGTGCAGGAAATAGGTGTGGCCGCTGACGACCTCGGTCAGGCCGATGCCCCACAGCGGCGGCGTGCGCCATTCGCTGCCGGTGGCCAGGCCGTCGGGCCGGTTGTCGGCCAGCCCGTCGCCCATATCATGCAGCAGCAGGTCGGTATAGGGCCAGATCAGCTGGTGGGACTGGGCGGGCATGGTCTCGTCGGTCAGGGTGACGTATTTCGGCACATGGCAGCCAATGCACCCCGTCTCGTAGAACAGCTGCTTGCCGGCCAGCACCTGGGGATCGTCGGACTCGCGCCGGGCCGGCACCGCCAGGTTGCGGTTGTAGAACAAGAGCGCGTCCATCAGGTCCGACGGGATCTCCAGCCCCTCGTATTGCGGCGAATCGCCGTGGATGGCCCCGCGGCAGGCCGCCTGGGCGTCGGTGCATTCCCCCCAGGCGTCGGGAAACAGCGGCGATGACAGGCCGACATCGCCGGAAAACGCGGCGGCGATCTGCTGCATCAGCGTCGGCTGGTTGGCCTTCCAGCCGAAGCGGCCCAGCATCAGCCGGTCATCGGCCACGCTCCAGACCCGGTTGGGCCGGCCGGAGATGCCGTCCCCGTCGCTGTCGTCGGGGTCGGCGTTGGCCAGGATGTCGTCTTCGCTGATCAGCTCCAGCAATCCCAGCCCGATCATCGGCTGGGCCACGCGCACCGACATCATCAGGCCGGGATGCGGCGCGCCATAGCCGAAATCGGTGATGCTGTAGGTCGGCCGGCGCAGGCTGACGATCTCCCCGTCGGCAAGCGCGACCGGCATCTCCTCCCACGCGGTGTGGATGCGTCCTTCGATGGCGTGTCCCTGGATCGCCAGGTCCTGAAGCTGGCCGCCATAGACCGGATCGGGCAGGGTGGCGGCGCGGCCGCTGTCCAGCAGCGCGTGGTCGGCCTCGCTTTCCGGCGGGATGCTGAGGCGCATCAGCATCGACACGGCGGTATCGTCGGGATAGTTGCCTTCCGGCGGATGGCCGCGGCCGTCCTTCAGATGGCAGCGCTGGCAGGCGCGGGCGTTGTACAGCGGCCCCAGCCCGTCGGAGGCCTGGGTCGATGACGGCGCCGACACCCAGACCCGCCGGAAGATGGAATTGCCGATGTTGAAGGTGGCGCGGTCGCCGAAGCCCAGATTGGCCGACGGTTGCGAAAAGGCGTTGTGCGTCACTGTCCCGCGATAGGTGGTGGCGCCGCCGGGATTGTTCTCGTACCGCTCCGGCCGGCTGAAATCCGTCGTCGGGCGGGTGATGTCGAGCACGTCGGCCAGGGCCGGAACCGCGAAGACGGCCCCGGCGATCAGGACGGCGCGCAAAGCCATGGGCAAGCCCTGGCCACGAAGGGCGGATCGCCGACCGGATGGGGGCATTGCAGTCGATGTCCTGGCAGGCCCGCGGGGCGGCCGATGGGCGCGCCCCGCCGGTCTGCCCGCGGTTTCGGGTTACTCGAAGACGGCGTCGGGGTTGTCCAGGCTGTCGGACCCTTCGAATTCGATCAGCGACAGGTCCAGGGCCTGGGCCACCTGTTCGAACCCGTGGGCCTGGTCCACCAGCCGGTCGATGACGGTCTGGACGATCTGGTTGCCCTCGGTATTGCCCTCTCCGATCATCTGATCATAGGCCATGCCGCCCTCCGCCGTCGCCACCATTGCGGCCATGGCGACGGTGGTGGCGTCCAGGGCGGCCCGCACCGCCTCGTCCAGCGCCGGATCGGCCTCGGCCACCAGGTCCGACAGCGACGGACCGGACACGACCGTACCGTCGGTGCGCTCATAGAGGCCGGTATAGACCGCGACCATGCCGCGCTGGTCATAGGCGTGGCTGTTGTGGGTGTTGTCGGAGAAGCAGTCATGCTCCTCCTCCGGGTCGTGCAGCATCAGGCCCAGCTGCATGCGCTCGCCCGCCAGCTCGCCATAGGACAGGCTGCCGAGGCCGGTGACGATGGCGGTCAGGCCCTGTTCCGGCGGTACTTCCGTCACCGCCAACCGGGCCTCGCCGCCGTCGGCCCACAGGGCCACCATCTCGTCCAGGTCGTCGACCAGCAGGTCGGCCGCCGTCTCCAGATAGGCGACCCGGCGTTCGCAATGGCCGCCGGTGCAGGCGTCCGTATCGAAATCGGTATGTGGGCGCGCGCCGGCGCCGGGTCCCGTGCCGTTCAGGTCCTGCCCCCACAGCAGGAACTCGATGGCGTGATAGCCGGTGGCGACATTGGCCTCGATGTTGTCGGCCTCCTGCAACACATCGGCCAGCAGCTCCTTGGTGATCACGCTGGCATCGATGGTCTCGCCGCCGAAGACCAGGGTCTCGTTGGCGATCACATTGGCCGAATAGAGGCGGTTTTCGTCGCTCTCGCTGCCGTAGACGGTCTCGTCGACATAGTCGATCAGGCCCTCGTCCAGCGGCCAGGCATTGACCCGGCCTTCCCAGTCGTCGACCAGCACGTTGCCGAACCGGTACGCCTCGGTCTGCTGATAGGGCACACGCGCCGCCAGCCAGGCGTCGCGGGCGGCGGCAAGGGTCGCTTCGGACGGGTCGGCCGTCAGATCGGCAATCGCCGCCTGCAAGGCTTCGGCACCGGTCAGCGCATCGTCGTACATGGCATGGGCGATATCCGCATAGGTCGCCAACACCGCCGCCGGATCGGTTTCGGCCCGGGCCACGGTCGCGCCCAGCATCCCGACACCCGCCAATAGTAATGCCCGCCTCATCGTCAGCCCCTCCGGTTCTTCTCTTGCGTGGGGGCCGACCTTACGGGGCCGACCCTGCAAGTGCAAGTCATTCGCACTCGCGAATTCCGGCCGAACCCGATGGCGTCGCGGAAGGCGGGGATCAGGCGTCCAGGTAGCGGCGGCGCAGGTGGGCCTTGAACACGCCCGCGTCCAGCGGGCGGCCGGTGGCGGCCGTCAGCAGCTCCGTCGTCGTCCTGGCCGAGCCCTGGGAATGTACGTGGCGGCGCAGCCAGCCGACGAAGGGGGCGAAGTCGCCGCGCGTCAGGCCCGGCAGCAGGTCCGGCTCGGCCTTGCAGGCGGCATCGAACAGCTGGGCGGCGATCATGGCGCCAAGCGTGTAGGTCGGGAAATAGGCCCAGGCGCCCCCGGGCCAGTGGATGTCCTGCAAACAGCCGCGGCGGTCGTCCGGCGGGACCACGCCCACCAGGTCCGCCATCGCGTCGGCCCAGGCGCCGGGCAGGTCGTCCAGCGCCAGGTCGCCGTTCAGCATGGCGCGTTCCAGCCGGTAGCGCAGGATGACATGGGCGGGGTAGGTGACTTCGTCGGCGTCGACGCGGATCAGCCCGCGCTCCACCCGGGTGTAGAGCCGGTGCAGGTTGTCTGCCGTCCAGGCCGGGCCGCCGGTGTCGGCATGGTCGGCAAAGGCCGCGCGCATCAGCGGCGCGGCGTAGGCCAGGAACTCGGCACTGCGGCAGGCCTGCATTTCCAGCGCCAGCGACTGGCTTTCGTGCATGGCCATGCCGCGCGAGGAGCCGACGGGCTGGTGCATCCAGGCGGCAGGCCGGCCCTGTTCGTAGAGAGCATGGCCGGTCTCGTGCATTACGCCCATCAGCGCCTTGGTGAAATCCGTCTCGTCATAGCGCGTGGTGATGCGCACATCGTTGTCGGCGCCGCCGCAGAACGGGTGGGCGCTGACATCCAGGCGCCCGCGTTCGAAATCGAAGCCGGCCGCGCGCATCAGGTCCAGCCCCAGGCGGCGCTGCATCTCGACGGGGAAGGGACCGGCCAGGGGCAGGGGGGCCGGCCGGCTCGCTTGGCGCTCCAGCACCTCTGCGGTGAATGCCGGCAGGAAGGCCGCCAGCTCCGCGAACACGGCATCGATCTCCGCCGCGCGGCCGCCGGGCTCGAACCCGTCAAGCAGGGCGTCGTAGAGGTCCAGGCCCAGGGCGGCGGACTTGGCTTCGCCCACCTGGCGTGTGAGCGACAGCACAAGGGCCAGCCTGGGCTTCAACCCGGCGAAGTCGTTGTCCCGGCGGGCCGCCCGCCAAGCGACCTCGCACGCCGTGGTCGCCTTGGCCGAGGCTTCGACCAGGTCCGCCGGCACCGCGGTGGCATGCAGATAGCCGCGCCGCATCTCCCGCAAATTGGCCTGCTGCCAGGCGTCCAGGCCGCCGGCTGCCTCGGCGCCGTCCAGAAGCTCGCCCACCCGCGGGTCGGTCAGCAGCTCGTGGTGCAGCACCTGCAAGGTGGCCAGCGCGTCCCCGCGGGTTTCCGTCGCCCCCTCGGGCATCTGGGTTTCCTGGTCCCAGTGCAGGATGCCCAAGGCGTTGTCGATCCCGCTCATGCGGGCGAATCGGCGCTCCAGCTCGCGATACGCGGCGCTCGGCATGTCTCTCACCCCCCGGCGCCGTCGCGGCGCATGTGATAGACCACATAGATCGCGATCAGGACCGCGGCGAGGCCGAACCACGTCAACGCGTATTGCAGGTGGTCGTTGGGAAGCGTGAGCCGGGTCTGGTCCCCGATCGGCGGCGGACCGTCGCCGCCCGCGGCCTCCAGGATCATCGGGGGCGCCGGCGCCACGCCCAGGGCGTCGGCCATCGCCGGCAGGTCCAGCCAATACCAGTGCTGGGCGATGGGGTCGTTGTCGGGCTGAAACCATCCGGGCGGCGGCGGCGTGCGCAGGATGCCCTCCACGAAGACGTCACCGTCGGGCACGGGCCAGGCCGTGGGCGCCGCCGTGGTGTCGGGAACCCAGCCGCGGTCGATCAGGATCGGCGGGCCCACGGCCGGGCCGTCCGCGGTCCCCGTGTCCGTGCGCTCGAACGCGGCGACAAGGTGTCCGCCGGGCCGGCCGTCATGGGTGCGGTTCAGCAGGATCAGGGCGCTGCGCGGCAGGAACCGCCCGTGGACGCGCACCCGGCGATAGTCCCACGCCGCCGGATCGTCGATGCTGGCCGGCATCGCCACCGGGCTTGCCGCGACGCGCGCCTCGATGCGCGCGATCAGGTCGGCCTTCCAGTCCAGGCGTTGCAGCTGCCAGACACCCAGGCCGATCAGCACCGGCAGCATGGCCACGACCATGACGGTCGGAACCAGCGTCGGCCGAAAGCGGAGCCTGCCTGTGCGGACCATGACGGCTGTCAGCCGTCCTCCAGCTCGTTGCGGCGGTGGCGGTATTGCAGGGCGACCACCAGGGCTTTCGCCGGCCGCAACAGCACCAGCGCCAGCACGACGATGAACACGCTGGCGATGGACGGGGCGACCCACATGGGCAGCTCGAACGAGAACTGGATCCAGAAGGCCAGCGGCACGCCCAGCGCACCCAGAATGAAGATCAGGAACACCGCCGGCCCGTCACCGCTGTCCTGCTTCGCCAGGTCCAGCCCGCAGCTGTCGCACCGGTCGGCGATCTTCAGGAAGCCCTTGAAGAGGCGGCCCTTGCCGCAGCGCGGGCAGGCGCAGGCCAGGGCCGCCTGCATCGGCGGCACGGACCGGTGATAGGCCAAGGCGATCGTATCCCTTGTTTCCGGGCTCAATGGCCAGCGGCGGTACCCGACCCCCACCAGTAGATCGAGCTGAACAGGAACAGCCAGACGACGTCGACGAAGTGCCAGTACCAGGCGGCGGCTTCGAAGCCGAAATGGCTTTCCTTGGTGAAATGCCCCCGACCCGTGCGCCACCAGCACACCGCCAGGAAGATGGTGCCGATGACAACGTGGAAGCCGTGGAAGCCGGTGGCCATGAAGAAGGTCGACGGATAGATGCCGTCACGGAAGCCGAAGGCGGCATGGCTGTATTCGTAGACCTGCAGGCAGGTGAACGACACGCCCAGCAGCACCGTCAGGCCCAGCGCGCGGAACGCTTCGTCCTTGTGTCCCTCGCGCAGCGCGTGGTGCGCCCAGGTGACGGTGCAGCCCGACAGCAGCAGCACCAGGGTCATCATGAACGGCAGGTGGAAGGGATCGAAGGTATGGACGCCCTCCGGCGGCCAGACGAAGCCCGTCGCTTCCTTCGGGAACAGGGCGGCGCTGAAATAGGCCCAGAAGAACGCGACGAAGAACATCACCTCCGACGAGATGAACAGCATCATCCCGTAGCGCAGGCCGATCTTGACGACCGTCGTATGTGCCTTTTCGACGATGGATTCGATGATGATCTTGCGCCACCAGCCGAACATGACGCCCAGCACCATCGCGAAGCCCAGCGCCATCAGCCACCAGCTGCCGGTCTCCGAATGCATGAAGCGCACAGCACCCACGGCCATGACGCCGCCGGCCAGCGATCCCAGGATCGGCCACGGACTGGGCTTGACCAGATGATAGGGATGCGGCGGCCCTTCTTCGTAGACCGGCGTGTGGTGGTCGTCATGCGCCGCCGTCGCCATGCCCGTGCCTGCGCCGTGGTGGACCGTGGTATCGCTCATGCCTGCCTGATCCTTCGGTCTTGTCACTGTCACCCGGCGCTTGCGGCCTGCCCGCCCACGCCTGTCGGATGCCCTACTGCGTTGCGGCCAAGCCCACCATGGCCGTTGTCGTCCCTTGCGTGCCGTCCTGCGTATAGCCGGCCTCGGCGGGCGGTTCCAGCGTCCCGGAACCCGAGGCGAAGAAGGTGTAGGACAACGTCACGGTCGTGACGTCGTCCAGCCCCGGATCCTCGTCCAACGACGGGTCGATGAAGAAGTAGACGGGGAATTCCGCGCGCTGTCCCGGCTGCAACACCTGCTCGTCGAAGCAGAAGCACTGCACCTTGTAGAAATACTCCCCGGCGCGGGCCGGGTTGACGTTGTAGACCGCCGTCGCCGCGACAGGATGGTCCGCCAGGTTCTCCGCGCTGAAATACGCCATGGCCGGTTCGCCGATGCGCACTTCCATCTCGTTCACGTCGGCGCGAAAGCGCCAGGGCAGCGCGCCGTCCGCATCGGCGGTGAAGCGCACGCGCATGGTGCGGTCCAGCACCCGCGTTGTCGTCTCGTCGGCCACCTGCGTGGTCCCGCCGAAGCCCGTCACCCGGCAGAAGATGTTGTACAGCGGCACCGACGCGAAGCTGAGGCCCACCATGGCGACGAACGCGCCGAGCGCCAACAGCAGGACGTTGCGGTTGCGCCGGGCCAGGTGCCGCGGATCGGGGGTGTCGGTCATCCCATCCCCCCCATGCGCACCAGCGTGACCAGATAGACGAGGACGATGAACCCCAGCAGCGCCAACAGGATGGCCAGGTTGCGTCCACGCCGGCGGCGGTCGATCTCGTCCCTGTCGTCCATCGCCGTCACACCAACCCACCCTGGCTGCAATCCATCACCATCAGGCCGAACAGGGCGAACAGATAGAAGATGGAAAATCCGAACATCTGCTTGGCGGCACGATAGCCCGTCTGCGCCCCGGCCTCGCGCCACACCCTGACCGCGCAGACGACGAACAGCGCACCCAGCACCAGGGCTCCGCCCGCATAGGTCAGCCCGGCCACCCCGGCGGCGTAGGGCACAAGGCCCAACGGCAGCAGCAGGGCGCTGTAGAGCAGCATCTGCGCCTTCGTGCGCCGCTCGCCCGCCACCACCGGCATCATCGGCACGCCGGCCTTGGCGTATTCCCCGCAGCGGTACAGGCCCAGCGCCCAGAAATGCGGCGGCGTCCACAGGAAGATGATGGCGAACAGTGCAAGGGACGCCCAGCTGACATCGCCGGTGACGGCCGCCCAGCCGATCATCGGCGGGAAGGCGCCGGCCGCACCGCCGATGACGATGTTCTGCGGCGTCCGGCGCTTCAGCCACATCGTATAGACAAAGACATAGAAGGCCGAGGCCAGGGCCAGCAGGGCGGCGGCCGCCCAGTTGACGGCAAGGCCCATCAGCCCCACGGCCGCGGCCGTCAGCACGACGCCGAAACCCAGCGCTTCGCCCGGGTCGATCAGGCCGCGCGGCAGCGGGCGCGCCTGCGTGCGGGTCATCACCGCGTCGATGTCGCGGTCGTACCACATGTTGATGGCGCCCGCCGAACCGGCGCCGACGGCGATGCACAGGATGGCCGTGGCCGCCAGCACGGGATGCAGATGGCCCGGTGCCACCACCAGCCCGACGAACCCGGTGAATACCACGAGCGTCATCACACGCGGCTTCAGCAGATCCACATAGTCGCGCCAGGTGGCCCGGCCGGAAACGCGAACGGCGACCGGTGCGCCGCCGTCTATGGACAGCTCCGTCATTCTCTCCCCAACCGCCCGGCCCCCGTCGTGCCGGGTCTTGGCCGCGCGGGTCCCGGCAAGCCGGAGATCCCGCGCGGCGTCATCATCGCCAGGACAGGCACCCGATGGCCAGGGTGCCCGGTGGTGTCGTCACTTCACGCGCGGCAGGCGCTCGAACTGGTGGAACGGCGGCGGCGAACTCAGCGTCCATTCCAGCGTGGTCGCCCCTTCGCCCCAATAGTTGCCGGCGACCCGCTTGCCCCAGCCCAGCGTGTAGATCGCGATGCCCACGAACAGCACGCTGGAGGCGAGGGAGATATAGGCGCCGATCGACGACAGGTGGTTCCAGAACGAGAAGGCGTCCGGATAATCGGGAATGCGCCGCGGCATGCCGGCCAGCCCCAGGAAGTGCATGGGGAAGAACAGCAGGTTGACGCCGATGAAGGTCGTGATGAAGTGCACCCGGCCCCAGAACTCGGGATAGGCGCGCCCGCTCATCTTGCCGATCCAGTAGTACCAGCCGGCGAACATGGCGAACACGGCGCCGAGGCTGAGCACGTAGTGGAAATGCGCGACCACGTAGTAGGTGTCGTGCAGGGCGATATCCATGCCGCCATTGGCCAGCACCACCCCGGTCACGCCGCCGACGGTGAACAGGAAGATGAAGCCGATGGCCCACAGCATGGGCACCTTGAATTCGATCGACCCGCCCCACATCGTGGCGATCCAGCTGAAGATCTTCACGCCCGTGGGCACGGCGATGATCATCGTCGCCGCGGTGAAATAGGCGCGCGTGTCGACGTCCAGCCCGACGGTGTACATGTGGTGCGCCCACACGATGAAGCCGACGAACCCGATCGCCACCATGGCATAGGCCATGCCCAGATAGCCGAAGATCGGCTTCTTGGAGAAGGTCGAGACGATGTGGCTGATCATGCCGAAGCCCGGCAGGATCATGATGTAGACCTCGGGATGGCCGAAGAACCAGAACAGGTGCTGGAACAACAGCGGGTCGCCGCCGCCTTCCGGATCGAAGAAGGACGTGCCGAAGTTGCGGTCGGTCAGCAGCATGGTGATGGCGCCGCCCAGAACCGGGATGGCCAGGACCAGCAGGAACGCCGTGATCAGGATCGACCAGACGAACAGCGGCATCTTGTGCAGGGTCATGCCCGGCGCGCGCATGTTGAAGATGGTCGTGATGAAGTTGGCGGCACCCAGCACCGACGATGCGCCGGCCAGGTGCAGGGCGAAGATCGCCATGTCGACCGATGCCCCGCCATGGCCGGTGAATATTCGCCCGGTTTCCGTCGGTGCCGATGACAGCGGCGGATAGATCGTCCAGCCGGTCCCGGCCCCCGGTCCGATCAGCGCCGATGCACCCAGCAGCAGGAACGCCGGGACGATCAGCCAGAACGAGACGTTGTTCAGGCGCGGGAAGGCCATGTCCGGTGCGCCGATCATGATCGGCACGAACCAGTTGCCGAAGCCGCCGATCATCGCCGGCATGACCACGAAGAACACCATGATCAGGCCGTGGGCGGTGATCCAGACGTTCCATTGCTGCCCGCTGTCGACCAGCTGCATGCCCGTTTCCTGCAGCTCCATGCGCATCAGCAGCGAAAAGAAGCCGCCGACCAGGGCTGCGAACACGGCAAAGAACAGATAGAGGGTGCCGATGTCCTTGTGATTGGTCGAGAACAGCCAGCGCGAGATGAAGCCCGGCTTGTGGTCCTCGTGGGCATGCGCTCCGGCGTGGGCCATGTCGTCGTATCCTTCCTTCCTCAACCGTCCCGGTCTTCGGTAGCCGTGGGCGATAAGCCGCCGTCTATTCGGCTTCCGCCACCTGATTCTGGTTCACCGCATCTTCATAGCTGCGGGTCAGGAGATGCGGCGGCTCCTCCAGGTCCAGGCCCGCCACCTGCTCCATCACCCAATCGTCGAACGCCTCGCGGCTGACCGCATGGATCTCGATCGGCATGAAGCCGTGTCCTTCGCCGCACAGCTCGGAGCACATGCCATAATACACGCCCTCCTGCTCGATCCGCGCCCAGGTCTCGTTCATGCGCATCGGCACGGCGTCGGTCTTGATGCCGAACGACGGCACCGCCCAGCTGTGCAGCACATCTTCCGCCCGGATCAGGATCTGGATATCGGTGTCCACCGGCAGAACCAAGGGCTCCGTCACCGACAGCAGCCTGAGGTCGCCCTCTTGCAGTTCGGCGTCCGGCACCATGCGGCTTTCGAATTCGGGGATCTGCTGGTCGGGGAACTCATAGCCCCAGTACCACTGATAGCCGTGGACGATCAGCGTCATTTCCGGGTCTTCCGACCGGTTCATGTAGTAGAGCAGGCTGAACGACGGCACCGCGATGAACAGCAGGATGATCACGGGGACGACGGTCCACACCACTTCGATCAGGGTGTTGTGCGACGTCCGTGACGGGGTCGGGTTGCGCTTGGCGTTGAAGCGCCACATCACATAGACCAGCAGCCCCAGCACGAAGATCGTGATCAGCGTGATGACCACGAGCAGCAGGTTGTGGAAGCTGTTCAGCCGTTCCATCACCGGCGTCGCGGCATCCTGCAGCCCGATCTGCAGCGGATGCGGCTGGTCAGCCAGGGCCCCCGGCACCATCGCCGTGATGCCGGCGACCGCCGATGCCAAACCCGCGCCCAGTGTTCCCCATCGTGGCATTTTCACATGCACTCTCCCTGACGGTCCGGCCGAATTCCGCGGCCGCTGCGCCCCAAGTCGTCGTCGTAATTTCCTACCGGCGGGTGTGGTTATAGCGAACGACCCGCAACAGGAGAAGGGGTTTTCCTGCGGTATATCGTAACCCGGCCGCAACCCCCCTGGGTGCACTGCCGACAGCATTGCCGCGGGGGCGGCTGGGTGCAATTCCTCCAATCGCCGCAGGCCAAAATCATTCGTTATCAAATGGATAGCTCCGGCAAGGCTGCCGGCCCCGCTAGTCCCGTGCCAGTGCCAGGCGGGCGCCGAGGCCGATCAGAATCGAACCGCCGAGCAGGCGGGCGATGCGGTCTGCGAGGCCGCTGCGATGCGCCCCGGCAAGCACGGCGGAAGCCACACAGATGACGATCAGGTCCGCCGACGAGAAGGCGAGATTGACGATCGTGCCCAGGACCAGGAACTGCGTCCAGACCGGCAATGCGGCGGCCGGATCGACGAATTGCGGCAGGAAGGCCAGGAAGAACAGCGCC
>JACKIG010000037.1 GCA_020638595.1 Rhodospirillaceae bacterium | reverse complement strand
TCCCCGAAGTCAGCCCGCAAGGCGGCTCCGGGGCGTAGAAACCCCCGGCATCCACGGTGGTCTTGCCGAAAATGGCCCATGCCCACCGAAATTCGCACCACCAACGGCCAAGCATCGATGGGTCAGCGGATTTTTCCGCGCCCTGTTAGTGCGGGAAAGTACGAAATGGCGCGCCCGAGAAGATTCGAACTCCTAACCTTCTGATCCGTAGTCAGATGCTCTATCCAATTGAGCTACGGGCGCAGCCGGAGGCTGTGAGCGTCGTGGGCCCTGCCTCAAGGCGGCGGACGCTAGCCAATGGGCGGGGCTTTGGCAAGGGCGGAGTGAAGGGTGGCCTTCGCCGGGCCTTCCGCCGCGGGCTGTGACGGCCGATTGCCTCTGGACGCTATTTGGGGGAGGGTGAAGGCGATTCCAAGGCCGGGATGTGCGGGGGGGTCTGCCCGCCCGCGCCGGACCCGGCCGGCAACGGATGGCGTGTGCCCATGCGACGACGTTTCTGGCTGCTGCCCGCCCTCATCGCCACGGCCGGCTGTACCGGCGAGTGCGATGTGCTGTGGCCGGCATTGGCCGGCGAGCCGCCGCCCTGCCGGCCGCCGGCCGAGGCGGACCCGCAGGCCGCCCCCGGCGACGAAGCGATGCCCGCGGACGGTCCGGTCATTCCGGTGGAGCGGGTGCCCCCCGGGGTGCCGCCGGGCGAACCCCCGGTCGAGCCCGCGGTCGAGCCGGCCGACCCGCGGGAGCCCGTCAGCGAGCCGGACTGGCCGATCCTGACCTTGGGCACGTTCTACGATTCCGGGGCGCTGATCGACGACCGGGTATTGCCGGTGCCCGATACCGGGACACCGCAGGCGGAGCGCTACCGCGCCCTGGCGGCCGACCTGATGCGGCTGAGAGCCGTTCTGCCCACCTACGATGCGCGGCTGGCCGCCGCCCGCAGCCAGCGGGAAAGCGCGAGTGTCGCCTATTACGGCGAGCTGGCAGGCGTCAGCGCCCGGATCCAGCAGGGCGGGGCACTGGGCGACCCGGCGCTGCGCGAGGCCCTGGACCGGGCGGAGGCGCACCTGCAGACCCTCGCGGGTGCGGAGGCGCTGCTGGGGCAGCTCGCCGACGAGGTGGCGGCCGACCGGTCGCTGGCGTCGCTGCTGCGCGACCAACTGGCCGATGCCGCGGCCCTGCGCCCCCAGGATCCCGCCGACGAAGAGACGCGCGAACGGCTGTCGGACGCGGTGGAGGAAACCGCGTCCCTGTTCGACCGGATGCTGGAGGAGGTCGACACCGAACTGGCCGCCGCCCAGGACACCGACCCGGCAAAGTCGCCGGAACTGGCGGCGCTGCGCCAGGCCATTGCCGACGGCGTGCTGCCCGGCCTGGGGGTCGGGCGCACCGGCCTGCCCAGCGCCGACCCGCAACAGACCGCCATCGGCAGCGGCTTCGACGCCTTCTTCCGTACCGACGGGCGCCTGCCCCTGGTCGTGGTCCGCCTGGACGAGCACATGGACGGTGTCCGCCCCGCGCTGTGGCAGGCGGTGGCCGGGCATGTCAGCGCCGACGGCAGCGACCAGAGCCATTTCGCCGTCGTCGCCGTGAGCCCGGATCTGGACCAGGACAGTGCGGAGGCCCTGTATGCCCACCAGGTGCTGCAGCGGGCGGAGGCGGTACGCCAGAGCCTGCTGACCCTGGGCGTGGCCGGCGACCGGGTGCGGCTGTTCACCGTGTCCAGCCGGTCGGTCAGCCAGGGGGAGGTGCGGCTGTACGGCCCGTAGCGCGCCGGGCGGCGCCGGTGCGAGACTGGGGGCACGCTGTCGCCCACCCTTCCGGAGGAAGGCCGACAATGGGCCGAGTCGTTGCCTGCCTGGCCCTGATCGCTGCCGTCGCCGCCTGGCCCGGGACGCCTGCGGCGGGGGACGCCGCCGACCAGGCGGCGATCATCGCCGTCATCCGCGCACAGCTTGACGCCTTCCGGCGGGACGCAGCGGCCGAAGCCTTCGCCTATGCCTCGCCATCGATCCAGCGGGCCTTCCGCACGCCCGATGCCTTCATGGCCATGGTGCGCGGGGGTTATCGGCCGGCCTACCGGCCGCGGTCGGTCGACTTCCTCGACCTGGTGACGACCAGTGGCGGGCTGACGCAGCGCGTCCTGTTCGTCGGGCCGGACGGCGCGCCCGTCGTCGCCCACTATCATATGCAGCGCCAGCCCGACGGCAGCTGGCGGATCGACGGCGTCACCCTGTACGACAGCAGCCAGCCGGTATAGGTCGCCGGCAACCGCCCCGGCCGCCTGCATTGTCGGGTCCCCGGCGGTTCGGCTATAAGGCCCCGGCATCCGCTTTCGCACCGCAACAGGAATGGGCCCGTGGCCGAGATCCCCCCCAGTCGCAGCTTCCCCGTGTCATGGGAGGAACTGCACCGAAACGCCCGCGCCCTGTCCTGGCGGCTTGCCGATCTCAGGCGCTGGAACGGCATCGTCGCCATCACCCGCGGCGGCCTGGTCCCGGCGGCGATCGTGGCGCGCGAGCTGGAGGTCCGCCTGGTCGACACCGTCTGTGTCGCCAGCTACGACCACCAGGACCAGCGCGAGGCGCGCATCCTCAAGCGCGTGGACGGCGACGGCGAGGGCTGGCTGCTGATCGACGATCTTGTCGACACCGGCCGGACCGCGCGCGTGGTGCGCGAGATGCTGCCGCGCGCCCATTTCGCCACCGTCTATGCCAAGCCGGCCGGCCGGCCGCTGGTGGACACCTTCGTGACCGAAGTCAGCCAGGACACCTGGATTCACTTCCCCTGGGATATCGAGCCGCAATACAGCCGACCGATCGTCGAACGGCTGGCCGGCGGCTGAGCGGCGGGCCGGACCCGCGGCCGGTCTGCACCGAACCGCGGGACGGCCCTTGTCATCGGGCGGTCCGCGGCGCCACATTGCAGGGGCGGGTCAGGCGACCGGATGGCCGCCTTCGCTGGCGTGCATGCGCGGGGCGGGGGAGGAAAGTCCGGGCTCCACGGACGCACGGTGCCGGGCAACGCCCGGCGGGGGCGACCCCAGGGACAGTGCCACAGAAAGCAAACCGCCGTACCGGCCGGCTGCGGCCGGCGGCACGGCAAGGGTGAAAGGGTGCGGTAAGAGCGCACCGCGACTCCGGCAACGGAGGCGGCAGGGCAAACCCCACCGGGAGCAAGACCGAATAGGGGCGGGCGGGACCCTGCGGGGGCCCACGGCAGCGTCCGGCCGCCGCCCGGGTTGGTTGCGAAGAGGCGTCCGGCAACGGGCGCCCGCAGATGAATGGCCATCTCCCGAGGGGGGCGTCCGACCGGACGCCGGTCCCGCGGGAACAGAACCCGGCTTACAGGGCGCCTGACCCGCCGTCCGCCGGCCCATGGGTGCGGCATGGCACTGCATGGGATTGGGTGGGCGCGGCGCCGACAGGGTCGGCGCACCATATGTGCGGTCGCCAACGGGCCCAATTGGCGAAATCTTGAATCCTGAAAGCAGCGGCTGCGGTGCTGTCTCCATCCAGTCCCAGGACGTCGGATGAAGCACCGGGAAGCATTTTGCTGCGCCGCCACACGGACAATCAGAGAACAAAATTGATAGTGGGATTTAGAGTCTGGCCCCTGTATGCCAGAGTCGTTAAGCATTTGACTGGCAAAGCACTGCCGAAAGCGCGCATTCTCGGTTTCCCACAGGATTACTAAGCAATCCCATTGCGTTCCACCAAGTACCATGGTATCCCGGATTTGCCCATGGAGATCGGAAAACGCCCTGTGCCGTCGCCCGGATCGGGAGAGGGGACGCGAGGGGGCAACCGAGATGGAGGCGACTGAAAGCAACACCGGCAGCCGAGGGATCAATGGCCCGGTTCATGGCACGGTACCTGAGCAAGGTGGATGGGAAGGGGCGCGCCAGCGTTCCCGCGCCATTCCGTGCCGCGATCGAGTCGGAGGAGACGTCTCGCCGCTTCTACCTTAGGCCAAATGCTACTTTTAATGCCTTGGACGGTTTGACAGAGGCATATATGCGCACGATTGAACAAAGAGTAGAAGAATACGAGATCGGATCGATTAAGCGACTCGAGATCGAGGAAGAGTTCTTCGCCGACACGGTGCCGATGGAATATGACGGCGACGGTCGGGTCGTTCTGCCCCGCGAGCTGATGGAGAAGGCCGGGATCACCGATGCGGTGCGCTTCGTCGGCCTCGGCAGCTATTTCCAGCTTTGGGAGCCCGAGGCCTATGAGCGCCATCGGGCCACCCTGACGAAGGGCAACGCGCTGCCCAAGCCGGGCACCCGGCCGGAGGCGGCGTCGTGAGCGCCGCGCACACCCCCGTTCTTCTGGCCGAGATGGTCCGGCTGCTGGCACCCGCCGACGGCGACCTGCTGGTGGATGCCACCTTCGGGCGCGGCGGCCACACGGCCGCGCTTCTGCGGACCGCGCGCTGCCGTGTCGTGGCGCTGGACCGCGACCCGGCCGCGGTGGCGGCCGGCCAGGCGATGGCGGCGCAAAGCGGCGGCCGGCTGGTGGTCCGCCAGGGCCGCTTCGGCGACATGGTGCGGCTGGTCCGCGCCGTCACCGCCGACCCGGTCGACGGCGTCGCCATGGACCTGGGCGTTGCCAGCCCGCAGCTGGACGACCCCGCGCGCGGGTTCTCGTTCCGCACCGATGGCCCGCTGGACATGCGCATGGAGGCCGAGGGGCCGACGGCGGCGGATGTCGTCAACACCGCAAGCGAGGGCGAGCTTACCCGCATCTTCCGGGAGCTGGGCGAGGAGCGCTATGCCGGCCGGGTCGCCCGTGCCGTCGTCGCCGCCCGGCGCATCGCGCCGCTGGCCCGCACGCTGGAGCTTGCCGACCTCGTGCGCCGCGTCGTGCCGCGCGCCAAGGACGGCATCGATGCCGCGACCCGCAGTTTCCAGGGTTTGCGCCTGCATGTGAACGACGAGCTGGGGGAGCTGGATCGCGGCCTGGCGGCGGCGGAACATCTGCTGCGGCCCGGCGGCCGGCTGGCCGTCATCTCGTTCCACAGCCTTGAGGACAGGGCGGTGAAGCGGTTCCTGGGTGAGCGCAGCGGGGGTGGCGCCGGGCAGTCGCGCCATCGCCCCGCGGCCGTCGACCGGACGCCGCCCAGCCCGACCTTCCAGGTTCTGACCCGCAAGCCGGTGATGCCGGGCCCGGCGGAAATCGCCGCCAACCCCCGCGCACGCTCCGCCCGGCTGCGGGCCGCACTGCGCACGGGCGCCCCCAGCCGGGCCGAAGCAGGGGAGATTGCGGCATGATCCGTATGACGACAGCCGCCTGGTGGGGCGCGATCGCCGTGGCCGGCGGGGCGCTGTTCCATATCAGCTACCAGGTGGAACGGCTGGAGTCGGAGCGCCACGCCCTCGATCAGGCGATCGAGCAGGAGCGCCAGTCCATCCGCATCCTGCGCGCCGAATGGGCCTACCTGAACCAGCCGGAGCGGCTTGCCGCCCTGGCGGAGAATTGGACCGACCTGGAGCCGATGCGCCCGGACCAGCTGATCGGTGCCGTGACGGATATCCCGCTGCCCTTGCCTGCCGGCGAGGGCGGGGACGAACCGACGGCACACCTGGTGCATCTGGCCGACCTTCCCGGTTTCCCAGCCATTCCGCTGCCGGCGTTCAAGCCGGTCGCGGATGACGATCGCCGTCCGGCCCCACCCCCGACCCCGGCCGGCGACGCGGTGCCGCCGCCCCCACTGCCCGCCCCTCCCACGGTGCGGGGTGGTGGCACCGCCCCCCCATTGATCCTGGCCGGTTTCCGGTCGAGCCGGCCGACCCTGGCCGTGGACGGTGCGCAATGACGGACCCGTCTTCCCGGATGCCGTCCGCCTCGCAGCCTCCCTGCGGGCCGGCGGTGCGCATCAAGGGCCGGGCGGCCGAAGCGCTGGGCCTCGGCCGCATGCGCCTGCGGGTCACGGCGGCCGTCTTCGTGGCGGCCTTTGCCGCGGTGGCTGGCCGGCTGGTCGATGTCACGCTGTTCCATGCCGCGGGGGAGCCGGCGGCGGCCGCCCTGGCGGCGCCGGTGATGGAAACCGTCAGCCGGGGCGAAATCGTCGACCGCAACGGCATGCTGCTGGCGACCTCGCTGCCCACGGCCTCGCTCTTTGCCGATGCGCCGCTGGTGCCGGACGTGGAAGAGGCGGTGCTGCGCCTGAACAGCGTGCTGCCGGAGGCCGACCCGCAGGCGGTGCGTGCGGCGCTGGAGACGGGGCGGCGCTTCGTCTGGCTGCATCGCGGGCTGACGCCTGCCGAGCATCATGACGTCAACGCCCTGGGCATCCCGGGCTTCGGGTTCGAGGACGAGGAGCGCCGGTACTATCCGGCCGGTGCGCTGACGGCCCATGTCGTCGGCTTCACCGACATCGACGGCCACGGCCTGGCCGGCATCGAGCGGCGGTTCGAAGACCAGCTGGTCGCCGGCGAGAGCGTGGCCTTGTCGCTGGACATGCGCGCGCAGGCGGTGGTCCGCGATGCGGTGCAGGCGGCCGTGGACGAATTCTCCGCCATCGGCGGTATCGGCGTGGTGACGCGGGTGCGCACGGGCGAGGTTCTGGCAATGGTCTCGCTGCCGGATTTCGATCCCTACACGGCCGGCGAGGCGCCCGAGGACAGCCGGTTCAACCGCGCCGTCCTGGGCGTGTACGAGATGGGGTCGACCTTCAAGGTCTTTAACACGGCGATGACGCTGGACTACGGCGTCGCCGGGCTGACCGACGGCTATGACGCCACCCACCCGCTGCGGTTCGGGCGCTTCACCATCAGCGACTACCACGGGCGCGGGCGGTGGCTGACGGTCAGCGAAATCTTCATGTATTCCTCCAATATCGGCTCCGCACGGATGGCCCGCGCCGTCGGCACCGAGCGCCAGCGCGAGTTCCTGGAGCGGCTGGGCCTGACCCGCGGTTCCCCCATCGAACTGCCCGAGGTCGGGTGGCCGATGGTTCCGGACCCGTGGCGCGAAATCAACACGATGACCATCTCCTTCGGTCATGGCCTGGCGGTCAGCCCGATGCAGCTGGTCAGCGCCATGGGTGCGGTCGTCGGCGACGGCATCTATCGCGCCCCGACCCTGCTGGACCGGGCGGACGAAGGCAGCGTGCCGGGCGTGCGGGTGATGTCGGAAGAGACCAGCCGGCAGATGCGCTGGCTGATGCGCCTGGTGGTCGAGGAAGGCACCGGGCGGCGGGCTGACGCGCCGGGCTACATGGTCGGCGGCAAGACCGGCACGGCGGAAAAGGCCGTGGGGCGCGGCTACGACGGCAACGCATTGCTGTCATCCTTCATCGCCGCCTTTCCCATCGACCGCCCCGAATACGTCGTATTGGTGATGCTCGATGAGCCCCAGTTGCCGCGTTCGGAAGGCCGTCCGACGGGCGGGCGGGTGGCAGCGCCCGTCGTGCGCGAGATCGTCGAGCGGCTGGGGCCGCTGTTCGGGATCCGTCCCATCCAGGGGCCGCTGCCCGACATCCGCGAAGCCGGTCTGGACGGCGCTCCGGGCGCGGTCGGGCAGCTTGCTTCCTTCCGGACGGCACAATGAATGCGTCGACGCCCCCCATACGCCGGCTGAGCGATGCGGATCTCGCCGATCTGTCCATTGCGGGGCTGACGGCCGACAGTCGCGAGGTCCGGCCGGGCTTCCTGTTCGCCGCCCTGCCGGGGGCGCGTGCCGACGGGCGCGCCTTCATCGCCGAGGCCGTGCAGCGGGGGGCCGTCGCCGTGCTGGCGCCGGAGGGCACCGGTCTGCCCGGCGGCATCGCCGGGGTGCGGCTTGTGACCGACCGCGAGCCGCGCCGGCGGTTTGCCCGGCTGGCGGCGGACTTCTACCCCGACCAGCCGGCGACGATCGGCGCCGTCACCGGCACCAACGGCAAGACCTCCGTCGCGCGGTTCACGCAGCAGATCTGGCAGCAGCTGGGGTGTCCGGCGGCCAGCATCGGCACGCTCGGCATCGCCAGCGCGCCCCTGACCCGGTCGGGGTCGCTGACGACACCCGATCCGGTGGCGTTGCACGCGGACCTGGCGGACCTGGCACGGGCCGGCATCACCCATGTGGCGATGGAAGCCTCCTCCCACGGCCTGGCGCAGTACCGCCTGGACGGCGTGCGCATCGGCCATGCCGCGTTCACCAATCTCAGCCGCGACCACCTGGACTACCACGGCGACATGGACGCCTATTGGGGGGCGAAGCGGCGCCTGTTCTTCGATCTGCTTCCCGCCGGGGGCGCTGCCGTCGTCAACGCCGACGACGACCATGGCGCCGCGCTGATCGCCGAGCTGCGGGCCGCCGGCCGGCGCGTCGTCGATTTCGGCCGCACGGCTGGGGCGCTGGCGATCGTTTCGGCGAAGGCGACCGCCGGCGGGCAGGATCTCGACCTCACCCTGTTCGGCCGGTCCTGGCAGGTGCACCTGCCGCTGGCGGGCCGCTTCCAGGCCGACAACGCGGTCGCGGCGCTGGGCCTTGTCCTGGCTGCCGGTGCGGACGTTGCGGCGGCCGTCGGCGCCCTGGCCCATCTCAAGAGCGTGCGCGGCCGGCTGGAGCTGGCCGCCGTCCACCCGTCGGGCGCGCCGGTCTATGTCGACTATGCCCACACGCCCGACGCACTGGCCACGATGCTGCACGCCGTCCGTCCGCATGTCCGCGGCCGGCTTGTGGTCGTCTTCGGCTGCGGCGGCGACCGCGATCCCGGCAAGCGGCCGCAGATGGGCGCTGTCGTGGACGAACTGGCCGACCTGCCGATCCTGACCGACGACAACCCGCGCAGCGAGGACCCCGCGGCCATCCGCGCCGCCGCGCGGGCGGCCTGCCCGCGGGCGGTGGAGATCGGCGACCGGCGCGATGCCATCCACGCTGCCGTCGCCGGGCTTCGGGCCGGCGACGTGCTGGTGGTGGCCGGCAAGGGGCACGAGCAGGGGCAGACGATCGGCGCCACCGTGCGGCCGTTCGACGACGCGACCGAAGCCCGCGCCGCGGTGGCGGCCCTGGCCGTGGCACCGGGGGCCGCCGCATGAGCGCGCCGGTGCTGTGGACGACCCAGGACGCCGTCGCCGCCACGGATGGGCGGGCGGTCGGGCAGTGGCGCGCCACCGGCGTGGCGATCGACAGCCGCACCGTCGCGCCCGGCGACCTGTTCGTCGCCATCAGGGGACCGAATTTCGACGCCCACGACTTCGTCGCCGAGGCACTGGCCCGCGGCGCCGTCGCCGCACTGGTGCACCGTCCGCCGCCGGGCGTGGCCGCCGACGCCCCGCTGCTGACGGTCGACGATACGCTGGAGGGGCTGACCGCGCTGGGCCGGTTCGCCCGGCTGCGCAGTCGCGCGCGCGTCGCCGCCGTGACCGGGTCGGTCGGCAAGACCAGCACGAAGGAAGCCCTGCGGCTGGCCCTGGCGGCCGAGGCGAAGACCTATGCGTCGGCCGGCAACCTGAACAACCATTGGGGCGTGCCGCTCAGCCTGGCGCGGCTGCCGCCGGCCTGCGTCTTCGCCGTGTTCGAGCTGGGAATGAACCATGCCGGCGAGATCGCGCCGCTGTCGCGGCTGGTGAAGCCGGAAGTGGCGATCATCACCGGCGTTGAGGCCGTGCACCTGGAGAACTTCCCCAGCGTCGACGCCATCGCCGACGCCAAGGCCGAGATCTTCGCCGGCATGTCGCCGGCCGGCGCGGCCGTACTGAACCGCGACAACCGGTACTTCCCGCATCTGGTGGCCCACGCCCGCACGCAGGGGTTGAGCCGGATCTGGAGCTTCGGCGAGCATCCGCAATGCGATGCCCGGCTGGACGAATGCGCGCTGTTCGCCACCGGAAGCGTCGGCCGCGCGGTCATCCGCGGCGAGCCGATCGACTTCACCCTGTCGGTGCCTGGCAAGCACTGGGTGCTGAACGGCCTGGCCGTGCTGCTGGCGGTCAAGGCGCTGGGCGGCGACATGGCGACGGCGGCGCGCGCGCTGAACCAGTTCGCACCGATGAAGGGCCGGGGCGCGGCCCGGCGTGTCGTGCTGGACCGGGCCGGCGCCCGCGGCGCGTTCGTCCTGATCGACGAGAGCTACAATGCCAGCCCCACCTCCGTCACCGCCGCCCTGGCGGTTCTGGGCCAGACGGCGCCGCAGGGGCAGGGCCGGCGGATCGCCGTCCTCGGCGACATGCTGGAGCTGGGGCCGGAGGCGGTGGACCTGCACCGGTCGCTGGCGACGGCGATCCGCGCCAACGGCGTGGAGGCGGTATACGCCTGCGGGCCGTTGATGACGGCGCTGATGGACGACCTGCCGCCGGCGCTGCGGGGCGCCCATGCGCCGGACAGCGCCGCCCTGGCCGACATTGTCGCCGACGCCGTGCGCCCGGGCGACGTGGTCCTGGTCAAGGGCTCGCTCGGATCGCGCATGGCCACCGTCATTGCGGCGCTCGACCGCCTGGATGCGGCCGCGGCACGACCGACCAACGATGACCGGCCGCCGCGTCTTGCGGTCAATGGGGGATAGGGGCAGGCCATGCTGCTGGAGCTTCTTTTCCCCCTGGCGGACAAGTTCATCGCCTTCAACCTGTTCCAGTACATCACCTTCCGGACGGGCGGGGCGGTGCTGACCGCCCTGGTGATCGCCTTCCTGCTCGGCCCGCGCCTGATCGTCTGGCTGAAGTCCAAGCAGGGCAGCGGCCAGCCGATCCGCACCGACGGCCCGGAAACGCACCTGGCCAAGGCCGGCACGCCGACCATGGGCGGGCTGATGATCCTGATCGGCATCGCCGTTTCGATGCTGCTGTGGGGCGACCTGTCCAACGCCTATGTCTGGATCGTCTTCCTGGTGACGGTCAGCTTCGGCGCCATCGGGTTCATCGACGACTACCTGAAGCTGACCAAGCGCAACACCAAGGGCCTGCCGGGCCGGGTCAAGCTGCTGTTCGAGGTGCTGATCGCCGCGGCAGCCGCGGTGTGGTACCTGCAGGTGGCGCCCGACCCGCTGGCCGACGGGCTGGCGGTGCCGTTCTTCAAGGACCTGCTGGTCGGTCTCGGGTTCTTCTTCGTCCCTTTTGCCGTGCTGGTCATCGTCGGCGCTTCGAATGCGGTCAACCTGACCGACGGGCTCGACGGGTTGGCGATCGGCCCGGTCATCCTGGCCGCCGCCTGTTTCGGCTTCATCAGCTATCTGGCCGGCCGCGTCGATTTCGCCGCCTACCTTCAGATCCACCATACCGCGGGTTCGGGCGAACTGGCGGTGTTCTGCGGCGCGCTGATCGGCGGGGGCCTGGGCTTCCTCTGGTTCAATGCGCCGCCGGCCATGGTGTTCATGGGCGACACGGGCTCGCTGTCGGTGGGCGGGGCGCTCGGGACCATCAGCATGGTCACGAAGCACGAGCTGGTGCTGACCATCATCGGCGGCCTGTTCGTCGTCGAAACGGTCTCGGTGATCGTGCAGGTCGCGTCGTTCAAGTTGCGGGGCAAGCGCGTCTTCGCCATGGCCCCGCTGCACCATCACTTCGAAAAGAAGGGGTGGGCGGAACCGACCGTCGTCATCCGGTTCTGGATCATCGCCATCATCCTGGCGCTGGTCGGCCTCTCGACCCTGAAGTTGAGGTAGGCCGATGATCCCGCTCGACTTCCTTGCCGGACAGAAGGTCGCCGTTCTCGGGCTCGGCCGGTCGGGCCTGCCGACGGCGGAGGCCCTGGCCCGGTCGGGGGCGACGGTGCTGGCGTGGGACGACGATGCCCTGCAGCGCCAGAAGGCGGCCGCGCACGGCATTTCCGTCGCCGACCTGACCACCGTCGACCTCACCGGTATCGAAACGATGGTGCTGAGCCCGGGCATTCCGCGCCGGCTTCCCGCACCGCATCCGGCAATCGACCGCATGCTGGCCCACGGCGTCGATGTGCGCTCGGACATCGACCTGCTGGCGTCGGCACAGCCTGAAGCGCGCTATCTCGGTGTCACCGGGACCAACGGCAAGTCGACGACCACGGCGCTGATCGGCCATATCCTGCGGTCCGCCGGCGTGCGTGCGGAGGTTGGCGGCAATCTCGGCACCGGTGCCTGCGCGCTGGAGCCGCTGGCCGCCGGGCAATGGTATGTGCTGGAGCTCAGCTCGTACCAGCTGGAGACCGTGTCGCTGGTGGCCTGGGATGTGGGCGTCTTCCTGAACATCACGCCGGACCATCTCGACCGCTATGCGGGCATGGAGGACTATGTCGCGGCCAAGCGGCGACTGTTCCAGGTGCGCAAGCCCGGGCATGTCGCCGTTGTCGGCGTCGACGACGACTGGTGCCGCATGCTCGCCGACCAGTTGCGGGCCGTCGGCGGCGACCACCGCGTCGTGCCGGTATCGGTGGAGCGTCCCGTCGCCGACGGCGTCTGGGTGAACGACGGGCGCCTGGTCGACGACGCCTACGCCGACCGGTGCGGGGTGATGGACCTGGCCCAGGCGCCCAGCCTGCCGGGCCGCCACAACTGGCAGAACGCGGCGGCGGCCTATGCTGCGGCGCGCGCGGTCGATATCGATGCCGAAACGATCGCGGACGCCATCCGGTCCTTCCCCGGGCTGCGCCATCGCCAGCAACAGGTGGCCACGGTCGAGGGCATCTCGTTCGTCAACGACAGCAAGGCCACCAACCCGGACGCCGCCGCCAAGGCGCTGGCCTGCTACGGCCCGATCTACTGGATTGCCGGCGGCCGTGCCAAAGAGGGCGGGCTGGACGAACTGAACCCATGGCTGGGCAGCATCGCCCACGCCTTCCTGATCGGCGAGGCCACGGACAAGTTCGACCGCTACCTCGCCGGCCGGGTCCCGGTCTCTCGCTGCGGTACCCTGGACCGCGCCATCGCCGAAGCGTTCGCGGCCGCCCGGCAGGCCAAGGCGGCAGGGGCTTCGGGCACGCCGGTGGTGCTGCTGTCGCCGGCCTGTGCGTCCTTCGACCAGTTCCGCAGCTTCGAAGAGCGTGGCGACAGGTTCGTCGCGGCCGTGGGGGACCTGGCCCGGCGGCATGGCAGCAGCCCGGGCACGCAGGTCACGCGGGGGGCGGCATGAGCAGCTTCGCCCGCACCGATACCTCCACGCTCGCCCGCTGGTGGTGGACGGTCGACCGCTGGTCGCTGACCGCCCTGGCGCTGCTGGTCGGCCTGGGGATCGTGCTGACGGTCGCCGCCAGCCCGCCGGTCGCCCACCGGCTGGGGTATGGGGAATACCACTTCGTCGCGCGGCACCTGGCCTTCATCATCCCGGCCGTGGGGATCCTGTTTGCGACCTCGCTGCTGGACCCCGAGCGCGTGCGGCGCCTGTCGCTGTTCGTACTGGCCGCGGGCCTGCTGGGCATCCTCGCCACGCTGGTCGTCGGGGCGGAGGTCAAGGGCGCCCAGCGGTGGATCAATCTCGGCCCGCTGTCGATCCAGCCGTCGGAATTCGTCAAGCCGGCCTTCGCCGTGATCGCCGCCTGGCTGTTCGCCCAGCAGCGGCTGCGCCACAACTTCCCCGGCTACAACGCCGCCATCGCGCTCTATGCCGTCGTCGTGCTGCTGCTGCTGGCGCAGCCCGACCTGGGCATGGCGGTGCTGGTCAGTGCGCTGTGGGGCGTGGAATTCTTCCTGGCCGGCCTGCCGCTGGTGCTGGTTCTCGCGCTCGCCACGCTGGCGGTCGGCGGGATGATCGGGTCGTATTTCCTGTTCGACCACGTCGCCAGCCGCATCGACCGCTTCCTCGACCCGTCCAGCGGCGACAGCTACCAGATCGACCGTTCGCTGGAAGCCTTCGCCAATGGCGGCATCTGGGGGACCGGGCCCGGCGAGGGCACGGTCAAGCTGCACCTGCCCGACGCCCATGCCGATTTCATCTTCGCCGTCGCGGGCGAGGAACTGGGGCTGCTGTGGTGCCTGGCCCTGCTGGCCCTGTTCGCCTTCATCGTGCTGCGCGGCCTGGCGCGCGCCATGGCCGACGACGACCTGTTCGTCGTGCTGGCGGTGGCCGGGCTGCTGACGCTGTTCGGCGCCCAGGGGCTGATCAACATGGCTTCGGCCCTGCACCTGATCCCGACCAAGGGCATGACGCTGCCGTTCGTCAGCTACGGCGGCTCGTCGATGCTGGCCATGGGGCTGGGCATGGGCATGGTGCTGGCGCTGACGCGCCGGCGGCCGAGCATGCGGTGGAGCCGATGATGCCGGGCACCCGCACCCCCATCGTCCTGGCGGCCGGCGGCACCGGCGGTCACATGTTCCCGGCCGAAGCGCTGGCCCGCGCCTTGCTGGAGCGTGGGGTGCGCGTGGTGCTGATCACCGACCGGCGCGGCCATGCCTTCGGCAGCACCCTGCCGGAGGTCGAGGTCCACCGCATCCGCGCCCGCCAGATCGGCGGCGGCGTGGCGGCCAAGGCCCGCGCGGTGTGGGAGCTGCTGATGGGCTATGGCCAGGCGCGCGGCCTGCTGCGGGCGCTGGCACCGTCGGTGGTGGTCGGCTTCGGCGGCTATCCGTCGCTGCCCACCGTCCATGCCGCCGGGCGCATCGGCATTCCCGTCCTGCTGCACGAGCAGAACGCGGTCGCCGGTCGCGCCAACCGGTGGCTGGCGTCCAGGGCCACCACGATCGCCACCTCGTTCCCGCAGATCGACGGTCTGCCGGATGCGGCGCGCGACCGGACGGTGATGACGGGCAATCCGGTGCGCGCGGCCATTCTGGCGGTGTCCTCACGGGCTTATCAGGCGCCGGGCACCGGTCCCATCCGTATTCTGGTCATCGGCGGCAGCCAGGGCGCGCAGGTCTTCTCCAAGGTCGTGCCGGCCGCGCTGAAGCGGCTGCCCGCGACGGTGCAGCGGCGGCTGGAGGTCAGCCAGCAGTGCCGGCCGGAGGATCTGGAGGACGCGCGCGCGGCCTATGCCGGCAGCCCGATCCGCACGCAGCTCGAGACCTTCTTCCGCGATGTGCCGGAACGGCTGGCAGCCGCCCACCTGGTTATCGGCCGGGCCGGCGCCTCCACGGTGGCGGAGCTGGCGGCGGTCGGGCGGCCGTCGATCCTGGTGCCCTATCCCTACGCGATGGACGACCACCAGACGGCCAATGCCGCGGCCTTCGCCGAAGCCGGGGCCACCTGGCACATGCCGCAGCCGGTATTCACCCCGGATAGCCTGGCCGAGCGGCTGGACGCCCTGATCAGCCAGCCCATGGCGCTGGTCAGCCTGGCGGAAGGGGCCAGGGCCTTCGGCCGTGCCGATGCCGCCGACCGGCTGGCGGCGCTGGCGACGGCCATCGGCGGGCTCGGGGGCAACAGCGGCAATGCCGGCATACGGCGGGAGGCGGCCGAATGAGAGAGATGCCGCTGGATATCGGCACGATCCATTTCGTCGGAATCGGCGGGATCGGCATGAGCGGGATCGCCGAGATCCTGCACAACCTGGGGTATGCGGTGCAGGGCAGCGACCTGGCCGACAACGCCAATGTCCAGCGCCTCAGGGCGAAGGGCATCGCCGTCCAGGTCGGCCACCAGGCCGCCAATCTGGGCGACGCGGCGGTGATCGTCACCTCGTCCGCGGTCAAGGCCGACAATCCCGAGGTCATGGCCGCCCGCGCCCGCATGATCCCCGTCGTCCGCCGGGCGGAAATGCTGGGCGAGCTGATGCGCCTGAAGTGGTCCATCGCCGTCGGCGGTACCCACGGCAAGACCACCACGACCTCGTTGATCGCGGCCCTGCTGGAAGCCAACCACATGGACCCGACGGTGATCAACGGCGGCATCATCAACGCCTACGGCACCAATGCGCGCCTCGGGTCCAGCGACTGGATGGTGGTGGAGGCCGACGAGAGCGACGGCACCTTCACCCGCCTGCCGGCGACGATCGCCGTCGTCACCAACATCGATCCCGAGCACATGGACCACTACGGGGATTTCGACCGCCTGCGCGACGCGTTCGAACAGTTCGTGACCAATGTCCCCTTCTACGGCTTCGCCGCCATGTGCATCGACCATCCGGAAGTGCAGGCGCTGATCCCGCGCGTGCTTGACCGCCGCATCCTGACCTACGGCTTCAGTCCCCAGGCCGATGTGCGCGCGGTGAAGGTGGAGATGAACGGCAGCGTCGCGACCTTCGATGCCCGCATCACGGACCGGATCGGCCGCACCGCCCGCACCATCCAGGGCATCCGCCTGCCGATGTTGGGCCATCACAACGTCCAGAACGCGCTGGCCGGCATCGCCGTCGCCACCGAGATGGGCCTGGATGACGACTGCATCGTGGCCGGCCTGGCGGGCTTCAGCGGCGTCAAGCGGCGCTTCACCAAGACGGGCGAAAGCGGCGGCGTGGCCGTCATAGACGACTACGGCCACCATCCGGTGGAAATTGCCGCCGTGCTGAAGGCCGCGCGCCTGTCGGTGGGCGCCGAGCGCAAGGTGATCGCCGTCGTCCAGCCGCACCGCTACAGCCGGTTGAGCAGCCTGTTCCACGAGTTCTGCACCTGCTTCAACGACGCCAACGCCGTGATCGTCGCCGATGTCTATCCGGCGGGCGAGCAGCCGATTCCCGGCTACGACCGCGATGCGCTGGTCGAGGGGCTGCGGACCCATGGCCACCGCAACGTGCTGCCGCTGCCCGGGCCGGCGGCGCTGGCCGCCATCGTGGCAGAGACGGCGCAGCCCGGCGACCTGGTGGTCTGCCTCGGCGCCGGCAACATCACCCAGTGGGCGGCGGCCCTGCCGGGCGAGCTGGACGCGCTGCGCACCGGCGGCGACCGGCGGGAGGCGCGGCAATGATGGCGGCGGAGATGACGGCACAGTCCCATCTGGTCGATCGGCTGCCGGCGGTCCGGGGACGCCTGTCGGCCGATGCGCCGCTGGCCCAGATCACCTGGTTCCGCGTCGGCGGCCCGGCGGAAGCGGTGTTCCGCCCGGCCGACCGGCAGGATCTGTGCGATTTCCTTGCCGCCTGTCCGGCGGATGTCGGCGTTACCGTGATCGGTGTGGCGTCCAACCTGCTGGTGCGCGACGGCGGCGTGCGCGGGGTGGTCGTGCGCCTGGGCCGGCCCTTTGCCGAAGTTCGGGTCGACGGCGATCGGGTGGTGGCCGGGGCTGCGGCGCTCGACACCACCGTGGCCAGGACGGCGGCGGCCGCGGGCCTGGCGGGGCTGGAATTCCTGATCGGCATTCCGGGCACCCTGGGCGGCGGCCTGCGCATGAATGCCGGCGCCTATGGCAGCGAGATCAAGGACATCCTGATCGAGGCGGAGGCCGTCGACCGCACCGGCCGGCACCACGTCCTGACCCCGGACGACATGGGCCTGTCCTACCGCCATTGCGGCGTGCCGGAAGACTGGATCTTCACGGGCGCGGTGTTGCAGGGGCGTTCCGGCGACCGCGCCGCCATTGAGGCGCGCATGGCCGAGATCGCCGCGGCACGCACCGGCACCCAGCCCGTGCGCAGCCGCACCGGCGGATCCACCTTCGCCAACCCGCCGGGTGCCAAGGCGTGGCAGCTGATCGACCAGGCCGGCTGCCGGGGCCTGCGCCGCGGCGGCGCCCAGGTGTCGGAGATGCACACGAATTTCCTGATCAACACCGGCGATGCCACGGCGGAAGACCTGGAAGGCCTGGGCGAAGAGGTGCGGCGCCGGGTGCGCGAGCGTTTCGGCGTCGAATTGAGGTGGGAGATCCGCCGCATCGGCGTCCGGGTGGGGGAGGAGCGGCCATGACCCGCCATGTCGCCGTGCTGCTGGGCGGCTGGTCGGCCGAGCGCGAGGTCAGCCTGAGCTCGGGTCGCGCCTGTGCCGACGCGCTGGAACAGGCGGGCTTCCGCGTCACCCGCATCGACGTGCAGCGTGACCTGCCGGCGCTGATGGCCGCGCTCGATCCGAAGCCGGATGTGATCTTCAACGCCCTGCACGGCCGCGGCGGCGAAGACGGGCTGATCCAGGGCGTGCTGGCCTTCCTCGGCATCCCGTTCACCCATTCCGGCATCCTTGCTTCGGCGCTGGCGATGAACAAGGCCGTCTCCCGGCTGGCCTTCCAGTCGGCGGGCATTCCGGTGGCCGAGGGCCGTGTCGTCAGCCGCGAGGATGTCCTGGCCGGCCATGTGATGGATCCGCCCTATGTGCTGAAGCCGATCGACGAGGGCTCCAGCGTCGGGGTCGAGATCGTGCGCCCGGGCAGCAACCACCCGACGGTCGAGGCCGAGACCTGGCGGTTCGGCGAGCGGGTGCTGGTGGAGCGCTACATCCCCGGCCGCGAGCTGACCGTCGGGGTTATGGAGAACGGCACCGGCCCGCGGGCGATGACGGTGACGGAGATCCGCCCCACCGTCGCCTTCTACGACTACGCGGCCAAGTACACCGACGGCCTGGCGGTTCACGACGTCCCCGCCCGCCTGCCCGAGGAGGTGAGCCAGGCCTGCCGCGACTATGCCGTGCTGGCCCACCGGACGCTGGGCTGCCGGGGCATCAGCCGGGCCGACTTCCGCTACGACGACAGCAAGCCCGGGCTCGACGGCCTGGTCATGCTGGAGGTCAACACCCAGCCCGGCATGACGCCCCTGTCGCTGGTGCCGGAACAGGCGGCCCATCTCGGCATGAGCTTCGTCGATCTGTGCGTCTGGATCGTGGAGAACGCCTCATGCGACGCGTGAGCGAAGCGGCCGCCACGGCGCGCAAGCGCCAGGCCGGGGGGCGCCGGCGCCGCCCCCTGCGGCTGCTGGGGCGCCGGGCGCGGCGTATCGGCCTGGCGTCGCTGGGTGGCGCCGTCGTGCTCGGCGGCGGGCTCTGGGTCGCCAGCACCGGCACGCTGGCCGAAGCGGCCGACCAGGTGGATGCCGCCGTGCTGGCCTGGACCGGCGATATCGGCTTCAGCGTCCAGGAAGTGCTGGTCTATGGGCGCGAGGAGACGCGGCCGATCGAACTGCTGGCCGCCCTGGGTATCGACCGGGGCGACCCCATCCTGCGGCTCGATCCCGAGGCCGCCCGCGACCAGATCCAGTCCCTGTCGTGGGTCCGGCGCGCCTGGGTGCAGCGCCGGCTGCCGGACACCGTGATCGTTCGGGTGGAGGAGCGCCGGCCGCTGGCGCTGTGGCAGCACGAGCAGCAATGGCGCTTGATCGACGACGAAGGCCATGTGCTGGGTGAAGGCGATATCGGCCATTTCCTCAGCCTGCCGCAGGTCGTGGGTCCGGACGCACCGGACCATGCCCCGGCCTTCCTGGCCGTCCTCGCGGCCGAACCCGAAATCGCCGCGCGGGTGGCCGCGGCCGTGCGGGTCGGCGGCCGCCGCTGGGACCTGCGCCTGGACAACGGCGTCGCCGTGCACCTGCCGGAAGAGGATGTCGAGCTGGCGCTGCACCGGCTGGCGCGCCTGCAGCGCCAGGACGGCCTGTTCGAGCGCGACGTCATCGCCATCGATCTGCGCACCGCCGGGCACCTGGTGATCGAGACCTCCAGCCAGGTTCGCGAACGGATGCTGTTGCCGGAGGAAAACACGTGAGGGGGCGGATGACAGCAAGGGGACGCGGCCGTGGGCTTTAACGGGTTCAATGTGCGCAAGCCGCGCCACCGCCCCCATGGCGACCTGATTGCCGTGCTCGATGTCGGCAGCAGCAAGGTCGTCTGCTTCATCGCCCGCATCGACGAGGTCGGCCGGCCGACGGTCATCGGCATCGGCCACCAGGTCAGCCAGGGCATCAAGGGCGGCGCCGTCATCGACATGGAGGTGGCGGAACAGTCCATCGGCACGGCGGTCAACGCGGCGGAGAAGCTGGCCGGCGAGACCATCCGCGAGGTGGTGCTGAACCTGTCCGGCGGGCATCCCACGTCGCAGACCATGGCGGTCGAGGTGGCGATCTCGGGCCACGAGGTCGGCGAAGGCGACGTGCGCCGGGCCATGCGGGCGCACGGCCATGCCCATGTGCCGCCGGACAGCGAGATCGTCCACGCCATTCCGGTGGACTTCGCGGTCGACGGGGCGCGCGGCATCCACGACCCGCGCGGCATGTTCGGCACCACGCTGAGCGTCGATCTGCACCTTGTCAGCGCCGCCACGGGCGCGGTGCGCAACCTGATGACCTGCATCGGCCGTTGCCACCTGGCCTGCGAGACGCTGGTGGTTTCGCCCTATGCCGCGGGCCTTGCCTGCCTGGTGGAGGATGAGAAGCAGCTGGGCTGCGCCGTCCTGGACCTGGGCGGCGGCACGACCAGCCTGGCGGTGTTCCTGGAAGGGCGCATGGTCTTTTCCGACTGCATCCCGGTCGGCGGCAACCATGTGACCAGCGACATCGCCCGCGGGCTGTCGACGCCTCTGGCCCATGCGGAGCGGCTGAAGACGCTGTTCGGCAGCTGCACCGCGAGCATCGCCGACGATCGCGAGACCCTGCATGTGCCGCTGGTCGGCGAGGAGGAGCCGGCGCGATCGACGCATGTGCCGAAAAGCCTTCTGACCGGGATCATCCAGCCGCGCATGGAAGAGACGCTGGAACTGGTCCGCGGCCGTCTGGAGGCAAGCGGGTTTTCCAAGGTGGCTGGGCGCCGGGTCGTGCTGACCGGCGGGGGAAGCCAGCTGCAGGGGGTGCGCGAGTTGGCGCAACAGGTTCTGGACAAGCAGGTTCGCATGGGGCGGCCGGCACCGCTGCGCGGTCTGGCCGAGGCGACTGCCGGTCCTGCCTTCGCGGTGGCCGTCGGCTTGGTGGGGTATGCCGTCGAGCAGCCGTCGGAGGCAGCCCTGGTGGGGGGCCAGGAGGAGGAAGTGGGAGTGGGGTTCTTCAGTCGCTTGGGAGGTTGGTTGCGTGACCTTTAGACGCCATTTGCGGCCCGCCCAGGGCCAGCCCGCGCGCCGGGGCAGTGCGGCGAATTCCGAACCGCCGGCCGTCCGAAGGACGGTCAGCCCTTGCTCCTACTAGCCCTTGAAGAGGGATGGATGACATGATCAATCTGAGCCTGCCCACACAGGAAGCCCAGCTTCGCCCCCGCATTACGGTGGTCGGATGCGGCGGTGCCGGCGGCAACGCCGTCAACAACATGATCCGCGCCAACCTGGAAGGCGTGGAATTCCTGACGGCCAACACCGATGCCCAGGCGCTGGCCGGAAACCTGGCCGAACGCAAGCTGCAGCTGGGCGTGACCCTCACCCAGGGCCTGGGCGCCGGTTCGCGGCCCGAGGTCGGCCGTGCCGCTGCCGAAGAGGCGATCGAACAGATCACGGGCTACCTGGAAGGCAGCCACATGGTGTTCATCACCGCCGGCATGGGCGGCGGGACCGGCACCGGCGCCGCCCCGGTGATTGCCCGCGCGGCACGCGACCAGGGTGTACTGACGGTCGGCGTGGTGACGAAGCCCTTCCATTTCGAAGGCGCGCTTCGCATGAAGATCGCCGAGCAGGGCCTGAAGGAGCTGCAAGAATACGTCGACACCCTGATCGTCATCCCCAACCAGAACCTGTTCCGCATCGCCAACGAAAAGACGACCTTCGCCGACGCCTTCAAGATGGCCGACGATGTGCTGCATTCCGGCGTGCGCGGCGTCACCGACCTGATGGTCATGCCCGGGCTGATCAACCTGGACTTTGCCGATATCCGCACCGTGATGGCGGAGATGGGCAAGGCAATGATGGGCACCGGCCAGGCCGAGGGCGACCGCAGGGCGGTGATGGCGGCGGAAGCGGCGATCTCCAACCCGCTGCTGGACGACGTGTCGATGAAGGGCGCGCGCGGCGTGCTGATCAACATCACCGGCGGCCTCGACATGACGCTCTACGAGGTCGACGAGGCGGCCAACCGCATCCGCGACGAGGTCGACCCCGAAGCCAACATCATCTTCGGCGCCATCTTCGATGAGTCGCTGGAAGGCCGGGTGCGCGTGTCCGTGGTCGCCACCGGCATCGATGCCGAGGAAGGCGAAGTCACGCGTCCGGTGTCCGTGCGCGGCTTCACCGTCGTCGGCGGCACGGCGTCGGGCAACGGCGGCGGCTCGGCGGCGACGAAGGCCACGGCCACCGAGCCGCGGCCCGTGGTCGCCGTGGAAGAGGCCGTGCACGTGGCCGAAGCGGCACCGACGGTTGCGGCGGCCCCCGCTGCGGCAACCATGGCCTATGCCGGCGGGGCGGCCACCGCGGCGCGCGTCGCCGTAGCCGAACGGGCGCCGGAAGCCGCACCGGCGGCGATCGACCCGGTCGTGACGCAACCGGTGCCGGTGGCCCCGACGCCGGCGCCGACGACGCGCCCGACCATGATGGCCGCCCGCAGCACCACCACCCCGCGGGCGGAGCGGCGCGAGGGCGCCTTCATTCCGCCGCGACCGGTGGAAAGCCCGATGCGCCCGCAGGTCAGTGCGCCGCCGCCGGCCACCGCAGACGCCTTCGCCGATGCCGAAGTCGACAATGGCGGCCGCATGGCCGACCGTCGCCGCGGCAACAGCATCTTCCAGCGGATGACCGGCCTCCTGCGCAACGAGGACGGCGAAGTTCATGCGGCGGCCCCGGCCCCGCAATCGGCCGCCCCGGCCGCGAAGCCGCAGGCCCCGATGACGGCCGCACAGCCGGCCATGCAGGCAGCGCCCACCCGGCCGGTCGCGCGGACGCCGGCGGCCCAGCCCCAGGCGCGCCTGGATGTGTCCAGCCGGCCGCTGCCGCGGCAGGACGATGACTCGCTGGAAATCCCTGCGTTCCTGCGGCGACAGGCGAATTGATCAATGAAATGAACGGCTTACCGCAGGTGCGGTAACAATCCGTAACAAAGAGTGATTTGTCGGCTCCAGGGGTTATTGTTAACAAACCCCTGGAGCTTTATTTTGCTTGCTTCCATAAGAAAAGCAGGGACTTAGTGAAGGAAGCGGGGAGGAAGCTCTCGTCCGACAGGACTGGAATGGGGGCAGAATTACCGTGACGGCCTATCGCTTCGAAGGGCAGGTATTGGCGCAGAAGACGCTGAAGTCGCCGATCCACTGCACCGGGATCGGGCTTCATTCGGGTGTAAAGGTTTGTTTAACCCTGCACCCCGCCAAGCCGGATACCGGGATCGTTTTCCGCCGTACCGACGTGGATGCTGACGTCGCGGAGGTCCAGGGGAACTGGCGCCACGTCCGCGATACGCGGCTGTGCACCGTCGTCGGCAACGATGCCGGCACGACCATCGGCACGGTGGAACACCTGATGGCCGCCTTGTGCGGCTGCGGCATCGACAACGTGGTGGTCGAACTGGACGGGCCGGAAGTCCCCATCATGGACGGCAGTTCCGCCCCCTTCGTGTTCCTGATCGAATGCGCGGGCATCGCGTCGCAGGAAGCGCCCAAGCGCATGATCAAGGTGCTCAAGCGCGTCGAGGTTGCGGACGGCGGCGCCCATGCGGTGCTGGAACCTGCGGAGACGACGCGATTCAGCTTCGAGATCGATTTCGCCAGCAAGGCCGTCGATCACCAGGAAGGGGCGGTCGATCTGGTCAGCGGCGCCTTCAAGCGCGAGCTGTCGCGGGCACGGACCTTCGGGTTCATGAAGGATGTCGAATGGATGCGCGCCAACGGCCTGGCCCGCGGCGGCTCCCTGGACAACGCCATCGTCATCAACGGCGACAGCATCCTCAATCGCGAGGGGCTGCGCTATGAGGACGAGTTCGTGCGCCACAAGATCCTCGATTCCGTCGGCGACCTCTATCTGGCCGGCGCGGCGATCCAGGGCCATTTCCACGGCCATCGGTCCGGACATGCGTTGAACCACCGGTTGCTGACGGTGCTGTTCGCGGACGAGGACGCGTGGTGCCTGATGCCCGCGATGGACGAGCAGCCGGGTTACGGGGCCGACTTGCCGGCCTTCGCCGGGGCTGCCTAGGGTCCGGAACGGCCACGGCGGATCGGCGGGATCGCTCGCGCGGTTCCGGCCCGCTTGACGGGAAGGCGATCCCATACGATCGCTTGGGCCTGATGGGATCGTGAACCGGGGTGACACCCGGCCTCAGGCCCGCATGGTGGCGCAATCGCCCGACATGCTATAAAGGCTGGTGCGGATCGCGCATGGCCCCGGGCTGGGCCGCGGTCCGGCACCATCAGCCTGCGAGACGCTGACGACATGTCGAAGAGCAGATCAGGGACCGCGCCGGCAAGGCTGCCGGCATTGGCTGCGGCGTTGTGCCTGGCCGCGTCGCTCGGGGTCGGCGCCTGTGCCGACGACGAACGCGAGTATGTCGAGCGGCCGGCCGAGGATATCTACGACGAAGCTGTCGCCGAACTGGAATCCGGCAACGAATCCGAGGCTGCCGGTCTGTTCGACGAGGTGGAGCGCCAGCATCCCTATTCGGAATGGGCGACCCGCGCCCAGCTGATGGCCGCCTATTCCCATTACGAGGCGCTGGAATACGACGAGGCGGTGGTGGCGCTCGACCGGTTCATCCGCCTGCATCCGGGCAGCGAGGATACCGACTACGCCTATTACCTCCGGGCTCTGTGCTATTACGAACGGATCTCGGATGTGGAACGTGACCAGCGCATGACCGTGCTGGCGCTGGACGCGCTGCAAGAGGTCGTGAACCGCTTCCCCGACTCGGTCTATGCCAGGGATGCGTCGCTCAAGCTCGATCTCGCCTACGACCAGCTTGCCGGCAAGGAGATGGAGATCGGCCGCTGGTACCTGCGCCAGGGCCACTACAACGCCGCCATCAACCGGTTCCGCACGGTGGTGGAGCAGTTCCAGACGACCAGCCACGTGCCGGAGGCGCTGCACCGCCTGACGGAAGCCTATCTGTCGCTTGGCCTGCGGGAAGAAGCGCAGGTGACGGCGGCCGTCCTTGGCTACAACTATCCGGGCAGCGAGTGGTATCAGGACAGCTATGCCGACCTGGTGGACCCCAGCTACCGGCCGCCGGATGACGATCAGGGCTGGCTGAGCTCGATCTTCTGACCCGCCGCCGGTTCCATGCTGGTCAGCCTCTCGGTTCGCGATGTCGTGCTGATCGACCGGCTTGCCCTGCAGTTCCCGTCGGGGCTCTGCGCCCTGACCGGCGAGACCGGGGCGGGCAAGTCCATCCTTCTCGACGCGCTGGGCCTGGCGCTGGGTGCACGGGCCGACAGCGGCCTTGTCCGGCACGGCGCGGACCAGGCCATCGTCACGGCCGAATTCGACCTGCCGGCCGCGCACCCGGCGGTGGCCTTCCTGCGCCGCAATGACCTGGCCTTCGACGAGGGGCTGATGGTGCCGGTCGTCGTCCGCCGATCGCTGACGGCCGAGGGGCGCAGCCGCGCGTTCGTGAACGACCAGCCCACCAGCATCGGCCTGCTGCGCCAGCTGGGCGAGATGCTGGTGGAGGTCCACGGCCAGTTCGACACGCAGGGCCTGCTGAACCCGCAGACGCACCGCGCCGTGCTGGATGCCCATTGCGGGGCGGAGCAGCGGTCGGCCGAGACGGCGCGTGCCTGGCGTGCCTGGAAGCAGGCCGAAGCGGCCCGGGACGATCTGGCGCAGTCGATCGACCGGGCGCGGGCGGAAGAGGCGTTCATGCGCCACGCCCTGGCGGAACTGGACGCGGTGGAGGCAGCCCCCGGCGAGGAAGCAGCACTGGCGGAGCGGCGGGCCCTGATGATGAACCGCGAGCGGCTGGTCGAAGCGATGACCGGCGCGCTGGACGGCCTGTCGGGCGACCGCGGCGCCGAACGGTCCATCGGCCAGTCGCTGCGGATGCTGGACCGCATCGCCGACCGCGCCGGCGCCCTTCTGGATCCGACGGTGGAGGCGCTGGAGCGCGCGGCCGTCGATGTCGAGGAAGCCGTCGGCGCCTTGCAGGGCCTGATCGCCGATATGGAGCACGACACCGGCGAGCTGGAGCGCATCGAGGAGCGCCTGTTCGCCCTGCGCGCCCTGGCCCGCAAACACGGTGTCGAGGTCGATCGCCTTGCCGAGGTGCGCGACGCCTTCGCCCACAAGCTGAAGATGATCGACGACCAGTCCGAGGCGATCGACCGTTTGGCGAAGGCGGCGGCGGCGGCGCGGCAGGCCTTCGTCACGGCGGCGGAGGCGCTGTCGGCTGCCAGGCTGGCAGGCGCCTGCGCCCTCGACGCTGCCGTCGGTGCGGAGCTTGGACCGCTGAAGCTTGGCAGCGCCACCTTTGCCACCCAGGTCGAACGGCTGGGGGAGGACGGGTGGGGCGCGCACGGCATCGACCGCGTGACCTTCCTGGTGTCCACCAATCCCGGCGCGCCCCTCGGCCCCATCAACCGCATCGCGTCGGGCGGTGAGCTTGCGCGCTTCATGCTGGCCCTGAAGGTGGTTCTTGCCGCGACGGCCAGCGTGCCAACCCTGGTGTTCGACGAGGTCGACAGCGGCATCAGCGGGTCGGTGGCCGACGCGGTCGGCGAACGGCTGGCGCGCCTGGGCGGCCGGTTGCAGGTGCTGGTCGTCACCCACAGCCCGCAGGTGGCGGCGCGCGCCGGCCATCACTGGCAGGTGCGCAAGACCGTCGCGGGCGAAGGCGTGGCGACCACGGTGATCGCGCTGGAAGGCCTGCAGCGGCGAGAGGAGATCGCGCGCATGCTGTCCGGTGCCACCATCACCGAGCAGGCCCGTGCGGCCGCCGACAGCCTGATCGGCACCGGCAATCCCTAGAGCCTGATCCGATGATGTCGGATCGACGTCATCGGTGAATCAGTCTCTAACTATTTGAAGGGGACCAAGATGACATCAGGCTGACTGGGCCTGATGTCATCTTGGTCTGGCGGCGGGGGGAGGGGCGATGGACACCGCGGAATTCCGTGCGCTTGCCGTGGAAGACCTGACGGAGGAGCAGGCGGCGGCCGAGCTGGCGGCACTGGCGGCGGAGATTGCCGGACATGACCTGGCCTACCACCAGCAGGACGCGCCGGCGATCAGCGACGCCGACTACGATGCGCTGCGGCGGCGCAATGGGGCGATCGAGGCGCGCTTTCCGGGGCTGAAGCGCGAGGACAGCCCAAGCGAGCGCGTAGGCGCCCCGGCGGCCGGCGGATTCCGCAAGGTGCGCCACGCGGTGGCGATGCTGTCGCTGGGCAACGTCTTCGACGATGCCGAAGTCGCGGAGTTCATGGCCCGCATCCGCCGCTTCCTCAGCCTCGCGGCCGACGCGCCGCTGGCGATCCTGGCGGAGCCGAAGATCGACGGGCTGTCCGCCAGCCTTCGCTATGAAGGCGGCGAACTGGTGCTGGCGGCGACACGGGGCGACGGCACCGAGGGCGAGGATGTGACCGCCAATGTCCGCACCATCGCCGACGTGCCGGAGCACCTGCCCGCCGATGCGCCGGACGTGCTGGAGGTGCGCGGCGAGGTCTACATGACGCGGCACGATTTCCGCGCGCTGAACGAGCGGCGGCTGGCGGCGGGTGAGCCGGTGTTCGCCAATCCCCGCAATTCGGCCGCCGGATCGCTGCGGCAGCTTGACCCCCGGATCACCGCCGACCGGCCCCTGCGCTTCTTCGGCTATTCCTGGGGGGAGACGTCGGCCACCTTCGCCGACACCCAGTGGGAGGCGCGGCAGAAGCTGGGTCGCTGGGGATTTCCGCTGAACGAGCCGACGGCGCTGTGTGACGACGTCGCGTCGCTGCTGGCCCACTATCACCGGATCATGGCGGAGCGCGCCGACCTTGCCTATGAGATCGACGGCGTGGTCTACAAGGTCGACCGGCTGGACTGGCAGCAGCGCCTGGGGTTCGTCAGCCGGGCGCCGCGCTGGGCCGTGGCCCACAAGTTCCCGGCCGAGCAGGCGGAAACCCGCCTCAACCGCATCCTCATCCAAGTCGGCCGCACCGGCGCACTGACGCCCGTCGCCGACCTGGAGCCGGTGACGGTGGGCGGTGTCGTCGTCTCGCGCGCCACCCTGCACAACGAAGACGAGATCCGCCGCAAGGATATCCGCGAGCGTGACATCGTGCGCATCCAGCGCGCCGGCGACGTGATCCCCCAGGTCATCGCGGTGGTCGCAGACCGGCGCCCGCCGGACAGCGCCGAATACCGCTTTCCCGACCATTGCCCCGAATGCGGCAGCTTGGCGATCCGGGAAGAGGGCGAGGTGGTGCGGCGCTGCACCGGCGGGCTGATCTGCCCGGCCCAGGCGGTGGAGCGGCTGCGCCACTTCGTCAGTCGCGACGCCTTCGATATCGAGGGGCTGGGCGACAAGCACATCCGCGCCTTCCACGCCGAGGGGCTGATCCGCGAACCCGCCGACATCTTCCGGCTGGAGGACCGCGACGGCACCACCGCCCCACGCCTGGCCGAGCGCGAGGGCTGGGGCGAGCGGTCCGCCGCCAACCTGTTCCGTGCCATCGCCGATCGGCGGCGCATCGCGCTGGACCGGTTCATCTACGCCCTCGGCATCCGCCAGGTCGGCCAGGCGACGGCCAAGCTGCTGGCGCGGCACTATGGTTCGCTGGCCGGCTGGCGCGCCGCGATGGTTGCGGCCGCCGACCGGCAGGGCGAAGCCTTCGCCGACCTTGTCGGGATCGACCAGATCGGACCGTCGGTGGCGGACGACCTGACCGGCTTCTTTGCCGAGCCGCACAACCTGACGGTCATGGACGCGCTGCAAGCCGTGCTGACGGTGGACGATCTGGTCGAAGATGGCAGCGGCGACCGCCCGCTGGCCGGCAAGACGATCGTGTTCACCGGGACGCTGGAGGGGATGAGCCGGCCGGAAGCCAAGGCCCGGGCGGAAGCCCTGGGCGCGAAGGTGGCGGGGTCGGTGTCGAAGAAGACCGACTATGTCGTGGTCGGTGCCGATGCCGGTTCGAAGGCGACGAAGGCGCGCGAGTTGGGGCTGACGGTCCTTAGCGAGGCCGATTGGCTGTCGATGCTCGCCAACGCCTGATCGTCGGGTTCCGGGATGATCTGCAGGCGGATATCCGCCCGGTCGCCCGGACGGATATCCTTGCCTCTTGCAGGGGTTGGCTGATGCGCCGGTCAGCGGGGCGGCAGGGGCCCGCCGGCTTCGAATTCCCCGTAGGTGTCGATATCCAGGTCGCCGCCGTCGGTCGTCGCGGCGCCATAGGTGTCGTCCCGCCACATCAGGTATTCGTCGCGGCTGATGTCGCCGCTCTGGTCGACGTCGATGCTGCCGTACATGGTGTCGACCTCGGCGTCCGCGCCGTACCGGGCGCCGAAGCGGTCACGGTCCAGCGTCTCGCTGTCACCGCGCATGGCGTCGAACTGCATCTCGGCGCGCGACATGTTCTCGTCGACGCTGATCATGCCGTCGCCGTCCAGGTCGGCGGTGCCCAGGTCGGTCCAGCGGTCGCGGCCCTCGCTGCCCGCCTCCGCCTCCGCGCCCGCCTGGCCGGAGGCGCCCGGCTGGCCGTCCGCGCCTTCCGTGCCGGCGCCGGCTTGGCCGCTGCCCGATCCTCCGGTCTGTGCCATGGCGGGGGCGGCGGCGAGGCCCAGGAGCAGGGCGGAAATGGCTGCAACGGTGCTGAGCTTCATGGTGACGCACTCCTCGATTTCGGTCTTCGTGGACTGCATTCAGCTCGCCGGCTGTCCGCCGTTCGCGACGCTGTGCATTGACCGACGAACGTCACGGGTAGGTGGCCGTTCCCGGGGTGCGGCATTCTTTCCCATATGCGGGGGCTACCCCCTGGCGCTCACGCCTTGCGGCACCAGAAGATGTACATGGCCCGGAACAGGTCGGGGTTGGCCGCCTCCGCGGCGATCCAGCCGTCTATGTCGGCCGGCCCCGGTAGCGGACCTTGCATGTTACGGTGATGTTCGAAGGCGAACAACCGCAGGCCCAGCACTGCCAGGGCGTCGGCGATCGCCGGCAGGGTGAACTGATGTTCCTGCACATGGAACAGCAGGTCGCGGCATCCGCTCAGGTTGTGGACATCCTGGATGCCGGCGACGACGCGGCGGGCCTGCGGATCGTCCGACCGGATCAATTCGCGGCGATAGGCGCGGATGGCATCCGGCGTCGCCGGGATGCCGCGTCGGCGGATGTCGGCGCGGATGGCGTTGATGTCGCGGCGCCCGGTGCTGCTGTACAGGCCGATGCGCATGAAGCCGCCCGGCCGCAGCAGCGCCAGCAGTCCCCGCCATCCGTCCAGCGGCCGGGCCAGATGATGCAGCACGCCCACCGCCTCGATGATGTCGAAGGTGCCGGCAAGGTCGGCGTTGAGCGCCAGAAGGTCCGCCTGGGCGAAGCGGATGCCGTCCAGCCCCAGCCGGCGGGCCTGCAGGATGGCGTAGGCGAGGCTGGTGCGGCTGAGGTCGATCGACAGGATTTCGGCATCCGGGCCATAGCTGATGGACCGGGCCAGGGTCTGCCGGCCGGTGCCGCAGCCGGCGATCAGCACGCGGGGGTGGGCGACGGCAAAGGCGATGTCGCTGCGTCCCGCCAGGGTGCGCAGCTCCTCCTGCCAGGCGCCCGGCCTGGGGCGCTTGAAGGAAAGCCAGCGCGGATAGGGGTTTTCCTCGTACTGGGCCCGGACATCGGCCGAAACGCCGCCGGCGATGGGTGTCAGCACCGGGATGTCCTGCGCCGTGGCCGCAAGGGCAAGATCCTCCGCCAGCGTCTCGCGCACCAGCGCGGCCGCGGCGGGGGCTAGGCGGTCGGCCTGGTCGACCCACCGGCGGGCCTGCGACCGGTCCGCCAACGGACCGTAAAGGGCCAGGACCAGCAGCGCCGCGGACCCGTCCGCCGACAGGTGCTCGCAGCCGCCGAGGGTGTCGGCCAGGGCCGCGACGGCCGCCGCCTCGTCCTCCGGCACGGGATAGACGTATTCGTTGATCCGCTGCTGGCGGGCCAGGGCTGCGGCGAAGGGGGCCATATGGGGCGCCCGCCCGAGGATCGCCCCATCCAGCGCCAGGCACCGCCGCAGCGCCGCCAACAGCGCTTCCAGCCCGGGATCGGTATTCAGCGTGCGCGACAGGTAGGCCAGCAGCAGGGGCGACGACAGCACCTGCCGGCCCGCTGGCGACAGGCACCAGCCGGCCGATGGTGTGCGGTCGCGATGCTTTGCCATCGCCGCGGCAAGCGGCGGCCACGCCTTCAGGGCGGCCTCGGCGACCAGGCGGAAGTCCTCGGGATTGACGGCGGGGTGGGTGAGACAGGCCAGGATGCCCGCACCGATCGCCGGGTCGAGCCGGGAGAAGGAGATTTCGCGCCCGCGCAGCAGGGACGCCAGCCCGATGGCGGTCTTCGTGTCGCCGGGGTCGAGGCCCATGGCCTTCAGCCCGATGCCGGTTGCATCCTGCGGCCGGCCAAGCCGGAACAGGGTCTCGGCCAGGCGATGGTGGGCTTGCGCATGGGTGGGGTCGGCTGCGATGGCGGCCTGGAACCAGGTGGCGGCGGCCTGGATGTTGCCCTGCCGCAGGTCCGCCAGGCCCTGGGCAACCGCCTGCGTGGCCCCGTCCGGCCGGCGGGGGGGCTGGGGACCGTGCTGCGGCCGGCGGCCGGCTAGCCCTCGAGGGGGGCCGTGGCCGCGGCGAGCCATGCGCGGTCCTCTTCGCCGAGATCAGGGGAGAGGGCCTCGCGCACCCGTGCGTGATAGGCATCCACCCATCGGCGCTCCGTCTCCGTCAGCATCTCGGTGACGATCAGCCTGCGGTCGATCGGCGCCAGGGTGAGAACCTCGAATTCCAGGAAGTCCGCCCGGCCGCCGGCCAGTGCCTTGGCGTCGCGCACGGCGATCAGGTTTTCGATGCGGATACCGTAGGCGCCGGCTTCGTAGTACCCGGGCTCGTCGGACACGATCATCCCCGGCTGCAACGCAACGGCGTTGGGTAGCTTGGCGATCCGGTGCGGGCCTTCGTGCACCGCCAGGTAGCTGCCGATGCCGTGCCCGGTGCCGTGATCATAGTCCAGCCCCCGCCGCCAGAGAAATTGCCGGGCCAGCGGATCGAGCTGCGGGCCGGTCGTGCCGCGCGGGAACCGTGCACTGGCCAGCGCGATATGCCCCTGGAGGACCAGCGTGAAGCGCTCCCGCATCTCCTCCGTCGGTGTGCCGATGGGGACCGTCCGGGTGATGTCGGTGGTGCCGTCGATGTACTGGGCGCCGCTGTCCACGAGGTAGAGCGAGCCCGGCTCCAGCCGCCGGTTTGTCTCCTCGCTGGCGCGGTAGTGGACGACGGCGCCATTGGGCCCGGCGCCGGAGATGGTGGCGAAGCTGGCGCCGCGGTATTCCGGCGCCCCGGCGCGCAGGGCCGTCAGGTGATCGGCGGCCGACAGCTCGTCGACGGTGCCTTGCGGGGCTGTGCGGTCCAGCCACGACAGGAAGCGGCAGACGGCCACGCCGTCGCGGGCGTGCGCGTTGCGTGCGCCCCGCAGCTCGACCCCGTTCTTGCAGGCCTTGGGCAGCAGGCAGGGGTCGGCTTCCCGGTGGATCTGGGCGCCCGACCGGTGCAGCCGGTCGAAGACCCAGGCATTGGCGGTCGCGGGGTCGGCCAGGACGGCGCGTCCGCCGGCACCCAGGCGATCGAGCGCTTCGCCGAAAGCCGCTTCGGGTTGGATGCTGACTTCGTTGCCCAGATGCGTCCGCACGGCGGTGGTGATCTTGCGCGGATCGCAGAACAGGTCGACCGCGCCGTCGGCGAACAGAATAGCGACGGCCAATGCCACGGGCGTATTGGGAACGTCGCCGCCGCGCAGGTTCAACAGCCACGACACCGAATCCGGGGCCGTGATGACGGCCGCATCGATGCCCTGCCTGCCGAGTGTTTCGCCGACGGTCTGACGCTTCACAGCCGCACTCTGGCCCGCGAGCTCCAGGGTGTGGACGATTATCGGGGCCAGCGGCGGCGGCGGCTGATCGGTCCAGATGGCGTCGATGGGGTTGTCCTCGACGGCCACCAGGGTGCCGCCGGCCTGTTCCACCGACCGGCGTATGCGTTCGACCCAAGCGACACTGTGCAGGCGCGGATCGAACGCCAGCTTGGCACCGGCGGGCAGGTTGTCCTTCACCCAGTCGGTCGGCGGCTCCTCGATCAGGTGCTTCACGGTGAAGCGGTCGGTGTCGACCTGCTTGGCCACCTGCAGCGTATAGCGGCCGTCGACAAAGATGGCGGCGCGTTCCGCCAGCACCACGGCGATGCCGGCCGACCCGGTGAAGCCGGTCAGCCAGGCCAGCCGTTCGGCCGAAGGGGGCATGTCTTCGCCCGGAAACTCGCCGGCCCGCGGCACGACGAAGCCGTCCAGGCCACGTGCCTTCAGCTCCGTGCGCAAGGCCTTCAGGCGGTCGGCCGGGCCCCGGGCCTGCGGCTGGTGGCGCATGTCGGCGCGCAGACCTTCAAGTCGCTGTGTCAGGTCGGCGGGCAGGCCGGGCGCCAGCAGGGCCATCCAAGCCCTGCCGTCCTGGGCTTCCGGCGCGGCGTTGACGCCGGCCAGCAATGCCTCCAGCGCCTTGGC
>JACKIG010000036.1 GCA_020638595.1 Rhodospirillaceae bacterium | reverse complement strand
TACGCGGGGATGATGAGAATTATTTTTGACGTAATTCTCAATAAAATCGTCATCCCCGCGTAGGCGGGGATCTCATGGGCCGGTGTGCTGACCTTCAACCGGCTCGACCACCCTTGTTCCAGCGCCCATGCGCGAAGGCGGGAATTCCTCGAGGCGCGGTATGACCTTCGGCTGGCCGCGCCCTTCCGCGCTCACTGCGGCCCGGTGTCGGCCGGCGCCGGGCAGAACTCCTGCGCCAGGGCGGTCAGGATGCTGCGGACCGTATCGCTGGCCAGGCGGTAGAAGATCGTCTGGGCATCCCGGCGGGTGGCGACGATGCGTTCGCGCCGCAGCACCGTCAGGTTCTGGGAAACGGTTGCCTCCCTCAACCCAAGCCGCGCAGCCAGCGCGCCGACGGAGCATTCGCCGTCCAGCAGGGTGCACAGGATCAACAGCCGCGGCGGCGACGCCAGGGCCTTCAGCAGCCCGACGGCATCCTCGGCCTTGGCCGCCATCTCGTCCACGGCGATCGCAGCTTGCATCTTCATATCCCTGAAGGTATGTAGGTATCACTCTTCGCGGATACGCTACAAGGCCGGCCATCGCTTGGCAAGGCGCTGGCCAGGCCCCGCACGACCGTCACCCTGGCAACGGGAGCTGCCGTCATGCCCACACTCACGGACCGCGTCTGGTCCCCCTACCTGGCCGGCGTTATCATCGGCCTCTTGCAGATACCCGCTTTCCTGTTGGCGGATACGGCGTTGGGCGCATCGTCGTCCTTCGTCACGGCGGCCGGGTTCCTGGCGTCCACCGTCGACAGCGGCGTGGCGCAGATCGACTATTTCGTCAGCCACATGACATCCGGGAAGTATTTCTGGCAGTCGGCGCTGGTCATCGGCATCGCCATCGGCGCCTTCGTGTCGGCGCGGGCCTCGCGTTCGGGCCGCCCGTCCTTCTCCGGCGCCTGGACGCGGCTGGTCGGCGTCCGCTCGTTCTGGGCGCGCTCAGCCATGGCCTTCGCCGGCGGCTTCGTCATGCTGCTGGGCGCCCGCATCGCCGGCGGCTGCACCAGCGGCCATGGCATTTCCGGCATGGCGCAGCTGGCCATCGGCTCGTTCGCTGCCGTGGCGGCGATGTTCGCCGGCGGCATCCTGGTTGCCAGCCTGTTCCGGCGCGCCTGACCCGGCCCCGCGCCCTTCCGACCGTTTCCAAGGAGCAAACGTCATGGGTATCCTCGGTCTCGTCATCCTGGGCCTGGTCATGGGCCTTGTCTTCGGCGTGGCGCTGGAGAAGTCCCGCGTCATGGAGCCCGGGATCATCGTCGGCCAGTTCCAGTTCCGCACCTTCATCATGCTGAAGATGTTCCTGACCGCCACGGCCACCGGGCTGGTCGTTCTGGCCGTCCTGTACGGTTTCGGCTGGGTCGAGCTGGGGCCGAAGGCCATGGCCGTCGGCCCGGTGCTGGTCGGCGGGCTGATCCTGGGCGCGGGCATCGCCCTTTCCGGCGCCTGCCCCGGGACCGCGCTGGCCCAGGCCGGCGCCGGCTATCGCGATGCGCTGTTCATCATCGCCGGCGGCGTCTTCGGTGCGATGGCCTACGGCTATTTCAAGGCCGAAATCGACGGCCTGCTGGCGATGGGCGACTATGGCAAGATCACGCTGGCCGACGTCCTGCCCGTGCCGTTCTGGGTGCTGGCCCTGGCCTTTGCCGCCCTGCTGGTCGCCGTCATCGTCGCCCTGGAGACCTGGCGGCCATGGCGGTCAGAAATGGGGCCCGGCGGCACCGGCGTGTGGGACGGCGAGCCGGGGACCGGCCGCGCCGGCAAGCATCCCGCCGGCGGCACCCGGCCGATCGAAGCCTGAACCGGCGGAGCGCCGGCGCGCTCGCACAGGCCCAAAGGGGCGGCCGGCGCCCTCGGCCGCCCCGCCGACAGCCGCAACTTCACCATAAATCCGTGGTCTTGATGGGGAGTCCCCCCTCGCGACGGATGGGCGCCATGGGTTTGCGGGTCGTGGTTATGGCGGCGCTGGGGCTGCTGCTGGCCGGGTGCCTCAGCAATCCCTACAGGCAGTCCTTCACCCCGGCGGAGGGCCTGGCGGACCGCCAGCCCTATCTGGGGCAGGGGACCGGGCCGGTGGTGATCCTCGAGGGCACGGATACCGCAGGCGACCTGGCCTCCATGCGCCGGCAGGGCTATGACGCCGTCGGCTATTCCGAGTTCGAGGGCCGGTTGGTGGCCGAGGACCAGGCGCGTGATATCGCCCGCGAGATCGGGGCCAACCGCATCCTGGTCTATCGCGAGGACCTGGGCACCGTGTCCGGCTTCCGGCCGATGATGGTGCCCTGGGGCGGTTTCTATCCCTGGCGCGGCGTCGGCTATGGCGGCTTCCGCAGCTGCCGCACGGGCCTGCCCTTCTATGGGCCGCCGGTGACATACATCCCCTATAGCGAACGGCGCTACAGCCAGGTTGCGGTCTTCTATGCGCCCATCCAGCCCGGCGGGCTGGGCATCTTCGTGCGCGAGGCGTCCGATACGGAACGCCAGCGCCTGGCCGGCAAGGGCGGCGCGGTGGTCACGGCGGTCGTCGACGGCTCCCCCGCCGCGCGCGCCGACCTGCGCAGCGGCGACGTCATTGTGGAGATCGACGGCCGCCCCGTGGACGGCGACACATTCGCCGGCGAAATGGTGCCGCCGACCACCGCCCCCACCATCACCATGGTGGTCGAACGCAACGGCGTGCGGCAGACGAAGGTGCTGGACCTGGGTTGAGGTCCGTCCGGCCGGCCACCACCCCTGCGGTCGGCAGCGCGGCCTTGCGGACGGGACGGGCCTTCACCAGCTAACTGCCGGTACCGTTCCGACGACATCCCAAGAGGGCCATGGGCACGCTGTCCGTTCCGACCGAGAGCCTGCGCGACCGTGCGCAGCGGCTGGTCGATTCCCCCGGCTTCAACCGGCTGATCATCATCGTCATCATCGTCAACGCCGTGACCCTGGGGCTGGAGACCAGCGACGCGGCCATGGACGCCGCGGGCGAGCTGCTGCATGTGCTGGACCGCATCGCGCTCGGCATCTTCGTCGTTGAGCTGGCGATCAAGCTGTTTGCCCAGCGCCTCCGCTTCTTTTCCGGCGGCTGGAACCTGTTCGACTTCGCCATCGTCGCCGTGTCGCTGCTGCCCGCCAGCGGCAACCTGTCGATCCTCAGGGCGCTGCGGATCCTCAGGGCGCTCCGGCTGCTGTCGGTGGTGCCGGCGATGCGCCGGGTCGTGCATGCGCTGTTCGCCGCCATCCCGGGCATGCTGTCGATCATCGCCGTACTGTTCCTGGTGTTCTACGTCTCCTCCGTGATGGCGACGAAGCTGTTCGGCCACCATCCCGACGCCGACATGCAGGAATGGTTCGGCACCGTCGGGCAGTCCATGTACTCGCTGTTCCAGGTGATGACGCTGGAAAGCTGGTCCATGGGCATCGTCCGCCCGACCATGGAGATCTTTCCCCATGCCTGGGTGTTCTTCGTTCCCTTCATCGTCATCACCAGCTTTGCCGTGCTCAATCTCTTCATTGCCATCATCGTCGGCGCGATGCAGGGTCAGCACGATGCCGAACGGGCGGAGCAGGAGGCCGACCTTCGGCGCCTGCAGACGGAGGAGCGCGAAGCGGTGACGCGGGAGCTGGCGGGACTGCGCGAGGAGATCACGGCCCTGCGCACGGCGATCGAGCGGTCGCCATGAGCGGCGACTGGCTGGCCGCGCGGGTCATCGGCCATCGCGGCGCCGCCGCCCACGCACCGGAGAACACCATTGCCGGCCTCGCCAGGGCCGCGGCCCTGGGCGTCGCCATGGTCGAAGTCGACGCCAAGCTGAGCCGCGACGGCATCCCGGTGCTGTTCCATGACGACCGGCTGGACCGGACGACCAACGGCAAGGGGCCGGTCGCCCAGGCGGACCACGAGACCTTGAGCCGCCTGGATGCGGGGTCGTGGTTCGGGCCGGCCTTCGCCGGGGAGCCGATCCCGACCCTGGCCGCCGCCATTGCCGAGATGACGCGGCTGAAGCTCGCGCTCAACCTCGAGATCAAGCCCTGCCCGGGCCGCGAGCGCGAGACGGCCGAAATCGCCCTGGCCGTGGCGCAGGCGCATTGGCCCGCCGACCGCCCGCCCCCACTGGTGTCCAGCTTCGCGGTGGAATGCCTGGAGGTGGCGCAGGTGGCCGCACCGGACTGGCCGCGCGGCCTGCTGCTGGAACGGGCGACGCCGGGGTGGGACCGCCTCGCCCAGCGCCTGGACGCAGCCTCCGTCAATATCGCTGCCGGCATGGCCAGCGCCGTCGCCATTGCCGGGTACCGACGGGGCGGACGGCGCTGCCTGGCCTATACCGTCAACGATGCCATGGAAGCGGAATCGCTGCTGGCCATGGGCATGGATGCCGTCATCTCCGACTGCCCCGACCTGATCCTGGCACGGCTTGCCGGCCGTCGGCCGGCCTGACCCGCGTTGCCCGGCCAGCCTGCGCCGAGCGAGGCCCGGGTCGCGCTCATGGCGACCTGCTTCACCGCGCTCGGCCCGGTGACGATGTCCATGTACACCCCGGCGATGCCGGAGCTGGCGGCAGCCCTGACCACCACGCCCAGCCTGGTGCAGCTGACCCTGACCGTCTACCTGGTCGGCTTCGCCGGGGCACAGCTGGTCTATGGCCCGTTCAGCGATGCGATGGGGCGGCGGCCGGTGCTGATCGCCGGGCTTGGCCTCTATGTGGCGGCCAGTGCCGCCGCCAGCCTGGTGACGGGCATCTGGGGGATGATGGCCGCCCGATTCGTCCAGGCGCTGGGCGCCTGCGCCGGGCCGGCGATGGCGCGCGCCATCGTCCGTGACCTGTTCGGCGAGGCGGCATCGGCGCGCGTCTATGCCCTGATCGGCATGGCGATTTCCGTCGCTCCCGCCATCGGCCCGCTGCTGGGCGGGCACATGCAGGGGTGGTTCGGCTGGCGGTCGATCTTCCAGGCCCAGGCCGCCTTCGGCGTGGTGCTGCTGGCCGGGGTGCTGCTGGGCCTGAAGGAAAGCAACCTGCACCACAGGGTGCGGCGGCTTTCCGCGCGCGCCGTCGTGCGCAACTACCTCACCGTGGCCGGCAGCCGCGTCTTCCTGGCCCATGCCGCGCTGATCGCCTGTGCGCTGGGCGGGCTGCTGACATTCGTCGCCGCCGCACCCTTCGTGCTGATCCGGCTTGTGGGCCTGAGCCCCGGAGGCTACGGATGGGTGGCTTTCGGCATCACGGTCGCCTATTTCGCCGGGTCGGTGACGACCAATCGGACGGTGGGGCGCGTTGGCCCCGACCGGCTGCTGCGTCTCGGCGCTGTGGCCATCCTGGCCGGCGGGCTGGGGCTGTGCGCGCTGCTGAGCTTCGGGCTGGTCGGCGTTCCGGCGGTGATGCTGCCGATGGCGGTATGGATGGTGGGGATGGGACTGGTGCTTCCCAACGGACTGGCAAAGGCGATGGCGCCGTTTCCGCAATCGGCCGGTGCCGCCTCGGCGCTGCTGGGCTTTCTGCAGATCGGCACGGGGGCGCTGGGCACATTGCTGGTCGCGGCCCTGGAAGACGGCACCCCCAGGGCACTGGCCCTGGCGCCCGCCATCATCGGCGTCGTCGGCGTCGGCCTGTTCGCCGCGCTGGCCGGCGGCGGAGCGTCGGGCGGTGACGGCGACCGGGACGGCCGCCATGCCGGATGAACCGCTGACCCTGCCCGGCGTCGACCTGCCGCTGGTCCTGCGGCGCAGCGCGCGGGCGCAGCGTATCACGCTGAAGGTCGACCCCGCCGGGGCCCTGCTGCGCGTCACCGCGCCGCCGAAGGTGCGCCTGGCGGAAATCGCGCGCTTCGTCGCCCGGCATGTGCCCTGGGCCGAAGCGCGGCTGGCGCGCCTGCCGGCCCCGGTGCCGTTCGCCGACGGCGCCGTCGTGCCCATCCTGGGCGCCCCTCACCGAATCCGCCACGAGCCGCAGGGACGCGGTGCCGTGCGGCGGCAGGACGGCACGCTGGTGGCCGGCGGGCGCGCGGAACACCTGGCCCGCCGGGTCACGGACTATCTGAAGGCCGAGGCGCTGAACCAACTGAGGCCGCGCGCCGCCGTGCGGGCGGACCGGCTTGGGGTGCGCGTCAGCCATGTGGGCGTCCGCGACACCCGCACGCGCTGGGGCAGCTGTTCGCGCGCCGGACGCTTAAGCTTCAGCTGGCGCCTGGTCCTGGCGCCGGAGCCAGTGCTGGACTACGTCGTCGCTCACGAGGTCGCCCATCTGGTGGAGATGAACCACAGCCCGCGATTCTGGGCGCTGGTCCGCCGGCTGGAACCGCAGATGGATGCCGCGCGCACCTGGCTGAAGCTGCATGGTGGCGGCCTGCACCGCTACGGATAGCGCCGCCCATGCCCCACCCCCAAAGCCTTGCCGTCAGCGCGCTGCTGACCGGGCTGGTCGCCCTCGGCCCCCTGTCGACCGACCTCTACCTGCCGTCGCTGCCGGCGCTGGGGCAGGCCCTGGATGCGCCGGTGCCGACGGTACAGCTGACGCTCAGCGTCTTCCTGGCCGGCTTCGCCGTCAGCCAGCTGGTCTACGGCCCGTTGAGCGACCGGTTCGGCCGGCGGCCGGTGCTGGTGGCGGGTGTGGCGCTGTACCTGGGCGCCAGCGCCATCTGCGCACTGGCGCCCAGCATCGACCTGCTGATCGCCGGCCGCTTCCTGCAGGCCGTCGGCGCCTGTGCCGGGCCGGTCATCGCCCGTGCCGTCGTACGCGACGTCTATGGGCGCGAGCGTGCCGCGAAGATGCTGGCCTACATGGCCATGGCCATGGCGCTGGCACCGGCCGTCGGCCCGATCCTGGGCGGGTATCTGACCATGTGGTCGGGATGGCGGGCAAATTTCTGGGCACTGACCGCCATCGCCTGCATCCTGCTGGCCGGCCTGGTACGCGGCCTGCGGGAAACCAACCGCCATCTCGATCCGACGGCGACACGGCCCGACAGGTTGTTGCGCAACTACGCGATGCTGCTGGGCGACCGTACCTATATCGGCTACGTGGCGGTGGTGGCGTGCAGCTACAGCGGCATCTTCTCGTTCATCTCCGGCTCCAGCTTCGTGTTCATCGACGGCATGGGGCTGTCGCCGGAGCTTTACGGACTGTGCTTTGCCGCCATTGTCTTCGGCTACATGGCCGGGACCTTCGCGTCGGGCCGGCTGACCATGCGCCTGGGCATCGACCGCATGGTCCTGGCCGGCGTGATCACCTCCGCCGCCGGCGGCCTGGCGATGCTGGCCTGCGCGCTGGCCGGCTGGCTGACGGTGCCGGCGGTGGTCGGCCCGTTCTTCGTCTTCATGGTCGGGGCCGGCCTGACGCTGCCGAATGCGATGGCGGGGGCGGTCGGCCCCTATCCGCTGATGGCCGGGCTGGCGTCGGCGCTGCTGGGCTTCTGCCAGATGACGCTGGCGGCCGGGATCGGCATCGGTGTCGGCCACCTGACGGACGGCACCGCCCTGCCGATGGCGGGTGCGGTGCTGGCGGTGTCGCTGGCGGCCGCGGCGGCGCGGCTGGGATTGATCCGCACGCGCGCCTGAAGCCGCGCGCCGGCGCTCAGTGGCGCAGCCACGCAGGCCCGGTCGTCACCAGCCGGACCAGGTCGGCCTGACGGGCGGTCGCCGTCTTGCGAAAGATGCTCTTCAGATGATGGCGGATCGTCGAAACGCAGGTCCCCCGCCGGCGCGCGATTTCCGGCGGGTCGAACCCGCGCACCAGCATCTCCAGCACCTCCGCCTCCACCGGCGTCAGGGCGAACAGGCTGCGCAGGACCTCGATGGCGCCGGCGCATTCGCGCTCGGGGTCGCTGATGTAGATCGCCGCCGCCGGACCGTCGACGCCATGGCCGAACGGCGTCGCCTCCGCCGGGACCGGGCTCAACAGCAGCGTCAATGCACGATGCCCGGACGGCCGTGTGACGGTCAGGACGCGGGCCTCGGCCACGCCGCCCTGGGTCAGCGCGGCCAGCGCGGTGCGCAACCGCGACCCGTCCGCGGGTTCCGACACCGCCATGCGCCCCGCCGAGAACACCAGCCCGTCGCCCGCCATCTCGCGCGCGGCGGCGTTGGCGAACAGCACCTGGGCGGACGCGTCGATCAGGACGATGCCCAGCGGCAGCCGGTCGACAGCGCCGCGCAGGCCGTCGCGCTCGCCGGCCAGGCGCACCATTCGCCGGTGGATGGCGACGGCACGGCACACATGCGGAATGATCGCGTCGAACGCCGCCCATTGGGGCTGCGAAAACGGCTCGTCCAAGGCATCCCGCAGGATGCCGAGGCCGGTGATCGACTTGTCCTCGTCATCGGTGACACAGGACAGCAGGGCCTGGTCCCGGTTCTTCTGGTCCATCAGCCTGCGATAGACCGCCAGCCCCGACAGGCCGGGATCGCCCCCGGTGCCGCCGGCCGATGCCCCCGTCGGCGATGTCGGCCCCGGATTGTGCAAGGCGGCGAAGTCGACATGGCGGCCACCGCCGCTGGCATGGACGATCTGCGCCGAGGTCCCGCCGAAGGCATGGGCCAAGCGCGCAAGCACGTCGCCCCACTTGCCCGGATCGGCCGTGGCTTCATAGATCGCGCCGATGATGTCCAGCAGTTCGTGCTGTGGGGGGGCTTCGCAGAGCATCTGTCCGTCCGGCCGCGGCAATCCCGACCTTGAAGGAAGCCTACACCATCGACCGTCTGGTTAGAAAGCGAACGATATCAATGGAAACACGAATTGATCTGGATCGTACCCAGCTATACTGTTCGTTGCTTCAGGTTGAAGGTCTTTCGCCTGGACCGATGCAGGTACTTGAAGAGCTCCGCCCGGCACAATTCAAATGCGTAAATGAATCCCGCGACCTGGAAATGCGGTATCCAGGCCCACGGGCGCGGCGCGACTGCCCGGCAGTCCTTTCGACACGGACTCGGGGCAGGGGATACCTGGCCGCCGTCCGGCCGCCCCTACTTGTAGGGGTCGGCGGCATCGCGCAGCCCGTCGCCGAGGAACTGGAAGGCCAGGACGACGACAATGACCGGGACGACCGGGAAGATCAGCCACGGATAGAGCGCGACGGCGTTGATGTCCTGCGCCTCGTTCAAGAGCACGCCCCAGCTGGTGATCGGCGGCCGCAGGCCGAGATTGAGGAAACTGAGCGCCGTTTCCCCCAGGATCATCCCCGGGATGCTCAAGGTCGCCGACGCGATCAGATGGCTCATGAAGCTCGGCATCAGGTGGCGGAAGATGACGCGGCGCGGCGACGCCCCCATCAGGAAGGCGGCTGTGGCGAAGTCCTCTTCCCGCAACGCCAGCAGCTTGGACCGCACGGCCCGTGCCAGCCCCGTCCATTCGACCAGGCCCAGGATGATGGTGATGCCGAAATAGATGAGCAGCGGGCTCCAGTTCGCCGGCAGTGCCGCCGACAGGGCCATCCACAGCGGCAATTGCGGGAAGCTCTGGAAGATCTCGATGATCCGGTTGATCAGGTTGTCGACCCAGCCGCCGTAATAGCCGGCAAGCCCGCCGATCACGATTCCCAGCGCGAAGCTGACGATGATGCCCACCAGGCCTACGGTCAGCGAGATGCGCGCGCCGTAGATCATGCGGCTGAGGATGTCGCGCCCCAGCCGGTCGGTGCCCAGGAGGAACAGCGTCCCCCCCTCGGCCGGGCAGATCAGGTGGAAATCCGCCTCGATCATGCCCCAGAACTCGTACGGATCGCCCCGGCAGAAGAAGCGGATACGGTCGACCTTGGCCGTATTCTCCGCGTACTCCCACTGCATGCGCTCCCGGTTCAGGGTCACGTCATAGCCGTAGACGAACGGGCCCACGAAATCCCCGTCGTGGAAGAAGTGCATCGTCTGCGGCGGGGCAAAGATGAACTGCGTATTGCGCGTACGCTGCTCGTACGGGGCAAGAACCTCGCTGACCAGGGTCGATGCGTACATCAGCGCCAGGACCAGGCCGGCGATGACGGCCAGCCGGTGGCGGCGCAGCTTCCACCACATCAGCTTCCACTGCGGCGCCAGGAAGTAGGCCTCCTGCTTCGCCGTCAGCGCCTCGCTGTGGTAGGGGTCCCAATCGGCGGAGTTGACATAGTGGGGCATGCCTGGCCCCGCCTCCGGCCCGCGACGGTCGCCGGTCATCGCATCGCCCCGCCGCCGAGGCGGATCCGCGGATCAAGCGCCGCCAGCGCCAGGTCCGACAGCAGCACGCCGACGACCGTCAGGCCCGCCAGCCAGAAGACGAAGGACCCGGCCAGGTACATGTCCTGGCTTTGCAGGGCCGACAGCAGCAGCGGCCCGGTGGTCGGCAGGTTCAGCACCACCGAAACGATGGTCGCGCCGGAAATCAGCGACGGCAGCAGGCTGCCGATATCGGCGATGAAGGGGTTCAGCGCCATGCGCAACGGGTATTTGAACAGGGCCCGGCGGCGCGGCAGACCCTTGGCCAGCGCCGTCACGTAGTATTGCTTCTGCAACTCGTCCAACAGGTTGGCCCGCAGGCGACGGATCATGGCCGCCGTGCCGGAAGTGCCGATGACGATGACCGGTACCCACAGATGCTCCAGCACCGACAGGAACTTGCCCCAGCTCATCGGCTGATCGATGTAGCTGGGGTCCATGAGCCCGCCGATCGACGTGCCGAAATACACGTTCGCCAGGTACAGCAAGACCAGCGCCAGCAGGAAATTGGGTGTTGCCAGCCCGATGAAGCCAAGGAAGGTCAGGCTGTAGTCGCCGATGCTGTACTGGTGCGTCGCCGAATAGATCCCGATCGGGAATGACACGATCCAGATGAAGATCGTCGTCGCGAATGTCACCAGTACGGTAAGGAACATGCGGTCGCCAACGACCGCCGTGACCGGCAGGTTGTATTCGAACGAATAGCCGAAATCACCCCTCAGGGCGTTGCCCAGCCAGAAGAAGTATTGCTCGATATTCGACTTGTCGAGGCCATAGGCCTGGCGCAGGAACTCGATCCGGCCCGGATCGACGCTTTCGCCGCGGCTCTGCAGCTCGTTGATATAGGTGGTCAGGTAGTCGCCGGGCGGCAGCTGGATGATGATGAAGCTGATGGCGCTGATGGCCAGCACCGTCGGGATCATCACGATGATCCGGCGCGCGATATAACCCAGCATGCTGCCGTCCCGGCTATCGAACCGCCTCGCCCTCGCCTATGGCTCGATCCAGAACGTATCCGGCCGGTAGATGCCGAAATGGCCACCCGGGTCCCACGAATAGATGCCGAGCTCGGGAACATTGTGCAGCGTGTTGCGCACCACCACCGGTTGCAGAACGCCCTGGACGATGCCGATGGACGTCACCTGATCGGCATGGATGTCCAGCATCTCCTCCAGGATCTCCGCACGGTGGTCGCGGTCGACCGTGACCCGCCATTCGTCATAGAGATCCATCAGCGACTCGCCAAACGGCATGTCCACGGCCTCCCCCGCCTCGCCGCCGGTCTGCACGAACTGCCCCCATTTCGGGTACTGCAGCCAGCTCTGGTCCACGGGTGCCAGCTCCGCCGGCACGGTGTCGGCGGTGAACAGCGCATTGTCGAAGCCGAACCAGGCCGACATCGCCACCTCGCCCGCAAACACGCGGGTGCGGAAGACGTCGCGCTGGGAGGTGTTGGTGTAGAGCGCAACGCCGATCTGCCGCCAGGTATCGGCGATCAGCTCCAGCATGTCCGCCTCTTCCGTCCGCTCGCCCGCCGTCTCGACGATGATCTCCAGCGGCTGGCCGTCGGGGCGCAGCCGGATGCCGCGGCCGTCGCGTTCGGTCAGGCCGATCTCGTCCAGCAGGGCATTGGCCTGGTCCAGGTCGAATTCCGCCCAGGCCTCCGCCCGCGCCGGATCGTAGAGGGGCGACTGCGGCAGCGCCGTGTTCTGCGACGGCGTGGCAAGGCCGTAATAGATGACCTGGTTGATCTCGTCCCGGTCGATGGCCAGCGACAATGCCCGGCGGAAGCGGACGTCCCGGTTGAGCTCGCGCATCACCGGGTCTTCGGCATTCATGTTCGGGTAGAGCGCCAGGTCCGCCCCCAGCGCCGTCGGCCACAGATGCACGGTGTAGTTGTTGCGCGCCTCGCCTTCCTTCAGGAACGTATAGGTATCGAAGCGAAGATGGCGCGCCTGGAGGTCCGCCTCCCCGGATCCGACCTTGGCGGCGATCAGGCCGCTGTCGGAGATGTTGACGATGACGCGGTCGAGATACGGAAGCTGAAGGCCGGTGGAATCGACGCGATGGTAATAGGGATTGCGCTCGAACACGAAGCGCTCGGACGGCGGGGTCGTCGTGTTGCGCCAGGGCTGCAACACCGGCAGGTCGGGATTGTCGGCATCGTAGAGATCGCCGCGCAGCGTATGGACGGCGGCCCAGTCGCGCGCCCCGCTTTCGGCCACGATCGCGGCCAGCGCGTCGGGATCGGCATAGTCGCCGTGGAACTGGCGCATGTAGTGGGCCGGGGCGTAGAGGTACAACGGCCGGGCGGCGGCCAGCGCCGGCAGAAGGTCCGGGTTCGGTTCCGACCAGGTATAGCGGACGGTGACGTCGTCCAGGATCTCGACCTCAGGCTGCTCGCCGTTCACCAGCAGCCGGGTGTCCGGCCCGAAGGGCTTCAGCTCCGGGTTCAGTTCGACGTCGAACCACTGATAGCGGAAATCCTCCGTCGTGAATGGCTCGCCATCCGACCAGCGGTGGCCGGGGCGCAGGTGGAAGGTGAAGATCCGCCCCTCTTCCACCTCGAAGCTCTCCAGGATATCGGCCTGGAAGGTCAGGTCCGGGGCATAGCCCACCAGGCGGGCATAGCCGTAGACGTTCATGATGCGGATGTCGCGCGCCCGCCCGGCGATCCAGCTGATCTGGCCGCCGGACCGGCCCTGCTCCCGTCCCGTGGCCGCCATGTCGACGACCACCGGGTCCGCCGGCAGGCGCTCGGCCACCGGCGGCAGGGTGCCTGCGGCCACGGCATCGGCCAGCATCGGGGTTTCTTGCAGGTCGACCGCCCCCGCTTCGGCGGCGATCAGGGCCGACAGTACCAACAGCCCGGCCGCAAGCCAGCGGCATGCAGGGCGCAAAGCCACCAAAGGCGAAACACCAGTCATGAAGCCAACTCCATTGTTCTTGCTTGTGGCAGGGCGCGGACGTAGTGCCCCCCTCCCAGGTCGATCATTTCCGGCCGCGCGTCGCCCGTCAGCGTGAACGGCTGCGGCCAGGCCGCCGGGTCGCTGGCCCGCCCGTCGCGAAGGACGGCCAGGTCCAGAGGCTGCGACGGGTCCGGATGCGGGACCGCCGCCAGCAGCGCCTTTGTATACGGATGGACCGGGTTCCGGAATAGCCGATCCCGCGGCGCCAGTTCCACCACCGCGCCCTGGCACATGACCATGATGCGGTCGGCGATGTAGTCGACCACCGCCAGGTTGTGGCTGATGAACAGGTAGGTCAGGCCCAGCGTCCGGCGCAGGTCCTTCAGCAGGTTCAGGATCTGCGCCTGGATCGACACGTCCAGCGCCGAAACCGGTTCGTCGCAGATCAGCAGCTCCGGTCGCAGGGCCAGCGCCCGGGCGATGCCGATGCGCTGGCGCTGGCCGCCGGAAAAGCTGTGCGGATAGCGCCGCAGATGGCGCAGGTCGAGCCCGACCAGCGACATCAGTTCCTTCGCCATCTCCATGCGGTAGGTCTTGTCGCCGATCCCATGGATCACCAGGGGTTCGGTGACGATGTCGAACACCGTCATGCGCGGGTTGAGCGAGCTGTACGGGTCCTGGAAGATGAACTGCATCTTGCGACGCAGCTTCTTCAGCGCCGCGTCGTGCAGGCTGAGCACGTCGATGACGGTGCCGTCGCGCTCGATGAACTTGACCATGCCGGCGTCGGGCCGGACCGCGCGCATCAGCACCTTGCTCAAGGTCGTCTTGCCGCAGCCGCTTTCGCCCACCAGGCCCAGGCATTCCCCGCGCCGGATGGAAAAGCTGACATCGTCCAGCGCGCGGTTGCGGCCTTCGGCCGTGTCGCCCCACAGGCCGCTCTTCTTGATGGCGAAGGTCTTGCTGACGCCGGACACGTCGACGACCGACCCCGGGCGATCGGGACCGCGGGCCGCCGAATCCTCCGACAGCAGATGGCCGGTGGCGCCGCGGATCTCGCGGATCGGCATCAGCCGCTCGCCCTCCTTCATGTCGAAGCGGGGAACGGCGCGCAACAGCGCTTGCAGGTAGGGATGGCGCGGGTCGTCGAACAGCGCCTCAAGCGTGCCGGACTCCATGACCTCGCCCTGATACAGCACCACGACCTCGTCGGCGACATTGGCGACGACGCCCAGGTCATGGGTGATCATCAGCACGCTCATCCGCAGCTCCTGCTGCAGGTCGCGGATCAGCTTCAGGATCTGGGCCTGGATGGTGACATCAAGCGCCGTCGTCGGCTCGTCGGCGACCAGAAGCGCCGGCCGGCAGACCAGCGCCATGGCGATCATCGCGCGCTGGCGCAGGCCGCCCGACAGCTCGAACGGATAGGTCCGCAGCGCCTTGGCCGGATCGGGGAAGCCCACCAGGCCCAGCATCTCGCGGGCCAGGTCCTCCGCCGCCCGGTCGGTGACGTCGCGGTGCAGCTTCACCGCCTCCGTCACCTGGTTGCCCACCGTGTGCAACGGCGACAGCGAGGTCATCGGTTCCTGGAAGATGATGGAGATGCGACCGCCGCGGATGCGGCGAAAGGCCTGCCCCTCGGTGTTCAGGGTCGCCAGGTTGGTGATGTGGCCGCCGGCATCGGGGTCGTCGAAGAGGATCGCCCCCCCGGTCACGCGCCCGGCCTGCGGCAGGATGCCCATGATCGCCTGCGAGATCACCGACTTGCCCGATCCGCTCTCGCCGACCAGGGCCACCGTACTGGCATGGCCGACGCGGAACGAGGCGCCCTTGACCGCACGGACCACGCCGCCGTGCACCCCGAACTCGACGCTAAGGTTCTCCACCCGCAACAGGTCGCTCATGCAAGACCGTCCCTTGCCCGGTCGCGGGCGGCCTTGGCCACGGCGATCCAGTCGTCGTTCCCCGTATCGGCCGCGTCGGCCGTGTCGGTCGCCGGCTCCTCCGCCGGGTCGATCCCCAGCGCGCCCAGGTTGTCCAGCGTCGTCAGGTCCAGGGCGACGCCGTTGGCGCGGGCGTTGGCCGCAGCCCGCTCGGCGATGCCGTCGAAGCCGGTCAACGACGATTCCAGCGACAGCTTGCGGCCGCCGCCGCGCAGCGTCAGGTTCATCCAGCCCTGCTGCCGGTCGCGGCGGGTGGAATAGTATTTCAGGCGCAGGCCGGCGATCTGGTCCCAGCGGATGGCCGACCCCAGCGGCCCGCGGACGACGATCCCCTCGCCGCCGGTTTCCACGACCATGACCTGGCGCTGCACCGTGCGCAGCAGGTGCACCGCGAACACCAGCGCCAATACGGCAAACACGGCGGCGACGATGGTGTCGAGGTCCAGCAGCACCAGGGGCAGCACCATCAGCGCCAGCCCGGCCCCGCCGCGCACATAGTCGCCGACCAGGGCGGACCGCGGGTAATGGTGCTGCGTCGTCATCGCCCGCCGATCCCGAACAGCTCGTGCGGACCGGGCCAGCGGACGGCCGCATGGCCGGCAAGCGTGCCAAGCAGCCGGTCGAGGACCACCCACAGCGCGTCGTCATGGACCCAGTGATGGGTCATGATCCCGACCGGCTCCTCCCGGTCGCCGGGGCCTTCGCGCCGGCGATGCAGCGCGCGGCCGCATGCCCGGATCAGCGTGTCCTCGCCCGCGAAGCGCCGCCCGTTGTTCCAGTCGATGGGGTCGAGATGGACGTTGACCTTCCGGGGCACGGCTTGGCCGTCCCCCTCGCCGTCGACACTGACCACCGGATAGCCCATGGCCGCCACCACCGGCAGCAGGTCCGGATCGATGCGGTTCCACGGCGGCACCAGCACGGGCACGAAGCGCTCGGCGAACAGGCTCTCCAGCCGTTCGCGCCCCATGGCCAGCTCGGCCGTCACGTCCTGCGCGGGGCGGTTGCCCCCCAGCTCGATCGACTTCGCCTCGTCCGCGGCATGGTTGGCGTGCGACCAGCCGTGCTGCAGAACCCAGGCCGTCCCGCAGGCACGCACGCGATCGGCCAGGGCGGGTCCGGCGCCGGCCGGGATGACCGCAAGGGCGAGCGGCAGCCGATGGCGGTCGGCCAGGCCCAGCAGGCGGTCGAGCGCCGGCGACGGCTCCGTCGCGTCGTCGTCGCGCCACCAGAACGCCACCGACCGGCCGGCAGCCGCGAGAGCGTCCAGCTGCGCCTTCAGGGCCACCCATGCGTCGCCGGTTTCCGGGAATGGTGCAGTCAGGCTCATGGATGGTCGCCCGGTGGAAGGGGACGCGCATTATACGAGCCCGGCCCGTCAGGGGAACCGTCGAACATGGCGCCCCCAGGGGGCGGGCCGCCGTTCCGACCCAGGATGATCCGGGCGGACGCCGCCGCACCGTCGCGCCGGACCTGCAAGGGCGCCGGCCCGGGGGCGGCCAGCGCCCGGGTCACTGCGGCGGCCAGCGCGGCCGGCGACAGCGCCGCTTCGTCCAGGACGACCGCCAACCCGCGCTCGGCAAACAACCGCGCGCGCAACGGCTGCTCCGTCTCGGCCCCGGCCGAAAACGGCACGACCACGGCGCGGCATCCCGCCGCAAGCACATCCATCATCGTGTTGTAGCCCGCCTGGCTGACCGACAGGGCGCACCGGCGCAGCAGGCCTGGGAAATCCGCGCGCGCCGGTTCCACCACGCAGCCGGGCCGGGCGGCAGCGGCGACACGCCGCACGGCATCGCCCGGCGTATCCGGCCCGACGAGGATGCGCCAGGGATGCGCCGGCACCGCCTGCGCGGCCTCGACGGCGGCGCACAGAAGCGGCGCACCCGCGGCACCGCCGCCGACGGACACCACGATCTCGCCCCGGCCATCGTCGCCCGGCGGCAGGGGTGCATCGTCCGGCGGCGCCACATAGCCGGTGTAGCGCACCCGGTCGCCCAATGCGGCGGCTTCCGGCAGCGTGGCCGTCAGGGGCACCAGCGCGGGATCGCCATGCACGAGAACGGCGTCGTACCAGCGGGCCGCCGTCGCCACCATCCGCTGGCGCCGGCCCGCGTCGGGCTTCGCCACCAGGATGTCGCGCACCGATGCGAAGATGCGCGGCCGCACCGGCAGCCCGTACGCCCAGTCCAGCAGCGGCTCCAGCTCGAACCGCAGCTGGTTGCGGCCGAAGGGGAAGGTCTCTGTCACGAGCGCGTCCCAGCGCCCGGCGGACGCGGCCGCCAGCAGCGCATCCCGCCGCGCCGCCTTCCAGGCGTCGTCCACCGGGGTGCCGCTCTCGCCGGCCAGGGCACTGAACCGGCTGTCGGCCGCCCGGGCCGGCGGAAGCCGCACGACGGTGGCGCCTGCGAATTCCGCCGCCGTGTCGCCGAAGCCGCCGAAGGCGACCGTCACCCGCGCGCCGGCATCGGCCAGGGCGCGCACGATCAGCGCGGCCCGGCGGACATGGCCGATCCCCAGCAGGTGCTGCACATGGAAGAAGACGCCCGTCACGGCACCAGCGGCAGATTCAGCCGGTCGACGCTCGGCGTGCCGTCGGCGGCCAGCCAGAACCGGTGGCAGGCATCGTCGCGCAGGCGATCGGGCGGCTTGTCCTTCATGTCCCATCCCACCGCGAGGGCATAGACGGCGCGGATGACCCCTTTGTGGCAGACCGCGACGGCCGGCCGGTTGCCGGCCCCCAGCTCCGCCAGCAGGGACAGGACCCGTGCCTGCACGTCGCGCGGCGATTCCCCGCCCGGCGGCCGGAAATCGAGGCCGCCGGCCTCCGCCTCCTGCAAGACCTTGGGCATCGCCTCGCGCAGTTCGGTCAATGTGTGGCCCTGCCATTCGCCCCAGTCGGCCTCGATCAGCCGCGGCTCCAGCCGGGGCTCATGGCCCAGCAGCCGGGCCGTCTCCACCGCGCGGCCAAGCGGGCTGGACAGCCACAGACTGCCCTGCACGACGGGCGGCAGCCGCCAGCGGCGCACCACTTCGCGCCCCGACGGGCTCAAGGGCACATCCGCGCGGCCTTGCAGCCATTTCCCGGCGGCCCATTCGGTCGGGCCATGGCGCATCATCACCAGCGGCGTCATCGGCAGACCCGGGCCAGGACCGAATCAAGGCGGCGCGCGGCGGCGGCGATGTCGAGATCGGCCGCCGCCCTGCTGCCCCCCGCCCGCGCCAGGGCGCAGCGGCGCGCCGGCTCGTCCAGCAGCAACCGGATCCGCGCGGCAAGCCCCGCGGTATCGCCGGGCGGCGCCAGCAGGCCGGTCGTCCCGTCGACAACCACTTCGGGCACGGCCCGGTCCGCATGCGCCACGATCGCCAGCGACGCGGCCTGTGCCTCCAGGAAGATCATGCCATAGGCTTCGTTGACGGCCGGCCACACCAGCAGGTCGGCCGCGGCATACAGCCCCGGCATGCGCTCGGGCGCGATCGCGCCCAGAAAGCGGGTCCGCTCCGGCGCAAACAGCGCCTCCACCTGCGCGCGTGCCGGGCCGTCGCCGGCAATCGCCAGCCGCCACGGGCGGTCCGCCAGAAGCGCCAGCGCCGCGGCCAGGGACCGGTACGACCGCAGCTTGTCGCCCTCGCGCATCATGCCGACGGCCAGCAGCCACGGCCCGTCCGCGCCCGCCCACCATGCCCGGCGATGGTGCTCGCGCGCGGCCGCCGCGGCGGTGAAGGGTGCCGTGTCGACGAAGGGGGGAAAGGCCGCCAGGCGATCGGGTGCCACCCGGTCCCGCAGCCCGTCCAGGTCTTCCCGGGTCATCGCCAGAACGGCATCGGCCATCGCCAGCGCCCGTTCCGTCGCCCGCAGGCCTTCGGCCCAGGGTCCCTGCGCCTGCTTGGCCGCATAGGACGCCTCGGCCGCCAGGTACGGGATCTTCAGGGCGCCGCAGACGGCCGGGCCGATCCAGTCCGGCGCCTTGTGGTAGAGGTGGTAGGTCAGCCAGGCCTGGGGCCGTCGTCCCGCCGGGCGGGCGCCCCAGCGGCCGATCAGGCGCTCGGCCGCCGCCTCGCCACGGCGGCGGATGCGCTGCTGGCGCTGCGGCCGCCGGCCGTCGTCCCAGCTTCTGAGCCGCGACGCCAGCACCGCGCGATGGCCGGCCTGGGCCAGCGCCGCCATCAGCAGGCGGGCCATGCGCCGGTCGCCGGACGGGGCCGGATGGGTTGGCGGCTTCATCGGCGCGTAGAAGGCAACTCTCATGCCGTTGCCGCAGCGCAGGCGTCGTCCGCCAGATCGAACCGCGCGGCCAGCCAGTCGATCCCCCGTTCGAAGGAGAAATCGCGGCGGACCCGGGCCGCGCCGGCCGCGCCGAGCCGCTGCCGGTCGTCCGGACACGCGATCAGCCCCGCCAGGCCCCGGCCCAGGGCGGCTGCATCGTCCGGGGCGACCAGTCGCCCGGTCCGCCCATCCTCGATCAGTTCGGGGATCGCCGATACCTTCGTCGCCAGGCAGGCGAGGCCGACGGCCTGGGCTTCCATCAGCACGTTGGGCAGGCCGTCGCGGTCGCCGTTGCGGGCGATGCGGGCCGCCAGGACGAACAGGTCGGCCTCGCACAGCGCCTGCACCACCTTGTCCTGGGCCTGGGCACCCCGCCAGTCCACCTTCTCCGCCAGGCCCAGCCCCTGGGCCAGCGACCTCAGCCGGGCGAGTTCCTGCCCGCCGCCGATATGGACGAAGCGCCAGTGCAGGCCGGCCGGCAGCCCGGCCAGGGCCGTCAGCAGCACGTCATAGCCCTTCTTTTCCACCGCCCGGCCGACGCTGACGATGCGCACGGGGTCGTCCGGGTCGCTGCCGTCGCGCGGCGGGCGCACCGCCGGCTTGGGGAACCGCGAAAAGTCGAGGCCGTGATAGACCAGCGCCACCGGCCGGTCGGCAGGCGCCAGGCCGTTGAGGTAGCGCCGGTTGGCGGCCGTGCACGTCACCCCCCAGGCGGCCGATGCCAGCTTGCGCCGCAGGTCCCACGCCGGCGTCGTCCAGATGTCCTTCGCGTGGGCGGAAAAGCTCCACGGCAGGCCGCGGATCAGCGCGGCATAGCGGGTCGTGGAGGCCGGGGTGTGCAGGTAGTGGCTGTGCAGTCGGTCGACATCGCCCGGCAGCTCGCGCGCCAGCACGCAGGCCTGGCCGAAGCGGCGCCCGCGGCTGGCCCCGGGGTCCCGGCGCCAGTCGGCCAGGAAGGCGGCGAGGGCCGCCCGATAGCCCGGCTGCCGGCGCGCCCAGGCCCAGGCGGCCAGCACCCGCCGCGGTTCGCTGCGGAGGTATTCGGGCAGGTACAGGACCGGCGCGGTGATGCGCCGGTTCAGGTCGTGGACATGGCTGTCGGTGGGGTGGCGCAGCGAGACGATCAGCTGGGCCTGGCCGCGCTGCTGTAGGGCCAGGATCTCCTGCGCGATGAAGGTTTCCGACAGGCGCGGATAGCCCTTGACGACGATGGCCGTACGACCGGCCCCGCCGGCGGGTTGGCCCATGGCCTCAGGCCGTCTGCCGTTCGCGGAACGTCGCCGGCAGCCCGCGCGCATCGGCGATCGCTTCGCCGACCAGGGCGTGCACCCGGTCGAGACCGTCGAGCAGGCCCGGGATCATCACCTCCGACGGTTTCGGCTGCGCGGGCAGGCGGACCAGCGCGTCGATCATCTGCTGTGTGTCCATGACCTCGTCGGCCGGCAGCATCCTGACCAGGCCGAAGCGGTCGGCCCGTTCAGCGCGCATGAACTGCTCGCGGCGCGGCCGCTCCCGCGGGACGACGATGGCCCGCTTGTCGAAGGACAGGATCTCGCAGAAGGTGTTGTAGCCGCCCATCCCGACGATCCCCACCGCCTGTTCCATGAGGTCTTCCATGTGGGCTTCGAAGGTGATCATCTCGACGTCGTCGAGCGCGGCGGCCCGCACCATGAATTCGCTCTGGCGCTCCAGCTGCATGAACGGACCCAGCACGATCAGCGCCGGGTGCGGCAATGTGCCGGCCTGCTCGTAAGCGCGCAGCACCCAGTCGACCAGTTCGTCCCCATCGCCGCCGCCGCCCGGCGTCACCAGGATGAACGGCCGCCCGAAGGGGGACGCCCAGCTCAGCCGGCCGCCCGACCGGGCCCGCCGCAGATAGCCGGTGTAGGCGACCTTGCGCCGCACGCTCTGCGGCACGGCGATCCCTTCCAGCGGATCGCAGATCTGCGGCAGGCCGTAGACCCAGATGCTGTCGTAGAGATGGCGCAACGCCGGCAGGACGTTCTTGCGCTCCCACTCCGGCGCCAGCTGCCCCGGCTCGTCCAGCACATCGCGCAGGCCGAGCACCAGCGGCGTGCCCCTGGCCTTCAGCAGCTCCAGCGTGCCCTTGACCTCGCCGCGCAGGCCCAGCGGCTCCTTGTCGACCAGGAACAGGTCGGGATCGAAGATCGACGCCGTGTGCTCGATGATCGACGCGCGCATGGCCAGCGTCTCCGCGAGGTCGATCTTCAGGCTCAGCGATGTGTACTCGCCGTTGCTGAGCTTGATGACCCCGGGGATGCGCACGAAGTCGACCCGCGCGCCGAATTCGTAGCTGCCGATGATCGGCGACCCGGAGAGGATCAGTACCGACATCTGCGGGTCGCGCTGCACCAGCGCATGGGCGATGGCCCGGCAGCGGCGGAGATGCCCCAGCCCGAAACTGTCGTGGCTGTAGATCAGGACCCGACTATGGTCGTTGCGCTTTGCCATGATGCCTCGTCAGCCGCCGGATCGTCCCGGAGCCTAGGAGATAAACGCGCGGCTGCCCGACGGGTTCGCCGGCCCAATCTCTACCACGAAGCGCCTGCCGGAAACCATGGCGTTTGCTGCGCCGGATCAAAGCGGATATTGTCCGGGCGCCAGGTCCTGACACACGGCCAGGCATTGCACATTCCCTCGACACCCCTTGATTTGGACATCTATGCAGAAATCCATTTTTGGCTTTGTCTGGCATTTCAGCAAGAAAGAACAGATATACATTCTGTTTCTTACTGTTGTCTCATTCCCGATATTGTACTATTCGTTGGAACTTCCGAAGACGATCGTTAACAAGGCCATTGGCGGCACGGATTTCCCCCAATCGATACTTGGAATTTCACTCGATCAGATTGAGTATTTGTTTATTCTCTGCGGGGCTTTTCTGGCGCTTGTTCTGATAAACGGCGCATTCAAATGGTACATCAACGTCTACCGCGGGAAGCTCGGCGAACGGATGCTGCGCCGGCTGCGCTACGAGCTTTACCTGCGCGTCCTGCTGTTCCGCCTGCCGCGCTTCAAGCGGATGAGCCAGGGCGAGATCATTCCGATGATCACTTCGGAGGTCGAGCCGCTGGGCGGTTTCGTCGGCGATGCCTATGCCCTGCCGGCCTTCCAGGGCGGCACCCTGCTGACCTACATCGTCTTCATCTTCATGCAGGACCCAATCCTGGGCGCTGCCGCCATCTCGCTCTACCCGTTGCAGGCCTATGTGATCCCCAAGCTGCAATGGCACGTCAACCAGCTGGGCAAGAGGCGCGTGCGCACCATGCGCGAGCTTGCCGACCGGATCGGCGAGACCGTGTCCGGCACCCAGGAAATCCATGCACATGATACGTCGGCCTATCACCTGGCCGACTACAGCCATCGCCTGGGGACCATCTATCAGATCCGGTTCGAGATCTACAACCGCAAGTTCTTCATCAAATTCCTGAACAACTTCATCAACCAGATCACCCCGTTCTTTTTCTATTCGATCGGCGGATACCTGGTGATCAAAGGCAGTCTGTCTTTCGGCGCGCTGGTGGCCGTTCTTGCCGCCTACAAGGATCTCTCCGGGCCGTGGCGCGAGCTGCTGAACTTCTATCAGATCACCGAAGATGCGCGGATCAAGTACGACCAGGTGGTGGAGCAGTTCCAGCCGCCCGACATCCAGCCGGCGGAACAGCTGGTCCAGGACAACCCCATCGAAGGCCCGCTGCCGCGGGAGCTGTCGTTCAGCAACGTCACCTACACCGAGGAAGGCAGCGTTCCGGCGATCGAGAGCCTGACCCTGTCGCTTCCGCTCGATCGCCACGTTGCCGTGATCAACGGCGGCGGCGCCGGGCGGGACGAACTGCTGATGCTGATGGCGCGGCTGCTCGTGCCCACGTCGGGCCGCATCCGGCTGGGCGAGCATGACCTGACGGCCCTGCCCGAGTCGCTGACCGGCCGGGCCTTTGCCTATGTCGGGCAGTCCCCGTTCATGTATTCGTCCTCGCTGCGGGCGAACCTGTATTACGGCCTCAAGCACCGCCCGGTGGTCCAGCCCACCTATTCGCCGGAGGAGGAAACGGCCCGCAAGCGCCGCATCTTCGAGGCGATGGCATCCGGAAACACCATCGACGACGTCAACGCGGACTGGGTCGACTACGCCGCCGCGGGCGCCAGTTCGCCGGAGGAGCTGTCGGCGAGGTCGGCGGAAGTGCTGGCCTTGGTGGAGATCGCCGAGGACGTCTACCGCTTCGGCCTGAACGGGTCGATCGATCCGGCGGCGGACACGGAGGTGGCAGGCAAGGTTCTACATGCGCGCCAAGCCACCCGCGCCCGGCTGAACGGCGCCGGCGACGATTCGGCGCTGGTCGAGCTGTTCGATGCGGACCGATACAACACCAGCGCCAGCGTTGCGGAAAACCTGCTGTTCGGCACGCCGGTCGGCGGCACCTTCGCGCCCGATACGATGGCCTGCCACCCCTACGTGCTGTCGGTCCTGGACAAGGTCGGCCTGGTGGACGAATTCGTGCGCATCGGCACGGAACTGGCCGAGACGATGATCGAGATGTTCGCAGGCCTGCCGCCGGGGCACGAGTTCTTCGAACAGTTCTCGTTCATCAGCTCCGACGACCTGCCGGACTTCCAGCCGATCGTCACCAAGATGCGCAAGGAAGGGGCCGCCAGCCTGCGGCCCGACGACCGCGCGCGCCTGATGTCGCTGCCGTTCAAGCTGGTGGTGTCCCGCCACCGCCTGGACCTGGTCGACGACGGCGTGCGTGAGCGCATCCTGCAGGCGCGCCAGGTGTTTGCGGCCGACCTGCCGGAGTCGCTGCGCGGGGCCGTCGAGTTCTTCGATGTTGAGCGCTACAACTCCGCCGCGACCATCCAGGACAATATCCTGTTCGGCAAGGTCCGCTATGGCCAGGCCGGATCCCAGGAGCGGGTGCAGGCCTTGATCGCCGAAGTGGTGGACGAGCTGGAGCTGCGTACCGCCATCGTCGAAGTCGGCCTGGACATGTCGGCGGGCATCGCCGGCTCGCGGCTGAACTCGGTGCAGCAGCAGAAGCTGGGCCTGGCCCGCGCCCTGTTGAAGGCGCCGGACGTCCTGATCCTGAACGAGGCAACGGCCCGCCTTGACGGGCCGGCCCAGCAACGGCTGGCCGACGGCATCCGCGCGCGGATGAAGGGACGCGGTTTGATCTGGAGCCCGCACCGCCCCGGCATGGCCCGCGACTTCGACGAGGTCATCGTGGTGCGCGACGGCAAGGTCGCGGAGCGCGGGACCTTCGAGGAGCTTCAGGGCCGGACCGGTGGCGTGCTCAAATCCCTGCTGGACGGCGAATGACCGGCGGGGCCATCACGGATAGGGGGATGAACGCATGAGCATCATGCAGGAAGTCGACCTTCTCAAACGCATCCCCTTGTTCGCCAATATCGAGACGTCGAAGCTGAAGCTGCTGGCCTTCACCAGCGAGAGGCTGAAATTCCGCGCCGGCGACATCGTCTGCGAACAGAACGAGATGGGCGATTCGGCCTACATCATCATGGATGGCGAGGCCGACGTGCTGGTCAGCACCGGCGGCACGCCCTTCCGCGTCGCCACCCTCAGGCGCAACGATTTCGTCGGTGAAATCGCCATCCTCTGCGACGTGCCGCGCACGGCCACGGTGCGGGCCAAGACCGACCTGGTGACGCTGCGCATCACCAAGGACCTGTTCTTCCGCCTGATCACCGAATTCCCCCAGATGGCGGTGGAGATCATGCGGGTCTTGGCCCTGAGGCTGGAAAAGACGACAAAGGACGCCAGCCGGGCCGAACAGCGCGTGCGCGAACTGGAAGCGCTGCAGGCGCCGTCAGCCCCCAAGACCGGGGCCTGACGGCACGCCGCCGCGCCCGGGCCTACAGTCGCGGCTTCACGCCCGACGCAGCCGCGGAATAGGCGGCCCGCAGCCGTTCCAGGATGCCGTCGACCACATCCTGGTGGCTGTAGACATAGATCACCACCAGCCCATGCTCGGGAATGCACCGGGCGATGATGTTCTCCTCCCCCCGCCAGCCGAAGGCGCTGGTGCGGCCGCGGCTGGCGCTGAACCCTTCGACGGCGACGGCGCGTTCGCCGACCTGCAGGCATGTCTCCAGGTCGATGGAGGTTTCCACCCACCCGCTGGTCGCATAGGCAGCCTGGGCGAGATTGGCGGTGAAGAGAAACAGCCCGCCCGCCAGGGCCGCGCCGATACCTTTCAGAGTCATGGGTCCTCCCCAAGGGCTGAGCAGATGAGATGAAACGGTCGGCCGCAGACGCGGTATGCCGTGCCGGCACGTCCGGGCCCACCCTGCCCCCCCGCGCGCCGTCCGGCCGCGAGGAGCCAAGTCGATGTTATCCAACGATGCGGAAGGAACAAGGCAATCCGAGGGCGCGGCCGCATTTGCCCTCGCCATCGTCGCCGGCGCCCCATGCCTGCGTCGCCAACAGCCCGGGGGATTGCGCCGTCGCCCGGGTCCGATCACATGGGCCAAACGGGCTTGTGAACGCCCGCCGGGGTTCCGCCGCCCGCGGCCGATCCCCATCTGTCGCTACCGGCACATGCGGGCAAGATACGCGGATTTGCCATGACGTCCTTTCACGGGCCGGCTGCGGCCCCTTCGCCAGCGCTGCGGTCGCTGTCGCCGTGGCGTGACCGCCGCGGGCGGTTCTGCGCCGTCCGGCTATCCGCCTTTGTCGCGGCAGCCGCCCCCGCCGGCTGGATCGCCTACGCCCTCGCGGCCGGCCAGCTGGGCGCCGAGCCGATCAAGCAGGCCACCCACCTTGCCGGTACCTGGACGCTTTATGTCCTGATGGCCACACTGGCGGTGACGCCGCTGAAGCGCCTGCTGGCCTGGCCGCGCCTGGCCGGCCTGCGGCGGATGCTGGGCCTCGCCACCTTCTGCTACGCCGCGGCCCATCTGGTGCTGTATGCCGTCGGCCAGGGCGGCGACCCGGGCAGGATCGCCGGCGAGATCGCCAGCCGCACCTATCTGACCATCGGCTTTGCTGCGCTCATCGGGCTGGCGGTGCTGGCCGCGACCTCGTTCGATGCCGCGATCCGCCGCCTCGGTCGCACCTGGAAGCGGCTGCATCGCGCAGCCTATGGGGTGACGGCCTTGGGCCTGCTGCATTTCTTCCTGCAGGCGAAGATCGACGTTTCCGGTCCGGTCGTGCTGACCGGCGTCTTCCTGGGGTTGATGGCCCACCGCCTGGGGGTCGTGATCCGGTTGGGGATGGCGGCGGGAACGCTGGTCGTCGCCGCCGCGGCCGGGCTGGCCGCCGCCGGCATCGAATATGCGTGGTACGCAGGCACCAGCGGCATCCCGGCGGGCCAGGTGTTCCTGGCGAATTTCGACCTCGACCATGGCCTGCGCCCGATGTGGATCGTCATGATGATCTGCGCCGTGCCGCTGCCGCTGCACGCCCTCAAGGCCCTGTCCGGCCTTCCCGGGCGACTCGCGGCCTCACGCACGGGCATGCGCACCTGTCCCTGACCCGCGGCCGCCAGCTGACGGGCGGTATCGGCAGAGCGTGACGCCGCAGTGCAAAGCAGCGGCGCTGGCCACGACGCCCGCCCGCACGATAAGGTGACGGCACCCGTGACCGTGGCCGCCGCCTGCCGGGCTTGCCCGGCCATGCCGGCTTGCCCCCCCGCGGCCGATAGCCCGGCAGCGGCCACTGCCCAATGCTAAGGACGCACGCGCCATGCTGCTTTCCAAGATCGCCATCGGCACCAATCCGCCCGAAGACGTCAACGTGATCGTCGAGGTGCCGCTGCGATCGCCGCCGGTGAAGTACGAGTTGGACAAGGAGTCCGGCGCACTGGTCGTCGACCGCTTCCTGCACACCGCGATGTTCTATCCCGGCAACTACGGTTTCATCCCGCATACCTTGTCGGAGGACGGCGATCCCTGCGACGTGCTGGTGATCGGACGCCTGCCCGTGGTGCCGGGGGCGGTGCTGCCCACCCGGCCGATCGGCGTATTGCTGATGGAGGACGAAAGCGGCGCGGACGAGAAGATCCTGGGCGTACCGGTCGACAAGCTGAAGCCGTTCTACAACGACGTGCGCACCTATACCGACATGCCGCCGATCCTGTTGCAGGAGATCGAGCATTTCTTCAGCCAATACAAGGCCCTGGAACCGAGCAAATGGGTCCGGGTCGACGGCTGGGCCGGCGTCGACGTCGCACACCGCAAGATCCGCGAGGCCATCGCCCGGGCCGGCAACGCCACCTGACCGGTCCGCGTTGCTACAGCCCATCGGAAGGGTTTTTCGATGCGGTCACGATATATCTTGACTTGCGATATGTCGTGACATATATCAGCATCCATGAGACACGGATATCGAAACACCCACCCCAACGACCCCTCCGATCACCATGACAACCGCCACCACGCCGGGCATCACGGGCCCCATCGCGGCGGCCGGCGCGGAGGGCGCGTCTTCGACTATGGCGAGCTTCGCCTGCTTCTTCTGGCCATGATCGCCGAGCGGCCGTGCCACGGGTACGAGCTGATCAAGGCGATCGAGGAACGCTTCGGCGGCAGCTACAGCCCCAGCCCCGGCGTCATCTATCCGACGCTCGCCTGGCTTGACGACATGGGCTACGCGACCATCGAGGCGGCCGAAGGCGGCCGCAAGTGCTATCGCATCACGGCGGAGGGCGAGGCCTTCCTGGTTGCCAACCGCCAGGCTGCGGATGCGCTGCTTGCGCGCGTCGGACATGGCGGCGCCGAACCACCGCCGGCACCGGTCATCCGCGCCATGGAAAACCTGAAGCTGGCCCTGCGGCTGCGGCTGCAACGCGGCCCGATCGACCAGGCGACGGCCGAAAGCATCGCCGCCGCATTGGACGCGGCCGCCCAGACGGTGGAGCGCAGCGCATGACCGATCAGGCCCCCACAACCGGCGGCGCCCACAGCGCCGCCGACGTCGCGACGCCGAACGCCTCCCGCTATCTGCAACAGCTCTGCAAGCATTTCGCGCACAAGTGCCCCGTCACCTTCGACGCCCAGGCCGGGCACATCGCCTTCCCCTTCGGCGATTGCCGGCTGGAGGCGCCGGACGCAGCCCTGAGGCTTGCGCTGACGGCGCCGGATGCCGCGCAGCTGGAGCAGCTGCAGGACGTGGTCGGTCGCCATCTGGTGCGGTTCGCCTTCCGCGAAGACATGCAGATCGTGTGGCAGCCGCATTAGGGCCTGATCCGATGGCGTCGGATCGACATCATCGGTGAATCAGGCTCTAACTACATGAAGTAGTGCAGGATTCAGACATCAGGCTGGGGCAGCCTGATGTCATCCTGCCAGGCGTGGGCGCGCGATCCCACATCGCCTTGCCGGAGAGAGCCCCTTGCACACGCTGATCAACCGCTTCGCCACACCGCTGACGACGGGGCTCTTCATCGTCTCCGCGGTGTCCGGCATCGCCCTGTTCTTCCATTGGGCGCCGGGCGCGTTCCACGCCATGCACGAGTGGCTGAGCCTTGTCCTGCTGGCCCCGTTCGCCCTGCATGTCTGGAAGAACTGGAAAGGACTGCTGGCCTACGCCCGGCGCAAGACGCTGGTGGTGCCGCTGGCCATATGCCTGGCGATGGCGATACCGTTCGCCGTGTCCGGCCCCATGGGCGGCCGCGGCGGCAACCCGGGCATGCGCGCGCTGCCGCTGTTGACGCATGCCCGCCTGGCCGACCTCGCCCCGCTGCTGGACACCACGCCGGATGCCCTGGTGGCATCCCTCCAGCAGCACGGCTATGGGGCGGCATCCCCCGATGAAACGCTCGATGGGGTGGCCGCCGCGGCGGGCGTGCCGGCGTGGGATGTGCTGTTCGCCGTGATGCCGGCGCGCTGACCGGCTGACAAGGGCCGCGCCGGCGGCATGGGACCCATGGTACGCTGGCCGGTGCGCCGCCCATGCCCTGTGGCCGCCCACGCAGGGTGTGGTCCGGCGAAACCGCCGCCGCGGCGGTCGCCATCCGGGACATCGCCATGACATCCAAGTCACGCCGCCGGCAGACCGGAACGCTGGCCCGACGCACGGTTCTGGCCGGCGCTGCGGCCGCCCTCGGCCTGTCGACCGGAACAGCGGGGCTTGCCGGCACGGCCATGCGCGATCGGCCCGCCGACCCGGACCCTGCCCACTGGGCGCGCCAGGTGTCGGAAGAACGGCTGCGCGAAACCGTGCGGGCGCTCAGCGCCTTTCGCACGCGGTGGTCGGAGTCACCCGATTTCCCGAAGGTCGAAGACTGGGTGGAAAACGCCTTCCTCGCCGCCGGCGCGCCGCGGTCGGCCGTCATGCGGCAGCCCTTCGCCCTGCCGTCGGGGCCGGTGCTGCACAACATCCTCTGCGGCAATCCCCGCGACGACGCGGGTGTGGTCCTGCTGGGCGCCCATTACGACAGCATTTCCGAACAGCCGCGAACCCTTGCGCCCGGGGCCAACGACAACGCATCCGGCATGGCCGTCCTGCTGGAAGCCGTCCGCATACTGGGCGGGCAACCGTTCGGCAGGGCGATGGTCTTTGCCGCCTTTGCCGGGGAGGAGCAGGGCTATATCGGGTCGACCGCCTGTGCTAAGGCCGCGGCCTTGCAGCAATGGCCCATCGTCCTGATGGTCAACCTCGACATGCTCGGCTTCGATCCCAAACACCCCGAAGACCCGGTCTTCATCGAATATGACCAGGGCAACGCGACGCCGTCCAACGACGACGCCGCGCGACGCGCCGCCATGCTGGCCGCCGGGGTCGCCGCCGGCATCACCACCCTGCCGATAGAACACACCGACATCTGGAACAGCGACTACATGCCGTTCGAGGAGACCGGGTATCCCTGCATCGGCTTCTACGACGGCGGCGCGGAACCACCGCTCTACCATACGAGCCGGGACCTTGCCCGGACCATGAATTTCCCGCGGCTGACGGAGGTGGCCAGGCTGGTGGTCGCCACCCTGGCCGCCGTGGCAGCGGCCGGCTGACCCGGCGCCGGCCGCCAGGTCGGGGAGATAGGTATTATGTCCCCAAAATACGAAATGGGGCGGGAGCGGAGGGCGGCACGGCTTGCCGCCCTCGCTTCGGTGGGCCGTGGCCCGGCCCCCGCACCGCCTGCGCGGCTCTTGCCATTTGGCACAGAGCAGGCGTCAGACATCAGGCTGAGCCAGCCTGGGGTCATCCTGCGCTAATCCACACCCCAGTCGCCGCCGCCCGGGGCAGCGGGCCCACCACCGGTGCCGCCGCCGCCATGGTCCTCGCGCAGGTCGATGGGGCAGACGCGGTAGTCCGTGGCCGCGGGATTCAGCGGGTCGTAGCAGTCCGCCAGCCGCGGAACATGGACACAGCCGGCCAAGGCGGTGCCGGCAAGCAGCACGACCGCAAGCATTCTTGACGCACTCATGTCTCTTTCCTCTTCGAATTGATTTGAGAGGGGACCCTCTCGGTCTTGACGGGCATCGGCGATGGCCTCGACCCCGGCCGGGATCACCCGGCCGCCGGGGCCGCGGGCCGCCGGTCGGTCAGAACCCGCAATCGCCCGGCCCGTCGACATGGCAGAGCTGGGCGAGATCCACCGGCATCACCCCATCCACGGCGACGACGGTCTCGGCCGGTACGGTCATGGGGTGAAGCCAGACCTGCTGGCCGTCCACGGCCAGCCACAGCGCGTTATTGCGCGGCCACGCGGCGTCCCGCTTCGTCTCGTCCGTCGGCACGGGGGCATCCCCCGGTTCGGCACGGCAATCCGCGCCGTCGAACACCAGAAACACGTCCATTCGATCGCTCCATAGAAGTGAGTGTTCACTCATATGAAGCTTGCCGGTTCGCCGCCGGCGCGGCAGTGACACCGGTCACACCCGCGGGCGATATCGATCCCTTTGCGCTGATCCGGCCCGACGGCCGCATCCGGGCGCGCCGGCGGCCCGTCGACACGCATGATCGTGATCAGGTGTGAGGGGCCAAACCCGCCGCTGCGCGTAATCCTCCGCCGGCCGGAACCGTCTCAACGGTATCCCTTGGCTTGTGCCGACCGGGCCCCCTGTCCCGGGAACGCCAACAGACGGAGTGACGCTGTAATGCCCCAACGCACCTTGCTGGCCGCGATGGCCATCGCCGGCGGACTGGTCCTGGCCGCTTGCGGACCGTCGGGTCCCACCGCAAGTTCATCCCGGTCCGCAGCCGCGGCCACCGCGACGCCCACCCACCTTGTCGACGGCCAGGAAACCGCGCGCGGCCGCTTCACGGGCCGCAGCGGCCACGAAACCAGCGGTCATGCCAGCGTCTTCTGGGATGGGCGGAACTGGGTGGTCAGCCTCGCGTCCGATTTCTTCTTCGACGGTGCGCCGGACCCGGTGATCGGCTTCGGCAACAACGGAGAATTCGACACCGCGACGATCCTCGGGCCGCTGGAATCCGACACCGGTGCCGCCACCTTCATCGTCCCCGCCAGCATAGACGTGGGCGACTACAACCAGATCTACGTGTGGTGCGAACTGTTCGCCGTCCCGCTGGGTGCCGCCGATCTCACCCTGCTCTAAGGCAGGACGACCCGACGCCATCGGATCAGGCCGCAGGGCCGAATCCGGCGACGTCGGGTCGCCGGGCAGGCCGTGGGTCCTTCGCATCGGACGGACGGCGCAGCCGACAGGGCGCCGCGATGGATGGATCGGCGATTCCAACGGTTTTCACACCAGGAACGCCTTCGCCTGATGACGATGCGCCGCAGAGGGCCGGCCGCATTCCTGCCGCAGATGCGACCGAGACTGGGCGGCCGTCGAAAACCGAGAGTGACGCCATGAGACGTACCCTGATCTGCCTGGTTTCGCTGCTTGCCGCTGCCGCACCGGCTTGGGCCGACCACCGGCCCGGGCATCCGACGCCGCCCGGGCATCTCAACCGCGGCAACGGGGTGGGCGTCATCACCGTTCCGTCGGAACCGTCGGTCAGCGTCCAGATAGGAAGCTTCCGGTTCTCCCTCGACGACCGCAACTCCGCCCTTGCGTACTATCACAACCATCCGGGGGATTTCGGCACGCTGTCCGCCCTGCCGCCGGGGATCGCCCAGCAGGTGGCGCGCGGCCGCGGCCTGCCCCCGGGCATCGCCCGCCGGTACGCCCCTGCCGGCCTGATCAACGTCCTGTCGCCGGTGCCCGATGGGTTCAGCCTGGTGATCGCCGGGGACCGCCTGGTGGCGTTGAACATCGCCACCGACGTCATCGAGGATGTCGTCGACCTGTTCGGGAATTGACCGACCGGACAACGCGGCCGATGCCGGTGCCCCGTGCAGGCCGCCTTGAAGCGGACACGGAGGCCCTTGGGGTCTTGAAGTGCCGGGCAGCAGCCCGACAAGCGGCAATGCAAGACCCGACCCCGGATGTCGCGACCCCAGAGGTCGCGAGGAAGGCCGCCCACGGAGCCCGATAATAGGCTCTAGACGACGCCGCAGGCCGTCTCCGCCCGCAGCAGGCCGGCGCCGAATTCCGGGTCCGGTCCGGGGCCGCCCAGGTCTTCCGCCGTCGCGGCGATGGCGCGGCGAAGCGCTTCGGCGTCCGGGGCGGCCAGAAGGGACTGATCGGCGAGGATCCGGGCGGACACGAACGGTGCGGCGATCGATGTGCCGGTGACGAAACGGCCGGTCGTCCCGCTTGACACGAACACATCCACCCCGGGGGCCGCGATATCCACCTGCGGACCCCGGACGGCGTCGCGATAGATCCTGCGGTCTGCGTCGACCGCCGTCACCGCGATGACCTGGGGATAGGCTGCGGGATAGCGGGGATCGGCATCCGGACCGTCGTTGCCGACCGCGGCGACAATCGTCAGCCCCCGCGACGCCGCCTGTCCCACCGCGCGTTCCAGCAGCTTGTTGAACGGTCCGGCCAGCGAGACGTTGACGACCCGCACGCCCTCGCCCGCCATCCAGTCGAGCGCGCGGATCAGCGTGTCGACGCCCGCAGCCTCGCCGGCCAGGGTGTCCCCGACGACGGCGGCGCTGTAGAGCGTCACGTCGCGCAGTCGCCGCGGGTCGGCCAGGACCGTGGCAACCTCGGTGCCGTGGCGGGTCGGTGCCTCGCCACCGGTCACGAACCTGCGGCCGATCACCCGGACCCCGGCCAGCCCGGGTGCGCCGGGGTCGACGGCGGTGTCGATCAGCCCGGCCGGCGCCAGGGCCCGGCAACCGTCGGACGGCCAGTGCACCAATTGATCGGCATAGTCGAAGGCATCCGCGCCGCCCACGCCCTGCTGCAACGTGTAGGCATGATTGACCCCGACGACCGATGCGGGCTCCGCCGCTTCCAGGTCTTGAATGGCCTGCGGCCCGGTGACACCTTCGGGCAGGTCGAAGGTCAGCATGATCAGGCCCAGGCTCGGCAAGTCCGACGTATCGCGCAGGCGATATCCGGCTGCGTCGGATGCGCGAAGCAGGGCAAGG
>JACKIG010000035.1 GCA_020638595.1 Rhodospirillaceae bacterium | reverse complement strand
ACCGCCGTCATCGCCAGGGCGCACAGCCACGCGGCGACGGACAGCCCGGTGAACCGCGCCGGCGAGGGTGGCGACGCCGACCGCGACACGCCGGCGATGGAGGTGGAGGCGTTCATGCCGTGACGCCGCAGGACGGGGGCCGGATCGCAGGCATGCAAGATTGCAGAACACCGCAAGGCCTGCGGCATCCATCCGAAACAAGGCCGGCAGGATGCGGGGGGCAACCGGTCATTCGAACAGTGCTCCGGTCATCGCGTTCTCGGCATCGCGCGTTGCTGGATCTTGAAGACATAGGAAATCACTTCGGCAACGGCTTTATAGTGCTCCGGCGGAATATATTCATCAACTTCAACATTCCGATAGAGGGCGCGGGCCAGCGGCGGATTTTCGACGATCGCTATGCCATGTTCGGCGGCGAGCTCGCGTATCTTCATCGCCACATGGTCGACGCCCTTGGCGACCACCTTCGGTGCCGCCATCATCTCGGGCTTGTATTCCATGGCGATCGCGAAATGGGTCGGGTTGGTGACGACGACATCGGCCGTCGGCACGGCCGCCATCATGCGCTTGCGCGCGCGCTGCATGCGGATGCGGCGGATCCGCCCTTTCACCAGGGGATCGCCTTCGCTCTGCTTGTGCTCGTCCCTGACCTCCTGCTTCGTCATGCGCTGCTGCTTCAGGAACGTGTGCTTCTGGTAGATGAAATCGGCCATGGCCACCGCCGCCATCACCGCGGTGACGGCAATCAGGACATGCAGCGAAAGTTCCCACACCCGCGAGATGATGGACTCGGCATCCGTGCCCGGCAGGCTGTCCAGGCCGCCCATCTCCGGCCGCAGCACGAGAAACGCGGCGACGGCGACGATGCTGATCTTGACGATGCCTTTCAGCAGCTCCGTCAGCGAGCGCATGGAGAACAGCCGCTTCACGCCGCTCAACGGGTTCAGCTTGCTCAGCTCCGGCTTCATCGATTCCGTCTGGAAGAGGAAGCCGAACTGAACCACCGATGCCGCGATCGCCAGGACGATGAACATGATCAGCGGCACGGCCAGCACCAGGGTGACGTCGCCGATGCCCTGGGCCAGCATCTGCTGCAATGATCCGGCATCGGTGCGGATGCGGTGAAGGTTGGACAGAAAGCCGTAGAGGCCTTCGACCATGTGGCGGCTGGCGATCGGCGCGAACACCCCCACCAGCATCAAGGCGCCGAAAAGGACAAAGAGGTGCTTGATTTCCTGCGATTGCGCGACCTGGCCGCGTTCCCGGGCCTGGCTGAGCTTTCGACTTGTCGGTTCCTCGGTCTTTTGGCTGTCGTCGCCTGCTTCTGCCATGGCGTCCCCTTCCGCCCGGTCACATGGCCAGGTAGGTCACGAGACCGTCCTGCAAGGTGCCGAGCCAGACCAAGAGAAGCGCCGACAGCACGACCGACAGCACGACGAACCCCAGCATGATCTGCACCGGCATGGCGATGAAGAAGATCATCAGCTGGGGCATCAGGCGGGCAATCAGGCCGATGCAGATCTGGAAGATCATCGCCACGACGATGAAGGGTGCGGCAAGTTCCACACCCAGGACGAAGCTGCGGGCCACAAGCTGCGTCACGGCTTCGGCCATGTCACCGACGGGCAGTGCCGCCGCCGGCACGAACACCTCGTAGCTTTCGACGACGGCCATCAGCATCAGGTGATGCAGGTCGGTGACGAAGACCAGCAGCATCCCCATCAGCACCAGGAACGACGCGATCACCGGCGACTGCTCGGACGCGGCCGGGTTGAAGACGGCGGCATTGGACAGGCTGGTCGTGAAGGCCACGACGGTGCCCGCCACCTCCAGCGCCGTCAGCATCAGCCGGGTCACGTAGCCGATGAACAGGCCGATGATGATCTCCCCCCCCACCAGGACCGAGAGTTCGATCGCCGACCCCGGCATCGCCGGCAGGCTGCCGGCGATCGCCGGCAGCACGACGAAGGTCGTGGTCAGCGCCAGCAGCAGCCGGATGCGGGGCGTGACCATCGCCGCACCGATGCCGGGCATGACCATGAATGCCGACCCGATCCGCATGAAGGCCAGCATGAACCGGAAGAGATCGTCGACCAGGACCGTCCCAAGCATCAGGTCAAGGGATCCCGCCCATTGCGCCACAGCGCAGCGGCCGGCAGGCCCGCTGCCTGCCGGCGTCCGCGCACATCCGTCCCGCCGCCGCCCGCGGTCACGCCCCGAATGCCGAGATCCGGTCGAAAATGCCCTGCGTGAAGCCGATCAGCGTGGTCAGCATGAACGGCAGCAGGATCATGATCGCCACGAACATGACGATGATCTTCGGGACGAAGGTCAGCGTCATCTCCTGGATCTGCGTCAAGGCCTGGAACAGCGCGATCGACAAGCCGGTGATCAACGCGATCACCATCACGGGCGCGGCAATGGTCAGTGCCGTTGACAGCGCCTCCCGGCCGATATCGATGACCTCCAGCATTCCCATGTCGGGATTCTCCTGACGCGGTCGCCACGCCTGCCGCCGCAGCGGCAGAGGTCAGATCGGCATGCGGACGATCTGCTGATAGGCGTCGATCATCTTGTCGCGGATGCTGACGATCGTCTGCAAGGATGTTTCGGCATTGTTGACCGCCATGACGACATCGGCGATGTCGGCGCGGCCCATCAGTGCCTCACCGGACATCACCTCGGCCGCCCGGCCGGCTTCCATCGCGCCGCCGATGCTGTCGCGCACAAGATTGCCGAAGTCGACATTCGGCAGGCGGTCGCGGGCTTCCAGTCCGGGTCCGGCGACCCGCCCTGCGACGTTGGCATAGGCCGCTGCGGCCTGTGCGATCTGCGCTACCATCTACTCCCCTCCAAGATCGGATTGTTGCCTCTTCGCCGCAGATCACGACCGCAGAAGATCGAGGGTGTCCATCAGCATGGACCGAGCCGTGGTGATCACGTTCAGGTTGGCCTCGTAACTGCGTTGCGCTTCTCGCAAGTCCATCATTTCGACAAGCGACGATACATTGGGAAACTGGACATAGCCTTCTTCGTCGGCGCTGGGGTGCCCCGGCATATAGCGCCGACTGAACGGGGACGGGTCGGTGCCCACCTCCGCGATTTCGACCTTCTGGGCACCGAGCGCGCGGTCCATGACCGCACGGAAGCTCACCGTCTGCCGCCGATAGGGCAGGTCGTTCGGGGTCGCCCCGGTGCTTTCGGCATTGGCGAGGTTCTCCGCCACCACACGAATGCGCGTCCCCTGTGCCCGCATGCCTTCGGCCGCGATCTGGATGGGGATCCTCATATCCATTGTCGGCTCCTCGCGCCGTTACTGCCGGTGGGCGATCAACTGCCGCCGGAGCGTCCCAGCGCCATCTTGATCATCCCGACATGCTTGCGATACAGGTTCAGTGCCAGCCTGTGCTGGGCCGCCGTATCGGTCAGCTGCATCAACTGCTGCTCCAGCACCACCGTGTTGCCGGAGGGTGAAACCTCATACGGGCTGCGCAGGGGCGATACGCGTGCCCCGGGCGTGCCGGACGTCCCCGCCATATGGCCCGCCTGCGTCTGTGCCGGCGTCAGTTGCCCCGGCATGGTCCGTGCGACCACATCGGCAAAGGGCTGGATGTCCTGGGCCTGATAGCCGGGCGTGTCGGCATTGGCGATGTTCTGCGCCAGCACGACCTGGCGCTGACTCAGCCAATCCAGTCTGCCGGCGATCATCCGGAACGTGCCGAACTGATTGAGGTCCATGCCCTTGTCCCTCGCCCCCTGCAAATCCTCCCCGGGCGCACGATTGCACGCCCGTCCTTGCCGCAGGATGACGGGCCGTCGTTAAGAAAGGCTGAAGGGCAACGGGGACGCCTGCGGCATTTGTGCCTGATTGTCGCCGCCCGTCACCGGCGGTGCCGGACCGGCCGGGCCTGCTTGCTTAAATGATAGTTAACGCTCTGGCCCGACACTCGTGCCCGTCGCGCCGGCAGCGGCGGCGACACCGAACCCCATTTGGCCCCGATTGAGCGGAGCGCGTGCCCCCGTGTCCGGCTGGAACGAAAACGGCGACGAGGACGAGCGGCCCGGCCGCCCGGCGAGCGTTCGCAATGCGGCGGTCGCGCTCAGCTATGACGAGACGAAGGACAGCGCCCCGCGCGTGGTGGCCTCCGGGCACGGCGCCGTCGCCGAAGCGATCCTGGCGCTTGCCTTCGCGAACGGCGTCAAGGTGCGACAGGATGCCGACCTGGTGGAGATCCTGAGCCTGGTGGAGATCGGGGACGAGATACCCGTCGACGCACTGGTCGCCGTTGCCGAGATCCTCAGCTATGTCTACCGCGCCAACGGGCGCCGGCTCGGGCAGACGCCACAATGACGGCCGACAGGATGGCCGGGGCCGACGCCCTTCCCCATCGGATCGCGGCGCTGAAGGCGGAGCTTGAGCAGCTGGCCGCCAGGCCGCTGCCGCACGCGGGGCCGCAAGCCGCCCAGTCCGGCGCCCTGGCCGCCGCGGGCCGGCGGGTGGAGGCCCTGTGCCGGGACGTGCGGTCGGCACCACGACCCCAGGCGCAGGCACTGATCGCCGGACTCAACGATCTTGTGGCGTCCCTGGACGCGCTGGAGCGTAAGCTTGCCTCCACCCGGCCGGCAGAGAGCGCCGGCGAACCGCCGCGGCAGGGTTGAGGCACCACCCATGGAAATGGCCACCTATCTGCGCTTCGTGCTGGCCCTGGTCTTCGTCCTGGCGCTGATCGGGGTGGTTGCCTGGCTGATCCGCCGGTTCGGGCTTGCCGGTGCCCGGCCCACGGGCCGGTCCCACCGGCGCGACCGCCGTCTCGCCCTGATCGAGGTGCTGCCCATCGACGCGCGGCGCCGGGTGATCCTGCTGCGGCGCGACAGGGTCGAGCATCTGGTCCTGCTGGGGCCGTCCGCCGACGTGGTGATCGAGAGCATTCCCGCCGGGGACTTCGGCACGGCCGTCGCCGAGGCGGCCGAGGCCGACGCATCCGACGATACGGCGGAGCCCCAGGCATGACCGGACCTGTGATGCGCCTGCTGGCAAAGCTTGCCGGGACGGCCGTCGCCCTGGCCGCGCTGGCGGGGCCGGCGACGGCGCAGAGCCTGAACCTCGACCTCGGCGATCAGGGCGGCGGCTCTACCTCGGGCCTGATCGTCCAGCTGGTGGCACTGATCACGGTGCTGTCGCTGGCACCGTCGATCCTGGTCATGGTCACGTCGTTCACGCGTATCGTCGTGGTGCTGTCGTTCCTGCGCAGCGCCCTGGGGACGCAGCAGGCACCGCCCAACCCCGTCCTGATCAGCCTTGCCCTGTTCCTGACGGCGTTCATCATGGCGCCGGTCTTCCAGCAGGCCTGGGACAACGGCATTGCCCCCTTCATCGAAGACCGGATCGACGGCGAGGAAGCGTTCAGCGAGACCATCCGCCCCTTCCGTCAGTTCATGCTGACCCATGTCCGCGAACAGGACCTGGGCCTGTTCATGGAGATGGCGGATATCGAGCCCGTGGCCGGTCCGGACGAAGTACCCCTACAGGCGCTGGTGCCGGCCTTCATGATCAGCGAGCTGCGCCGCGCCTTCGAGATCGGGTTCCTTCTGTTCCTGCCGTTCCTGATCATCGACATGGTTGTGGCATCCGTCCTGATGTCGATGGGCATGATGATGCTGCCGCCGGTGATGATCTCACTGCCGTTCAAGCTGATCTTCTTCGTGCTGGTCGACGGCTGGTACCTTGTGACCGGCAGCCTGGTGCAGAGCTTCGGCGGCCTGTAGCGCCGCTGCCGTCTTCACGATTCCAGTTGCTTGGTCAGCTTGCGTTCGGGGGCACGCCGGTCGCCCTCCGCCGATCAGGACGCCCAAGACGGGCGGGCGGTGCGCCGCCGTCCCGGTCCGTAACGCCAGCACCGCGAGACTTGAAGTCGAGAGCAACCGGGCACCCCGCGCGGGGCAGGCATCGGCCGCCGCGGCGGCCGATGCCGGGCCGTTTAGAGCAGGATGACATCAGGCTGATTCAGCCCGATGTCATCCTGCTCTACTTTATATAGTTGGAGCCTGATTCACCGATGACGCCGATCCGACGTCATCGGATCAGGCTCTAGCGGATGGCCGTGTCCTGGGGTGTGTCGCCCTGCCGGTAGCTGGTCAGGAACGACTGGAACACGTCCACCTCCGTCACCTGCCTGCGGACGGTCGCCAGGTCGGCGATGGCGTCCGGGGCGCCATGGGCACGGGTGACGATGGCGAAGATATTGGCCTCGGGCGACGATTCCATCGCCGGTCCGAAGGTGATCGCCAGCCGGTCCAGCCCCGACCGGTCGTCGGCCAGCGCCAGCGCGATGCCGTAGTCGATGACCGTCGTCGCCTGCTCGTCCTCGATCGGCTCGCCCAGGGCCGGCGGCGGGCCTACCTGTTGCGCCAGCTCGGCGGCGGCAACCGACCAGTTCTGGGTTCGCCAGGCGATATCCAGGCGCGCGGCCCGTTGCAGGGCCGATTGAACCGGCGTCAGCCCTTCGGCCGAATCCAGAAGCGCCAGCGCCGCATCGCCCCGGCCGGCCTGGGCCAGGGCGTGGGCGCGCAACAGGCGCTGGTCGAAGCGGATGTCGGCCGCCTCCGTCACCGGCGCCAGTTCGTCCAGCATCTCCAGCGCACCGGCGGAATCGCCGTCCAGAAGCCGGATGCCGGCGACCCGGGTCTGGACACGCTGGCGAGGCTCGCCGCTCAGCCGGGTTTCGGCCATGGTTTCCAGAAGGTCGGCCGCCCGATCCAGCAGGTCGATGGCCACCAGGCGCTCTGCCAGGTGCTCGATCATCTCGGTCCCGACGCGGCCCTCGGGCACCAGTTCGGGATAGTCCTCGAACAGCGACAGCGCGGTCGTGGGCGATATGCCGTCCAGCAGGTCGGTGGTGAACAGCTCGGCGAACTGCCGGGCCCGCCATGCGGCCAGGTCCTCGGCGACCGCGAGCTCCGGAAAGGCATCGACCGCCCGCTGCCAGGCGACCAGGGCATCGCGGTAGTCCTTCGCCTGCCAGTGCAGATTGCCCAGCCGCTCCAGCAACCGGAATTCCAGGGAATCGCCGCGCCAGGCATAGCGCAGGGCCTCCAGCGCCTCGGCCGCTTCCGCCGCCTCCATCTGGCCGGTCTCGACCGCGAGGTCGAGCAGCGCCATCTCCGCCAGGACCCGGTACTTGTTGTCGTTGGAGTCGGCCACCAGCCGCCATGCGGCACCGGCACTGGCCTGGTCGCCCCGCAGGCGGGCGATCATGCCGCGCAGGAAGCGGACACCCGGCCATTGCGAAGCGCGTTCGTTGGTGGCCCGCGCCAGCCAATTGAGCCTGGCTTCCGCGGTGGTCAGATCGCCGGCGCGCAATGCCGCCTCGGCACTCAGCATGGCCAGCTCTGTCGCCAGCGGCGGCTCGAAGATCTCGATCGCCCGCCCGCCGTCCGCGAATGCCAATGCCGCCTGCGGCCAGTCTTCCCGCAACGCGGCAGCAACGCCACGCCATACCGCGACTTCCGGATAATGCGCTAGCCGCGGATCGCCCAGATCCTCCTCCGCCTCGTCCAGGCGGCCGGCCAGCACCCGGACGGCGCCGCGCAGCGCGCGATACTGCGGATGGGCATCGGCCGAGGGCGACTCCTCGTCGATCTGGCGCAGCACGGCCGCCGCCTCGACGCCGTAGGCATTGGCGAAATAGAAGCGCGCCAGGTCCAGCCGCGCCCTGTTCACGTCCTCTTCCGGGGCGTCGGCCAGCGCCGCCTGAAGCGCGCGCCGGGTCTTGACGAAGTCCTGCGGCGGTCCGCGCCACTCCCGCGTCTCGAACAATGCGTCATTGCGTTCATCGTGCGCGGGCGCGTGGGCCTCGACCACGTCGCCGGGTTCCGACAGCAGCAGGCCGCCCGACGCCATGATGGCGACGCCGTCGCGCGACGGTTCGACCGTCACGGTCTCGCTGTTGGGAACCAGGGCGGCGCCCTGTCCGGTTTGCAGCAGCCTCATGTGAACAAAGGCTCGGGCTCCCGCAACGCGGCGGCCGGCGTCGCGCAGCGGCACGACATACAGCGTGTCGCCCACCTCCGGATCGACAAGCTCCACCAGATCGGCATCACCCACGCGCAGCAGCAGCCGGGGTCCCATGAGGAAATCCGGCTCGGACTCCACCTCGATGGGCTCGCCAGGCTGCGCGTCGCTTTCGCCGATGTGGACGGACCACGCGGTGCCTTCGCGGCGAACGGTTGGCTGCGCCCTGGACGCGAGGGTGTAGCGAACCGCAACGCCCCCCCGTGCTGGCACGATCTGCGCATCGCCGAACGCAGGTTCGCCCTGGGCCGCCAACGCATTGATATCGATGGAACGATCCGCGGCGAAAACCACCCACAGCGCGTTGCCGCGAACGAAAGCCGCCATGGCGGCCGGGATCTCGGGGTCGAACCAGGCGGCCTGCGGCCCTTGCGGTGCGGCCGGCGGGCCGGCCTCCGCGGGCTCCGGCTCGTGCCCGGCCGGTACCTCGCCCTCCGCCCCGGCCGACGCGTCCTCATCGGCAGACGGACGATGACCGGGCCGCGGGGGCGCGATCGGCCAGCCTCGCGTGTCGGCCGCTTGCGTCGGGGTCTCCGCCGGCGCGGGTGCTTCCGCAGCCTCGTCCGCGACGGCACCGACGATATCGATGATCGCGCGCCCGCCGTCGGACAGCTGCGTCAGGGTGGCCGCTTGCGGCACGGCAACCTGCAGGATCAGGGGCTCGCCCGGCTCGCTGGCGATCGCCACCTCGGCGATACGCGCCGATGCGATGTGGGAAAGCGCCGCCGCGTCGACCTGCCCGGCCTCGTCGAACCGCAGCAGCGCGGCATCGCCGTGCCTCTCCAGCTCGTACGCCACGGGCGCCGGCCAACTGACGACCAGCCGGCTGAACCGGTCGTGGTCCTGCACGGCGATGTCGACGGTCGGCAGCGGTAGGGGCCCGGCCTCGGGTCCCCCGCCTTCGGCTGCAATCGTCAGGATCACCGCGCCGCCGACCACCCGGTGGCTGACCGGCGCTTCGGACGACAAGGTGAGATCCAGGCGATGGCGGTCGTCCGACAGCGTGAGGCCGGTCAGGTAGCCGGACAGCCGCGATGCCATTGCCGGAAGCTGCGCTTGCGCGGCCGCATCCAGTGGCTGGGCGAAGGTGACGGCGACCTGCCGGCCGTCGGTGGTGACGTCGTAGTCGACGGGGGTTCCCCAGTCGACGACGAGCTGCCCTTCGTCCCTGTGGTCCCAGGCGCGCAGCTCAGGCGCGGCCGCCGCGGACCCGGCAGCGAAAAGCAGAAGGCCGGCCGCAAGTACGGACCCAAGCCGTCGGTTGTCGAACCCAGCCACGATGATGGCGCCCCATGGGCCGGCCGGTCGGCCGGCCATCAGTCAAAGCTGGCAAGCAGCTTGTCGATCTCGTCCTGGTCGATGGCGCTGCTGGGCAGCTGCGGACCGTTCAGCAGGTCGGCATCCGTCAGTTCCGCCGGCCCGGTCAGGGGGGCCAGGTCCTGGCCCGACTCCTTGCGCGCACGCTCCACCTCCTCGCCCAGCACGCCGACCAGCGCATCGATCTTGCTCTCGATGTGCTTCAGCGTCTTGACGACCTTGGTGATCCGCTGCCCGGTGATGTCCTGGAAGTTGGACGCCTCGAAGATGGTCGTCGCGATCTCGGTCAGCTGGCTTTGCAGGGGCTCGTCCATCTCCGATGCCGCAGTAATGATCTGCTCAGCGGAATCGAGGATCCGGCCGGTGGCTTCCTCGGTCGCCGCCACGACGGCATCGAGTTCGTCGGTCGCCGTCGGGATGAACTCGTCGCCGATGTCCTGCGGCCGGATGGCTGCAATTTCCTGGCGGGCCTCCTGGATGAAGCGCGAGAGGCTGTCCAGCTCGTGGTAGAGCTTGATGTCCAGCATGGACAGGTCGCCTTCCATGCTGGCGATCACCTCGGTGATGATTTCCGCCACTTCGTCCCGCGTCAGGGGCCGGGCGGCTTCCTCGCGTGCGGCGTTGACTTGCTCCATCAGGACCGGTTCTGCGGCGCGACGCGCGGACATCGACCATGCTCCTCTATGCAACCTGCTGTTCATCGAAGTCGGCGGCGCACGCATCAGAAGGTGCCGAGAACGGCCTCGATCTTCGACTTCAGGGTCTGCGCGTTGAACGGCTTGACAATGTAGTTGCTGACACCCGCCTCCTTCGCCGTCACCACGTTCTCCTTCTTGGATTCCGCGGTGATCATGATGAAGGGCAGCGCCTTCAGCTGGTTGTCCGCCCGCACCTCGCGCAGAAGCTGAAGGCCGGTCATCGGCTCCATGTTCCAGTCGGAGATGACGAGGCCATAGGGCGCCTCGCGCAGCTTGTGCAGCGCTTGCGATCCGTCCGTTGCCTCCTCGACGTTCTCGAAACCGAGCTGACGCAACAGATTTCGGATGATCCTGAGCATGGTCTTGTAATCGTCAACGATCAGGACCTTCATTGCCATGTCCACAGCCATGGTATTCTCCATATTGCTCCGCGACTGCCAGTATAGATCCGCAAGCGCTTCGTGTGATCTGAGGGCACTCTAGGCAGCGAGCGTTAATTTCGCGTAAAGTACGGGGCGACATCGACGCCGCCGCCTTCGCACTCAATCCAATTGCGGGATCTCCAGGTCCAGCCCCTGACGCAGGGCCAGTTCCGCGGTGACTTCGCGCGCCCGCTCCGGCGCCATGGCGGCCAGGATGGGGGCGGACTTGCGCTCGGCCATGCGCTCGAAGACGGAAATGATCACTTCCATCTCCAGCCCATTGAAGATCGCGGCGGCATCGGACGGCCGCATCGCCGCGTAGATCCCGACCAGGCTGTCCAGCTGGCCGTCGCGGGCTTCGCTCAGCTGGCCAAGCAGCTCCTCGATATGGGCCCGCAGGGCATTCAGCTCGTCCAGCTTCTCGTCCACGCGCTGTTCGGCGACGATCAGCATCGCCGTCCGCTGCTCCAGCTCGGCCTCCCGCGCGTCCAACTGGTCGCGGCGCTCCGACAGGTTGTGCAGGACGGCGATCTCGCTTTCCGTCAGCTGGCTGATGTCGAACCGCCCGGACGACGGCGGCGCTGCTTCCACCGGCGGCGCTTCGGCGCCGGCGATCTCCGCCTCCTCGCCGGCCAGGGGCGCCTGGGCCTCCTCCGGCAAGACGGATTCGACTTCCGGCTGCTCCTCCCCCGTGGCCTCGGCCAGCGTCGGCTGCACGACGGCCAGGTCCGCCCGCTGGGTCACGGCCATCCAGAGATCGCCGAAGCGCACCCCGATCATCAGCACCGCAACGAAGATGATGGTGGGCAGAAGCCGCAGCCGCCCCCGGCGAAAGCGCGTGATGATGCGCTCCGGCGTTGCGGCCAGGGCAGCCAGGGCCGGGCCGATGCCGGCTGACGCCGTCTCCTGCGGCACGGCCGGCAGGGTCGCCTCGCCCTGTTCGGCCGGCGTGACGGCTTCGACGGGCGCTTCGGGGGTGACTCTGGTCCTGGACGGGACGGCCTGGCGAGCCGACGCAGCCGGCCGAGCCGAAGCGATCGGGCGATCCGAAGCCGTCGGGCGATCCGAAGCGGCCGGGCGAGCGGAAGCGGCCGGGCGATCCGAAGCGATCGGGCGATCCGAGGCGGTCGGACGATCCGAGGCGGCGGGCCGCGAGCTTGCTGGGGTCCTGGGCATTGGCTTAGCGCATCTCCTCGATGGCCTTCAGCAGGTCGCGGTCGGGTTCGCCGCGTGTCCGCCTGGTCGGCCGGTCCGTCCTGTCCCCCGGCATGGCCGCAAGGGGTTGGCCGTCCGCTTCCACCGCATCGTCGACAGGGCTGATGGGCCGCAGCGGTACCGTCCTGCCGGCCGCGCGTGCGGGCTTGGCGGCCTCACGCTCGTATCCGCCGTCCAGACGGCTGGCCAGCCGTTCGGCGGAATTGACCAGTTCGGCCAGGTCGTCGCGCAGTTCCTGCGCGCGCGTCAGCTTGTCGTTGAGCACCCTGCCCGTCTCATCGGCGACGGCGCGCAGGGCCTTGATGCCGCCATCGGCCCGCAGCGCCGCTTCGGCGAAGCTGCGCGTCGCCCGCTCCAGCTCCACCCGGTTGTCGCGGAACCGCGTCAGCCGCCGGTTGAGGATGGACGCATAGACGATCGTGGCGACCAGCAGCACGATGATCAGGCTGTCGAGGAACGGGGCCAGTTCGAAGGTCACAGCGTTCGTTCCTCCTGGTGCTGCGTGTCTCGTTCGATCAGCACAGCGATGTTGCCTTTCTTGCGGCCCATGCGGCCGTTGAACATGCTCTGGTCGCCGCATCGCAGATCCACCAGCCCCTCGGGCTGCGTGTTCAGCATGATGCGGGACCCGACTTTCCAATTGATGACGTCGCGCAGGCTCAGCATCACCTCGTCGAGGACGGCGCTGATGGTGACGTCCGTCTGCCAGAGCTGCGTGGCCAGGTGGTTTTCCCAGATGCTGTCGCGGCCGAACTTCTCGCCCATGAACATCTGCAGCAGAAGTTCGCGCACCGGCTCCAGCGTCGCGTAGGGGATCATCAGCTCCAGCCGGCCGCCGCGGTCTTCCATGTCGATCCGAAGCTTGGCCAGCATGGCCGCGTTGCCGGGGCGCACGATGGTGGCGAAGCGGGGGTTCGTCTCCAGCCGGTCGAAACGGAACGTCACCGGCGACAGCGGGTCGAAGGCGGCGCTCAGGTCGGCCAGCACGACATGCACCAGCCGCTCCACCAGGTTGCGCTCGATCGTCGTATAGGGGCGGCCCTCGATGCGCATCGCCGCGGTGCCGCGCCGGCCGCCCAACAGGACGTCGACGATGGAATAGATCATGGCGCTGTCGACGACCAGCAGGCCGTAGTTGTCCCACTCCTCCGCCTTGAACACCGACAGCATCGCCGGCAGCGGGATGGAATTCAGATAGTCGCCGAAGCGGATGGAGGTGATCTGGTCGAGGCTGACCTCGACATTGTCGGAGGTGAAGTTGCGCAGCGACGTCGACATCATGCGCACAAGGCGGTCGAACACCACCTCCAGCATGGGCAGGCGTTCGTAGTTGACCATGGCGCTGTTGACCAGCGCCATGATCCCGGTGTTGTCGGCATCGCCCGCGCCGGAGCCGTCGAAGCCCAGCAGGCTGTCGATCTCGTCCTGGTTCAGCACGCGGTTGGACGTCCCGCCGGGCAGGGTGACGGCCCCGTCGTCACCCTCGCCGTCGTCGTCCATCATGGCCGCCCATTCGTCGGCCATGGCGTCCTGATCGCCGTCTTCGGCGGCGGCGGCCTCCGCTTCCCACTGGGCGGCCAACGCGTCCTGATCGGTCTCGTCGGTCTCTGGGTCGGCCATCGGTTTTCTGCTTTCCTCTTCCGGTCTGGGGGCGCGCCGGGGCTACTGCACCAGCATTTCGCGGAACAGCACGTCGCGGACATGCCCGGTCCCGGCCGCATGCACGACCCGCCGCAGCAGCTCCTCGCGCAGCCGGTAAAGACCGGCGGACCCGCGCAGATCCTCCAGCCGCAGTTCGCGCAGGTAGATCTGGAAGTTGTCGATGATCCGCGGCAGCACCTGCTGGATCGCATCGGCATCGGCGAAGGAGTCGAGCTCAAGGCTGATCGACAGGCTCAGGAAGCTCTGCCGCCGTTCGCCCGTGTCCAGGTTCACCGTCATCACGGGCAAGTCGTAGAAGTAGCCCGGCCCCTCGACGGCATGCCCGTCCGCCGGCTCTGCGCCTTCTTCCACCACTTCCTCTTCGCCGCCGCCCAAGAGCGAGTCCAACAGCCCCGACATGAACAGGGCCGCCCCGCCGCCGCCCAGCACGAGGATCGGCAGGACGATGAACAGGATCAGCCGCTTGCCGCTGAATTTGCGGCGCGGCAGCTCCTGGACGATCTCGTCAACGGCACCGTCGAGCGCGTCGGCCGACATGATCTCAATACCCCTTTTCCCGCCAATTCCTGCGGACGGGCGCAGTCTAGAAGCGTCAGCGTTAACAACTTCTTGAGCGGGAACGCCCGGTCCGCCGGCCGGCAGTTTCTGCCCGGCAAGCCTTTCGCGGGTCCGCCCCCCGAAAGCGGGGAAAGCGCAGAATTCCGCCATTTCCCGGCAACTGGCATGCCGCGTGCAAACCCCGTCGGGCAAGGATGCGCCCCCCGCCGGCCAACGACCGGACCGGCCCCGGGGGCCAAGCGATTGCAACGGGAAGAGCCCGAGAGAAGATGGAAAACGCCAGCTACATCGCCCTCTCCCAGCAGGTCAGCCTGCGTGAGCGCCTCGCCGTAGCGGCGCAGAACGTCGCCAACCTGAACACGCCGGGCTACAAGGCACAGCGGACGCTGTTCACCGAATACCTGGTCGAGCCGACGGGACGTGCCAGCCGCTACGGCACCAACCCGGCCGTCTCGATGGTCATCGACCAGGCCGTGCTGCGCGACACGCGGGCCGGCCCGGTGGAGCAGACGGGCAACAGCCTGGACGTGGCGCTGGTCGGCGACGGCTACCTGTCGGTGGAGACGCCGGCCGGCCCGCGCTACACGCGCAACGGCCGCCTGAGCATCGACATCGACCGCCGCCTGGTGGACAGCAACGGGCTGCCGGTGCTGGACCGCAACGACCAGGCCATCATGATCCCGGAAGATGCCGGCGAGATCACGATCCTGGGCGACGGCACCATCACCACCAACCAGGGCCAGGCCGGCCAGCTGAAGATCGTCACCTTCGACCGGGAGAGCGAGCTGGTTCCCCTGGGCGGCAACCTGCTGACGACCAACCAGGTGCCGCGCGAAGCCACCGAAACCCGCGTGGCCCAGGGGATGATCGAACGCTCCAACATCCAGGGCGCGGTCGAGATGACGCAGCTGATCGAGCTGTCGCGCGCCTACGACCGGACCCAGGACCTCATCAAGACAGAGCATGACCGTCAGCGTGACGCCATCCGGCGGCTTGGCCGGCTGAGCGAAGGCTGATCGCAGGGAAGGAAATCATAGCCATGCAATCCCTCAACATCAGCGCGACCGGCATGCTGGCGCAGGAAATGAACGTCCAGGTCCTGGCCAACAACATCGCCAACGTCAACACCACCGGCTTCAAGCGCCAGCGGGCGGAATTCCAGGACCTCTTGTACCAGACGCTGGAACGGGTTGCCCCGGTGTCCAGCGACCCCGGCGTCAGCGTTCCGGCAGGTGTCCAACTGGGCACCGGCGTCGAGCTGTCGAGCACCTATCGCGTGCACGAACAGGGCGGCATGCAGATGACCGACAACCCGATGGACCTCGCCCTGGACGGCCGCGGCTTCTTCCAGATCGAGCTTCCCAACGGCGACACCGCCTATACCCGGGCCGGCGAATTCCAGCTGAACGCCCAGGGCGAAATCGTGACGCCGGAAGGCTTCCGCCTGATCGGCCCCGGCCCCGTCCCGGTCGATGCCACCGACGTCGGCATCAATGCCGAAGGGCGCATCTTCGTGACCCTGGCGGGCCAGGAAGAGCCCAGCGATGCCGGGCAGATCGAACTGGCGGCCTTCGCCAACGAAGGCGGCCTGGAAGCCCTGGGCGACAACCTGTTCGTCCAGACGGTGGCATCCGGCCAGCCGACCACGGGCGCGCCGGGGACGGAAGGTCTGGGCACCATCAAGCAGGGCATGCTGGAGGCGTCCAACGTCGACATCATCGGCGAGATCACCCAGCTGATCGCAGCCCAGCGCGCCTACGAGATGAATGCCAAGGTCGTCAAGATCAGCGACGACATGATGCAATCAACGAACAATCTTCGATAAGGCATTGATATAATGAAAAAGCTTATTGCCATCTTCACTCTACTGACCGGGCTGGCCGGAACTGCCCAGGCCGTCGAGCTGCGGCGCGAGGCCGTGATCACCGGGGAAGAGATCCGGCTGGGCGACCTGTTCGCCGGCCTGCCGCCGGAGACCGCGGGCCTGCAGATCGCGCCGGCGCCGGCTGAGGGCCGCGAGGTCGTGCTGGAGGCCGACTGGATCGTCCGCGTGGCCAACGCCTATGACGTGGACTGGCAGCCGGGCTACCGCGTGCCTTCGATCGTCGTGCGTGGCGCCACCGAGGAAGAGCGCCAGGCCGCCGCCAGCGATGTGCGCCGCGCGCTGGAGCGCGTCATCGCCGCCGGCGCGGCGCCGGTCGAAGACGAACCGGAGGCCGTCGAAGCGGATGCGGCGTCGGAGATGGTGGACGTGGCCGTGCCCGGCCGGCGCCTGCGCTCCGGCGAAGTGATCGGGGCCGACGATATCGCCTGGATCAGCGTGCCCGCGGGCGAGATCCAGGACGGCATGGCCATCGACGCCGACGAACTGATCGGCATGAGCCCGCGACGGGTGATCGCCGCCGACCAGCCGGTGCGCCGCAGCGACCTGCGCGCCCCGCTGGTCGTCCATCGCGGCGACAGCGTCGCCATGGTCCTGCAGGCCCCGGGGCTGCAGATCACGGCCCGCGGCCGGTCGCTGGTGGACGGGGCGGTCGGCGACGTCGTGCGCGTCGTCAATATCGACAGCAATCGCACCATCGATGCGGTGGTGACGGGCCCTGGCACGGTCGCCGTCGTTTCGGCGGCGACGCTGGCCGGCCTTTGAGATCCAAGGAGGTTGGAGCAATGACACGCAAGACGCGCCTGACCGGCCTGGGCCGGGCAACGGTTGCGCTGGCAGCCCTGGCCCTTGGGGCCTGCGGCGCCGGGGAGCGCATCGCCAATATCGGGCGGCCGCCGCCGCTGTCGCCCATCGTCAGCCCGACCGAATCGCCGGGATACGAGCCGGTGCGCATGCCGATGCCGGCCCCCAGGGTCGCGGAAAACCAGCCGAATTCGCTGTGGCAGTCCGGATCGCGCGCCTTCTTCCGCGACCAGCGCGCCGGCGATGTGGGCGATATCCTGACGATCCTGATCGAGATCGACGACTCCGCCCGCCTCGACAACTCCAGCGGCCGCAGCCGCGGCAGCAACGAAGACGCCACCCTGCCCTATTTCCTGGGCTTCGAGCAGCGGCTGGACCGCTGGCTGCCCGACGGCGTCGACAACGAGAACCTGACGGAATTCGGTGCCGACAGCTCGTTCCAGGGCCAGGGCAGCACCCAGCGCCAGGAAGCGATCGAGCTGATGGTGGCGGCGACCATCGTGCAGATCCTGCCCAACGGCAACATGGTGGTCTATGGCCGCCAGGAGATCCGCGTGAACTTCGAGGCGCGGGATCTGGAGATCGCCGGCATCATCCGCCCGGAGGACATCTCGTCCCAGAACACGGTGAACTACGAGCAGATCGCCGAGGCACGCATTTCCTACGGCGGGCGCGGCCAGATCACCGACTACCAGCAGCCCCGCTACGGACAGCAGCTGTACGACATCGTCTTCCCGTTCTGATCGGTTCGGGGCCGGCGACCCGATCTGCCCCGCCAGCGGCCTGCCGGCGGGGCAGATCGGCCGTGCCGGCAAATCTTGCCGGTATCGGAATTGCCGACCGCCCGCCCCCCGCACCGCGCGCGGGCATTCCGCCGGTGGGGCCGGGGTCAGTCGTCGCGGTGGGTGCGCTCCAGCCGTTCGTGGCGCTCCTGCGCCTCCAGGCTGAGGGTGGCGATGGGCCGGGCTTCCAGCCGCCGGATGGAAATCGGCTCCCCGGTATCTTCGCAGAAGCCGTAGGTCCCGTTTTCGACCCGCTGAAGCGCCTCGTCGATCTTGCTGATCAGCTTGCGCCCGCGATCGCGGGTGCGCAGTTCCAGCGAACGGTCCGTTTCGGTCGTCGCCCGGTCCGCCAGGTCGGCTTCGAGGGAATTACTCTCTTGCAGATGGTGCAATGTCTCCGACGAGTCCGCCAACAAGTCGATCCGCCACTGAAGCAAACGCGCGCGGAAATATTCCCGCATGATCGGATTCATGAATGGCTCGTTTTCGGACGGCCGATAGTCCGGGGGAACAAGCGGGCTCGACATGCAGAAAACCCCTGATTGTCCAACGGTAGCGGGCGACCGCTCCGGCGACGCGCGCGGAGTATATGAATCGAAGCACCGCTCGACAATCCCGTCCTGTACAAAAGAACGACGTCAACTTGTTGATTGCAGGACTGTTTTCTGCACTGCGGCGAAGCGCCTAAGCAGTGACGTCGATGCCCAGCTTCGCCAGTTCGACCTGGACCCGAAGATCGATCTCGTCAAGCACCTCGACCAGGCGCGGATCGTCGACCTCGGCCCGCTGTTCGCCCGTGCACCGCGCGAGTTCCTCAAGCGCCTGCTGGCTGAGCCCGCCGGACAGAAGGTCGCGGCGCAGCAGGTCCAGCGCGTCCAGCTGGCGGCCGGCGCGGGCGCGGGCCTGGCGCATGCGGCCTTGCGGGGAATTGTCCACCCCGTCGGCCGCTTGTACCGCCAGCAGCGCCTCGACTCCGGTGACGCTGCCCGGGCCGTCGACTGCGGCCGGTCCCTGCCCGTCGCCGAACATGCGCGTCATGGCATCGGCGAAGCGCGCGCCGATACCGTCGGTGCGGCCGGCCTTGCGGTTCTTCTCGGTCCTGCGGACCTGTGCGCTTGCCTCGATCTTCATTCCCGTCCCTCGGTCCCAAGGCGGGGCCTTCCGGCCGGTGCGTGCCCGCGTATCGGGGGCCCGGCTTCGGCGATCCTGCCCCATCGTAGTTAAGACGGCGTTAAGCGCCTGATCAGGCCTGGGAATCTCTTGCCGGGTGGGCACGGTAGAGGTTGCCGGTCAACCTTTCGGCAACGCGCGCAAGGCAGGATTCCCAAGGCGATCCGGCCCCCCGCGCAGTTGGCACGGCTTTCGCATCCATCGGTGCAGACCACAGGACCACCAGCACTGGACGACCGAGCAATGGCGCACCGCCGCCCCCATCGCCCCGCATCCGCCGCCGTCCCGGCAAGCATGCGCCATCGGCTGCTGGCCCTTGCGCTTGCGGTCACGCTGACCGTGACCACGGCGGGCACGGCGCTCGCGGCATCGCGGATCAAGGACATCGTCGATATCGAGGGCGTGCGCTCGAACATGCTGGTGGGCTACGGCCTGGTCGTCGGCCTGAACGGCACCGGCGACAGCATCAGCGGCTCCCCCTTCACCGAGCAGAGCCTGATCGGCATGCTCGAGCGCCTGGGCATCAACACCCGCGGCGACAACATGAAGACCAACAACGTCGCTGCGGTGATGGTGACGGCAACCCTGCCGGCCTTCACCCGCCAGGGCAGCTCCATCGACGTGACCGTGTCGTCGCTGGGTGACGCCGACAGCCTGTTGGGCGGCACACTGCTTGTCACCCCGCTGCTGGGCGCGGACGGCGAGGTCTACGCCGTTGCCCAGGGTTCCGTGTCGGTCGGCGGCTTCAGCGTCGGCGGCGAAGCCGAAAACGTGACGCAGGGCGTGCCGACCGCCGGCCGCATCCCCAGCGGCGCCATCGTCGAGCGCGAGATCGCCTTCGAACTGTCGGACCTGACCGAGATCGACCTGGCCCTGCGCAACCCCGATTTCACGACCGCGCGCCGCATCCAGGACGCCATCAACCGCTACACCGGCGCCGGCCTGGCGACCGCGCTGGACCCGGCGACCGTGCGGCTGACCGTGCCGGCCTCGCTGGCCGGCGACGTGGTCGGCCTGATCACCGAGATCGAGCAGCTGGAGATCGTTCCCGACCAGCCCGCACGGGTGGTGGTGGACGAGCGCACCGGCATCATCGTCATGGGCGAGAACGTGCGCATCAGCACCGTGGCCGTCGCCCAGGGCAACCTGACCGTCCGCATCACCGAAACCCCGCAGGTCTCGCAGCCCGGGCCGCTGTCGCAGGGCACCACCGTCACCGTGCCCCGCACCCAGGTCGAGGTCGATACCGGCGACGGGCGCCAGCTGGGCGTGGTCCAGGGCGGGCTGACGTTGCAGGAGCTGGTGCAGAGCCTGAACGCCCTGGGCATCGGCCCGCGCGACATGATCTCGATCCTGCAGACGATCAGCGCTGCCGGCGCCCTGCAGGCCGACCTTGAGGTGCTGTGATGGACGACTTCGCCCTTCCCGGTGCGCAGGCGCTGGCCACCAGGCCCACCGCGCCGGCGCCGCGACCGCTGACGATGACCGGCGACGTGTCGTCGGCACGCCAGGCCGCAGAGGACTTCGAAGCCGTGTTCCTGTCGCAGATGCTGCAGCACATGTTCGCCGGCATCGAGACCGACCCGATGTTCGGCGGCGGCCAGGCAGAGGAAATCTACCGTTCGATGATGATCGAGCAGTTCGGGGACGAGATGGCGAAGGCCGGCGGCATTGGCCTGGCCGACGCCGTCACCCGTGAGCTGCTGACCCTTCAGGAGGCCTGAGACCCGTGATGAAGATCGAAGACCTTGTCGTCAGCATCGGCCGCACGATGGCCGATCTCCGGCTCGTGCTGGACGAGGAGACGGAGGCCCTTCGCGCCATGCAGGTCGCTGGCATCGAAGGCTTCGCCGTGCGCAAGAGCGGGCTGGAGCAGGTGTTCTCGCGCAAGCTCAACAATCTCAGCGCCCGCAAGGGCGAACTGGCGGACCTGGACGAGGAGACCTTGCAGGCCCTCTACGACGGCGAGGCGGAGCTGAAGCGGTCGGCGGAGAGCAACCAGCAGGCGATCGAAAGCGCCCAGCGCGTCAGCCAGCGCGTCATCGACACGTTCATCGCCTGCGCGCGCGACGCATCGGTGCGGCCGTCGGGATACGGCCAGCCGGCAAAGCCGACCGAGCGCGGCCAGGGCTATGTGCCCGTCGCCGTCAACCGGACACTGTGACGAGCGGACGCAGCCGACGGCGCGACCGCACTGCATGAGGGTGAGACAGTGGATCAAATCGCAGCGATCGTCCCGATCCTACCGGCAGCCGGCACCGGCGTGGCCGCCGGCACGGCCGGCGGCGCCAACGGGCCGGCTGTCCCGACGCTGGGCATGACGTTCGAGCAGCTGCTCGGCATGCGCCTCGGCGACCTGGCGGGCGCCCCCGGGACACAGACCCTGGATGCGGTCCAGGCGATGCTGGGGCGTGCCGGCGTGTCCGGGCAGGAGGGCCTGATGGGCGAGGACGGCCTGCTGGCCGACCCCGACGCGCTGATGGCGATCCTCCAGCAACTGGCGCAAGGCGAGACGGTCGTTGCAACGGCTGACGGCGACGGCCAGCAGGTCGCAGCCGACCCCGCGATGCCCGACATCGACATCGACCCCGACGCGGCCGGCGACGAGGTGCTGGACAGCGATGCCGCCGCTGCGGTCGACCCGGCCATCGTGGCCGCCGTCGCCGCATCCCCGCAGGGCACCGCCGCCAGCGCCGCGCTGGACGACGCCGCCCTGGGGCCGGACGCAGAAACGGCGGCACGGCTTGCCGTTGCCCTGGCGGGCGAAGGCAAGCGCGGCAAGCAGGGCGACGCCTCGACCGCCGGTCAGGCCGCGCTGCGCCCGACGGCCGACGCGCCGCCGCCGGGCCAGGCGGTGTCCGATGCGGCCCACGCCATGGCCAAGGGCACGTCCGGCGATGCCAAGAACGGCCAGATCCCGGCCGACGCGCTGCCGTCAAAGGCCCCGGCACCGGCCGACGCATCGTCGGGCGAAGCGGCCCGGCCGCAGCTGGCCACCGACGAGCGCGGCCAGCCCCTGCCGACGACGAACGCCGCAACGGGCGTCGACAAGCCGAGCCCCAGCTTCCAGGCGACGCTCGCCTCCACCCGCCCGGCAGAGCCGATGGTCCCGCTGTCCGACCAGATCGCGGTCCAGATGCGCAAGGCCGCTGCCGATGGCGTCGATCGTTTCACCATTCGCCTGCAGCCGGCATCCCTCGGCACCGTCGAGGTCCGGCTGGAGATCGGCGACGACCAGCGCGTGCATGCGCGGATCATGGTCGACCGGTCGGAAACGCTGGACCTGCTGCGCCGCGATGCCGGCGCGCTGGAACGGGCCTTGGGCAATTCCGGCCTGCAAACCGACTCCAACAGCCTGAACTTCTCGCTGAAGGGCCAGAACCCCGGCGCCGGCCAGAACTTCGCCGGACAGGGCAACGGCCAGGGCGGGTCGGGCGAAGGTAACGACGCGGATGGCGAGCAGGGCACGGCAGGCCAGGCGGCGGACCAGCAGCGCATCGCCGTGCGGGCCGACGGCTGGACCGCCAGCGGCCGGCTGGACCTGCGGATCTGACGGAAGGGAATGCGGCCATGGACGCGGTAACGGCAGCCGGTACGACACTGTCCGGCAACCAGGTCACGGCACAGCAGAGCCTGGATCAGACGCTGGACAACTTCCTGCTGATGCTGACCACCCAGCTTCAGTACCAGGATCCCCTGGACCCGCTGGACACGGCGGAATTCACCAACCAGCTGGTCGGGTTCAGCACGGTGGAACAGCTGATCGCGCAGAACCAGAAGCTCGACGAGCTGATTGCCGCCCAGACGACGACGGCGCCGCTGCAAACGGCGCTGGGCTACATCGGCATGGAGGTCGAGGTCCAGGGCAGCGGGTTCTCCTACACCGGCCAGCCGGTCCGTCTGGCCTACCAGCTGGAGAGCAGCTCGGCATTGACCAAGGTGTCGATCGTCGACGCGGCGGGCAACCAGGTGTGGAGCACCAGCGGCTCCACCGCGTCGGGCACCCATACCCTGACCTGGAACGGCACCAACGGCGACGGCGATGCCGTCGACCCGGGGGCCTATTTCCTGAAGGTCGAAGCGCTGGATATCGACGGCAACGCCGTGGCGACGGCGCCGTATGTCACCGGCCTCGTCACCGGCGTGGAATCCTATGACGGCAAGATCCTGCTGGCGGTGGGGGACCTGTTCGTCGACCTGAACGACGTCCTGGCGGTGCGCCAGCCGCTGCAATCAACGGATAGCGACGCCTGATCGAGAACCGACAGACGGTCCCACTTGGCACCAGGCCAGCCCACACCAGAACACAGAGCCAAATGAGGTAGCACAGATGTCCATCTACGGTTCCATGGTCACAGCGATCTCGGGTCTCAACGCCCAGACGCGGCGCATCGGCCACATCTCCGACAACATCGCCAACGTCAGCACCATCAGCTACAAGAAGGTGGGGACGAACTTCTCGGCGCTGGTGACGCAGTCGAGCAAGCAGACCCACGAGCCGGGCGGCGTGGTGGCGCACCCGCAGTACAACGTCGCCCTTCAGGGGTCCATCGAAGCGTCCGGCCAGTCGACCCATCTCGCGGTCAACGGCAACGGCTTCTTCGCCGTCAAGAACTTCTCCGACGACAACCAGACGGCCGGCATCGACCGCCAGCTGTCCTACACGCGCAAGGGCGATTTCGAACCGGACGCGACGGGCAACCTCGTCAACTCGTCGGGCTTCTTCCTGCAAGGCTGGCGCTACAACACCGACGGCGTCACCTTCCCGTCGAAGGAGCTGACGACCGTCAATATCGGCAACATCACCGGCAATATCCGCACGACGACCAACGCCGTGCTGGGTGCCAACCTGCCCGCCTCCCAGGCCGGCGGCGAGACGCGGGTGACGCCGGCGGCGACCACGTCGATCGCCAACCAGACCTTGAGCCAGATGTTCTCCGAACAGGTCTATTACGACGACCTGGGCCGGCCGCGGACGATGCGCATCGAATGGTATGCCACGGGCGCGGACACCGCCGACCCGCGCGAATGGACGGTGCAGATCTTCGAGGTCGAAGCCGACGGCACCCCGGCGGACGACGGTGCCGGCGTGCCGACATCGTACTATGCCTGGACCGAACTGAACCTGAACAACAGCGGCTCGACCTCCGGCACGCTGTCGTCCGACCAGACGACCGGCATCACCAACGGCAGCCACGGCGGTGCCGGCGCGCTGGTGGCCAGCGTGGTCAACGGCGAAGTCGTCCTGACCCTGGCCGGAAGCACCTTCCCCGGCTTTGCCGACAACATCACCATCAAGCTGGGCGAAGCGGACAACCCGATCGGCATCACCCAGTTCTCCGACGACTTCGCGATCACCAACCTGTCGCAGGACGGCCTGCCCTACGGCCAGTACGAGGGCGTCTCCGTCGACGGCCAGGGCGACGTCTACGCCCACTACGGCAACGGCGTGTCGGAGAAGATCTATCGCGTTCCGATGATCACCTTCGCCAACCCCGACGGGCTGCAGCTTCTCGACGGCGGCGTCTACCGCGCCACGGTGGAAAGCGGCGATCCGGTGATCTCCGACGCCGGTGTCGGTCGCGCGGGCGAGTTCGTGCCCGAGGCGCTGGAAGCCTCCAACGTCGATATCGCCGAAGAGTTCACGCAGATGATCCAGGCGCAGCGCGCCTATTCGGCCAACAGCCGCGTCATCACCACCAGCGATCAGATGCTGGAAGAGGTGATCAACCTGAAGCGTTAAGCGTTCGCCGTCCGGCGGCCCGGTCATCCCTGACCGGGCCGCGGCCCGCGACGAGAGGAGCGTTCGATGAGTCTGACCGGGGCGTTGAAAAGCGCAATCAGTGGCCTGCAGATCGCGCAGATCGGCATGGACTGGGCGGCGCAGAATGTCAGCAACGTCAACACGGCCGGCTACACCAAGAAGGTGGTGGAGCAGTCGTCGACCACGGTCGGCGGCGTTCGCGTCGCTTCCATCGACCGCAGCGCCAACGATTCGCTGATCCGCCAGGCCCTCAACGAGACGACGACGCTGTCCAAGTCCACGGTGGCGGACGACTTCCTGCGCCGGGTCGCGAGCCTGCTGGGCGAGACCAGCGGCGGCGGCACCATCAACACCCAGCTGTCCGACCTCTCCTCGGCGCTGGAGGAACTCGCCGCCGGCCCGGGCGAGCTCTACAACCTCGTGCTCGCCAGCGACAGCGGCCAGCAGCTCTCCGCCTCGCTCAGGGATTTCTCCGACGGCATCCAGGATCTGCGGGGCACGATCGAGACCGAACTGTCGGAAGCGATCGACACGCTGAACAAGGCGATCCGTGACGTCGCCTATCTGAACGGCCAGATCAGCCATTACGGCAGCATCAACCAGCCGATCGGCGACTTGAAGGACAACCGCGACGTCGCGCTGAAGCAGATTGCCGAGCTGATGCCCATCCGCATCGTCGACAAGCCCAACGGCGAGGTCACGGTCTTCCTGCCCTCCGGCATCGCCCTCATCGACGGCAAGGCGCGGGAATTCGACGACTACAGCCCCTTGTCGCAGCTCAGCGCCCAGGTCGAATACCCGCAGAACTTCGACGACATCAGCTTCGTCGACACGCCCGGTGCCGACATCACCTCCTATATCGAGGGCGGGCGCATCGGCGAGCTGTTGCGCATGCGCGACGAAGTCCTGCCGAACATGCAGACCCAGGTCGACAACCTGGCCGTGTCGCTGCGCGATCAGATCAACCAGGTGCACAACCGCGGCACGCCGCTGCCGGCGCCGGCCGAACTCGTGGCCGCCAACGGTTTCACGTCACTGGCCGCGGACGCGACCTCGATGCAGTTCACCTATGCCGCCGGCCACGACACGATGATCGTCGTGCTGGACGAGGACGGCAACGAGCACAGCTCCGTCGCGCTCAGCACGCTGGTTGCCAACGGTGGCGGCACCTGGCCCACCTTCGCGCTGGATGAGATCGGCAATCCGGCGAGCGGCGATTTCACCGTCGCCGTGGACGCCGACGGCAAGCTCAGCCTCTCGCTGTCGGCGGCACTGACCAACGGCGGCTATGGCATCGCCCTGATCGACACCACCCCGTCCGGCGCCGGCCCGGATGCGCAGATCACCCTGGATGCCGCCGGCGGCCCCGCCGCCTTGACGACGACGGTCAACGGTTTCTCCAGCCTCTTCGGCTTCAATAACTTCTTCGAAGCGGAAAACAACGGATCCAAGCTCGCGTCGGACAGCTATGCACGCACCGCCGTGATCGACACCACCGGCTATACGATCAACGTCCAGTCGCGCGACGGCTTCGTGGGTACGGCCGCCCTGGGCGCCAGCTCCACCCTCGACGACATCGTGACGGCATTGAACGGCATCGGCGTGGAGGCGAAGATCGTCCAGTCGGGCGACAAGTTCGCCATCCGCGTCGGTCCGTCCGACGTGCTGAAGGTGCAGATCGGCACCGCCGGGTCGCCCGAGGCCTTCGCCTTCCATTCGTCCGAGCCGGGTGCGGCGGCAGCCCTGGACGTCAGCGAGGATATCCGCGCCGACCCCGGCCTGATCGCCCGCGGTCGGCCGGTGCTGGACGAGAACGGCCTCTATGCCCTGGGCAGCAGCGACGCCTCGGTGGCCGCCGACATGGCCGCGGCCTTCCAGGCAACCAACAGCTATCCGCGCTCCGGCGGCCTGCCGGCGCTCAACGCCACGTTCCACAACTACACGGCCCAGATCGTCGGTGAGATCACGGACCTGGCGCAGAATGCCGAAGGCGACATGAAGACGCAGGAGCTGTTCCTGAGCCAGCTCAACGAGCGGATTTCGACCACCAGCGGCGTCAGCATCGACGAGGAACTGACGGTGATGCTGAAGCTTCAGAATGCCTATTCAGCCGCGGCGCGCGTCATCAGCACCATCAACGAGATGTTCCAGATTCTTGAGGATATGGCCCGCTGACGGCCAATCGGGAGCCTTCGTCATGAATACCGTCGGGTCGTCGTACCGTCTGGACACCATGCTGTATTTCATCCAGCAGACGCAGAAGAACATGCAGTCGCTGGAATACCAGATTGCCACGGGAAAGAAGGGACCCACCTTCACCGACTATACCGAGACGGTGCGGATGGTGAACTTCAACGCGTCGATCGAGCAGCGCGAGCAGTTCATCACCAATACCGACAGGGTCACGACCCGACTGCGGCTGGTCGACCAGGCGCTGGACCAGATCGGCGATATCGCCGACGAGGCCGCGCGCTTCCCGGACCTTGCGGAATACGACCCGGGCCAGGCGACGGAACTACGCGAAACCGCCCAGGGCTGGCTGCAGACGGTGATCAGCACGCTGAACACGCACGACGGCGAAAGCTATCTGTTCGGCGGCCTGGTCGGCGACCGCAAGCCCGTCGAATACAGCACGGCCATCAACGACCCCAGCCTGACGAACATCGACTGGGCCAGCTTCGACGCGGGCACCGCACCCTCCGCCCCCAACGACGGCTATTTCTGGTTCCTGAACAAGGACATCCTGCAGGCCGGCAGCCCCACCAACCCGCAGAACAATCCAGCGACGGAACTGCCGGCAAACTTTGCCTATCTCAGCGACGACCTGGCCGGCAGCACCCCCTACGCCACCTACCGGTCGACCTATTACCAAGGCGGTGCCGGTGTCAGCCAGTCCGGCGACGTGGATGCCGGGCTGAAGATCCGCATCGACAGCGACCAGACGGCCTCCGTCGGCTTTTCCGCGGCCGAACCCGGGTTCGAGAAGCTGATGTTCGGCCTGCAGATGATGGTGCTGATCGAGCCGCCGGATGAGAATCCGGGGCCGGGCGAACCGACATTCGAGGAACAGCGGGCCTTCTATACGGCCAATATCGAGGCAGCCCAGAAGCTGATCGAGGACGCGATCCCCGAGATCAAGGCCACGCATATCCGTGCGGCCAGCACGCAGATCACGGTCGAAAACACGGTGAAGCGCCTGCAACAGGTCCAAACGCTGGAGCAGAACCTGCTGGGCGAGCTGGAAACCGCCGACGCGGCCGAAGCGATCGTCAGCCTGCAGCTGCTGCAGACCAGCCTGGAGGCGACCTACCAGGTGACGGCCCAGGTCAACCAGCTGACGCTGACCAACTTTATCTAGGGTCTGTTGAGATTCAGGATTCACCGATGACGTCGGTTCGACGGGCCAGCGGCGCGAGTCCCGGCGATCGCGCCGGGTCCATCCGTTAAGGCTTGCCATGCGCCGCCCCCGCCGGCATGAAGCCCGGGGATCGACACGGGGGGAAGCGACAAGCCGGTGCGATGCAGGCCTATTGGACGCAGTTGAGCTGGCGCGGACGCGCCACCTATGCCGCCCATCTGTTCAAGGCGTGCGCGCAACAGCACCACCGTGAGACCGGCCCCCTGGTGCGCGCACTGGTACCGGCGGACGGCGTCATCCTGGATGTCGGCGCCCATGGCGGCCAGTTCGCCAAGCTGTTCGCCCGCCTCGTTCCCCGCGGATGGGTCCACGCCTTCGAACCCAGCGGCTATGCCCGGTCCATCCTGCGACAGGCCCTGCGCGTCAACCGGCTGGGCAATGTCAGCATCCACGCCTATGGCCTGTCCGACCACGACGCGGAGATGGAGCTGAACACGCCAGTCAAGCGGTCAGGCAGCGCCGGTTTCGGCACTGCCAGCCTGGGCGCGCCGGGCGCCGGCGCCGCGGTGATCCGCGAGCGCGTTCGCGTTCGCAGGATGGACGATGCCCTGGCGGACCTGGCGTTGCCGCGACTCGATCTCGTGAAGGCCGACATCGAAGGGTGGGAAATGCGCATGCTGGCCGGCGGGTCGCGAAGCCTGGAACGGTTCCGGCCCGCGCTGTTGCTGGAGCTGTCGCCCGCCGCGCTGGCACGCGCCGGCGATGACCTGGACAGCGTGTCGACATTCCTGGGCCGCCTGGGCTACGTGCCGTTCCTTCCGGATGACGGCGGCCGCACCTGGCGGCAGCGTGCCCCCAGCGACCCAGCGGACGTCCTCTGGCTGGCAGGCCGCCACCTGGAAAACCTGGACAGCACCGTGTTCGCCGGCTGACCGCCGGATCGACGCCGGCAGATCAGGCCCTAACCGTTTGAGATTGATGAGATTTCAAGCACCGGGCCGGGTCGGACCGATGCCATCCTGCGCTCAGGATCCGCCGCCGGACCCGGATTCGGCGGCCACCGGAAGCGCCACGTCACAGTCCGTGTCGTCGTCGGCCTGGCGGTAGTGCTGAATGCGCGTCGCGCGCAGGCCGGGCACGCCGTGGCGGTCGACCATTCGCTGCCAGGACAGGAATTCGTCGACGGAGAGATTGTAGCGCCGGCAGGCGTCGTTGAGGCTCAACAGGCCTGACCGCACGGCGGCCACGACCTTTGCCTTGCGCCGGCTGACCCACCTCTTGGTATCCACAGGCGGTAGATCCGCCAGGTCCTGCAGGCCGTCGACTGAATCGGTCCCGTACACGTGCCCCATGATCCGTTGCTCGTTCTTCGGTTCTTCCTTCGCCAGATCCTTCCAGCCAAGCTACCCGACGTGTTTTAACAAGGGGCTAATAATCCGGCCCGATCTCTCGACCATCCGTCTAATGCAAGCCGGATTCGACTTAAGGATTGCTTAACTGTCCTTCTGATATTGGTGAACGCGTCGCTGGAATGATGACCGTCGCCGACGCGGGCACTGTGCCGGTGCGACGGGCGTTCATCATCGCCGGCGCGAATGCGGACGGACGGGGGATCGGCATCGCCGCCACGACCCACAGCGGTGGGCTGCGGCCGATCGATGACCATTTGGAGGGCAGCCACGATGAATGCGATGCTCAACAGCGTCGATCTCTCACCGCATCAGGAGCTGGCGTTTCCGTTCCTGCAGTCGGCCGTGCAGATCGATCAAGCCCGGCAGAACCCGGACGACCGCGACGCGCTGATGGCGGTTCTGGAGAACAACGCCCTGCTGTGGACGCACATCAAGACCTACTTCTCCGGCCATTTCGACGAGATCCCGTCGGAGTACCGGGAATTCCTGGTGCGGATGAGCGACTTCATGATGCGTTCGGCCATCGTGCTGAACCGGTCGATGGACTTGGACCTCATGGACAAGCTGGTCGCCCTCAACCTGAACATGTGCGAGCAGATCCTGTCGGCGCAGAAGAACGGGACGGCCGCGCACGCCTGACGTCGGCGGTTTCGCTTCGACGGCGCAGGCGGTACGACATCACCGGCCGGCCGCATCCCATCGACCGGCGGATCAGTCCCCGGGGAGCGTCGAAGCGATGTCGCGTGACGACATGTTCCGGCAGGCCGTCGCCCACCACCGGCGGGGCGAGCTGGATCGGGCCGGACGGATCTATGCGCGGATCCTGCGCGAGCGGCCCGAGGATGCGGACTGCCTGCATCTGCTGGGCCTGGTCCGCGCCGCGGCGTCGGACCACGACGAGGCACGCCGGCTGATCGACCGGGCGATTGCCCTGGCACCCAACGCGATCCTCTATCGAATCAATCTGGCGGAAACGCTGCTGCGCCAGGGTCAGGCCACGCAGGCCGAGGCCGTTGCCCGCGACGCGGTGGCGATCGCGCCGGGCGATGATGCGGCGTTGCGATCCCTGGCCGGGGTCCTGCGGCACCAGCGCCGGTACGAGGAAGCGTGCGACCTGCTGAAGCGCGCGCTCACGGTTGCCCCACCCTCGCCGGCAACCCTGACCGATATCGGCGCGACCTTGAATTACCTGGGGCTGAACGAACAGTCGGAGAAGTACACGCGCCTGGCCCTGCGCGCCGCGCCGGACAACCCGGGACTGTGGAACAACCTGGGCCTGGCGCTGAAGGGGCAGCGGCGGCTGGATGAGGCCGCCCAGGCCTTCACCAAGGCGGCCGCCACGCCCCTCGGCCGGTTCGGCCTTGCCCAGACGCTGCTGCTCGCCGGTCGCTATCGCGACGCCTGGCCGCTGTTCGACGCGCGCCTGGACTTCATGGCCCCGCGCGAGCTGGCAGATCTGCCGGCCTGGACAGGCGAGCCGCTGGCCGGGCGGACCCTGCTGGTGCAGACCGAACAGGGCGTCGGCGATACGATCATGATGGGCCGGTTCCTTGAACCGCTGTCGCATATGGGCGGCAGGATCGTGGTGCGTGCACCGGCCGCCCAGCGCGACCTGGTGGCCGCCATGGCTGGCAGCCATCGTGTGGCCGATGCCGCCGATCCCGTTGCCGGCGACGTCTGGGTACCGATGATGAGCCTGCCCCGCTGGCTGGGCGTGGACGATGTGGCCCAGATACCGCCGCCGGCGCGACTGGCCGTGCCGCCCCCGACCCGCACAGGGGCCCGGCGGCGCGCCGGGCTGGTCTGGCGGGGCAATCCCGCCCATCGCTACGACGGCTGCCGCAGCATGCGGCCCGACACCCTGCGACCACTGATCGCAGCCCGGCCGGACATCGAATGGCTGAGCGTCTACAAGGGCCCCGACGACGCCGCGGAATCGGCCGAACTGGGTGTGCCCCATGCGCTGGCGGACAGCGCGACATTCCTGCAAACGGCCGCACGGATGGCTGGGCTTGACCTGCTGGTCACGGTCGACACCGCCGTGGCCCACCTTGCGGGCAGCGTCGGCCTGCCGGCGATCGTGATGATCAACAAGGATTGCGACTGGCGCTGGCTCGCCGACGGGACGGACAGCCCGTGGTACCCGCAGGCACGGGTACTGCGCCAGGACGTCGAGGGCGAGTGGACAGCGGTGATCGGCCGGGCGATCGACGCAACGGCAGCGCTGCTGCCCCGCCCGACGGACTGACCGGCCGTCCCGCCGCAGCCGTGGGGCTGCCGGCGGCCCGGCCGTCAGGGCGCCGTCGGCGCCCCCTCAAGCGTCGGCAAACGAAACGTCGCCGACCTTGAAACCGTCTTCCAGGCGCTGGCGGATTTCCGGCGCCACGTCCTGCCAGCTGCCGCCGTACAGGGCGACCGTCGCAACGCCCGCGGACATGGCCAGCACCGGTGCTATCCCCCGGCCCGCCTGGTTGTCCGGGTCGGTCAGGTCCGCCTGCAGGCAATCCCTGGCGCATTCGATCAGCTTCTGGATCACGTCGGCCAGCACGTTGCTGCTTTCATCGGTCATCGAACCGTCCTCCATCGCCTTCTGCCATGGCGTCTCAAGCGTTCTGCAGCAAGCCGGCTGCAATCTCTTTGTTGATGTTGATCAGGATCTGGCATCGCTGCGCTTCGGGCTTCACCTCCAGCTCCAGCGTCCGGGAGGAGACGAAATCGGCGAGCTGGCAGATATTCAGCCGGATCTGCGCCGGAAGCTGGCAATCCGGCTCCATCATCGACGTGCCGAACATGACCCACAGTTGCCGATTGCGGCGGATCGCCGCCAGCAGCTCGTTCGGCTGTTCCTTCTCGACCGCATCGGAAATCCCGCGGGCAGTATTCAGCAGGGCCCGCGCCTCGGTCACGCGAGGCGGCTCCACCCTGGTTGCCTGCTGGTACATCAGATGGCTCATACTGCGCCCTCTTTCGTCTCGACCGATGAATTCTTGATGAGCTTCAAACACTCGTAGAAATTATCCTCGTCGAAGCTGGTTAATAACCGATTAAGTTCTTCACGCTTTTCGGGATACTCGTTCGTGAGATCACCGATCACCCGCCTGAACATAGCGCCGAGGCGGGCCTTGTTCTCGATATCGATGTAGATGAGCTGAACGATGAAGTAGGCCGCCGACCACAGGTCCGTGACCTGGTCTTCGACCATGACATCCTTCTCGCGCATGATGCTGGCGCGGTTCAGGAACGTCACTTCGGCGTCGTTGGAGAACTCCAACACGGCACCGTTGATCATCAGCTTCTCTTGCCTGCGGACCTTGAGCTTGAGCGCCATGGCACCGCCCTTCCCCTGCGTGTGGAAGCAAGAGCCAAAAAAATGGCTCACCGGGATGAGCGGTATCACCCCGGTGAGCCGACGGAAACCGATTAGAACAGCCGCAGCACCGACTGCGAGGCCTGCGAGGCCAAGCTGAGGCTGATGGTGCCGAGCTGCTGGCGGGTCTGCAGAGCCAGCATGTTGGCGCCTTCCTCGTTGCTGTCGGCGAGGGTCAGCTTGCTGGCGCCTTCCTGCAGGTTGGCCACCATCGCCTTGGTGAAGTCTTCGCGGGTCTGAATCGTGCTCAGCTGCGAACCGAACGTGCTGGCCTGGTTGCGCAGCGTGGTGATCGCCGTATTCACGTCCGCGATGGCCACGTTGATGTTCGAGTTCGCCGCCCACGCGCTGGCTGCGCCGCTGATGCTCAGGCCGGCGCTGTCGTAGGTGACGCCCGTCACCGTGATCGCGTTCGTGCCGTCTTCGTTGAACTTCACTTCCAGGCTGTCACCGCTCAGCAGGTTGGTGCCGCGATAGCTCGTGTCGTCGATCAGCCCGTCGATCTGGCTCAGCAGATCATCGAACGAGGCCGCCAACTGCGAACGAGTGGTCGTATCGGACTCCGACAGGGCCTGGTTGGCCAGACCCTTGGCCTGCTCCGCCAGATCGGTCAGCGCCTGCAGGCCTTCATCGGCGGCTTTCAGGGTCTGGATGCCCTGGCCGATGTCGTCCAGCAGCGAGTTCAGGTCGCTGGCGCGATTGTTCAGCGAGCTCGCGGTGAAGAAGGCGCTCGGGTTGTCGAGGGCCGAATTCACCTTCAAGCCGGTGCTGAGGCGGTTCTGCGTCGTGTCCATCAGGCCCTGCGTGTTCTGCAGGCTGAGGAGGTTGGAACGCATCGAGGCGGTAAGTTGGATATCGCTCATAACTGTAGTCCCTTTCTGAGGTTCTGTCGGCATTCTGCCAACACCGGGACGCTACCAGTCGCGGATTAACGGAGAGTTAAACCGGAAGCAGAAGAAGGAACATAAAAGACGAGAGTTAATGAGTTCTTCACCAAGATCGTGGAACTTTACTCCGTCATTGCTGAGGACGGGATTAATGGACGGAACTGGCATCCCTCGGTCGAACGAAGACAACACCTCGACGCCAGAAAGCGATATTCAGATGGTCCCGGCCGCCGCCCGCCTGGATGCCGCGCTGGAGCGGCACCGCGCCGGCGACGTGGCTGCGGCGGCCCGGATGTACCAGCAGCTTCTGCAGCACGATCCGGACAACCTGGACGCCATGCACCTGCTGGGGGTCGCGGCCGTCGACCTCGGCCGGCCGGCGTCGGCCAGGCCGCTGCTTGAGGCCGTGGTGGCGCGGGTCCCGACCTATGCCCAGGCCCACTGCAACCTGGGCCGCGCCCTTCAGGCGCTTGGCGACCACGATGGCGCATTGGCGGCCTACGACAACGCCTTGACACTGGATCCCGGCGCGCCCGAAGCCCTGGCCAACCGTGCGGACCTTCTGCGAACCGCAGGCAGGCTGGACGAAGCGCTGGCCGCCGGCGAACTGGCCGTTGCCCGCGCCCCCTGGCTGCCGGAGGCGCACAACAATCTGGGCACGGTGCTGTCGGCCCTGGGCCGCACGGAAGAGGCGCTGGCGGCGTTCGACAGCGCCACCGGCCTGCGTCCCGGCTATCCCGAGGCGCATCGCAACCGTGCGCTTGCGCTTGCCGGCCTGGGACGGCATGGCGAGGCGATCGACGCCTTCACCCGCGCCCTCGCCCTGGCCCCGCAGATGGCGGGCCTGCGTGGCGAGCGCGCCGACTGCCTGTTCGTCCTGCGGCGGTACCCCGAGGCGATCGCCGACTATGCCGCCGCCGTGGCGGAGGCGCCGGACGACGCCGAGGTCAGCGCCCGGCACGCCACCGCCCTGGGCGCGGCCCGTCGCTATGCGGACGCCTCGCAAGCATGGCAGGCGATCCTGGATCGGTGGCCGGACCGCGACGACGTGCGCTTCTGGCTGGCGGAGGCCTTGCATCACGACGGCCGGCTGCCCCAGGCGGCCGAAGTCTATCGCGAAGCCCTCCATCGCGATCCCGGCCGCGCGCCGGAATGGGGGAAGTATGCCGCCCTGTTGCGCCGGCTGGGGCGGCTGGAGGAGGCGGCCGCCGCCTGCCAGGAGGGGTTCGAGCGCGATCCGGACGAAACCGGCCTGCTGTGGGCGCAGTCCAACATCCTGAAGGACCTGGGCAACGCCGAAGCGGCGCTGGCGGCGCTGGACCGCGCGCTTGCGGTCAGGCCCGATCTTGCGCCGGTGCACAACAACCGGGCCATCCTCTTGAAGAAGCTGGGCCGGCTGGACGAGGCGCTGGCGGCGACCCTGCGGGCCGACGAGCTGCTGCCCAACCACATGACGGTCAAGAGCAACCTGACCGAAACCTATCTCGAGTTGGGGCGACCGGAGGACGCGAAGGTCGCCGGCGAACAGACGCTGTTCATCAAGGACCGGCTGGCGTTCGAGCAGCGCGATGCCGCACTGGCGCTGCGGTCGCGGGACGCCGCATCGGACAGGCGGCGGACCAAGAAGGTGATCGCCTTCAGCCTGTGGGGCGACAATCCCATCTACAGCATCGGCGCCATCATCAACCTCAGGCTCGCGCCCTTCATCTATCCGGGCTGGATCTGCCGCTTCTACCACGACGATACGGCGCCCAAGGACACGCTGGACACGCTGGCGCGCGAGGGGGCGGAACTGGTGCGGATGACGGAGTCCGGCCCGCGGTATCACGGGCTGCTGTGGCGCATCTACGCGTCGGACGATCCGGAGGTCGACCTGTTCCTTTGCCGGGACTGTGACAGCCGCATCAATCCCCAGGAACGGGTGGCCGTGGATGCCTGGATCGCTTCGGGCAGAAGCTTCCACGTCATGCGCGACCATATCGGCCATGTGGAGCTGATCATGGCCGGCATGTGGGGCGGGCGCGCCGGGCTGCTGCCCGACATGCGCCAGACCTGGGAAGCGGCGGACGAGGAGCACTTCGACAAATGGGGCGACCAGAACTTCCTGCGCCGTATCGTGTGGCCGCTGATCAAGGATGACTGCCTGATTCACGACAGCGTCTACCGGCTGCACGATGCGGTCGACTTCCCGCCCTATGGCCGCTTGCAGCCGCCGCTGCATATCGGCGCCTGCATCCGGCGC
>JACKIG010000034.1 GCA_020638595.1 Rhodospirillaceae bacterium | reverse complement strand
CCGACCAGTGGGCCTACATGGAGCGCACCGGCCAGTGGCGCTTCACCCCCCCAACCCATGTGGTCGCGGCCTTCGACCGCGCGCTGGACCAGCACGAGGCCGAAGGCGGGGTCGCCGCCCGCGGCGAGCGCTACACCGGCAACTGGCGCATCCTGGTCGACGGCATGCGCGCACTGGGCTTCCACACGCTGCTGCCGGACGACGTGCAGGCGCCAGTCATCGTCACCTTCCTGCAGCCGTCGGATCCGGCCTATGATTTCCGGACCTTCTATGCCGCGCTGAAGCGGCGCGGCTTCATCATCTATCCGGGCAAGACGACGGAGGTGGAGAGCTTCCGCATCGGCTGCATCGGCGCCATCGGCGGCGGCGAGATGCAGCGGCTGGTCAAGGCGGTGGCCGCAACGCTGAAGGAACTGGGCATCCGCAGGCTGGCCCCCGCCGTGGCGGAGGTTTCGCCATGACCGCCGGCCGCCCCTATCGCGGCCCGGTCAAGGCGGTGATCTTCGACTGGGCCGGCACCATCGTCGATTTCGGTTCCTGCGCGCCGGTACAGGTGTTCGTCGACGCCTTCGCCGCCTGCGGCATCCCGGTGACGCCGGCCGAGGCCCGCGGCCCCATGGGCCTGCCGAAATGGGACCACATCGCCGCCATGGGACGCATCGCCCACGTCGCCGACGCCTGGCTGCGCCTGCACGGCCATCCCTTCGGTGCGGAGGATATCGACGAGGTCTATCGCCGCTTCCTGCCCTTGCAGGTGGAAACGGTGGCCCGCCATGCCGAACCCATCCCCGGCGCGGTGGAGATGATCGCGGCGCTGCGGCGGCGCCACATCGCCATCGGATCGACGACCGGATATTCGCGCGAGGTGATGGCGCCGCTTCAGCCCGCCGCGGAACGGCACGGCATCACGGTCGACAACGTCGTCTGCGCCGGCGACCTGGCGGCGGGGCGGCCGTCCCCACTGATGTGCCTGCAAACGATGATCGCCCTACAGGTCTGGCCGGCGGAGGCGTGCGTCAAGGTCGACGACACCACGCCCGGGATCGAGGAAGGCCTGAACGCCGGCATGTGGACAGTCGGTGTCACGGTCAGCGGCAACGAGGTGGGGTTGACGCGCGACGCGTTCGCGGCCCTGCCCCCCCACGAGCGGGAGGCACGCCGCGGCACCGCCGAAGCGAAGATGCGCGCTGCCGGCGCGCATTTCGTCCTGGACAGCGTTGCCGGTCTCGCCCCCGTGATCGACGAGATCGAAGCGCGCCTGGCCGCCGGACGGCGGCCGTGAGGCCGCCTGCAGCGTCGTAAGGGCGCTGCGCTTCAGCCGGGCGTCGGCCTGGCGTCACGCGATCCGCATCTCCTTCAGGAAGTCCTGCGCCGCCCGGCGCAGCGTTTCGGCCCGTGCGGACAGCTCGCGCGACGCCCCCAGCACCTGCTGCGATGCCTCGCCCGCACTGGTGGCGGCCTCTTGCACCGTGGCGATGGTGGACGAGACCTCCTGCGTGCCGCAGGCGGCCTGCTGGGCATTGCGCGAGATCTCCCCGGTCGCCGCGGCCTGCTGTTCCACCGACGAGGAGATCGACGACGCAATGGAGTCGATATGCCGGATGGTCCCGCTGATCGCGGCAATGGCCTCGACGGCGTGGGCCGTGCGGCCCTGGATGCCGGCAATCTTGCTGCCGATCTCTTCCGTGGCCTTGGTCGTCTGCGCGGCCAGGCTCTTGACCTCCGACGCGACGACGGCGAAGCCCTTGCCGGCGGCACCGGCGCGCGCTGCCTCGATCGTCGCGTTGAGGGCCAGCAGGTTGGTCTGCTCGGCGATGGAGGTGATGAGCTGGACCACGGAGCTGATCTCGTCGGCGGCGGTGGCCAGTCCCTGCATCATCGTGCTGGCCTCTTCGGCCTCCGACACGCTGCTGCGCGATACCTCCGCCGCCTCGCCCATCCGGTCGCCGATGCCGGCGATGGATGCCGACAGTTCCTCCGCCGCCGCCGCCACGGTGTCGACATTGACGGATGCCTGATGCGCCGCGGCGGCCACGGCCGTGGACTGGCGCAGCGTTTCCTCGGCGATCTCCGACGTGGCGTTGGCCGTCGACTCCATCTCCGTCGCCGAGGACGCGACGAAGTCGATCGACGCGGCAACGCTCTTCTGGAAATCCTCGGCCAAAGTCTCGATGCGCCGTGCGCGCTCCGCCTTGGCGGCTTCCTCCCGGTCCCTGTCGGCCGCCATGCGGGCGGTCTCGACCATGGTCTGCCGGAACACCTCCACCGTCTTGGCCATGTCGCCGATCTCGTCGGCGTTGTCCTTGGCCGGGATCTCGACACCATGGTTGCCGGCCGCCAGGTCCTGCATGGTGCGGGTCATGGCCTTCAGCGGCCCGGCGATGCGCCGGCCGATCAGAAACGCCAGCCCCGAACCCAGGGTGACGCACACGACCGTCCCAAGAAGAAGCAGCAGCTTGGCCTGGTCGCGCTGGTCGGCCATCGCCCGGAGTTGCTGGCCCGCCACCTGCCCGGTCGTTGCCATCACCGAGTCCACCGCCGCCTCCATGGCGTCCAGCGCGGCGGCCTGCTGCCCTATCGCCCCGCTCATGGCCCGAAAGCTGGCACGATAGCCCTCCGCGACCTCAAAGACGGCGGCGACCAGCGCCTCGCCGTCCCCGCCGCCCAGCAGCCCGCCCATATCGGCGGACAGGGCATTCAGCGCGTCGACGGCCGCCTCGACGGCGTCGGCGTGCCCGGGCGTCGGCGCCAACAGGTAGTCCTGCTCCGCGGTCTGGGCCTGCAAGGCCAGCCCGACCATATGTTCCGCCTGAACGCTCACCTCGCGCGACCGCTCCAGCGCCAGGCGTGCCTCGACCGTTTCGCCGCCCAGGGCGCCATACTCGTTCCGCAGGGCCGTCTCGATCGCCGTCGCCATCGCGCGGATCTGCTCGCTCCGGCTGTCCAGCTCGGCGACCGCCTGGGACACCTGGGCCAGCACCGCATCCCGCCGGCCCTGCGCTTCGGTCAGGGAGCCAAGCGCCTGGCGCACCGTCTGCGCCTGCGCGGCCATGTTGCCGATCAGGTCGCGCGTCGCATCGTCGGCGAACTGTCCCCGCGCCCGTATCGCCGTGGCGAAGATCTGCCCGACGGCATCCTCCGCACCCTCCACGGCAGCAGTGTCTTGCGTCCGCACATAGGCCATCACCGACCTTTCGGCGACGATCCCGAGTGAGCCGAGCTGAAGCGCCTGCAAGGCGCCGGCGATGTCCGACGCCGTGCCGCGATCGGGATCCGCCCGCCGGTCGGCGATGCTGCGCAGGCGCTCGACGACCGCCTGGTCCAGGTCGTCCGCCAGGGCCGCGAAGGCGGCGGACGCCTCGACAATCTGGCCGACTTCCTCCTCGGCCCGCGCCGATGCCGCCGCCTCCTCCTCCACCAGGCCTGCCAGGTCATCGAAGGCGCTCCGATAGGCCTGGGTGGCGGCGAGCAGCCCGCTGAGCTCGCCCTCCAGTTCGGAGCCCGCCAGGTCGCGCCGCAGCACCAGGACCGTGGCGAACATCGATCCGATGGCTTCCCGGGCCGCCTCCAGCCCCTCGCTCTGCCGGGTCCGCAGGAAGTCCGCCTGATAGCGGCCTGCGGCCAGCGCCAGCATCATCATCCGGTTCGCGGTGTCGGCCGTCGCCAGCAGGCCCGTCAGCCGTTCGTCCAGTTCGCCGAAGCGGCGGCCCAGAGCCTGCTGCCTGTCCGCCTGTTCCAGGCCGATACGGTCGGCCAGGGACCGCAGATCTTCCGCCGCCGCCTGCATCGCCGCGACCTGGCGGGTCCGTTCGCCGGACAGCGCGGCATAGTCGTCAAAGGCCCGGGCATAGTCGGCCATCTGGGCGGTGATGCCGGCCATCGCATCGGCGGCCGGCGTATCGGCCAGATCCTCGCCGAGACGATCGATCAGGGTCCGGATATCGCCGATGCCGGCACGGACGGACGCGGCGGCCTCGGGCGTATTCGCCGTCACATAGGTCGACTGGCGAAGGCGGACCTCGTCCATCAATTCATCGATGCGGGCCGTGTCCTGCGCCACATCGACACTGCCGCCGAAGGTTTCCAGCGCGTTCCATCCGACGACGGCGACCCCGACGGTCAGGATCAGCACCGAACCGAAGCCCACGGCGATCTTGCCGTTGATCCTCATCATCCGTTCCCTTCGCATTGCCGCCCATCGTCGACGGCCGCTCGCTCGTCAGCCTCGATCCGGGGGTAGGACCGGCGCATCGCGACGCGCCGGGACGGGTGGCCTGGGGCAAGACGGCATCAGGCGGGCCATTGCGCGCCCCCAAGTCACCGGCGTCGACACTGCCGCCCGCACCCATGCGGCGCGAGCGGCAGTCGGGCCTCTAGAGCAGGCTTTCCACGTTCACGCCGACGGTGATCGCCCCGATCGTCTCGCCCGTCGCGGGATCGACGATGCTGCCGCTGACCTGCGACTGGAACGCGTTCGTGGACTCGTCGAATTCCAGCTCGTCGACGAACACGGCGTCACCACCCACCGGGAAGGTTTCCAGCCACTTCGCCTCGTCGCCCTGCATGTAGTCGCTGGTGACGTCGCTCTGGGCGACGTTCAGGCCGCGGTTGTCCATGACGAAGATCTCGGTGATCATGCCGTCGCTGTCGGCCTTGACCTGCGCCAGGAATTCCGACAGCGCGTTGCCGAGGACGGCGTCGATCAGCGGGCCGCTGCCCGCCTCGGCCTCCTGGCGCCATTGCTGGTCCAGGGCTTCCACATCGGCATCGGTCAGGCCGGCATGGTCCGCGTTCTGGGCAAGGATGGCGTCGATGACGATACCCTGGGACAACAACGGAACGATATGGGTCTGGTAGGCTGTACGCAGTTCCGTGTCGAATTCATTCGCGCCGCTGGCGAGGGGGAGCAGAAGAGCAGCAGCCCCCAGAACAATACATTTCGATACGCGCATCTCTTGGCTTCCCGTTCTGGCCATCGATAGGGCTGCCGGCCCGGGACAAGGGGTGCAGGGCCGAGAGCGCGACCATGGTCCAGCGAGACTCTTAATAGCGGCCTAATCGGTCAACAAATCGTAACGAATATCTTCAAATCAAACCGTTATTCTATGTTTATTCTGTCGCGTGGCGCAGAATAACTACCCCTGCGACAGGACGTACCGCCCAGGCGGTCAGTCGGCGCGCCGATGCAGGCCCGGCGCATGCCGTCCGGCAAACCGGCCACCCACACGGTAGCGCTGCAGGTAGGTCGGCAGCACGATCTCCGCCTGGGTGGGCGCGATGCCGAGATCGGACAAGGTTGCCGCCCCGTCGGCGACGACATTGTCGGTCTTGAGCATCGCCAGCTGGTCCAGCGTCAGCGGCGGCACCGGCAGCAGCCCCAGCAGCTTGGCCTGGAAACGCGCCATGCCCCACGGCACCGTGGCCAGCCGCCGGTTGCGGCCGATCACGCGCAGCATCAGCTTCATCAGCTCGGCGAAGGTATAGACCTGGGGACCCCCCAGTTCGAAGGTACGGCCCCTGGCATCGGGGCGGTCCAGGCCCGCCAGCACCGCATCGGCGACATCGCCCACATAGACGGGCTGGAACCGCGTGGTGCCGCCGCCGATCAGGGGCAGCGCCGGGCTGATCCGCGACATCGCGGCGAAGCGGTTGAAGAAATCGTCCTCCGCCCCGAACACGATGCTCGGCCTCAGGATGACCGCATCGGGGAAGGCCTGGCGCACCGCCTGCTCGCCCTCGGCCTTCGAACGCGCATATGCGGCTTCCGCCGCCGGATCGGCGCCGATGGCGGAGATATGGACCAGCCGGGGCACACCGGCCCGTGCCGCAGCCTCGGCCACGCGCCGCGCGCCGTCCACATGCAGCGCCTGGAAGGTGCGCCGGCCCTTCTCGTACAGGATGCCGACCAGGTTGACGACATAGTCGCTGTCGGCGACCACCGCGGCGACCGTGGCGTCGTCGCGGGTGTTGGCGAATTCCGGCGTGACCTGGCCGACCATGCCGTAGGGCTTCAGGAACAGCGCCGCCCCGGGGTCCCGCGTGGCCACGCGCACCCGCCATCCGCGGCGGGCCATCGCATGGACGACGTATCGCCCGATGAAGCCGGTCCCGCCGAACACGGTCGCGATCTTCTCATTGGGCAGCCGCAAGGTCATGGCACCGTCTCTCCCTTTCAGGGCATCGCGTCAGGCCCGCACGTGGGGGGGCACCGATCCGCCCCAACGGTTTCACAGCCCGACGGATTCGGGTTATAGAAGAGCTTGGCCGGACACGCCAGTGCCTGCCCGGTTTGCGTTAACCGACGATTGACGGTCGACAGACGATAGTCGAGGCCGGAACCCGCCAAAGCCCCCCGGGAGCGCACATGTCCGTTGGCCCCCGCAACCGCAGGCGCGATGTCCGCCGCGAGCTGCCGCTTCTGACGGTCCAGTTGGGCGAGGTCCAGTTCCTGACCCGCGACTGGTCGCTGGGCGGGTTTTCCATGCGCGACGACGGTCAGGCCGGCCAGGGGTTCGAGGCGGAAGAGGAAGTCTCGGGCACCTTCGTCATGGACGGTGCCGATGGCGCCTATCCGTTCGGGGCCGTCGTGGTCCGCGCCAACCCGGACACCAAGGTCGTCGCATTCCGGTTTCTCGAACTTGCCTCGGACACCTTCTGGGTGCTGGAACGCATGCTGCTGCGGGCGGAACCGAACCTTCGGCGGCCGGCCCGGGCCGAGGCGACGGCAACCCAGGCCGCCACCCAGCCGGCGCCGGGCGGCATCACCAACTGGTTCACGCGCTGGCGGTCGCGCCTGATCCCGTAGAGCCTGATGCGATGATGTCGGATCGCCATCATCGCTGTTTCAGTCTCCAACTGTATGAATGAGAGCAAGATGACATCAGGCCGATTCAGCCTGAAGTCATCTCCCCGGCGGGCGGACGGTCAGGCCGCGCGGCCGCGAAACCAGGCAACGGCGTCCGCGATTGCCTGCTGCGCCGGCCGCGGCGCATAGCCCAGTGCCGCCCGGGCTTTCGCACAGGTGAAATACATCCGCTTGCGCGCCATGCGCACCGCATCGGGGACGACCATCGGTTCCGCCCCGCGTGTCAGGCGCGCCCAGGCCTCGGCCACATGGGCGACGGGCATGATCAGGCCATGGGGCAGCTTGACGCGCGGGGGGCTGCGGCCCACCAGGGCCGCGATCTCCGCCAGGATGGCGCCCAGCGACATGTTCTCACCGCCCAGGATGTAGCGCTCGCCCACCGCCCCCCGGTGCAAGGCCAGCCAATGGCCTTCGGCGACATCGTCGACATGGACGATGTTCAGCCCGGTATCGACATAGGCCGGCATGCGCCCCGCCACGGCGTCGCGGATCATCCGCCCGGTCGGCGTCGGCTTGATGTCGCCCGGCCCGATCGGGGTGGACGGGTTGACGATCACCGCCGGCAGCCCCCGTTCGGCGACCAGGCGGCTCACCTCCTCTTCCGCCATATATTTCGACCGCTTGTAGGGGCCGATCATGTTCTCCAGCGCAACCGGGGTGTCTTCATCCGCCGCGGTCCCGTCGGCATGCAGGCCCAGGGTGGCGACACTGCTGGTGTAGACGATGCGCGGCACGCCGGCATCGAGTGCCGCCAGCATCAGCGCGCGCGTGCCGTCGACATTGGCGCGGTAGATCTCCTGCGGATGCAGGGCCCAGAGGCGATAGTCGGCCGCGACGTGGAACAGCGCCTGCGCACCGGCAACGGCGCGGTCCAGCGAGCCGCGGTCCGTCAGGTCGCCTTCGCAGATCTCGACATTCAGGCCGTCCAGGTTGCGCCGGTCGCTGCCCGCGCGGGCCAGCACGCGCACCGCCATGCCTTCGCGCAGCAGCCGCCGCGCCACGGCCGAGCCGACGAAGCCCGTGGCCCCCGTGACCAGCACGGTCACGGCGCGGTCCCGCCGCGGCGCTTGGCCGACAGCGCCTGCATCATGCTGGGCAGGATGACCAGGGTGGACACCAGCGTGAAGGTGATGGCGATGGTCAGGAGCACGCCCATGCTGGACATGCCCCGATGCGGCGACACGGCGAGGCTGCCGAAGGACGCGGCGGTGGTCAATACGCTGAAGGTGACGGCCCTGGGGGTGCTGGTGCGCAGCAGCTCCCCCGCCGTCGCGCCCTGCCGGCGGCGGCGCATGACCATGTGGATGCTGCTGCTGACGCCCAGCCCGAACAGCAGCGGCAGGACGATGACATTGGCGAAGTTGAACGACAGCCCCAGCACCACCGCCGCGGCCAGGGTGTAGACGGCGGCCAGCACCAGCGGCGCGAGGGTCAGCATCACGTCGCCCAGGTGCCGCAGGATGATGAGCAGCAGCAGGCCGATCGCGGCGATCGAGATCGACGTGGCGATGACGAACGCATCGATCACCACCTGGCTGCCTTCGGTCAGGATGACGGGCGCGCCGGTGGCGTTCTGCGTGTGGGCCTGGACCGCGCGCGCGAAGCGGCGCATGGCCTCTGGCCCCGCCACATTCTCCGCCGGCGACAGTTCGACCCGCACCCGCCCGTCGGGTGCAACCCAGCGGGAGACGAGGTCGGCCGGCAGGGTTTCCAGCGAGACCGGGCCGGCCGAAAGGGCCATTCCCAGGTCGTCCAGGTACCGCTCGAACCCGCTCAACAGGCGGCGTTCCAGCTCCTGCCAGGCGGCCTCGCCATCGCCGAACTGCCGGTCGAAGGCGCGCAAGGCCTGCTCCAGCCGCCCGGCCGCCGCGGCCAGGGCGGGGTCGTCCGGGTCGCCCGCGACGGTTGCCAGCGCATCGGCCAGGTCCGCAGCGGCGGCCCGGCGGCCGGCGGTATCGGGCGGGTCCCCGACCGGTACGGCGAACATCACCGGGGTCAGGAACAGGGCCATGTCGTCGATCACCGCCAGCTTGCGGTCCTGCTCCCGCGGCACGAAATCGGCCAGCGTGACCGCCCGCGCCACCTCCGGCAGGTCGCCGAGGCGGTCCGCCAGCGCCTCGGCCGTCGCCATGTCGTCGGCGAGGACGTTGACGATATAGGGCGTCGTGTCGCTGTCGTCGGCGAGATCCAGAAAGGTCGCCACGGATTCGTTGGACGGGTCCTGCAGGTTCAGGGGATTGACGTCGAAGGTCACGCGTGCGGCCAGCGCCGCGCAGCCGAGCGCGGCCGCCACGCACAGCACCAGGACCATCCGATAGCGGCGCTCGACAATGGCGGCAAGGATCGGCGTGGTGACGGGCCGCCGCTGCACCCGCGGCCCGTCGGCGCGCAGAACCGCGATCAGCGCCGGGGTGAAGGTGAGGTTGAGGAACAGCGCGACGACCATCCCGCCGCCCGCGATGATCCCCAGCTCCGCCAGGCCGCGATAGGCCGTCGGCACGAAGGACACGAAGCCGATGGTCGCCGACACCGCGCTCAACGTCAGTGCCCGGCCGATGCCTTCGGCCGCCGTGCCCAGGGCCGCACCGGGCGCGTCGCCGTCGATCAGGGCCTCGCGGAAGCGCAGCGTGAAATGGATGCCGAAATCCACCGCCAAGCCGATGAACAGCACCGCAAAGGCCATGGAGATCAGGTTGAGCTGGCCGATGCTGACCGCGGCAAAGGCGAAGGTCCACACCAGGCCGACCACCAGCGGGATCAGCACGGCCACGATCAGGCGCCAGGACTTCAGGCCCCAGACCAGCAGCAGCGTCACCAGCACGAACGACAGGATGCCCGCGATCTCCGTGCCCTGCGCCACGGTCTGCAATTCCTCCAGCTCCAGTGCGGGCGAGCCGGTCAATCGCACGGTGACATCGCCGATCGCCGCCCGGTCCAGTTCCGACGCCGATTGGCGGACGAAATCGACCATGGCCTGCGCACCGGTCGGCGGCCGTCCCTGGGCGATGATGAAGGCCCGGGTCGCGTCGCGCCCCGATCCCGCATCCACCAGACGCCGCCACGACAGCGCGCCCGGACGCCCGGCGATCTGGTCTTCCACCGTGCCGGCGATGGCGTCCATGGCGCCGGCCATGTCGCCGGGCAGCGCCTCGCCGTCCGCGCGCGCTTCCACCGCCCGACCCAGCATGCCGAACAAGCCACGCAGGCTCGGGTCCTCGGCCAGCGCGGCCAGCATGGCCTGCGCATCGGCCACGCGGCTGGCAAGGTCGTCCAATTCGTCCAGGTCCAGGAACAACAGCCCGTTCTGGCGGAAGAACTGGTCGCTGGCCGGCTCGTAGACATAGCGGAACAGGTCGTCACGGCCCTGCATCGCCTGGGTCAGGGTGCGGGCGGCCGCGTCCGTCGCCTCGGCCGTGCCGCCGTCGATTACCACCAGCAGCGGCCCGTCGAGTTGCGGGAACGCGGCATCGAAGGCGATCTCCACCTGGCGATAGTGGACATCGTCGGAGATCAGGCCGGAGCTGGAGGTGTTGATGCGCAGGTCCGACAAGGCGAAGACGGCGGCCGCCACGGTGGCGGCGAAGCACAAGACCACCGTCGCCCACGCGTTGCGGCGCACCACGCCGACCCACGACGCGAGGAGGTTGCCGTAAAGCTCGGCCAGCCTGTCGAACATCCTCAGTGGTCGCGTCTCAGCCCAGGGGAGGGGTGCGCCCGCAGCGATGCACCGTCGTGCACGGGCACCGGCCTAATAGCGCGGGCGGGCCGGCGACGCAAACGCCGCCCGCACGATTCCGGCGGGCGGCACAACGGTCGCAGGGTCGGCCCTCAGGCGCGGGCGACCATCATCTTCTTGATCTCGGCGATGGCCTTGCCCGGGTTCAGGCCCTTCGGGCAGGTCTTCGCGCAGTTCATGATGGTGTGGCAGCGATAGAGCCGGAAAGGATCTTCCAGGGAATCCAGGCGCTCGCCCGTCATCTCGTCACGGCTGTCCACCAGCCAGCGATAGGCCTGCAACAGGATCGCCGGCCCCAGATAGCGGTCGCCGTTCCACCAGTAGCTGGGGCAGGAGGTGGAGCAGCAGAAGCACAGGATGCACTCATAGAGGCCGTCCAGCTTCCTGCGGCTGTCCGGATCCTGCAGGCGCTCGCGGTCGGGCGGCGGCGCCGACTGCGTCTGCAGCCAGGGCTGGATGGAGGTGTACTGGGCATAGATGTGCGTGAGGTCGGGCACCAGGTCCTTGACCACCGGCATGTGCGGCAGCGGGTAGATCTTGACCGTGCCCTTCACCTCGTCGATCGGCTTCAGGCAGGCAAGCGTGTTGGTGCCGTCGATGTTCATCGCGCACGACCCGCAGATGCCCTCGCGGCAGGACCGGCGGAAGGTCAGGGTCGAATCGATGTCGTTCTTGATGTGGATGATGGCGTCCAGCACCATCGGCCCGCACTTGTCCAGGTCGATGGTGTATTCGTCCAGTCGCGGGTTCTCTTCGGTATCCGGGCTCCACCGATAGATGGCGAATGCCTTCGTCCGCTTCGCCCCCTTGGGTGCCGGATAGGTCTTGCCCCTGTTGACCTTGGAGTTACGGGGAAGCGCAAACTCGACCATGGTTGCCCTCTGTAGTGTTCTTGTGCACCCGGCGGGCGTCAGTCACCTATCCACCCGGGGGGCGGCAGCAGATCTTGCGGAGGCTGCCGCCCCGTTGCCTCGCCAGGCATACGCGTACGTAATGCCCCTGCCTCAGTAGACGCGGGCCTTGGGCGGGAACGACTGAACGTCGTTGGTCATCGGCTGCAGGTGCACCGGACGGTAGTCCAGCTTCACCTCGCCCTTGTCGTTGATCCAGGCGACGGTGTGCTTCAGCCAGTTCTCGTCGTCGCGGTCCGGGAAGTCCTCCCGCGCGTGGGCGCCGCGGCTTTCCTGGCGGTTGTAGGCGCTGTAGGTGGCCACCAGGGCCTGGATCATCAGGTTCTGCAGCTCCAGCGTTTCCACCAGATCGCTGTTCCAGACCATGGACTTGTCGGCGACGCCGAGGCCGGCCTGCTTCGGCCACAGGGCTTCCAGCGCATCGCGGCCGCTCTTCAACGACTCACCGGTACGGAACACCGCGCAGTCGAACTGCATGGTCTTCTGCATCTCCGCCCGCAGGTCGGCGGTGCGGATCTCCTGCTTGTTGTGGCGTACCTTGTCCAGCCGCTCCACCGCGTTCTGCCCGGCGTCGGCCGGCAACTCCTTGTGGGAGGTTCCCGGCGCCACCACTTCGGCCGCCCGGATCGCCGCGGCCCGGCCGAACACGACCAGATCGAGCAGCGAGTTGGAGCCGAGGCGGTTGGCCCCGTGCACCGACACGCAGGCGGCCTCGCCGATGGCCATCAGCCCGGGCACGACGGCGTCCGGATCGGCCGCCGTCGGCGACACGACCTCGGTCCACCGGTTCGTCGGCACCCCGCCCATGTTGTAGTGGACGGTGGGCAGGACCGGGATCGGCTCCTTCGTCACGTCGACGCCGGCGAAAATGCGCGCCGATTCCGCGATGCCCGGCAGACGCTCGTGGATGATGGCGGCGTCCAGGTGTTCCAGGTGCAGATGGATGTGGTCCTTCTGCGGGCCGACGCCGCGGCCTTCGCGGATCTCGATGGTCATCGACCGGCTGACGACATCGCGCGACGCCAGGTCCTTGGCCGACGGGGCATAGCGTTCCATGAACCGCTCGCCCTCGGAATTGGTCAGGTACCCGCCTTCGCCGCGCACGCCCTCGGTGATCAGGCAGCCCGCCCCGTAGATGCCGGTGGGGTGGAACTGGATGAACTCCATATCCTGCAATGGCAGGCCGGCGCGTGCCACCATGGCCCCGCCGTCGCCGGTGCACGTATGTGCAGACGTACACGAGAAGTACGTACGCCCGTATCCGCCGGTCGCCAGCACGGTTTCGTGCGCGCGGAAGCGGTGCAGCGTGCCGTCGTCCAGGTTCCAGGCGACGACGCCGCGGCAGGCCCCGTCCTCCATGATCAGGTCGAGGGCGAAATACTCGATATAGAATTCGGCCTGGTGCTTCAGCGACTGCTGGTAGAGCGTGTGCAGCATCGCGTGGCCGGTGCGGTCGGCCGCGGCACAGGTGCGATAGGCGATTCCCTGGCCGAACCGGGTGGTCATGCCGCCGAAAGCGCGCTGGTAGATCTTGCCTTCCGGCGTGCGCGAGAACGGCAGGCCGTAATGCTCCAGCTCGATGATCGCCGGCGCCGCCTCGCGGCACATGTATTCGATGGCGTCCTGGTCGCCCAGCCAGTCCGACCCCTTGACGGTGTCGTACATGTGCCAGCGCCAGTCGTCCTCGCCCATGTTGCCGAGCGCGGCCGACACGCCGCCCTGGGCGGCAACGGTGTGGCTGCGGGTCGGGAACACCTTGGTGATGCAGGCGGTCTTCAGACCCTTTTCGGCCATGCCGAAGGTGGCGCGCAAACCGGCGCCGCCCGCCCCCACGACGACGACGTCGTAGGTATGATCGATGAACTCGTATTCCTTGGTCATGACGGGCAGGTTCCTAGGCGGCGAAGGCGAGCTTCAGGATGGAGAAGATGCACGCGACGGCGAATGCGAAGAAAACCAGCTTCGTCGCGATATCGAACACCACCTTCACCCAGTGGGGATGCACATAGTCCTCGTAGACGACCTGCATGCCCAGCGCCGCATGGTAGAACGTCGCCACGATCAGCGAGATCAGCAGCGTCGCCGTGATCGGCTGGCCGGCCCAGGCCCGCATGGCGACATAGTCGGCACCGGCCATGCTTGCCACCGAGGCGACGAACCAGAGGGCGAGCGGCACCAGGGCGATGGCGGTGACTCGCTGCATCCACCAGTGATGCGTGCCTTCCTTGGCGGAACCCAGGCCGCGGGCGCGGCCGATCGGGGTGCGTACGGCCATCTCAGCCTCCCATCATCGCGTAGCCGGCGATCCAGGCGATCAGTGTCAGCCCGATCGAGACGACCAGTGTCAGCCAGCCGGACCGCGTCAGGGTGTCGAGCTCGAAGCCGTAGCCCGCGTCCCAGACCAGGTGACGGACCCCGTTGCACAGATGATAAAGGAGCGCCCAGCTCCACCCGAACAGGATCAGCCGCCCGAAGATCGAGCCGATGAAGCCCTGCGCGGCTTCGAACGCGTCCGGCCCCGCGGCGGCGGCGACCAGCCACCACACCAGCAGCAGCGTGCCGACGCACAGTGCCACGCCGGTCAGCCGGTGAACGATCGACAGAACGCTGGTGATCTGGGGCCGATAGACCTGCAAATGCGGCGACAGTGGCCGCTCGCGTGCAACCATGATGACAGCTCCCCCCGTGTGCGGACGCACACGCCCGACGACTTCTATTCTGAAGATTGGGGCAGTATTGCGCACCTGCACAATAGAAGTCAACGCAAGGTGTGCCGGAACGGCGTGATAGAACAGAAAGCCGATTGCCAACCAGCCGAAAGGATAGACATCATATTAAGGATTCGGCCGCTACCTGAATCGCGGCGAGGGGCAGCCCATGGACGATGACGACAACACGGTCCCGGGCGGGGTTTCCGTCTTCGAGAGTTGCAGTACGCTCGCCGCAGCCGAACGCACGATTGCGGTGACACGAGGCGTACGGCGGCTGCTCGCCGGCCTCGGCCTCGCCTCCGTCGCGGAGGTCGCCCTTGCCAACGGCCGGCGGGCCGATGTGCTGGCGATCGATGCCGCCGGCAGCGTGATCATCGTGGAGGTCAAGGTTTCGGTGGCCGACCTGCGCGGCGACCGGAAATGGCCGGACTACGAACCCTATTGCGACCGGCTGTTTTTCGCCGTGCCCCCCGGCTTCCCGGACCACCTGGTGCCGTCGCGGCCGGGGCTGATCGTCGCCGACGCCTATGAGGGGGCGGTCCTGAGGGACGCGCCGACGCTGCCGCTGCCGGCCGCCCGCCGCAAGGCGATGCTGCTGCGCTTCGCGCTGGCCGCGGCGCAGCGCCTGTACCGGCTGGAAGACCCGATGGCCTGACCGGCGCGCCGGTGCGGGCGGTCCGTCACCCCGCGGGCAGGGGCATCGGGTCGCCGTCGCCGATGACGGGCGGAAACCGGCCGGCGGCCCAGTCGGCCTTCGCCTGTTCGATCCGGTCGCGCCGGCTGGACACGAAGTTCCACCAGACATGGCGCTTGCCGTCCAGGGGCTCGCCGCCCAGCAGCACCAGCCGGCAGGGGGTCCGGGCCGTCAGCACGATGTCGTCGCGCGCCCGGAACACCAGCAGGCGCCCGGCTTCGAAGACGTCCCCGGCGACGGCCACCGCGCCGGCGACGACATAGACCGCACGCTCCACATGCTCCGGTGGCAGGGGAACGCCGGCTCCGGCCTCCAGCTCGATATCGGCGAAGACCAGGGCAGACTGCGTGGCCGTCGGCGCCTGCACGCCGAACGCCGCCCCGGCGACGACCCTCGCCCGCCAACAGCCGCCATCGACTTCGGGCAGGTCCTCCCGGCCGTGATGAACGAAGGCCGGGGTCATCTCCTCCCCCTCCGCCGGCAGGGCGACCCAGGCCTGGAGGCCGGCCAGCCTGTGGCCGGCGGCGCGCAAACCGGGGGGCGTTCGCTCGGAATGGGTGATGCCGCGGCCGGCCGTCATCCAGTTGACGTCGCCGGCACGGATGGTCTGCGCACTCGCCAGGCTGTCGCGGTGCAGGATCGCCCCGTCGAACAGATACGTCACTGTGGCCAGGCCGATATGCGGGTGCGGGCGGACATCCAGGCCTGCCCCCGGTCCCAGGACCGCCGGCCCCATCTCGTCCAGGAAGACGAACGGGCCAACCATGCGGCGGCCCGCCGACGGCAGCGCCCGGCGCACCTCCAGGCCGCCGATATCGCTGGTCCGCGGGATGACGACCAGTTCGGGGCGGTGCGCGGCGGCCGGGGGCCGCGGCCCCCCCGCAGGGATCATCGCCACGGCCCGGGCCACCGGGCGGTTGAGCCGCGGATGCGGCCGCGCGCCGGCAGACCTACCGAACCGCGTGGTGAAAACAAAGGAACGCTCCGGCAGGCGAATAGGGACTTGTTCAACGGCAACCTCGTAGATATCGTGGCAAAAAACTGGCGTCCCGGGCGGCCTGGGCGCGCATCTTCTTGTATGAGAGGCGTTCGGCCGCACGACATGGGCGTGAAAAGACCTTCCCCGTCGCACCAGGACAGTCCGTTTGCAGCCGTCCGGGACGTGTTCTCCGGACGGAAGGATAGACTGATTGTGGCTTCGCGTCCTGCGAGCCATGCGCGAGCGCAGATGGCCTGATGGAATACTTCCTGCAGCAACTGATCAACGGCCTGACCCTTGGGTCGATCTTCGGTCTGATCGCCATCGGCTATACGATGGTCTACGGCATCATCGGGATGATCAATTTCGCCCATGGCGACATCTTCATGGTGGGCGGATTCATTGCACTGATGAGCTTTCTGGTGCTCGGGCTGGCCGGGATCACGTGGGTTCCCCTGGCGCTGGCGGTCGTCCTTGTCATCTCCATGGTGTTCACCAGCATCTACGGCTGGACGGTGGAACGGATCGCCTACCGGCCCTTGCGCGGTTCGTTCCGGCTGGCGCCGCTGATTTCCGCGCTGGGCATGTCGATCTTCCTGCAGAACTACGTCCAGCTGCTGCAAGGCGCCCGGTCCAAGCCGTTGCCGCCGGTGATCCAGGGCGGTTTCGTGCTGATGGAAAGCGACACCGGGTTCACCGTCACCATCAGCTATGTGCAGATCATGATCATCCTCTTGACGGTGATCCTGATGCTCGCATTCACGTCGCTGATCGCCAAGACCTCGCTGGGCCGCCAGCAGCGCGCCTGCGAGCAGGACAAGCTGATGGCCTCGCTGGTGGGCGTGAACGTCGACCGGACGATCTCCCAGACCTTCGTGATGGGCGCCATGCTGGCGGCCGTCGCCGGCACGATGTACCTGGTGCGCTACGGCGTCATCGACTTCTTCGAAGGCTTCGTCGTCGGCATCAAGGCGTTCACCGCCGCCGTGCTTGGCGGCATCGGCTCCCTGCCTGGTGCGATGCTGGGCGGGCTGCTGCTGGGATTGATCGAGGCCTTCTGGTCCGGCTATTTCTCGGTCGAATACAAGGACGTGGCAGCCTTCGGCATCCTGGTTCTGGTGCTGATCTTCCGGCCGAGCGGGCTGCTCGGCAGGCCGGAAATCGAGAAGGTCTGACGCAGCGATGAGCTCAACAGCCTACACCGTCGGTCGCGATCAGGCGTTTCCGTGGCGCAGCGCCCTGATCGAATGTGCCATCACCGCCTTCATCGTGCTGATGCTGGCCATCACCATGGTCGGCATCCACCTGGAAACGGTGCTGGGCGGGCTGGCCATCGCCACCCGCTTCGCCGATGTCGGCGTGGCCGTCGTGTTCGCCTTCATCGGGCGGCTGGCCCTGGTGGCCATGCGGGAAGGCCACCCCTTGCCGGCGCTGATCGGCGCAACCGCGGCCGCCGTGCTTGGCGTTTTCGTGCCGCCGATCGACATCGTCGCGGCGATCCTGCAGGCGCTGGGGGCGGAAGCGCCGACGCCGACGCCGGTGCTGCAGGTCATGCAGGTGGCGGGCGGCGCAATCCTGGCCGTGCGCGCGGCCTGGCTGGTCTGGCGCCAGCGCGGCAGTGCCGGACGCCGGGCCGAGCGGGGCCGGTCCCTGGACGCCTTCGCCGCCGGCATGCGCGGCTGGACGACGCTGATCGGCCCCATCGCCATCGTGTTTGCGATCGCATTGCCGTTCATCTTCGACAACCGCTCCAGGATCGACCTTGCGACCCTGGTCCTCACCTACATCATGCTCGCCTGGGGTCTGAACATCATTGTCGGCCTGGCGGGGCTGCTGGACCTGGGCTACGTCGCCTTCTACGCCGTCGGTGCGTATTCCTACGCGCTGCTGGGCACGCATTTCGGCTGGAGCTTCTGGATCTGCCTGCCGCTTGCCGGTGTCCTGGCGTCCAGCGCCGGGCTGATTCTCGGGTTTCCCGTCCTGCGATTACGCGGCGACTATTTCGCCATCGTCACGCTTGGATTCGGTGAGATCATCCGCGTCATCCTGTTGAACTGGTTCGAATTCACCGGCGGCCCCGACGGGATTTCCGGTATTGCCCGGCCCAGCTTCTTCGGGTTGGCGGAATTCGACCGCAGCCCGCCGGAGGGCGTCACCGCCTTCCATGAGCTGTTCGGGCTGGAATACAACGGCATCCACCGGGTGATCTTCCTCTACTATCTGATCCTGGTGCTGGCGCTGTTCGTCAATTTCGTCAGCATGCGCGTCCGCCGCCTGCCGATCGGCCGGGCTTGGGAAGCGCTGCGCGAAGACGACATCGCCTGCCAGTCGCTGGGCATCAACCGGCGCAACATCAAGCTGGCGGCCTTCATGTTCAGCGCCGGCTTCGGCGGTGTCGCCGGGTCGTTCTTCGCCACGCGCCAGGGCTTCATCAGCCCGGAGAGCTTCCAGTTCATCGAATCGGCCATCATCCTGGCCATCGTCGTGCTGGGCGGGATGGGAAGCCAGGCCGGCATCGTGCTGGCGGCGGTGCTGATGATCGGCATGCCCGAGATCTTCCGCGACCTTGAGCAGTACCGCATGCTGGCCTTCGGCGCGCTGATGGTGGTGATCATGGTCTGGCGTCCGCGCGGGCTTCTGTCCCATCGCGATCCGTCGGTGCGTCTGCATCCGCCCCCGCCGCGACAGTTGTGGCCGTTCACCCGCCTGCCGAAACCTTCGGCCGCACCGGCAGAAAAGGCGGCAGGGCAATGACCGCCACCGCGGGCCAGCCGTTGCTGACCGTCGACCACCTGACCATGCGTTTCGGCGGTCTGGTGGCCATTGACGATGTGTCTTTCGTGGCCCGGCCACGCGAGATCACCGCCATCATCGGCCCCAACGGCGCGGGCAAGACCACGGTCTTCAACTGCCTCACCGGGTTCTACAAGGCGACAGAGGGGATGCTGACGCTGTGCCGCGGCACGCGCAGCTATCTGCTGGAGCGCATGGAAGGCCACGACATCGCCAGCCACGCCGGCATCGCGCGTACCTTCCAGAACATCCGCCTGTTCGCGAACATGAGCGTGCTGGAAAACCTGCTGGTCGCCCAGCATCGCGTCCTGATGGCCGCATCGGTGGGAACCATCGCCGGGATGTTCGGCCTGCCCAGCTATCGCCACGCCGAACGGGCGGCGATCGACAAAGCCCGCCAATGGCTGGACCGCGTCAACCTGACCCATCGGGCGGACGAGGATGCCGGCAACCTGCCCTATGGCGACCAGCGCCGGCTGGAGATCGCCCGCGCCATGTGCTCCGGCCCCGCGCTTTTGTGCCTGGACGAGCCGGCCGCCGGCCTGAACCCGCGCGAGACGCATCAACTCAACGAACTGATCACCGGTATCCGCGACGATTTCGGCATCGGCATCCTGTTGATCGAGCATGACATGAGCGTGGTCATGCAGATCTCCGACCACGTCGTCGTCCTCGACTACGGCCGCAAGATCTCCGACGGCACGCCGGCGGAGGTGCGGGCGGACCCGGCCGTGATCCGCGCCTATCTGGGCGAGGAAGAGGACGAGGGGCCGCAGTCGCAGGCATCGGCCGGGGCATGAGGGAACGGCCATGACCCTGCTGTCCATTTCCGGCGTCCACACCTTCTACGGCGCCATCGAGGCGCTGAAAGGCGTCAACCTTCAGGTCGAAGAGGGGGAGATCGTCACGCTGATCGGCGCCAACGGCGCCGGCAAGTCGACCCTGCTGATGACGATCTGCGGCAGCCCCCGTGCGGCCCGCGGGCAGATCACCTTCGACGGGCGCGACATCACCGCCACGTCCACCTACGAGATCATGCGCGGCGGCATCGCCCAGGCCCCGGAAGGCCGGCGCATCTTCCCGCGGATGACGGTGCTGGAAAACCTGCAGATGGGGGCGCTGTCGGCGGATCCCGCCTATTTCGCCGAGGACCTGGAACGGGTCTTCGTGCTGTTCCCGCGCCTGAAGGAGCGCGAGGCGCAACGCGGCGGCACGCTGTCGGGCGGCGAACAGCAGATGCTGGCCATCGGCCGTGCGCTGATGAGCCGGCCGCGCCTCTTGCTGCTGGACGAACCGTCGCTGGGCCTGGCGCCGATGATCGTCAAGCAGATCTTCCAGGTGATCGGCGAGATCAACCGCAAGCAGGGCGTGACCGTGTTCCTGGTGGAACAGAACGCCTTCCATGCGCTGCGCCTGGCCCATCGCGGCTATGTCATGGTGACGGGCGAGATCACGCTGACCGGCACGGGGCAGGAACTGCTGGCCAATGAAGAGGTACGGGCCGCCTATCTGGAAGGCGGCCATGGGTGAGGCGGCGGAGCGCAGGCAGGCGGTGCGGCCATGATCGACATCATCGGGACCACGATCGGCGTCTATATCGGGCTGACGATCATCCTGGCCGGCGGGGCAGCATTCCTGACGGGCCAGGCCCTGGCCAACACCTGGCAGCCGCTGGCAAAGGGCGTGCCCTTTGCCCTGCTGCTGGCCGCGGGCAACCGCTTCCTGATCTACGGCCTGTTCAACGGCGTGATGCTGACCTGGACCGGCTTCCTGATCGATTTCGCGGTCATGCTGGTCATCATCATCTTCGCCTTCCGCCTGACCAAGGCGCGCAAGATGGTGTCGCAATACCCCTGGCTGTACGAGCGCACCGGCCCGTTCAGCTGGCGCGAACGCAAGACGCACGCCTGAGCCGCAGGCTCAGGCACAGCGCGCGCTTCCGATCGTCCTGGTGAAGTTGTCCGCGGATTCCCGCAGTTTCAGCATCGTGGCGTCAAGCGCCGTTGCCGCCGCCTGAAGCTTGCCCGCCAGCCGGGTGGTGGACCCGGCCTGCTCGTTCAACGACGACACATTGTGGGAGACGACCGACGACCCCTGCGCGGCGTGATCGACACTGCGCGCGATGTCGCCGGTGGTCGCCGTCTGCTCCTCCACCACGGCGGCGATGGCCGTTGCCGTCTCCCGCGTCGTGCCGACGACCTGATGGATCATCTGCAATGCCGCAGAGACGGCTTCGGTGCTGGACCGCATCTCGCTGATCGACGCATCGATGCTGGCCGTCGCTTCGGCGGTCTGGCGGGCCAACGTCTTGACCTCGGACGCGACGACGGCAAAGCCGCGCCCGGCCTCGCCCGCGCGTTGCGCCTCGATGGTGGCGTTCAGCGCCAACAGATTGGTCTGCTTGGCAATCCCCTGGATCAGCGTCAGCACCTCGCCGATCCGGCCGGCCGCGACCGTCAGCGTCTCGGCGTGGCCGTTGCCCTCGACCACGCGGGACACCGCCTCGTCGGCAATGGTCGACAGGCGGTGGATCTGAAGGCTGACCTCGTGGATGGCGTTCGATAGCTCCTCGGTTGCGGCGGCGATGGATTGCGCGTTGCCGCTGACCTCCTCGGCACCCGACGCGGCCGAGCATGTCTGCGTCCGGGTCACTTCGGCCATGTTGGCGATCGTATCGGCCAGCGAACGGGTTCCCGCCGCCTCGTGCGCCAGTTCGCCGACAATGCCGGAGATCTGATCGTTGAACGCCGACGTGATGTCCTGGAGTTTCTGGTTGTACTGGTTGCGCGCCTCTTCAAGATAGACGGTCACGCTGGTTTCGGCGTCCAGCATGATCGCCCGGTCCACCGCTTCGATCATTGCGGCGGCAAGGTCGGGCTTGCGTCGGTGGGCCTTCAAGACCTCGCGGTGCAGCAGCGGCAGGATGCGGCCATAGGCGCCGAGATACCAGCTCGGCTCCAGCCCGATGCGCACATGCGCCAGTCCGACCTGGCGTACCGACTGGAAATAGCTGTCGCTGAAGTCGCCCTCGAACAGCTTCAGCCAATGCCGCTTCTGGGCGGCGATCAGGTTGGGCACCCGGGCTTCGCTGCCGATCAGCGTCCAGGCATCGGGAAACTCCCGGATGGCGGTGTAGAACTGGCCGAGAATGCGCTCGATCTCGCCCGCGATCAGGGTCTTGAACTGCCGCAAGAGAGCACACGTCTCGTCGTCGATGCCCACAAACCTCAGTCGCCTGCTCTCATCCGCCATGGATGCCAACTCCTGAAATTGGAAGGGATACCCTTGCCGCCGGTGGCGGCAATGCCACCGGGATTTGGTAATTTGAACGTTAAGAGACTAATAATTGATGAACGAGGTGGTGAAAAATTCTGAGCAATTCCCTTTGACGTTTGCAACGTCTTTGCGCATTGCCTCCTCTCCGCCGCACTACCGGCGACAATTCCCGCATTCACACCCACCGACAATCAGCAACTATGGGAAATGCAGAGGCGCCCCGAACCCCGACAGGCCCGGATTGGCAGATGTCGCGGATGGGGGGCAGGCGCCGCAGGCCCGGCAAGGCGGCGCTCGCCCACACACCATCGATCCCGATAGGGCCGGATTCAATCCCGTCGGATCGCCGTGATCGGCGAGGCTGGGATCAGCCCGATACCATCATGCGTCAAGCAGGCGGCGCCAGGGGTTTGGTCAGGTCGACGGTCACGTCCACCATGCGCGGCTCATCCGGATGGATCGCCTGGTGGAACCCGAGCTCGCTGCACATCTTCAGCATGGTGCGGTTTTCGCGCAGGACCTCCCCGAACACCTCGCGGATGCCGCGACCGCGGGCATAGTCCAGGATCTCCTGCATCAGCTTCCAGCCCAGGCCGTTGCCCTTCATGTCGGACCGCACCATGACCGCGTATTCCGCCCGTTCGTTGTCCGGATCGGCGGTGATGCGGACCACGCCGAAGATCCTGGCCTCGCCGTCTTCCTTGCCGACGGCGACCATCGCCATCTCGCGGTCGTAGTCGATCTGGGTCAGCCGCTGGGCGGCACTCATCGGCAGCTCCTTCAACGGCGCGAAGAAGCGCAGGCGCGTGTCCTCCGTCGTGCAACGGCTGACCATCTCCTGGATCAGCGGCAGGTCCTCCGGCACGATCGGGCGCAGCAGGAACTGCCGGCCGTCCTCGATCGTCTCGGTCTTCTTCAGCCAATGGGGCACCGGGCGGATGGCGGTACGCCGCGGGCTGCCCTTGGCCAGCGGCGGGCGCACCTTGATGCGGGCATCCAGCGCCAGCACCCCGGCATCGCTGGCAAACAGCGGGTTGATGTCCAGCTCCTCCACCTCGGTCAGGTCCGTGACCATCTGCGACAGCTTGATCATGGTCAGCGCGACGGCGTCCAGGTCGACCGCCTTGACGTTGCGGTAGGCCTGCATCTCCTTGTAGATGCGGGTGCGGGTCATCATCTCGCGCGCCAGCACCATGTTCAGCGGCGGCAGCGCGATGACCTTGTCCTGCACAACCTCCACCTGGGTGCCGCCCCGGCCGAACAGCAGGACCGCGCCGAAGATCGGATCTTCGGCGATGCCCAGGATCAGCTCGCGCGCGCCCGGCATCTTGGCCATTTCCTGCACGGTGAAGCCTTCGATGCGGGCGTCCGGTTCCAGCGCCGTCAGGTTGGCGAGCATGCGCGCGGCCGCCCAATGCACCTCGTCCGGCGTGCCCAGGTTCAGCCGCACGCCGCCCTTGTCGCTCTTGTGGGTGATGTCGGGCGACAGGATCTTCAGGGCCACCGGCTTGCCGATCTCCTCCGCGCATTTCGCCGCCGCCTCGGGATTGGCGGCAACCAGCGTGCGCACCACCGGGATGGCATAGGCGTCCAGGACGTTCTTCGCCTCCGGTTCGGTCAGGACCTCGCGCCCTTCGTCCAATGCCTTGTGGATGACCGCGCGGGCGCGGTCGACGTCGGGATCGAACAGCTCCGCCACCGACGGCGGCGTTTGCAGCAACAACTCCTGATTGCGCTTGTAGTCCACCAGATGCATGAAGGCGGTCGCCGCCTGCCCCGGCGTTTCGTAGGTCGGGATCCTGTGCTTGGCGAACAGCTTGCGCGCGTCCGCCGCCGCCCCCTCGCCCAGCCAGTTCGTCAAGACCGGTGCCGCGCGCCGCTTGCTCAAGGTCTCGACGACGGCGTCGGCGGCCTCAACGCTGTCGGCGATCGCCTGCGGGCAGTTCAGCACCAGCACCGCATCGGTGTTGGGGTCTTCCAGCAGGCCCTCCAGCGCCGCGGAATAGCGCGAACCCGGCGCATCGCCGATGATGTCGACGGGATTGCCCTTGGACCAGGTGGGGGGCAGGACGGCGTTCAGCTTCTCGATCGTCTCGGGCGCGATGTCGGCCAGGGTGCCGCCGGCGTCGATCAGCGATTCCGTCGCCAGCACGCCGACGCCGCCCCCGTTGGTCAGGATGCTCAGCCGTTCGCCCTTGATCCGCATGCCGGTGGCCAGGGTTTCCACGGCATCGAACAGCTGCACCATGGTGAACACGCGCAGCATGCCGGCCCGGCGGATGGCGGCGTCATAGACGGCGTCGGACCCCGCCAGCGCCCCGGTATGGCTGGTGGCCGCCTTGGCCGCGGCCTCGTTGCGGCCGGCCTTCAGCACGATCACCGGCTTGATGCGGGCGGCCGCGCGGCCGGCGGACATGAACTTCCGCGCCTCCGTCACCGACTCGATGTACATCAGGATGGCGCGGGTGTTGGGATCGGCAGCCAGGTAGTCCAGCATGTCGCCGAAATCGACATCGGCCATGTTGCCGAGCGAGACCATGTGCGAGAAGCCGATGCCGCGATAGGTCGCCCAGTCGACGACCGAGGTTGCGATCGCCCCGGACTGGGTCAGGAAGGCGATGTTGCCGGGCAGCGGATTGATGTGCACGAAGCTGGCGTTCACGCCGTGGCCGGGCACCATGATGCCCAGGCAGTTCGGGCCGATGATGCGCATCAGGTGCGGCTTGGCGATGTCGAGCGCCTGCTGTATCAGCGCCTTCCCGCCGTCATCCTCGCCCTCGCCGAATCCGGCGGTGACGACGATCACGCCCTTGGTGCCGCGTTCGCCCAGCTCGGCGATGACGCCGGGCACGCTCTTGGGCGGCGTCACGACGACCGCCAGGTCCGGCGTGATCGGCAGATCGGCGATGGAGGGGTAGCACAGCGTCGCCTCGATCGACTGCTCATGCGGATTGACGGGCATGACCGGCCCGTCGAAGCCCGCATTGAACAGGTTGTGCGACAGCACCGCGCCCACGGATTGCGGGCGCTTGCTGGCGCCGATCACGGCGATGGATTTCGGCTTGAACAGATAGTCCAGATTGCGGACGGACATCGACGGGGTCTCCCGGTTTCGCCCGGTCCTGCCGGGTGTTCGCAAGGTGAGGCGTGACGACGGGGGGCACGCGCTGCCCTTCGCCGCACACTCACTCCACGGGACCGATTCCCTTCCCCAGGGCGGCCAGCTGCGCCCGGTAGTGGTCGGCGGCCGCCTCATTGAAGCACACGAAGATCACGCGCTCGATATCATCATAAAGTATAAGGTCTTTCACAATCGTGGATATCGCAATCCCGGCAGCCCGGTCTGCGGGGAACCCGTAGATGCCCGTGCTGATGGCGGGAAAGGCGATGCTGGCAATGCCGTTAGCCGCAGCCAGCGCCAGGGCGCGCGCATAGCAGCCGGCCAGCAATCGGTCTTCGTCCGCCCCGCCGCCGCGCCAGACCGGTCCGACGCAATGGATGACGTGCCGGGCCTTCAGGCCGAAGCCCGGGCTGATGACGCAGTCGCCGGTTGGACAGCCGGCGTAGTGGGCATCGGTGTGGCGCTTCAGCTCCGGCCCGGCGGCCCGATGGATGGCCCCGTCCACGCCGCCGCCGCCGGCAAGCGCACGGTTGGCGGCATTGACGATGGCATCCACCGCCAGGCCGGTGATGTCGCCGACGACAAGCTGCAGGCGCCGGGCAGGGTCCAGCGGGTTGGCCATGGGGTCGCCCGACGATGGTTGCCTGGCGGCAGTCTAGCCCAACCGCGCGCCGCCTGCCACGGCGCAAACCGCGCCGCCACCCCGCGGGGCGACGGTCAGGCCTGGCGGATCCGGCCGATGAAGCGGCCGACCTCCTGCGCCAGCAACGCCGATTGCTGTGCCAGCGGGTCGGTCGCCGCGCGCACCTCGCCCGCCACGCGGTCGACCGCGCCGGCCGCCTCGGTCACGCCGACGATCGCCTCGGACACCTGCTGGGTGCCGGCCGACGCTTCGGCGACGTTGCGGCTGATCTCCTCAGTCGCCGCAGACTGCTGCTCGACCGCCGCGGCGATGGCCGCCGCCACCTCGCTGATCGAGGCGATGCACTGGGCGATACCGTCGACGGCATCCACCGTCTCGCCGGTGGCCGACTGAACGCCGGCGATCTGTTGGGTGATGTCCTCCGTCGCCTTGGCCGTCTGGTTGGCCAGCGCCTTGACCTCCTGCGCGACGACGGCGAAGCCCTTGCCGGCGTCACCGGCGCGGGCCGCCTCGATGGTGGCGTTCAGCGCCAGAAGGTTGGTCTGTTCGGCGATCGACGTGATCAGCTGCACGACCTCGCCGATCTTCTGGGCGGCCGCGGCCAGCAGCTGGATCTTGTCGCGGGCATTGTCGGACCGGCCGACCGCTTCGGATGCCATGGCGGACGACCGCGCCACCTGCTGGCCGATTTCGTGGATCGACGCCGACAACTCCTCCGACGCGGCGGCGACGGTCTGGACATTGCCGGACGCCTGCTGCGAGGACGAGGCCACGGTTTCCGACTGCCGCTTGGCATCCTCCGCGATGGTCGTCATCGATCCGGCCGTGTCCTTGAGGCCATCGGCCGTCGACCGGACGGCCCCGACGATCCGGCCGACGCTGGCCTCCAGCTCGTCGGCCATCCGCTGCATCATGTCGTGCTTCTCGGCTTCCGCCGCCTGCTTCGCCTCCGCCTGGCTGGCCTCCAGGCGCCGCATCTCCCGGGCATTGTCCTTGAAGACCTGGACGGCGGCCGCCATCTCGCCGATCTCGTCCCGGCGGTTGCGGGCCGGAACTTCGACCTCCAGGTCGTTCCGGGCCAGTGTCGCCATCGCCTTGGTCATGCGGCCGATCGGGCCGGCGATGGTGCGCGCGATCAGCACGCCGGCCCCGGCGATCGCCAGCGAGATGACCAGCACCGCCAGCGCCATCTGTCCGCCCATCAGGTAGGCCGGACGGGTCACTTCATCCCACGAGATCTCGGCAATCAGCCCCCAGTTGACGCCGGGAAGGGCGACCGGCGCATACGACGCAAGCACGTGGGTGCCATCGAAGCTGTCGGCCACCATGACGCCTTCGCCGCCCGCCAGGGCCTCGCGCGCCGGCTCGCTGTCGACCTGTTGCGTGAGGACGGAGCTTTCGCCGCCGTCGGCGGCAGCGCCGGGCAGGTCCGAGCGCATCGATCCGTCGGCGCCGACCACATAGGCCCTGCCGGTCTCGCCCATGCCGACGGTGCTGTTGACCAGGGCGTTCAGGCGATCCACGGGCATCTGGACGGCCAGCACGCCGGCGCCGAACCCGTACCGGTCGAACACCGGGGCGGCGACGAAGCCGGCCGGCCGGCCGTCGATCGGGGTGTAGTGCTCAAGATCGGCGAAGGCGACGGTTGCGAGGTAGGGGCTGATATCGGCGTCCGGGCCGGCGGCAGCAACGGCGTTGACCGCCTCCATGCAGGCGGCGAACACGGCGGCAAGGCCGGTGCCGCCCAACACGTCGTCATTCACGTTGCGGGCGAAATCATGCTCCTTGAACGTGGAGTAGATGACGTTGCCGTCCAGGTCGAGCAGATAGATGTCGCCATACCCCCGGTCCAGGGCCAGGCGCGTCAGCCAGCCATGGAACCGGGCATGGACGCTGCTGTAGCCGTTGACGTCGAACAGGTGATCCTCGTCGTCGGACATCAGGTACCTGGCGTCGGGATGGGTATTGTCGTCGATATAGGCCGTCTGCAATCGCGCGGCGGCATCGTCGCCGAAACCCCCGAAGGCGGTCGTCAGCGATTGCACGGCGTCGGCGACCATGTGGTTCGACCCCAGAAGCGAGACGTCCTCGCGGATGGCGTCCAGATAGTCGGTCAGGGCCGCGACGCGGTCGCCGCGCACGGCGTCCAGCTTGTCGAAGGCCGCCTGCTGCAGGGCCGACTGGGCCTGGAAGAAGGCGATCGCGCCCGTCGCCGTACAGGCGATCACCGTGAGGCCGGCGAGAATCAGCGGGAGCTTGCGGGAGATCCGCAGTGCGGGCAGCGTCATGGGGTTCCCTCGGCACTTTGTTTTGTTGTTCGCGTGAAGTGCGTGGGTACAACCTTCTCCCACAACTGGATAAGAACGCGTTAAATTCGCGTTCCGTTAAACAATCTCAATTGGTCATAATGTTGCTTCAGGCCGGCGCGCCATCGCGCAGCCGGCCGGCGTTGTCCAGGAACCAGCGATAGGTCCGCTCCAGCCCGTCGCGCAGCGGCGTGGGCGCCCGCCAACCCAGGTCGGCCAGGCGGCCGACATCCAGCAGCTTGCGCGGTGTGCCGTCCGGCTTGGTCCGGTCAAGCTCGAACCGGCCGCCATAGCCGACGACGTCGGCGACCATGCGGGCCAGCTCCAGGATCGTCAGATCCTCCCCGGTGCCGACATTGACGATCTCGGGCGAGGAATAGTGCTTCAAGAGGAAGACCAGCGCATCGGCCAGGTCGTCGACATACAGGAATTCCCGCCGCGGCGATCCGGAGCCCCACAGCACGACCGCATCGTCGCCGCGGGTCTTGGCATCGTGGACCTTGCGCAGCAGCGCCGGCAGCACGTGGCTGGCCGCCAGGTCGAAATTGTCGCCGGGGCCATAGAGGTTGGTCGGCATGGCGCTGATGGCGTCCATGGCGTGCTGCCGGCGATAGGCCTGCGCCAGCTTGATGCCGGCGATCTTGGCGACGGCGTACCACTGGTTGGTGGGCTCCAGCGGCCCGGTCAGCAGCGCGTCCTCCGCCATCGGCTGCGGTGCCAGGCGCGGATAGATGCACGACGAGCCCAGGAACAGGAACTTCGCCACGCCGACACGATGGGCGGCGGCGATGACATTGGCCTCGATCATCAGGTTGTCGTAGAGGAAATCGACCGGCCGGCTGTCGTTGGCGAGGATGCCGCCCACCGTCGCCGCGGCCATGACGACGACATCGGGCCGGGCTTGCGCCATCCAGGCCTCCGTCTCCGCCTGGCGGCGCAGGTCCACCGCATCGCGCCCGGCGGTGACGGTCTCGCACCCTTCCGACGCCAGCCGGCGCAGCACGGCCGCGCCGACCATGCCGCGATGGCCGGCAACGAAGACGCGCCGCCCGGCCAGGCGGAACGGCAGTTCACCCGCTGCGGTCACGGCGCCCAAACTCCTGCGCTACGGCGACCAGGTCGGCGGCCACCATGTCACGGACCAGGTCTGCGAACGGGGTGCGGTGATGCCAGCCCAGGTGCCTGCGCGCCTTGGCCGGGTCGCCCAGCAGCAGGTCGACTTCCGTCGGGCGGAAATAGCGGGCGTCGATCTCCACCAGCACATCGCCGCTGACGGCATCACAGCCCTTCTCGCCCACCCCCTCGCCCTGCCAGACGATGCGCCGGCCGATCTCCGCGAAGGCGACCTCCACGAATTCGCGGACCGAATGGCATTCCCCGGTCGCCAGGACATAGTCGCCGGGGTCGGGCTGCTGGAGCATCAGCCACATGCCCTCCACATAGTCCCGCGCATGGCCCCAATCGCGTTTGGCATCCAGATTGCCGAGATAGAGCCGGTCCTGCAGGCCCAGCGCGATGGCCGCGGCGCCGCGGGTGATCTTGCGGGTGACGAAGGTCTCGCCGCGGATCGGGCTCTCATGGTTGAACAGGATGCCGTTGGAGGCATGGATGCCATAGGCCTCGCGGTAGTTCACCGTGATCCAGTATGCATAGAGCTTGGCCGCGGCATAGGGGCTGCGCGGGTGGAAGGGCGTGGTCTCGCTCTGCGGCACTTCCACGGCCCTGCCGTAAAGCTCCGACGTCGATGCCTGGTAGAAGCGCACAGTGCGCTCCAGCCCCAGGATGCGGACCGCCTCCAGCAGCCGGAGACAGCCCAGCGCGTCGGCATTGGCGGTGTATTCCGGGGTTTCGAAACTGACGCCGACATGGCTCTGGGCGGCAAGGTTGTAGATCTCGGTCGGCCCGGCATCGGCGATCAGGCGGATCAGGTTGGTGGCATCCGTCATGTCGCCGTAGTGCAGGTGGAAGCGCACATCGGTTTCGTGCGGATCGCGGTAGAGGTGGTCGATCCGCGCCGTGTTGAACGACGACGACCGGCGCTTCACGCCATGGACGATATAGCCCTTGCCCAGCAGCAACTGGGCCAGATAGGCGCCGTCCTGTCCGGTGATCCCGGTAATGAGTGCAACTTTTCCCGCCACGCCAACCCCGACGTTCCATCGCCGGCACCCGCACGGTGCCGGCACACGCCGTTAGCTGGACCAGGCGGACCCACCCTGTCAATCCGCCGTCCCGCCGGAATGGCGAAACGCGGTCGCTATTCGGCCACGGCGGCGAAGCTGGGCATGCGGGCCTGCCACACCCAGTCGGCATACTGGCCGACGGCGCGGTCGGCGGAAAACCACCCGACCCTGGCGGTGCTGAGGATCGCGGCGCGCTGCCAGGCGGCCGGCTGGCGGTACCGCGCTTCCACCTCGGCCTGGGCCTGGCAATAGTCGCGGAAATGGCCGGCGACGAAGAACTGGTCTTCGACCCAGAGCAGGGCCATCAGCGCCCGGAAGCGGTCCGGTTCGTCGCGCGAGAACGCGCCGGAGGAAATCATCTCGATCGCACCGGCCAGTTCGGGATCCGACTGGATCGCCTGGCGGCTGTCGATGGCCCCCGCATCCCGCCGGGCGGCGACCTCCGCAGCCGTGGGTCCGAACAGGAACATGTTGTCCGTGCCGATGCGGTCGCGGATCTCCAGCGTCGCGCCGTCCAGCGACCCCAGGGTCAGCGCACCGTTCAGCGCCAGCTTCATGTTGCCGGTACCGGAGGATTCGGTGCCGGGCGTGGAGATCTGCTCCGACAATTCGGCCGCCGGGATGATCCGCTCGGCCACCGTCACGCTGTAGTCGGGCAGGAAGACCACCTTCAGCAGGTCGGCCACGCGCCGGTCGGCGTTCACGTGCCGGGCGATGTCGCTGGCCAGCTTGATGATCAGCTTGGCGGTCTGGTTGTGCGGCGGCGCCTTGCCGGCGAAGATCTTGACGCGCGGCTGCCAGCCGCCCGCCTTGGGATCGTCGCGCATGGCGCGGTAGAGCGCCACCGTATGCAGCAGGTTCAGAAGCTGGCGCTTGTGCCGGTGGATCGGCTTGGCCTGCACGTCGAACAGCGCGTCGGGGTCGATGGCGACGTCGCAGCACTGCTTCACATACTCCGCCAGGTCTTCCTTGTTGTGGCGCTTGGCCGCTTCGAAGTCGGCGCGGAACCCGGCATCGCCGGCGAACGGCTCCAGCGCCTCCAGCCGCGTCATGTCGGCGATCCAGTCGCGCCCGATCGCCGAGGAGATCAGCCGCGCCAGCGGCCGGTTGCTGTCATACAGCCAGCGGCGCGGCGTGATGCCGTTGGTGATGCAGACGATGCGGTCCGGATCGGCGGCATGCAGGTCGGCGAACTGCTGGGTCTTCAGCAGCTCCGTCTGCATCACCGACACGCCGTTGACCGTGTGGCAGCCGGCGAAGGCCAGATGTCCCATCCGCACCGCGGGCTCGTCACCCTGGCGGTCGATCAGCGACGGCAGGCGGTGGATTTCCGCCCCCCGCGCACAGACCCGCCCGACCGAGCCGGCGTCCAGCCGTTCGATGATCTGCAGGTGGCGCGGCAGGACGCGGGCCAGCAGCGACACCGGCCACCGTTCCTGCGCTTCGGCCAGCAGCGAGTGGCTGGTATAGGCCATCGTCGCGCGCGTCAGCGACCATGCCTCTTCCCAGGGCACACCCTTGATATCGACCAGAAGCCGCATCAGCTCGGCCACCGCCAGCGCACTGGGGTTGTCGTTCAGCTGGATGGCCACGGCGTCGGGCAGGCCGGACAGCCCGTCGCGGAAATTGCCGTAGCGGCGCAGGATGTCCTGCATGGAGGCAGAGGCGAAGAAATGCTCCTGCTTCAGGCGCAACTCCTGCTCCGCCGGGCTGCCCTGGCTGGAATAGTGGACGCGCGTCAGGCTCTTGGCCAGTTCGTGGTCCTCATAGGCCGCGCCGTAGTCGCCGCGGTTGAAGGCGGCAAGGTCGATCGCCGTCATCGGCACTGCGGACCACAGGCGCAGCGTATTGACCCACCGTCCCTGCCAGCCGATCACCGGCGTGTCGAAGGCGGTCGCCATCACCCGCCGGCCGCCATGCCAGACCGACCGGCCGTCGGCAGCGGGGGGATCGGCGTGGCCGTAGAAGTCGATCCAGTGGGTGACGTCGTGGCGTTCGAACTCCCACGGGTTGCCGTTGGCCAGCCAGCTTTCGGGCACGTCCATCTGCCAGCCGTTCTCCAGCCGCTGGCGGAACGACCCGTATTCATAGCGCAGGCCGTAGCCCAGCCCCGGAATGCCGAGATTGGCCATGCTGTCGAGCGTGCAGGCCGCCAGCCGCGCCAGGCCGCCGTCACCCAGCGGTGCGTCCGGCTCGCACTCGTACAGGCGGTCGAGATCGACGCCATAGTCGTCGAGCGCCAGGCGGCAGGTCTCGGCCAGGCCCAGGCTGGACAGCCCGCTCTTCAGCCGCCGGCCGACAAGGAATTCGAGCGACAGGTAATAGACGCGCTTGACCCTGGGATCGAAGCGGTGTGTCGAGGTTTCCCACCAGGCATCGACGGTGCATTCGCGCACCGCCCGGGCCACCGCGACATACCAGTCGTGGGGCGTTGCCGTCAGCGGGTCCTTGCCGACGCAGGACTTCAGCCAGCGCAGTATACAGCGCTGCAGAGACTCCTGGTCGTGAGTCGGCCGCAACGACTGGCCGACGGTGAAGGCAGGGCACATGGGGGACGCTCCTACAGGGCGCATGTCTCTAAGGATACGAACGATATCCTCTTCGGCAAGGGCTCAATTCCGTCCGTCCAGAATGCTCGGACGTCTTCGATTGAATTCGCGCTCGTCTGCCATATCAGTACGGGTATCGTACCCCGATATAGTTAACAGTCTGTATAAGGTGCGTCCAAAGAAATCCCGCTGCCCGTACCGGTCCCGGCAGGGCGGCATGGCCCGGGGCGCTGGGCCGTCTGCCCTACTGGCGGCACATTCCGGACGCCTCATCGCGGCTTCGACCGGCGGCCGGCTCATACACATGCACTTCATATCACTTACAACCGCCTTGATCCTGGCCCCGATGGGGGCAGCAGTCGCTGCCGACGCCGCGATCGGTCCGTATACACTGACCTACGATCCCGCGCACTGGCAGGTTATCGACCAGACGGCGGATTGGCATGCGCGGTGCGTAGGCGATGCGTGCGGAGGCTCCCAGCTCCGGCTCTGGGTCACGGACGACGACGGCGGGACCTGCACGCGGGAGAGCATGGTCCAGGCGACGATGGCCGCCTGGCCCGACGCGGCCCGGCGCAGCGTAAACACCCACGTCATCGGCAACCTGTCTGTCCATGTCGCGCTCGCCTGGAACGATCCCCCCAGCGACGGACGCGTGGTCAGCGCCTGCGCCCACCATGACGGCGTCACCATACGCGTCGCGTCACAGGCCGATCCGGGGCGTGTCAGTCCCGATGACGGTGTGGCCGCGCTCGACCTGCTTGCCGGCCTGAGAGCCCCGCCCGGCCGGCCGGCAACCCTGACGCTGGGCGCGCTTACGATCCCCTACACGACCGATGCCTGGCAGGCGTTGCAGACGGATGCGTCGCAGTGGCGGCTCACCTGCCTGCCGCCCGCCTGTGGGACGGATGCTTCGGCCTATTTGCGGATGGAGGTCGGCACATCCTGCGAGGCGATTCTCGAGACCCGGCTGGAACGGCGCTTTGTCCCCCGTGTCGATCGTGAAGTCGTGGACGGGACCACGGTGTGGCAGGTGCAGGTCCTCGACCTGGGCTGTCGCAATCGGGTGGCCCCCATCACCGTCGCCTGTACCGGTTCGGCAGACCGCAGCTATGTGCTGAGAATGGGCCCGGCGGGATGTACCGGCGGTGCGGGGATCCCCTTCGCGGCCGTGTCGTCGCTGTTGGCCGGCGCGTCGATCCGTGCCGAGGGGCAGGAGCCCTGACGGCAGCCGTGCCGCGGCCGGATCAGATGATCATCTTGCGCAGCCGCTGTGACCCGATGTCCAGCAGGCTGACGGTCAGGATGACGATGATCATGATCGCCGCCGTCTGGGCGTAGTAGAAGCCGCGGATGACTTCCCACAGCAGCTGGCCGATGCCGCCGGCCCCGACGATGCCCAGCACCGTGGCCGAGCGGACGTTGCTTTCGAACCGGTAGAGCGAATACGAGATCCACAGCGGCAGCACCTGTGGGATGACGCCGTACACCACCTCCTGCACCCGGGTGGCGCCGGTGGAGCGGATGCCTTCGACCGGACGCGGATCGATGGCTTCCACCGCTTCGGAGAACAGCTTGGCGAGGATGCCCGTGGTGTGGATCCACAACGCCAGGGTGCCCGCGAACGGCCCCAGCCCGACGGCGACGACGAACAGCATCGCGAACACGATCTCGTTGACGGACCGGAAGACGTCCATCAGCCGGCGCACCGGGTGATAGATCCACCACGGCACCAGGTTTTCCGAACACAGGATGCCGAGCGGGATCGAGCAGACGACGGCCAGCGCCGTCCCCCAGACGGCGATCTGCACCGTGACCACCATCTCTTCCAGATAGAGCCGCCAATGGCGGAATTCGGGCGGGAAGAAGCCTTGGACGAACTTCACCATGTTGTCGAAGTTGTCGATCAGCTTCAGCGGCTGCATATCGGCGCCGCCCCACGACCCGGCCAGCACGCCAAGCACCAGCCCCCAGCCGATCACCCATCCCCAGGTCCGCTTCAGGTTGCGCGGGGGAAGCCGCACGTCGGGAACGGTGCCCGGCTTGATGCGGGCCTGCGCCGCCTCGGTCATTGCGGCCCCCCGCCCGGCATACGCGATGCCGGCAATGGCATGGGCGGCACCCTGCCCGGGGCGCCGCCCGTGACATGTCGATGAGCGAGCGACGGCAGCCGGCACTGCCTGCATACCGGCTGCGGTCGCACAGGATGACAGCCCGTCGACATTCAGAAGTCCCTCCCCCTTGATGGGGGAGGGTTCGGGTGGGGGTGATGTCGCCGCACGTCCTCAACACTCGTCACTCGGTCGCCCCGCGAGTTCGCCAGAGCGTCGCTATTCCAAGATCGCAACGTCCGTGCCCGTCCAGTGGCGCCGCCGATGGGATGTCCGTTCATCCGTCATTGCCATCGGCACGATCACCCCCACCCAACCCTCCCCCATCGAGGGGGAGGACTTCAGGAAGGTGGTCGTTGTTGATGTGGCGACAGACCCTAGTGATGGACGTTCGCGATCAGCACGTCGAGAAGGGCAAGCTGCGCGTCGATCTCGGCGACGCGGGCTTCCTTCTCCTCGTCGCTCAGCGTGTCGTCGGCCTGGATGCCGAGGCGGTCGCGGAACAGCCGCAGCTGGCGGATCGGGTAGAGCTGCGCGTTCGAGGCATGGGTATACGGCAGCTGCCCGTCGCTGATGGCGGCCAGGATGTCCCGTGCTTCCTCGGCGTTGTCGCCCAGGCGGCCATAACCCAGGAAGAAGGCACGGATCCGGTCCTTCAGGTCGTCGCTGAGGTCGGCGCGGAACACCAGCGGATCGCTGGGGATCAGCGGCGACGTCCAGATGGCGCGGACCTGGGCTGCCGCCTCCGGCGCGTTGGCCTGGCTGCGGGCCACCTGCTCGCTGTTGTTGGTGGCGGCAGTGACCTGGCCGTTGGCGACGGCCATCAGGTTGGTTTCGTGGTTGGCATTGCGCACGGCGTTGAAGCACGCCTGCGGGTCGATGCCGTTCTGGGCGAAGACATAGTAGCTCGGCACCAGAAAGCCGGAGGTGGAGTTCGGGTCGCCCATGCCGAAATCGATCGTCCCGTCGCCGCAATGGGCGAACAGGTCGTCCAGCGTCTGGATGTCGCTGTCGACGTGCACCAGTATGTGGGAATAGTAGCCCTGGGTGCCGTCCAGCTTGACGGACCGGGCGAAGACCTCGCCACCCGCGCGATCGACGGCCTGGATCGCCGACGCGTTGCCGAACCAGGCGACCGTGACCTGGCCGAAGCGCATCGCCTCGATGACGCCGGCATAGTCGCTGGCGTAGAAGGCGTTGACCGGCATGCCCAGCGCCTCGGACATGTCCTGCAGCATCGGTTCCCACTGGGTGCGCAGGTTCTGGCTGGATTCGGTGGAGATGATGCCGAAATTGATCTCGGCCGGATCGCCCTCCAGCGGCTCGGGCTGGGCCAGCGCCGGCCCCGCCAGCAACCCCGCTGCCGCGACGGCAGCAACCGACAGCATCCTGTTCAGCATCGTGCATCCTCCTTCCGCCCTCTCGGGCGGTTCGCCTGGGTGTTGAGGGATGCGCCGCCCCGGGGCGGGACGGCACGCGTCAGATGGCGCCGACGGAGACCAGGGCGCCGATGGGCGCCCCGACATCGCAGTCCTCTGCGGCCGGCTGTCCCCAGCTTCCGGGAAGGATCAATTCCTCGCTCTGGGCGCCGTAGAGATCGGTGAGAACGGCGGGCGTCAGGGCGCGCGACGGACCGTCATAGACGATGCGGCCGTCGCGCAGCGCCAGCGTGCGCGGGCAATAGGCGAACGCGTAGTCGATCTGGTGCAGCGACACCATGACGGTGATGCCGAAGGTCCGGTTGATATGGGACAGGATTTCCATCACCCGGCGCGCCGATTTGGGGTCGAGCGAGGCAATCGGTTCGTCCGCCAGCACAAGCTGCGCCTGCTGAACGAGGGCACGCGCGATCGCCGCGCGCTGCTGCTGCCCGCCCGACAGGGTCGAGGCACGCTGCATGGCCTGGTCGGCCATGCCGACCTGGTGCAGCGCCTCCATCGCCAACAGGCGTTCCTGGCGCGTGAACAGGCCCAGCGCGCCGCGCCAGCCGGGCACGCGGCCCAGCGCGCCCAGCACCACATTGGTCAGCAGCGACAGCCGGTCGACGAGGTTGAACTGCTGGAAGATCACGCCGATGCGCGCGCGGACCTGGCGGGCCTGGGCCGTCAGGGCCCCATCGTCCTGGACCGTTTCACCCAGGACCTTGATGGGGCCGCTGCCGCGGTCGCCGGTGAGCAGCCCCGCCACATGCCGGATCAGGGTCGACTTGCCGGAGCCCGAGGCCCCGATCAGACCCACCATCTCGCCCCGACCGACGACAAGATCGATTTCCGCCAGCGCGGCCCTGCCGCCGCGCCCGAACGTCTTGCTCAGCCGGCCGATCTCGATCGCCCGCATGACTGATGCCTGCCCCCTTGTGCCGCCCCATGCTTACGGCGGCAGCGGTGGCCGTTTGGCGTCAGTTGCGTGAACTTTGAATGACAGAGGCCGGCCCGTGGCGCCGGCCGCGCCTTATGCGTCCGCGTCGGCCGCCGGGCGCATACGCACGATCTTGTCGGGGTTGCGCGGCGGCTCGCCCCGCGCCAGGGCATCGACAAGCTCCATGCCCTCGATCACCTGCCCCCAGACGGTGTACTGGCCTTCCAGGAACGGCGTCGGCACGAAGGTGATGAAGAACTGGCTGTTGGCGCTGTCGGGGTCACGCGTCCGGGCCATGCCCAGCGTGCCGCGCAGGTAGGGCTCCTTCGAGAACTCGGCCGGCAGGTCCGGCAGGTCAGAGCCGCCGCGACCGGTGCCGGTCGGATCGCCCGTCTGGGCCATGAAGTCGTCGATGACGCGGTGGAAGACGATGCCGTCGTAGAACCCCTCGGCGGCCAGCGTCGTGATGCGTTCGACATGCTTCGGTGCCAGGTCGGGGCGAAGCTGGATGACGACGCGGCCGCCTTCCAGGTCCATGTAGAGGTGGTTGTCCAAGGCGGCCTCCCGCGGTGTGAGCAAGGGCGCCAACCCTAATGACCGGCCGCCACCGCCGCAACCCGGCCGGTCAGTCCTCGCCGCTCAACGCCGCCGCCATCGCCGGCAGGCTGATGTCCATGCGGAAGCCGACATTGGAATGGGTGCCGGGGAATTCCTCGTACCGGTGGGCAACGCCCTGCCCATTGAGGGCCCGCACAAAGCGGCGGCAGCCGTAGAGGATGTTGAACTGGTCGCGCGTGCCGCAATCGATGTACAGCGCCTTCAGGGCCTTCAGGTTGTCGACCCACGGACCCGGCCCCGCCTCCACGATGCGCACGGGGTCCCAGGCCAGCCAGTTGGCCCAGCGCTCGGCGATCAGCTCGCACGTCTCCGTCTCGACCGGCAGGCGGATGCCATAGGGGCTGGCGGCGTCGGGATCGTAGGTGGCGCACATGCCCAGCGTCATCAGGCACGAGATGTCGTCGCCGTCCGGCGCCTCATGCGTCGCCATGGCCGCCAGGAAGGTTTCGATCGATCCGCCATGGCGCGCCAGCACCCTGAGCGCGCCGGGCATCTCCGGCAGGTAGACCCAGTCGAAGCCCATGTCGCCGGAATGGCAGGCCGCGGCGGACCAGACATCCGCCCGGCGCAGCGCGTGCTGGATCGCGCCGAACCCGCCGGAGCTCTTGCCCATGACGCCGCGCCGGCCCGGCCCGCCGCAGCCATAGGTCCGCTCGACGACGGGCAGCATGTCCAGGATCAGGTAGTCCTCCCACCGGCCCATCGCGGCGCTGTTGACGTACTGGTTGCCGCCCAGCCGGGTGAAGGCATCGGGCATGGCCACCACCACCGGCGGCAGCTGCGCGTCGGTGGTCAGCCGGTCGAGACGCTCGGGCAGGCTTTCGCCGAAGGCGCGCCACCCGGCCATGCCCAGGCCGCTGCCGGTATAGCCGGCCAGCACGACCAGCAGCGGCAGGCCGCGGCCGTCATGCCCCCGCGGTCGCCAGACGGCCACACGGCGCCCGGTCGGCTCGCCCAGCAGGTTGCCTGCCAGCGACCGGCCATCGACCGCCAGGATGTCGACCGCGCCCGCGGCTATGTCGCTGTATCTGTGCATCACCCGCCGGCCGCCGTATCCAGACCGAAATGAAGATAGGCCAGCAGGGCCAGCCCCAGGACCACCCGATAGACCACGAATGGGGCGAAACTGGCCCGTTCCAGCCATTTCATCATCAGGAAGATGGCGCCCAGCGCCGACACGAAGGACAGGGCTGCGGCCACCAGGGCGTCGCGGCCCAGCGCCACGTCGCCGGCCGCCACGACCTCCGCCCCCTTCAGCACGCCGGCGCCGAGAATCGCCGGGATCGCCAGCAGCAGCGAGAAGCGCGCCGCCTCCGTCCGGGTGAGGCGCAGCCAGCGGGCGGCCGTCATGGTGATGCCGGACCGGCTGGTGCCGGGAATCAGCGCCAGGGCCTGGGCACAGCCGATCAGGACGGCCTCGGCATAGCCCAGGGTCTCGGCCCGCCGGTCCGCCGCGGCGCGGCGGTCGACCCACCACAGCAGCAGGCCGAAGACGATGGAGGCGACGGCGATGATATTGGCCAGCAGGAACAGGTTGCGTCCCTCGCCCATCAACGCATTGACAGCGAATCCAGCGCCGATCACCGGCAGCGAGGCCACGACGACCTTCAGGGCAAGATGGGCATTGCGGTCCCCCTGCCCCGTGACCAGCCGCCATGCCCCGACGGCCATGCGCGCGAGATCGTGGCGGAAATAGAGGACGACGGCGCCCAGCGTCCCCAGGTGCACGGCCACATCAATGGCGAGGCCCTGATCCTGCCATCCGGTCAGTTCGGGAATCAGCACCAGATGGGCGCTGGAGCTGATGGGCAGGAACTCGGTGATGCCCTGGACCAGGGCCAGGACGAAGAGCTGCAATAGGGTCAACGGAACCTGCCGACCGGCTGCGGGCGAGGCCTCGGGGAGCGACGCCGCCCCCGGCGCAGGGACCCTAGCACCGGCCGGGACGGCCCGCCATCGCCCCGATGGACAGCAGCGATCGGCCAAATAGTAACCGAATGCGGACTAATTCTTGCGCGCCCGTCGGATTTGGCGTTGCAAAATCCCGACAACTTGGAATAATGCTGGGATATTAGGTCAGCAACACTGCCATAACGATCGATTACCGCTCGCCAAGGACAGCCCGCTGACATAATAGTTCGTGCAGCCATGCTCGCGCGTTCGCTTCAGGTCAGCGGCGTGCTCCGTCGTGCGCGGGGCGTGTGCATACCACGATCGATCCGACGAAAACATGGGAACGCCGGCGCAATGGCGACGATGCTGAAATTCACCCAAACGGCGCAAGAGACGCCGGCCAAGCGGTCAGCCGACGAACGGCGGCAGGACTGGCTCGAGGTCTATGGCGAATACGCGCGCACCAAGGCCCGGGAGCAGGCCTCGCGCTGCTCGCAATGCGGCATTCCGTTCTGCCAGGTGCATTGCCCGCTGCACAACAACATCCCCGACTGGCTGATGCTGACGGCGGAGGGCCGGCTGGAAGAGGCCTACGAG
>JACKIG010000033.1 GCA_020638595.1 Rhodospirillaceae bacterium | reverse complement strand
AACTGGAACAGGGCGGCATCCGCTGCATCATCGGCCCCAACGGCGCCGGCAAGACCACCTTCATCAGCATGATCTCCGGCCATCTGCGCCCGACCGCCGGCACCGTCACCTTCAAGGGCGAGGACGTGACCGCCCTGCCGGTGGCCGCCCGGGCGCGCCTGGGCATCGGGCGCAAGTTCCAGACGCCGACGGTCTTCCTGAACCTGACCGTGCGCGAGAACCTGGAGCTGGCGGCCCTGGGCGACCGCCTGCCGCCGCACAAGCGCGCACAACGCATCGACGAGGTGCTGGGCTGGGTACGCCTGGGCGACCTGGATTGGGAGACGGTGTCCGCCCTCTCCCACGGCCAGCGCCAGTGGCTGGAGATCGGCATGCTGCTGGCCAACGGGTCGGAGCTCTTGCTGCTGGACGAGCCCACCGCCGGCATGACGGCGGAGGAAACCCATGCGACGGCCGAGCTGGTGCGCAGGCTGTCGTCCACCCTCGGCCTCACCACCATCATCATCGAACACGACATCGGCTTCGTCCGCGACCTGAAGGCCGACGTCACCGTGCTGCATCTGGGCCGGGTGCTGATGGAAGGGCCGTTCGACGTCGTCGCCGCGGACGAGCAGGTCCGCAGCGTCTATCTCGGGAACGCATGATGGCGCTGGATCTGCAAGGCGTCCATTCGGGCTACGGCGCCATCAAGGTGCTGCACGATATCACCCTGTCCGTCGCCGACGGCGCCATCCTGGGCGTGCTCGGCCGCAACGGCATGGGCAAGACCACGCTGATCAACACCATCGCCGGCGTGGTGCCGGCGATGGCCGGCAGCATCCGGCTGGATGGCCGGGACATGACGCGGGTGCCGGTCCATCGCCGCGCGCGTCTGGGCATCACCACGGTCGTCCAGGGCCGCGGGATGTTCGCCCAGATGACGGTGCGCGAGAACCTGGAGATGGGGCGCATCGCCGGTGGCGGCGCCAAGCGCAGCCGCATCGACGAGGTGGTGGGCTATTTCCCGCGCCTGGGCGAACGCATGCACCAGCAGGCGGGAACGCTCAGCGGCGGCGAGCAGCAGATGCTGGCCATCGGCCGCGGCCTGATGACCGACCCCAAGGTGATGCTGTTGGACGAACCGTCGGACGGCGTCATGCCGATCCTGGTCCAGCAGATCGCCGAGAACCTGGTGGAGATCAACCGCCGCGAGGGCATGACGCTGGTGGTGGTCGAGCAGAACGTGCCCATGGTGCTGCAGATGACCGACCACTGCGTCATCATCGAAAAGGGCCGCATCGTCGCCGAGGGCAACCGCCAGCAGATCTCCGACAGCGAGGTGATGCGCGCCTATCTGGCCATCTGAGGCCGGATGGTCGGGTGCGCGAGCACGGACCTTGAAGGTCCGCACGCTGTCCAGGGAGATCCCCGCCCTCGCGGGGATGACGAATTGTTTCTTATTATCAACCCGTTACCGTCGTCCCCGCGAAGGCGGGGACCTCCCCGACCGGTGCGCGGATACCCCACGGGCTCAGCCCAGTCATGGCCGGAATGCGGCGACGTCGCCGCGGTTCCGCCACAGTCGTGGTCTGCACTCATGCCTTCACACACGATGCCGACGGGCAGGAGGGCTCGCCATTCCATTCCCGCATTACAGCCGGGGGGAGCGGATCGCCGATGCGTGCGTCCACGTCCTCGGCGCCGGCGCCAGCATCGTCTGCGTACCGGCGCTGATCGGCATCGCACTGGCCGAAGGTGGCGGCTGGCTGACCATTGCCAGTCTTCTGCTCTACGGCGCCGGTTTTGCCGGGATGCTTTGGAGCTCCGCCCTCTATCACCTCACCCGCCAGCCGGAGCGCAAGGAGCTGCTGCGCCGGATCGACCACGCCGTCATCTTCGTGATGATCGCCGGCACCTATTCGCCCTTTGTGCTGGTGAAGGTCGGCGGGGCGTGGGGCTTCGGCCTGTTCGCCTTCGTCTGGGCGGTGGCCCTGTTCGGCGTGCTCTTGAAGCTGCGCTATCCGCGCAAGTGGGAACCGGCGGCCCTGGCCGCCTATCTGGGCCTCGGATGGGTGTGCGTGGTCGCCATCGGCCCGTTGGTCGATGCGCTTTCGGTCCCGGTCCTGGTGCTGCTGGGCGCCGGCGGCCTGATCTACAGCCTGGGCGTCCTGTTCTATGTGCAGAAGCGCCTGCGCTATCGGATCGCCATCTGGCACGCCATGGTGCTGGCGGCCGCGGGGTGCCACTACGCTGCCGTCATGACGGCGATCGCCCTGGGAACCGAACACGGGGCTTGAGCGTAAGGGATTGCAGCGATCGGCATCGGCATGGGGACTTGATGCGGCGCCCCGCCGGCACGATTTCTCAAAGGACGGCGCAGGGCCAATTGACGGACAGAGGGGCATCGTAAGCCAGGGGCGTCGCCGGACAGGCGATACCGACAGCGCATCGGGCGACCCCGGCAACTGCCGGCCATTCCGGGCAATTGGCTTCCCCAGGCATACCGACAGGCAGAGGAAGGGGAGTACGTGGATGTCTGAACAGAAGGGTGAACTGCCGCCCAACGGCAGGCCGAAGGGCAACGGCGACGCGGCCAAGCTGGCCAGCATGCTGACCGGCGTGCTTGCCGACAGCTATGCGCTGATGGTCAAGAACTTCTTCGCCAGCCTGCACAGGCTGACCGAAGAGCACTACGAGAACCTGTTCGACGCAGTGGACACGCTGGCCCGGCGCATCCGCAACCTGGGGTACCCTGCCCCCACCAGCTTTGTCGAGCTGGCCGACCAGACGGCCATCGACGAGACCACGTCCGACCAGACGGCCGAGCAGATCACCGCATCGCTGTTGCGCGATCATGAGGTGCTGATGCGCCGGCTGCGCAGCGTCGTCGACATGGCCATCGCCTGCAAGGACGCCGTCACGGCGAAGATCGTGAAGGAGCGTATGGCCTTCCACGAGAAGGCGATCGCCATGCTGCGCGCGGTGCCGTCGCACTGACGCGCGGGCGTCCGCGATCGGTTCCTGCCATTTGCCACGCGTTGCCGGCGGACCCGCGCGCCGGTCGCGGCGGGGTCATTGACCGTGTCGCGGCCGGGGGGCGGGTCCGCACGGCACTGATGGTCCCTGCCCGCTCGGGTGAGCCCTCGATCTTCTGCATTATTCCAAGAGTCCGTCGCCGGACATCGGCTTTCTTTTATTTATTCGAGATCTACGAAAGCCAATTCCGATCGTCGCTGGCTATCCTTTCGGCCTGAACCGCAGTCTGCGGGGCGGGCCGTTCACCCGGCGAACCGCCGCGGGCGGCCGGCCCGATCCACGCGGACTGCCTGCAGGAGGTCGCCCATGTGCGCGTTCCACCATCCCAGTTTCGACGGACACGAGTCCGTCACCTATGCACACGATCCGGCAGTGGGCCTGACGGCGATCATCGCCATCCATTCCCGGGCGCTGGGGCCGGCGGCCGGGGGCTGCCGGATGGCTGCCTATCCGTCGACGGATGCGGCCCTGAATGACGTGCTGCGGCTGTCGCGGGGCATGACCTACAAGAACGCCATGGCGGGCCTGGCCCTGGGCGGCGGCAAGTCGGTCATCATCGGCGATCCCGCCACCGCCAAGACCCCGGCCCTGCTGGAAGCGTATGCGCGGGCCGTCGACCGGCTGGGCGGCGCCTACTATGCCGCCGAGGATATGGGCATCGGCGCACAAGACGTGCACGTCATGGGCAAGGTCACGCGGTTCGTCGCGGGGCGTCCGGAAGGCTCTGCCGCCAGCGGCGACCCCTCGCCCGTCACCGCCCGCGGCGTCTTCCTGGGGATCAGGCTGGCCGTCCGCAGGGCGTTGGGCCGCGACGACCTGGCCGGCATCCGCGTGGCCGTGCAGGGGCTGGGCAATGTCGGCTTCAGCCTGTGTCGCAAGCTGCGCGCGGCCGGCGCGGACCTGGTGGTCGCCGATGTCCGCCGGGCCGCCGTCGATGCCGCGGTCGCGGAACTGGGCGCCATCCCCGTTTCCACCGACGAAATCTTCGACGCCGCCGTCGATGTCTTCGCGCCCTGCGCCGGCGGCGCCATCCTGACCGGGCAGACGGTCGGCCGCCTGAACGCCCGGATCGTCGCCGGGGCCGCCAACAACCAGCTTCTCGACGATGCCTGCGGCCAGGCGCTGCGCGACCGCGGGATCCTCTATCTGCCGGACTATGTGATCAACGGCGGGGGGATCATCAACGTGGCCGCCGAAATCGCCGGCCGCTACGACCCGTCATGGGTGGAGCACAAGCTGCAACGCCTGATGACCACGCTGGACGAGGTGGTCGGCGAAGCCGGCAGATCGGGCCTGCCGACCAACATCGTCGCGGACCGCATGGCGGAACGCCGGATCGCATCGGCACGCCAGCGTCAGGCCGCCTGACGGGGTCCAGCGCCTCCCGGTGCGGACGGGCAGAAGGCGCGACGGCGCCACCCCGGCGGTGATGCCGGTCACTGCGCAGCCCAGTCCCGATCGCTGACGGTCCCCGGCGGGACATCGGGCCGCAATGCCGGCCCGTGCCCGCCCGCGAACCACAACCGGGAGAATCCGCGATGTTCCTGCGCACAGTCCTTGCGGCCGCGGCCGTTGTCCTGTCCGTTGCCGGAGCCACAACCGCGTCCCTGGCCGATCAGGACCGGCCCGATGGGGTCCGCACGCTCGAGATGCTGGAACCGGCGGCGGCGCCGGCCACGCCCCTCTGTGCCGACCCTGCCCCCGTTCAGATCACCTTTTCCGGCGGGACCGTCCATGTCCCCAATCACGGCGAGGTCCCGGCGCTGATCGTCCAGGGCACCGTCACCAACGACGGCCCCGCAGCCGTGTCGTCGTCCGCACGGACACACGAGGCGAGGCTGCGCGTCCATTGGGGCGATGACGAGCCGATCGAGGTGGCAAGCCTGTCGCTGGCCGGCCTGGGTGTGGGCGAGGTTCAGACCCTGTCCGGCGCCGTCGTCGAGGACGCCTATCGGTGGCTCTACGCCCGGCACGGTGCGCCGCTGTTCACCCTGTGGATCGACGCGGCCGAGGCCGATTGCGGCCCGGCCGGGTCGGCCAACACCACGGCGGACTACGGCCCGGCCCCATCTGCCATGTGATGCGCACGCAATCCTACGGGTGATTGCCGTCACTGCAACCCAAGCTCGGTTGGACGAGCCTGCTGTGTGACCGCCCCGGCCCTTCCGCCGGATAGCCGGGGCGGCGCATCGTGGAACAACCGGGAGAGCCCCCATGCATGCCCGTTCCGTCCTGAAGGCCGTCACCGCGGCCGCCGTTGTCGCCGGTGTCGCCACCGCCGCCATTGCCGACAACCGGCCGCCCAACTGGGGTCCGCTCAGCCCGTCGGTGGTCCAGGGCATTCCGACCCTGCCGGGCGGCATTCTGACCGTCTGCACCGATCCCGGGCCGCAGCAGATCACGTTTTCCAGCGGCACCATCAACGTTCCCTATCACGGCCTGATGCCGGCCGTGATCGTCCACGGCGCCGTCATCAACCATGGCCCGGTGATCTACCAGCCGGCCAACGCCTCGCAGACGGCCCAGCTGTGGATCCGCTGGGGCAACAATGCGCCGCAGCAGTTCGCCAGCGTGCCGCTGACCGGCCTGGGCATCAACGAATGGCAGCAGTTCACCGGCGCCATCGCCGAGTCCGACTACGAGACCATGTTCGGTATCTATGGGGCGCCGCAGATCACGCTGAAGGTCGTGACCACCCAGGGCGACTGCCACACCGGCCCCGCCAACCAGATGTCGGTGGTCGCTCCGCCGCCGCAGAATATCTGACGGGTGCGCCGGTTCGCCGACCTTGCCTCACCCTCCCCGTCGGAACCCTGCCCGCGAGGCAGGGTGCCGATGGGAATGCGGTTCATGCCGCAGCCGCCTGCCCGGTCAGGCGGTCGGCCGCGGCATGATAGCTGGCGGGGAATTCCTGGATCACCGCGCCGTCCAGGGTGGCGCCGCCATGTTCCTGCGGCATCCGCTCCAGCCCCCGGCCGACCAGGTCGTCGCGGCGCGCGCGCACCGTCCGACCCTGCGCCTGCGGCCATAGCGGGTTGTGCTGCCAGCGGCCCCACTGCTTGAACCAGACCGGCGCCCCCACGGCGCGGGCGCCGGCTATTGCCTGGCGCACCCACCGGGCCTCAACAGGCCGCGCGCCGGGGCCGCTCTCGCCGCCGATCAGCACCCAGTCGATCCCCGTCAGGTCCATGCCATCGACCGGGCCGATCAGCGGCTCGCAATTGACATAGGCCGTGAAGTCGCCGGCTGCGGCCTTCAGCCGCCGCAGGTCGTCGATACGCCGGCGCACGCGGTTGTCCTCGACGCTGACGCCCAGCCAGACATTGGCGGGCACGCCCGCGTCCCGCCAACGGGCCAGCGCATAGGCCAGCATGCGCTGCGGCCGCTTGGTCAGGATCTGGAAGATCGCGTCGGGCCGGCCGGCGATCGTGTCGAACACCCGGTCCAGAAAGGCATCGGGAATGTCCCGGTGCCAGAGATCGCTCATGGAGTTGACGAAGACCAGCCGCGGATAGCGCCGCCCGTCGCGCTCCACCGGCTTGAACCGCGTCACCTGCGCCAGCCGTTCGGGATGCAGCGTCAGGTCAAACCCGCCGAAGAACCGCCGCGCGATCGCCTCGGCATAGCAGTGGTCGCACCCCGCCGACACCTTGGTGCAGCCGGTCGCCGGGTTCCAGGTGGAATCCGCGCACGAGATCTGGGTGCTGAGAACGGTCATGACGCCCCAGTGTAGCGCAAGACGGGGCCATTCCGGGACACGCTGGCGATGGCCTGCCGAGGTGGACCTTGGCGGAGGGCCGGGGTCGGACTAAGGTCACGCGCAACCGGGTTGGATGTTGCTGACAAGAGGACGGGCATGGCCGACGCACGCTACTCTCTCCTTCAGCGTCTCCTCCATTGGATCATCGCTGGCCTCGTCGTCTTCACATTGATCGTCGGCGCCTTGTTGTGGGCCTACGATTTCGAAGGCCTCAGAAGCACGTTTGGAGCCGCGGCCGCCGGGGCGGTGTACAAGTATCACAAGACGGCAGGAGTGCTGATCCTTGGTCTCATGATCATCCGGCTGTGCCTGCGCGCGAGCCTTGGGGCACCGACGCCGGTGGCGACCCTGACGGCGACGGAGCGTATCCTCTCCGCCTGGGTGCACCGGCTGCTTTACGTCACCCTCATTGCGATGCCGGTCGTCGGCTGGCTCGCGACGGCGGCCGGGGATTTCCCGATCCAGTTCTTCGACATGACGCTGCCGGGCCTGATCGGCGAGAACCAGGAGCTTTCGAAATCGCTCTACGCGGTCCACGGGGTGCTGGGGCTTGCCATCCTGCTGCTTGCCGGGCTGCATGTTGCCGGCGCGCTGCGGCACTGGTTGGTCAAGCGGGACGGCGTGATGCGGCGGATGAGCCTGTTCGGCTGAGGGTGTCGCTCGATACGCGCGCCGGGTGAGAAACTCCTCGAACGCCGGCATCGTGCCGGAAACCAACCTGGCCAAAACACTCGCACGACGAAGCCGGTGCGCTCTCGATGCTGTGCGAGCATTTGAGGCTTGCCCACCACGACATACGCGACGGGACAGAACAACAATGCCCATCATCAATCGGATTGCCGAATTCCACGACGACATGACCGGGTGGCGGCGCCATCTTCACGCCAATCCCGAGCTTTCCTATCGGGAGTACGAAACCGCCAAATTCGTCGCCGGGAAGCTGCGGTCCTACGGCATCGACGTGACCGAAGGTGTGGGGGGAACGGGTGTTGTCGGTGTCCTGCACGGAAACACGAAGGCCGAGCGTTCCATCGGGCTTCGGGCGGACATGGACGCCCTGGCGATCGAAGAACGCAACGATTTCACGCATCGCTCGACGAACCCGGGTGTCATGCATGCCTGCGGGCATGACGGCCACACCGCGATGCTTCTTGGTGCCGCCCGCTATCTTGCCGAGACCAGGAACTTCGCCGGCCGCGTGGTTTTCATCTTTCAGCCCGCCGAGGAGATGGGGGGCGAGGACGGCGGCGCGGCACGCATGATCCGGGAAGGACTGTTCGAGAGGTTCCGCTGCGACGAGATCTACGGTCTGCACAATTGGCCGGGGATGGAAGTCGGGACCTTTGCCGTGAAAGCGGGGCCGATGATGGCGTCGGGCGACAGTTTCGAGATCGAGGTCTCGTCCACCGGAATGCATGCGGCCCAGCCGCAGAAAGGGGTCGATGTCGTTCTGACCGCGGGACACGTCCTTGTCGCCCTGCAGCAGATCGCGGCACGAAACACCGATCCGCTGGAGGCGATCGTCGTCAGCGCCACCCAGATTCATGGCGGCGACGCCTACAATGTCCTGCCGAACAAGGTCACGATCCGCGGCACCGTCAGGGCGTTCTCCCCCGATGCGCGCGCGTCTGCCGAGCCGGCGCTGCGGCGCATCGCGGACGGCATCGCGATGTCGACCGGGGCGCAGTGCAGGGTTTCCTACGTTCAGCAATATCCGACGCTGGTCAACGCGCCATCCGCAGCCCGCTCGGCAGAGGCTGCGGCGTCGTCGGTGTTCAGGTCTGTGGAGACGAACCCGCCGCAGACGATGATCGTGGAGGATTTCGCCTTCATGCTGGAAGACCGGCCCGGATGCTATGGCTGGGTCGGCAATGGACCGGATGACAACGGCCGCTTGCTTCACAGCGCCTGGTTCGATTTCAACGACGAGGTGCTGCCCTTCGGGGCCTCCTACTTCGCGTCATTGGTCGAGGCCCGATGGGCCGGAAGCAGGTCTCGGTAGACCCGCCGTCGCAGGGCCGGCCCCAAGCAAGAGGGGCGCGCCGGATGGGCGCGCCCCCTGCCCCCGACCCCGATGGGGTCGGCCGTCGTCTATCCGCCCAGCGGCGGCTCGAACGCGGTCACGCGCGGCGGCTCGCCTTCGAACTTCTCCACCTCGGCCAGGATCGTGTGGCCGCAGTTGCCCTGGGCCAGCTTCGACGTGCCGATGTCGATCGACAGCACGTTGACGTCGCCGTACTTGCACAGGGTCCCCGGCTCGCCGCCCTCTTGCGGGTCGTACCAGCCGCCTTCCGACAGCCGCAGCACGTCCGGCCGCACGCGGTCCGTGACGATGGCCCCGGCCAGCACCTGCCCGCGGTCGTTGTGGACGCGCACGATGTCGCCGTCGGCAATGCCGCGGGCCGCCGCGGTGTCGGGATGGATCCACACCGGCTCGCGCCCCTGCACCGTGTAGCGGTCGCGCAGCCAGGTATGCGCCAGCTGGCTGTGCAGCCGGTCGTCCGGATGCCCCGTCGTCACGTGCAGCGGATACTTGTCCGACCCGGCCCCGCCCAGGCGCTCCACCGGCTCCATCCAGGTGGGATGGGGCGGGCAGTCGTCATAGCCGAAGCCCTCGATCGTCCGCGAATAGATCTCGATCTTGCCCGAGGGCGTGCCCAGCGGGCTCAACAGCGGATCGCCGCGGAAGTCGGAATAGCGCACGAAGCTGCGGGTACGCTCCGACGTCGGGAAGTCGATGAACGAGTCGCCGTTCCAGAAGGTGTCGAAGTCCGGCATCTCGATGCTGCGGTTCTGCGCCTGCTCCAAGGCCGCTTCGTAGAAGCCGCGGATCCAGTCCATCTCGGCCTTGCCTTCGGTATAGGTGTCGGCAAGCCCCATCTTCTCCGCGATGCCGGTGAAGATCTCGAAATCGCTGCGGCTCTCGTACAGCGGGTCGACCAGCTTGTGCATGCCGACCATGAACCGGTTGGTGTAGCTGCCGCCCTGCTCGATATCGTTGCGCTCGTACGACGTCGTGGCGGGCAGCACGATGTCGGCGTGCTTGGCCGTCGCCGTCCAGTAGCATTCGTGCACGACGATGGTTTCCGGCTTCTGCCAGGCCGCCACCATGCGGTTGCGCTGCTGGTGATGGGAGAACGGGTTGCCGCCCACCCAGTAGATCATCTTCACCGGCGGGTAGGTGACGTCGTTGCCGTTGAACTGGAACGTGCCGCCCGGGTTCTCCAGCATGTCGACCACGCGGGCGACCGGGATGGAAGCGACACCACCGGTGGCGAGCCACGCCGCACCGGCCGCGCCCGACCCGGCCGCCGTGATGCCGGGCAGAACCGGCGATTCCGAGGCCGGCCAGCCGCCGTTGGAGTAGTGGTAGCTGAGCCCGAAGCCCCCGCCCGGCAGGCCGATCTGGCCCAGCATGCTGGCCAGCGTCACCAGCATCCAGTGCACCTGTTCGCCGTGATGGGCGCGCTGCATCGACCAGCCGCTCATCAGCATCGTGCGGTTCTCGGCGAACCGCCGCGCCAGGCCGGCGATCGTCTCGGCCGGAACGCCGCAGATCTCCGATGCCCAGGCCGGCGTCTTCGGCGTGCCGTCGCTGTCGCCCTTCAGATAGGCCAGGAACTGGTCGAAGCCGGTGGTGTAGTCGTCGAGGAACGCCTGGTCGTGCAGCCCTTCGTCATACAGCGCATAGGCCACGCCCAGCATCATCGCCATGTCGGTTTGCGGCCGGGGCTGGATCAGCTCCGCCCCCATATAGACGGCCGTGTGCGACTGTACCGGGTCGATGCAGATGACGGGGATGCCGGCTTCCTTCAACTGGCGGAAGCCTTCGATGCCGCCGTGGTCGCACATCACCCAGTCGATCTTGTTGGTGTTCAGCGGGTCCGCGCCCCAGACCACCACCAGCTGAGTATTCTCCAGGATCACCGGCCAGACGGTCTGCTGCTCGTAGACCTCCAGGCTGCCGACGACATGCGGCATGATCACCTGCGAGGCGCCGGTGGAATAGTCGCCGGAATGGATGACGGAGCCGCCGATCAGGTTGAACAGCCGCTGCATCACCGTATGGCAGTTGTGCAGCCGGCCGACGCTCTTCCAGCCGTAGGATCCGGTGAAGAACCCTTCGTTGCCGTACGTGTCCTTGACCCGCTGGATCTCGCCGGCGACCAGGTCCAGCGCCTCGTCCCAGCTCACGCGCACGAAGTTGCCGCGCCCGCGCTCCTCCGGGTTGGCGCCGGCCCCGCCGTTCAGGAAGCCTTCGCGCACCATCGGGTATTTCACCCGCGCCGGCGAATAGACGGAATCCGGCAGCGCCTGGGTCAGCGACGACGGGAACGGATCCTCGGGGTTGGGAATCGCCTGGACGAAGCGCCCGCCTTCGACGCGGCCGACGAACGGCCCCCAGTGCGACCCCTGCTGCGCCTGCAGCACGTCCAGGATCGGCCCGCGCGTCGCGGCGTGGGCCAGCAGCGATGGTCCGGCCAGCGTGCCGAGTGCCGCGGCAGCGCTGCCCTTCAGGAAGGTCCGCCGCGGAACGACGGCCGCCATTCCCAGATGTCTGATCGAGCCCATGGCCTACTCCCTTCTCCTCACGCGTTATCGCTTCACAGGGGCCGTACCGGCATCCCGGCGCTGCCCTGTTCGTCCACCAGCAGGGCGGCCAGGATTCGGGCAGCCCCGGCATAGAAACCGTCTTCGTCGTTGGCGATGCAGGCGGCACAGAAGTCCGGCCCCCACGCCAGCAGGTGATCGGCAAGGAACCGGCGCTGCCGCTCGATCGCCCGGGTCCAGGCGGCGCCGTCGCCGTCCTCCGCCGCCCGGGCGGCGCCGTCGCACAGGTGCGCCATGACGGCAAGCTGGATGCCGATATGGTCCTCCGGCTCGCTGACGCCGTCGGGCTTGGCCAGGCCCAGTTCGTCCAGCAGCGCACGCATCCGCCGCCAGGCGGCGCCGTGGGTGGCCGCACTGTCGCCCTCATGCACCGATTGATAGGGGGGTACCGATCGGCGCCCGCCGAAGCCGTGGAACAGGCGGCCATAGGCGCCGGCCAGCGCCACGGCCGGCTGACCGCGCGCGGCCGCGCGGTCGAGGCTCTGCCCCATCGCCGCCGCCCCCGGCCCCAGCGCGGGGTCGTCCTGCAATGCCTCCAGCACCCGGCGCCCCTCGCCCGAGCGATAGGAAAGGACATCGCTCTGCGTCGGTTCGGCCAGGAACAGGCGCGCAAGCCAGCCATACAGCCGGCTGCGTTCCCGCAGGGCCGGCGTCATCGCGATCGTGATGCCTTCGTGCGGCAGGTCCTTCGCCTCCACAGTCGCAGACGCCCCACAACACACAGTCGCAGTCACTCGATACGATAGAGGACTAAAGGTAGTGATGGCGTCCGCGATAATATCGCTCATCTTTCGGTAAACTAACGGCAACAACACATCATTGATCCATGTCAATTACGCATAGTCACCAAGCAGGCAAAGTCCTTCGACCTCCATGCAATACATCTATACACTTGGTTAATCCGCAACGCGCTAGGAAAAATCCGCATGTTTCGCCGATTAGGAGTTGTATGGCGGCGGTTCTGGGCCCCGACGTCACTATCATTCGGGGTTGTATTGATTGCCGGCGTGGTGATCGGCGTCGGCGGCTGGTGGGGCACCCGCACCTTCCTGCACTACACGACGACGCTGGAGTACTGTACGTCCTGCCACGAGCTGGCGCCGGTGGTGGAGGAGTACATGCAGAGCGCCCACTACTCCAGCCCATCGGGCGTGCGTGCGGTCTGCGCCGACTGCCATGTGCCGGAGCCTTTCTGGCCGTCCGTCGTCGACCATGCACACGCGCTGGTCGAGCTGTGGCGGCACTACGACGGCACCATCGAAACGCCCGAGCAGTTCGAGGAGAACCGCCTGCGCCTCGCCCGCCAGGTGTGGGCGGAGATGGAGGAGAGCAACAGCCGCGAATGCCGGACCTGCCATGTCCCCGCGGCCTTCGACTTCGCCCGGCAGACGGATGCGGCGCGCGAGCAGATGGAACCGCTGGCCCATGAGGACGGCGGCAACTGCATCACCTGCCATCGCGGTCTGGTCCATGCCCTGCCCGATATGGAGGCGGCGGCGGCAGCCGAGCAGGCGGCCGCCCTGGCAGCCCTGTCGGCGCCCGAAGGTGATCTTGCCGACGTCATGTATGTGACGGAGACCGCGCCCCTCGCCCTGTCGGCCGATCCGGCGGCCCCGCCGGCCGCCCAGGTGTTGCCCGGGACCGATGTGGCCGTCCTCGGCGCCGACGGCGACATGGTCCATGTCCGCCTTACCGGCTTCGAACAGGAAGGGGCGGCACAGGTGATGTACGCCCTGGCCGGCAAGCGCATCATCAACACCTCGATGCAGGCCGACGCCCAGGCGGCGGTGGACCATGGCGCAACCGAGCTGGATCCCGCGACGGGCATCAACTGGACGGCGACGACGCTGGAGGGCTGGATTCCCCGTGCCCGCCTGACGGGCGACGGCGATGCCCTGTGGTCCTATGCCGACCAGACCTACCGGAACGGCTGCGGCGTCTGCCATACGCCGCACAATACGAACGAATTCCCCGCCAACCAGTGGATGGGCCAGATGCAGGCCATGCGCGACCGCACCAGCATCACCCCGGAGCAGTACCGGCTGGTCCTGCGCTATCTGCAGCTGAATTCCCGCGATGTTGCCGATGCGTCCGCGCAGTAGTCTGGTGGGCGGCGTGATGAAAGGGTCGAACCGGTGGTGAGAGAGCGATGAAGGTCTTCGGCCTGGCCGGATGGAGCGGCAGCGGCAAGACGACCCTGCTGGTCCGCCTGATCCCCGAACTGACGGCGCGCGGCCTGACCGTGTCGACCCTCAAGCACGCGCACCACAAATTCGACGTCGACAAGCCGGGCAAGGACAGCCATCGCCACCGCGAAGCCGGCGCGACGGAAGTGCTGGTGGCGTCCGGCCGCCGATGGGCCTTGATGCACGAACTGCGCCGCGAGCCGGAACCGGACATGGACACCCTCCTGGCCAGGATGTCGCCGGTGGATCTGGTGATCATCGAGGGCTTCAAGGCGCACGCCCACGACAAGCTGGAGGTATGGCGGTCGGAAACCGGCGAACGCTTGCTCTATCCCGACGACCCGCACATCGTCGCCCTCGCCACCGACCAGCCGGTCCCGCAGTCGTCGCTGCCGCGTTTCGATATCGACGACGTGGCGGCGATCGCCGGCTTCATCCTCCAGCGCACCGGTCTATCCGCCAAGACCGGGTAATCCGGCCGGACGTGACGAAAAAGGGGGCCGCAGGCGCGGCCCCCAAAGGATCGGCGTGGCGCATGGGCGCCGCCGCCCCGTTCAGTCCGGCAGGCGGCGGAACCAGTCGGCGATGGCGCGGCCGATCGCTTCGGGCTGGTCCTCCTGCACATAGTGCAGGCCCTGGCCGATGAACGCCGTTTCGATATTGGGCACATTGGCGGCCAGCCATTCCGCCACCATCGGCGGGTTCAGCGCCCCCGGCGACGCATAGAGATGCAGCTTCGGCACGTCCGTTTGCGCCAGCCAGGCATTGTAGGCCTCGACCACGGCAACGACATCGGCGGGCTCGCCATCGATCGGGATCTGGTTGGGCCAGACCAGGGCCGGCACGCGGGTGTCCTCCGTCGGAAAGGGCTCGCGGTAGAAGTCCATCTCCGCGTCCGTCAGCTCGCGCACGACGTTGCCGGGGATGACCTGATTGACGAAGCCGTTCTGCACGACGACGAACTCGTGCCCCGAGGCCGGGTCGCGCATCGCCCTGAAGAAGTCGGCCCATTGCGGCGGCAGCGTCGCGTACGAGGTCGGCATCGCCGGCGCCACGATCGCCTCCATGAACGCGACACCGCGCACATTGTCCTCGTGCCGGGCCGCATAGTGCAGGCCCAGGGCCGAGCCCCAGTCATGCACGACCAGGGTGATGTCGGTCAGGCCCATCGCCTCGATGAAGCCGTCGATATAACGGCTCTGGTCGGCAAAGGTGTAGTCGATGTCCGGCTTGTCGGACCGGCCGAAGCCGATATTGTCGACGGCGATCACCCGCGCCTGCGGCGTCAGATACGGGATGACGTTGCGCCAGATATAGCTCCAGGTCGGATTGCCGTGGAGCATCAGGATGACCGGCCCCTCGCCCTCGTCGACATAGTGCATGCGCGCGCCCAGGACCTCGACGTAGTGGTCCTCGAACGGATAGGCCGACGGGATCTGCGGCGGCGGAACCTCCGTCGCCGCAGCCGGCGCTCCCGCAATCGCCAGCGCCACCGCCGCGCAAGCTGCGCTGAGATGGCGCCATGATTTCCTGCCCATGGCTGTGCTGTGCCGCATGATCGGACCTCCCTTGCGGATCCTGTCCCGCCACTCACCCGGATGACGACTCGGCCGGCAGTCTGGACGCCACCAACCCTGCTGGCAATCGGCGAACCGATAGCCTCATCCGGATTCAGCCTCCGCCAGCCTGACGCGGCATCCCTGCCCCATCCGGCAACGCCCGGTCCTGGGGTTGGCGTCTTGCCCGGGTGCCTGCATGTCGGCAACCCGACGATCACCGTGCGGGGGGCGAGTTTTTCATTGCAGTAACTGCAATTGCGGATCATTATCATTTGCATCCATGCCGCGTCGCCCGTTGGATGCACCCCCCCAAGGGGCGATCCCGTCGGGGCGGCAAGGACGCCGCAGCATTCAGCGGGAAGACATCCGGGAGCCGATCCCCGATGGGCGGTACGACCCCATGGCAACCTGCCAGGCCCTCCGCCCTTCCGGCCCCGACGCCTCCGCCGCCCGGACGCCATAGCCGATGATCCTTGCCCCGTTTCTCATCATGCTGCGCGAAGGCATCGAGGCCGCGCTGATCACCGGCATCATCGCCACCTATCTGCGCCAGACCGGTCGGTCGGCCTGGATGCCGGCCGTCTGGATCGGTGTCTTGCTGGCCGTGGCGATGTCGCTGTTCGTCGGTGCCGTCCTGCAATCGGTCAGCGCGGACTTCCCCCAGAAGGCGCAGGAGCTTTTTGAGGCGGCGGTCGGGTTCGTCGCCGTCGTCGTCCTGACCACCATGGTGTTCTGGATGCGCCGGGCCGCACACTCGATCAGGCAGACGCTGCACCAATCCCTCGACGGCGCCTTCACGGCGTCCTCCGGCGCGGGCTGGGCGCTGGTCGGCATGGTGTTCTTTGCGGTCGCGCGCGAAGGGCTGGAATCGATCTTCTTCCTGCTGGCGATCTTCCAGCAGAGCACCGGTCCCGCGGCGCCATTGGCGGCGCTGGCCGGCATCCTCGTGTCCGTCGTGGTCGGGCTGGCGATCTACGCCGGCGGATTGCGGCTGAACCTGCGGCGCTTCTTCCGGGCGACCGGTGTGGTCATCCTTCTGGTTGCGGCCGGCATCCTGGCCGGCGCCCTCGGCAACCTGCACGAAGCCGGCCTGTGGAACGGGCTGCAGGCGCCCGCCTACGACCTCAGCCGGGTGCTGCCCGTCTCCGGCCCCATCGGCACCATTCTGTCCGGCCTGTTCGGCTATCAGGAAAGCCCGACGGTGGGGGAAGCGCTTGTCTATCTGGCCTTCCTTATCACCAGCCTCGCGCTCTTCCTGCGCCCGGCCATCTCCCGTCCCGACAGCGGACCGGCCCTGTCGGCCGACGCGTCCGCGGAGCAGCCCAATGTCAGCGCCTGATCGCAAAGCCGCCGCCGGCCGGCCCGGCCGGCTGATCTACGGTGCGGTGGCCGGTGCCGCCGTCCTGGCCATCGCCGCCGGTGCAGCGTTCTACCTTGCCACCCAGCAGCGCGACGGCAGCGGCCAGACGGCCGACCTTGTTCGCGTCTCGGTTTCGGCCCGCGCGTGCGATCCCAACGAGATCACGGTTCCCGGCGGCCGGCGCAGCTTCGAGATCGTCAATGCGTCGGACCGGCCGATCGAGTGGGAGATCCTGGACGGCGTCATGGTGGTCGCCGAACGCGAGAACATCGCCCCCGGCTTCAGGCAGACGCTGTCGGCCCAGCTTGCGCCCGGCGACTACGCGATCACCTGCGGGCTTCTGTCCAATCCGCGCGGTGTGCTGCACGTGACCGAGTCCGAGGAATCGCGCGCGGCGGCCGCGACCGTCGGCCTGCGCCACTTCCTTGGCCCGCTGTCGGAATACAAGGTCTATCTGGTTCTGCAAGGTACTGCCGCCGTCGACGCCGCGGCGGACCTGGCCCAGGCCATCGCAGCCGGCGACCTGGAGACGGCACGCAGGCTGTGGTCACTGGCCCGTGAGCCCTACATGCGCCTGGAGCCGATGGCCGTGCGGCTGTCCGACCTGGCGAACGCCATCGACCCGGTCGCCGACTACCTGGAAGGCCGCGAAGACGATCCCGCCTTCATCGGTTTCCATCGCATCGAATACGGGCTGTTTGCCGAGAACACGACGGACGGGCTGGGACCGGTCGCCGAACGGCTGGTGGCCGATATGACAGCGCTGAAGGACCGCCTGGGTGCGTTTGCGCTGGACCCGACCCTGCTGATCGCCATCCCGCGGGACATGGCAGCACAGCTGGCGCAAGGCCGGATCGCGACTGGCGAGAACCACTACGCCCGCACCGACCTGGCCGACATCGCCGCCAATCTGGACGGCATCCGCAAGGTCGCGGGCCTTCTGCGGTCGGTCGTTGCCCCCGTCGATCCCGAATTGGAGGCCGAGATCGCCGACAGGCTGGACGCCGTGGACGCCCGCCTTGCCGAATTGGGCGGCGACGACGGCTTTCCTTCCTACGAAAGCGTCGACGACGCCGCGCGTTCCGCCCTCGCCGAAGCGTTCGGCCGGCTGGCCGAAACGTTGGACCGGTTGCATTCGGTCATCGGGGTCAGCTGACATGGCGGACACGTCTGACCCGCGGCCGACCCGTCAGGCCTTCGGATGTCCGATGACGGGCCGCCGCCAGCTGCTTGCGGGGCTGGGCGGTGCGGGCGGCGCACTGGCCGTCGCCGGCCGGCCCGGCTGGGCCGACGAAGACGCCGCCGGCCGGCAGGTTGCCGATGCGCCCACCGGACACGCCGACGCGGCCGAAAGCGTGCCGTTCTACGGCCCGCACCAGGCCGGCATCGTGACGCCCAGGCCTGCCAACGGCATCGTCGCCGCCTGCGACGTGGTCGCCGGGACACCCGACGAGCTGGAGAGGATGTTCCGCACCCTCACCCAGCGCCTCGCCTTCCTGACCCGCGGGGGAATCCCGCCGGAGCTCGACCCCAGGCTGCCGCCAAGCGATTCCGGCATCCTCGGCCCGGTGATCCCGCCGGACAACCTCACCGTGACCGTCGGGCTGGGTGCGTCGCTGTTCGAACGCCTGCCCTGGCTGCTGCCCCACATGCCGCGGCGGTTGCAGCGCATGACGCAGTTTCCCAACGACGCCCTGGACCGCGAGCTGTGCCACGGGGACATGTCGCTGCAATTCTGCGCCAACCTGCAGGACACCAACATCCACGCGCTGCGCGACATCATGAAGACCCTTGCGGGGTTCCTGGTGCTGCGCTGGGTGCAGGAAGGCGACGTCCCGGTCATTCCGCCCAATCCGGACGGCACGACGGAAAGCGCCCGCAACTTCCTGGGCTTTCGCGACGGTTCGGCCAACCCCGATTCCAACGATGCCGGTCTGATGGCCGACATCGTCTGGATCGACGGCCGCAATGACGAGCCGTCATGGGTGCACGGCGGCACCTATCAGGCCGTGCGCATCATCCGCAACTTCGTGGAACGCTGGGACCGCACGCCGCTGAGCGAACAGGAAGCCATCTTCGGCCGCCGCAAGGCCAGCGGCGCCCCGTTCGACGGCGAAACGGAAAGCGATGTTCCCGATTACACGAGGGATCCCGCCGGCACGGTAACGCCGCTGGACGCCCATATCCGGCTGGCCAATCCGCGCACGCCGCAATCGCGGGAAAACCTGATGCTGCGCCGGCCGTTCAACTACTCCAACGGCGTCACCCGGGCGGGCCAGCTCGATCAGGGCCTTCTCTTCATCACCTACCAGGCGGACCTCGAGAAGGGGTTCATCGCCGTCCAGACCCGGCTGAATGGCGAGCCGCTGGAGGAATACATCAAGCCGGTCGGCGGCGGCTACTTCGTCGTCCTGCCGGGCGTGCGCGACGCCGGCGACTATCTGGGCCGGTCGCTGGTCGAGGCCGTCCGATCGACACCGACACCCCCCACCTGAAGTGCAACAAAGGAGCCTTCTGCAATGACGTTGTCCCGTATCCTGTCTGCCGGCGCGCTTGCCTTCGCGTTGGGTACGACAGCCCTGACAGGTGCCGCGTCGGCCCAGGACGCCACGCTGGACCTCGTCGGCCCGCTGGCCCAGTACAAGATCTACGTGGCCGAGAACACGGCCGAGCTGGTCGCCAACACCCGCGCGTTCGTGGAGGCCATCAAGACCGGCGACCTGGAAGGGGCCAAGGCGCTGTTTGCGCCGACGCGCACCAGCTACGAGGCGGTCGAACCCATCGCCGAACTCTTCTCCGACCTGGACGTCGCCATTGATGCACGGGCCGACGACTACGAACACGCCGAGGAGGATCCAGCCTTCGTCGGGTTCCATCGCATCGAGTACGGGCTCTGGGTAGAGGGAACGACCGAGGGGCTGGAGGACTACGCCGACAAGCTGATGGCCGACGTCATCGACCTCAACAACCGGATCAACGCGCTGACCTTCCCGCCCGAGGTGGTCGTCGGTGGAGCCGCCGTCCTCATGGAGGAAGTGGCGGCCACCAAGATCTCCGGCGAGGAAGATCGCTACAGCCACACCGACCTGTGGGACTTCGAGGCCAACTTCGCCGGATCGAAGGTGATCTTCGACCTGATGCGCCCCCTGATCGAAGACGATGATCCCGCGTTCGTGGCCCAGGTCGAGGCGAACTTCCAGGCCGTCGACGACATCCTGGCGCAATACGAGACCGCCGACGGGGGCTATGTTTCCTATCTGGAGCTGACCGACGCCGATCGCACGGTGCTGTCCGCCAAGGTCAATTCGCTGGCCGAAGACCTGGCGACCCTGCGCGCCCGGCTGGGGCTCGGATAGCGCGACCGTCCCGCAGCCCGCCGCCGCGGCATGACCTGACGCAGGCCGCGGTACCGGCGGTCGGCTGGGGGCAGGCCCCGTCCCCTCCATCGGGACGGGGCCTTTTGGCGTGTGCGTCGGTGTCCCGTCCGGCGCCGGTGCCTCTGCCCGCCGCATACGCCGGCAGCATGACGGCTATCGGCGCCCGGTACTGGAAAGACAGCGGGTCTCAGTGCACTATCCGCCTGCCGATGTCGCGTGCCCCTGCCAGGCTACACGGGAACCCTCGCCATGACCGACTACGCCGCCCCCGTTGAGGATATGCGGTTCGTGCTCGATCGGATTGTCGGCCTCGACCGCATCGCCGCCCTGCCCGGCTACGAAGACGTCTCGGCCGACCTGGTGGATGCGGTGCTGGAAGAAGCCGCCAAGCTGGCGGGCGAAGTGCTGGCACCCCTGAACCAGGTCGGGGACCGCGAGCGCTGCCGCTACGAAAACGGCGTCGTGCGCATGCCGACCGGTTTCAGGGCTGCCTATGACCAGTATCGGGATGGTGGCTGGAACGGCCTGCCCTTCGACCCGGACTACGGCGGCCAGGGCCTGCCCTGGGCGGTGGCATTCGCGGTGCAGGAGATGTGGCAGGCGGCGAACCTGTCCTTCGGCCTTTGCCCGCTCTTGAACCAGGGGGCGGTGGAGCTGCTGCAGTCCCACGGCACGCCGGAGCAGAAAGCGGCCTACCTGCCGAAACTGATCTCGGGCGAATGGACAGGGACGATGAACCTGACCGAGCCGCAGGCGGGCTCGGACCTGTCGGCCGTGCGCTGCCGGGCGGAACCGCAGCCCGACGGCAGCTACCGCATCCGCGGCCAGAAGATCTTCATCACCTATGGCGAACATGACCTGGCCACGAATATCGTCCACATGACCCTGGCGCGCCTGCCCGACGCGCCGCCGGGAACCAGGGGCATCAGCCTGTTCCTGGTACCAAAATTCATGGTCGGTGAAGACGGCGAGCCCGGGCCGCGCAACGATGTCCGCTGCGTGTCCGTCGAACACAAGCTGGGCATCCATGCCAGCCCCACCTGCGTCATGTCCTTCGGCGACGACGACGGCGCCGTCGGCTATCTGGTCGGGCAGGAAAACCGCGGCCTGGCCGCCATGTTCACCATGATGAACAACGCCCGCCTCAGCGTCGGCCTGGAAGGCGTGGCCATCGCCGACCGCGCCTATCAGCAGGCGCGGACCTACGCATTCGAGAGGGTCCAGGGCCAGTCCGTCGGCCAGGATGGCGGCGAACCCGGCCCGATCATCGGGCATCCCGACGTCAGGCGCATGCTGCTGACGATGAAGGCATCGACGGAGGCCGCACGCGCCCTCACCTACTTCGCCGCCTGGCAGCTCGACCTTGCCAAGAGGGCGCCGACCGAAGCCGCCCGGGCCGACGCCAGGGCCTTGGCCGACCTTCTGACGCCGGTGGTCAAGGCCTGGTGTACCGACCTCGGCTGCGAGGTCGCGTCGACCGGCATCCAGGTGCATGGCGGCATGGGCTTCGTGGAGGAAACGGGCGCCGCCCAGCACCTGCGCGACGCCCGTATCTGCCCGATCTACGAAGGGACCAACGGCATCCAGGCGGCCGACCTGGTCTTCCGCAAGGTGGGCCGCGACGATGGCGCGGCGGCGCTCGGTTTCATCGAGACCATGGCCGATTTCGACATGCCGCTCAGCCGGCAGTCGGGGGACGATATCGCCGTCATCCGCCTGCGCCTTGCCGCCGGCGTGAATGCCCTGCGCGAGGCGACGCAATGGGTGGCGGCGACGGTGCCCTCCAACCCCGTCGCGGCGGCAGCCGCTGCCGGTCCCTATCTGAAGATGTTCGGGATGGTGGCCGGCGGCTACATGATGGCCCGCGCGGCGGCGGAGGCGGCGTCGATGATCGCCGATGGCGGCACCGTCACCGGGTTCCTCGCCGGCAAGCTGGCGACGGCCCGCTTCTACGCCGACCATTTCCTGGCCCAGGCGCAGGGACTGATCGTGCCGGTGACGGCAGGCCACCACGCCGTCGTATCGCTGGCCGACAGCCAGTTCTGACCGAAGGCCGCGTCGGCGGCTTTCGGTGCCGCCATCGTGCCGCGGCGGGGGGAGCCTGTTTTCTCGGCTCTAATTTCCCCATATACGATGGAATGCAACCCCAGGGCCGGCCACCGACCGGCCCGCCTCGCCGATCCGGCGGACCCCACGGCAATCGTCAACGACAGGGCAACAAACAGGAGAGTGCAATGACCCCTTCGGGCAACCCGGGCAAGCATCACGAAGACCGCCACCTCAAGGACGCGCAGCTTGAATTCAAGACAACGGCACGGCGCAACCGGTTGCTGGGGCTCTGGGCCGCCGACAAGCTGGGGCTGGCCGGTGAGGAGGCGCAGGCCTATGCCAAGGAGGTGGTCCATGCCGACTTCGACGAACCCGGCGACGAGGATGTCGTGCGCAAACTGGTGGCGGACTTCGCCGACAAGAACGTGGCCGTCAGTGATGCGGAAATCCGCAGCGAAATGGTGAAGCTCCTCGGCGTCGCCAGGGATCAGATCGTCGCCGAGCAGTAGCCGCACCTGTCCGGCAGCGGATGCGGCGCACTGCCCCCGCGGGGGACCCGCGTCCGCGCCGGAACCAGCAGGATGGGCCCCGGGCCGCTCAGGCGAAGCGGCTCCGGCGGCAGGCCCGCCGCCACGGGCGGCTAGGCCATCCTGCCGCTGGACTGCGCAAGGTTCCGGTTGCCGATTTGATACCCTGACCGACGAAATGGCGTAGACTTCCCAGCCCAATGCACGGGGAGCGCCAGATGCAGTACGCCACACTCGGCAATACCGGTCTCATCGTCTCGCGCCTCGCCTTCGGCGCCATGACCTTCACCGCCGGCAACACCGACCTGGCCAGCGTCTTCAAGGTGGATGCAGGCCTGGCGGACACGCTGGTGGGCCGCGCGCTGGATGCCGGCATCAATTTCTTCGACACGGCCGACGCCTATGCCGGCGGGGAATCGGAAACCCTTCTGGGGGCCGCCCTGCGGTCCAGGCGCGATCGGGTCGTGATCGCCACCAAGGTCGGTTTCCGGACCGGCGATCCGCTGACGCAGACGGGCCTGTCGCGCCGGCACATCCTGTGGTCGGTGGACCAGAGCCTGAAGCGCCTGGGCACCGACTGGATCGATGTCTACATCGCCCACCGCGAAGACCCGCACACGCCCATGGAGGAAACGCTCGAGGCCCTCGACGCCGTCGTGCGCGCCGGCAAGGTGCGCTATCTCGGCGTTTCGAACTGGTCGGCCTGGAAGGTGGCAGCGGCGCTGGAGATCCAGAAGGCGGGCAACCTCGCGCCCTTCACCCACGCACAGATGTACTATTCGCTGCTGGGCCGCGATGTGGAGCGCGACGTCATTCCGATGATGCGCCGCTATGGCCTGGGACTGGTGGTGTGGAGCCCGCTGGCCGCGGGCTTCCTCAGCGGAAAATACACGCGCGAAAGCCTGTCCGACCCCGCCAACCGCTATTCCGGCTTCGACATCCTGCCCTTCGACAAGGAACAGGGGTTTCGTCTGGTCGACAGGCTGCGCCCGATCGCCGACGCCCACGGCGCCAGCGTGGCCCAGGTGGCGCTCGCCTGGCTGCTCGCCCGCCCGGGCGTGACCAGCATCCTGCTCGGCGCCAGCAAGGCGCACCAGCTGGACGACAATCTGGGCGCCGCCGATGTGACCCTGACCGCCGCGGAGATCGCCGAACTCGACGCCACGACGCCGCTGGCGCCGGTCTACCCGAACTGGTTCATCGACGGGCTGGTCGATCAGCCGGCCGCCGCTGCCCTGGGTGGACAGACCTGATCGGACCCGGCGGGATCAGGTGCGGCCGGCCCTACGCCACACAGCCGCGCGCCGCCACCGGCAAGGCTCCCTCCACATCGGTCCCCCGCACCGCCCAGACGCTGTCGACCATGTTGGACACGACGCAGGCGTGGTTGGGGATGACGCGGACCCGGTCGCCCACCTGCGGGCGCCAGGATGTGGCGGACAGGTCCAGCACGCCATGCTCCTCGCTCAACCCGGCCACACGGGCCTCCGGATGGTCGGCAACCAGGCCGAAGCCGTCCAGGCCGAACTGGTCCGACGTCAGCACCTTCGATCCCGCATCCAACACCGCCCGCGTTGCCGTCGGCCGGCTGACGACGGTCGCCAGCACCGACAATGCGCAGTCCTCCACCGTGCAGGCGCCTGCACGCAACTGCATGCGGTCGTTATAGACATAGACGCCCGCGCGGTGCTCCGTGGCGGCCGTCACCGTCTGGCAGTGCCACATGTTGGGGCTGCCGCCGGTGCTGATGCGGGGGCACGCCAGGCCTTCGCCTCGCAGCGCCTCCCTCGCCTCGATCAGCCAGCGGTCGACCTCGGCCTGATCGCCGCTGGGACGGTAGGTCATCAGCCCGCCGAAGCGCAAACCCGGCCCCGCGGCAATCGTGCGCGCCAGCGCCAGGGCTTCCCCCGGTGTCTGCACGCCGCACCGCCCCGCCCCGGTGTCGCACTCGATCAGCACCTCCAGCGGCCGCGGTTCGTCCGCGAAGCCGGACGACAGGCCGATCACCACCGCATCGTTGTCCGCGACGACGCTCAGCCGGCAGCCCCGCGCCAGCCTGCGCAACCGCGCCATCTTTGCCTCGCCCACGATGTTGTAGGTGATGAAGATATCCGTCATCCCCGCTTGGGCCATGACCTCGGCCTCGCCGATTTTCTGGCAAGTGATGCCGACGGCGCCGGCGGTCATCTGCCTCGCTGCCAGCTGCGGCAGCTTGTGGGTCTTGATGTGCGGGCGCAGCCCCAGGCCATGGCGCGTGCAGTGATCCTGGAACCGCGCGATATTGCGCTCGGCCACATCCAGGTCGACGATGACGGCGGGCGTGTCGATTGACGTGAGCATGGGTTCACCCGGGTTTCGGGACACCGCCAAGGGAGCAGGCAATGGCGATCAAGAGACACGGCATCGGTGAAGCGGGCCCGGGCGGCCGCACCCTGCCGTTCGCGCGCGCCGTGGAGGCCGACGGCTGGCTCTACGTCTCCGGCCAGGTGCCCATGGAAGACGGGGAGATCGTCGCCGGCGGCATCATCCCGCAAACGCGCAAGGCGATCCAGAATCTCATCGGCATTCTTCACGAAGCGGGATACGGGGTGGAGAACGTCGTCCGCATCGGCGTATGGCTGGACGATCCGCGGGATTTCTGGACCTTCAACGCGATCTACAAGGAATACTTCGGCGACCATCCACCCGCGCGCGCCTGTGTCCAGGCAAGCCTGATGGTCGACTGCAAGATAGAGATCGATTGTGTCGCCTATAGACCGGCGCAGTAGCGGCAATGCTTTCGCACCTGCGAACACACATTGTGCATGGCTTGGCGCAACACCGAATTGATTTCGATTCGTGAGGGATTTTTGGCACACTGTTAGACAACTCTGCCGACTGCCCTCGCCGTCGGAGTGGGCTCGTGCCGTGCCATTTCGCCCTGGTCTCGCCTTTGCCGCCCTGGTTGCCCTGTCGGCCTGCGCAACGACCGGCGATCCCCCTTCCGCGTTGCCCGACCCACCCGCGGTCCCGACCATCGCTGCACCTCCGCGAGCCGTCCTCGCGAGTGCCTGCATAGCGCCGGAAGGATCGACGATGTTGAGCTTCGACAACCCCGTCCTGCCGAATACCGAGGTCATCGTTGCCGCTGTCGGCGACGTTCTGCTGCACGATGTCGTCCAGCGCACGGCGATGAGCCAGCCCGACGGTTTCGCCGGCCTCTGGCGCCCGGTGGCGGACCTGCTGCGGGCCGCCCATGTCACCTACGCCAACCTGGAAGGCCCCGTCGCCCCCGGCGTCGCCGTCGACGGCACCCTGGTGGACCACCCCGTCGACGGCTTCGACGGCTATGTCTACAGCGGCTATCCGATGTTCAACTACCCGCCGGCAGTCATTCCTGCCCTGGCGCAGGCGGGCGTCGACATCGTCTCCACGGCCAACAATCACTCGCTCGACCGGTACGCGATCGGCATCGACCGGACGATTGAACAGCTGCGGGCCGCCGGCATCGCCCATACCGGCACGCGCATGCGCACCGAGACGGCCGATGACTGGCACGCGATCACCGAGACGGGCGACTACCGTATTGCCTGGCTCGCCTGCACCTACGGCACCAACGGCATCGAAGACCGCGATCGCCAGGTGCTGATGTGCTACGAGCACCGGGACCTGATCCTGGATGAAATCACGCGGCTCAGCACGCGGCCCGATATCGACGCGGTGATCTTCACGCCCCATTGGGGCGAGGAATACACGCACAACCCGCTGTCGCGGCAGCGCGAGCTGGCGCATCAGGCGATCGAAGCCGGGGCGACCGCCGTGATCGGCAACCATCCCCATGTCGTCCAGCCGTTCGAGCGATACCGCAGCAGCGACGGGCGCGAGCGCTTCATCGCCTATTCCCTCGGCAACTTCGTCAGCAACCAGCGCACGCTCAACCGCCGCTCGTCGCTCATTCTGCTGTTGAGCCTGGCCGAAAGCCCGGAAGGCGACCTGTCGGTCGCGGCCGTGCGCTGGGTGCCGATCCACGTCAACTTCCAGGCCGGCGTCGACGGCACCGGCATCGCGGTGGAAGCGATCGACCGCACCGGCCAGGGCTACGACAGCCGCGCCCTGCTGGTCGATCTTCTGGGCGAGGACGGCATCGCCCCGCCGCAGCCGCCATTCACCGCGCTGGGCGATTGCGGCGCACCGGCGGCAGTGGCCATGAGTCGCTGACGCCAAGCGGTACCGACGACGAAGCCGCGATGCGACGGGGCCGCGATGCAAGAGCAGCGGCCCGCCAGCACGCTACCAGGCGCGGACCGGCCCGGTGTCGACGTGCACGAAATCCGACTGCGGATAATAGCCGACGCCGCCCGCCTGCAGGTCGAGGGCCAGGCTGCGCAGCGTGCTCAGCCCCACACCGGGAATGCGGATATCCGCCGCCTGCCCCCGTAGGTGATAGCTGTTGCGCGCGACGTTGCGGCTGCGCGCCCTCAACATCGCGTTGGTCGCCGCGGACCGGTAGCCGGAAATGATATGGATCGGCTGGCCGACGCCCAGTTCCCTTTGCAGCACATACATGATGTCCAGCAGGCCGGGGTCGATGCGGTGGGTCTCGTCGACGCGCCAGTCCCGCATCAGCCAGTCGACCTGCGCCAGCGCGTCCGGATTGTACCAGCCATCGGTACAATACTCCGCCGTCAGTACCTGGTCGTTGTGGGTGTCGAGAAGTGAAAGAACGCGGGTGTCAACGGTGGCCAAGCCAAGCCGCGGCGCCACGAGCAATCCGGCAGCCGCCGCCGAGCCGGCTTGAAGCAGCTTTCTTCTGTTAACCAATTTGGACATCTCCTCGCCAGAGCAGATACGGACGATCTATCCCGCTGACCGGCACCCCGATCGCTGGATATTGGCTTTTCCGTTGCTGTTTCCGTCTCTGACACATGGGGGTGAACAACAAGTTACTGGCCGCTCATCCTGCGGACGCGTCGTGCGGCGGCCCGAACCGGCACCACCCCCGACTGTCCGGACTCGATCCGCCGCGAACTCGCTGCGCAAGGGCACACAAACCCATACGGATCGATCCTGCCGGCATGTCCCGCCGCCGCGGCCCACCGGCAATGCCGCAACGGACGTGCACTGCAAACCGCCCCCGCGGCCGCATCCGTTGCGCAGGCGGCATCGGGATGCGGTGCCGACAAACCGCCAAGCCCGATCGCGCAGACCGGGCTTGGCCGTTCGCCAGGCCCTTACCAGTCCCGAACCGGGCCGGTATCGACGTGGACGAAATCCGAATAGGGGTAGTAGCCGACGCCGCCCTGCTGCAGGTCCAGCGCCAGATCCCGCAGCGAACGCAGTCCGACGCCGGGGATGCGGATATCGGCCGCCTGGCCGCGCATATGATAGCTGTTGCGGGCGACGTTGCGGCTGCGCGCCCGCAGCATCGCGTTGGTCGCCGCGGACCGATAGCCCGAGATGATATGAACGGGCTCGCCGCGGCCCAGTTCGTTCTGCAATGTGTAGAGGATGTCCAGCAGGCCCGGATCGATGCGCCGCGTCTCGTCGATGCGCCAGTCGCGCATCAGCCAGTCGACCTGGGCCAGGACGTCGGGGTTATACCAGCCGTCGACATAGTACTCTGCCGACAACAGCTGGCCATGATTGGGGTCGAAGAGGGAAACGATTCGGCTGTTTGCGTTGGCCAAGACCAGCCGAGGCGCCGCGATCAAGCCGACCGTAGCGGCCGAGCCGAGTTGCAGCAACTTTCTGCGGTTAACCAATTTCGCCTTCTCCTCGCCAGAGCGTTAGCGACAATATTCTTGTTTGTTCTCTACCTGTTTCTACTGACACCCAGTCGTCAGCCTCTCCTTTTTGTCTGACATAACCAGGTAGAAATCAAGCTGAATATCAGAGTTGTTCCAAACAGGGCGAACAGACTGAAACTTTATCTTGGCTTTCGGGCCACATTTACCCGCCCTCGGCCTGTTTGACCGGGGTCTTGACTTCGTTGGCGTTGGACCCTTTCACAGAAGGGCGAAAGGGGGTCACAGATTGGACGCGGCAATACTCGATTAACCACAACTATGCCGCATTGATTCGCATCAATCCTTCATCGCACCTCGCATCGAAGCTCGATCAGCCGCTGGGCACCTCGCCATGTCAACCGGTATGCCTACCCTCTCGCCCCTTGCGGGGCGGCACCGGGCCACCAGGATGACCGGCGGTGCGCCGGCGACCGCCGTGCAATGCAGCACATGCTCCAATTTCCTGCCGTTGTCAAAGCCCGCGACACGGCCGGATGGAACGTATAGCGATCACCGTTTTCGATCATTATCAAAGTACTCGTGCCGGCTCCACGAAATATCGACCCACACAGACACTTGGCCGCAGCAACATTTCTTTGCCGTTCGGCGGCCGAAAACGAGACAATCCGGAAACGCCCGGGGGCATTTCTGGAATGATTCGCCATCGGTAACTACACAACCACCGTCCGTGACCCGGGTGATATCCAGCCCAGCAATCCGCCGGCTTTTTCCCCCTCTACATTTGTCGCAAAATCGAGATTTCACAACTTGGTAAGGGTTTAGGGTCATTATTTAGGGAGAGTATGGCACACGGAAACGTCTTTGTTAACCAAAGACGTACGGGTCTTAGTTAAGGGTTCGTAAGAGGATGGCCGGAGACGACCTGGAGGCGCTGCTGGAACGTCACCGGCAATGGGTGGAGGGGGCGGCTTCGGGCGCGCGTGTCGACCTCACCTTCGCCGACCTGACCGGCCGCGATCTCGGTGGACGCGAATTGAGCGGCGCCAAGCTGACGGGCGCCACCCTTGTGTCCGCGCGGCTGGCGGAAAGCCGGCTGCGCAAGGCCGACCTGTTCGGGGCCGACCTCACCGACTGCGACCTGCAGCTGGCCGACCTGTCGGAGGCCGACCTGCGCGGCGCGCATCTGGCGGGCGCCAATTTCCACCAGGCGAAGATGCGGCGCGCCGATCTGCGCGCGGGCACTCTGATGGGTGCCAGCCTGCCGGGGGAGAAGATCCTGCCGGCCCCCGCCGACGGCCGCGGTGTGCGCATCGTCGAGGCGGACCTCGCCCATGCCAACCTGACCGGCGCCCATCTGGCCCATGCCAGCATCGCCGACAGCGACCTCACCGGCGCCCGGCTGCTGCGAGTCGACCTGCGCTACTCGGACATGACCCACAGCGTGCTGCAGAATGCCGATCTCAGCAGCGCCGACCTGCGCGGGGCGGATTTCTCGGGGGCCAGGCTGGTGGGTGCGGTTCTTGACGACGCGCAGCTTGACGGCTGCTCCTTCCGGGGGGCCGACCTGATCGGCATCGACCTGTGGCGGTGCGACCTGTCCCGGGCCGATACGACCGGCGCGCGCTTCGCCAAGCAGCTCGACACCATGGCGGGGGAGCTGCACCACGCCGTCTTCGATCACGAGCGCTGGATCGAGAGCTTCGGCCGCAAAGGCAGCCGTGCCGTACTGGAAGGCGTGGACTTGAGCGAGGTGGACCTGCGCAACGCCAACCTGGCCGGCGCCGTCCTTCGCGGCGCGCGCCTCAGCCGCACCATCCTGAACGGGGCCAACCTCATGCTGGCGGATCTCGCCGGCGCCACCCTCGAAGGCGCCAGCCTCCGCGGGGCGGACCTGGCCGGCGCCAACCTCAGCTATGCCAATCTCACCGGCGCGGACCTGACGGGCGCCCTGCTCAACCCCGCCCCGTTGCGTACGGCCGAAGGTTCGCCGTCCGGCCGCTTCTGGTCGACCAACCTGCACGGTGCGGATCTGAAGCGCGCCCATCTGCCGGATTGCTCGCTCGTCGGCGCCAATCTCAGCGACGCCGACCTCTCCTGGGCGGACTTCCACGGGGCCGACCTGCGCTCCGCCAATCTCAGCGGCGCACGCCTGCAAGGCAGCGATCTCGCCTACGCCATTCTGCCCAGCTGACCCCCGGTCCGTCGGCCGCCCGTCAGCCGCGCGGCCCCCTCCATTCGACCAGGCCGCCGTCGCCGGCCGACATGTTGGCATAGTCCCGGTCGGCATGGGCCATGCGCCACGACAGCATCCGCCGGGTGCACGCCAGTTCCTGCGACGCCAGGCGCGCGTCGCCGGACCGGTCGACCAGTTCGCAAGCGTCCTCCGCCAGGTCGAACAGCAGCGGCGGCAGCCCGGTGAAATGCACGTACTTGAACCGCCGCCCCCGCAGGACCGCCAGCGTGCACTGGTCGGGCGTCAGCCCCAGCGCGCTTTCGGCCGCCAGGGTGCGGACATCGCGGAAGTCGAACTCCCAATGCGCCTCCTGGCGCCAGCCGGCAGGGTCCTGCCCGGCCAGGAACGGCCGCAGCGAGACGCCGTCGACGACGGCGGGGATCTCGACGCCCAGCCAATCCAGCACCGTCGGCATGACGTCCACCGTTTCGGTGAAGTCATCGACCAGCCGTCCCCGCGCCCCGTCGGCCTCGGGGCTCGGATCGCGAACGATCAGCGGGATATGGAACGCCTGGTCGAAATAGCCGTCCTTGCCGAACAGGTGGTGGTCGCCCAGCATCTCGCCGTGGTCCGTGGTGAAGACGATCAGCGTGCGGTCGAACTGCCCCGTCGCCTTGAGACCGTCGAAGATGCGGCCGACATGGTGGTCGACTTCGGCCATCAGCCCGTAATAGGTGGCGCGCGCGGCCCGGATCGCGCTGTCCGGCAGGCTTGAGACCGGGCCCTCCTGTCCGACGAAGAAGGCACCCCGCCCGACCGTTGCCAGCAGGTGGGCCAGCAGCGGGTGCTGTGCCGCCTCCGCCGTTGCCGAGGCCGCGCGTATCGGCGCCGGCACCGTTTCGGGATCGACCATGCGGTCATAGGGCGGCGGCGCAACCCAGGGCGGATGCGGCCGCAACAGGCTCAGATGCACGAACCACGGTCGGTCGGCATGGCTGTCCATCCAGGCCCCCGCCTCCCCCGCCAGGAAGGCCGTATCGCTCTGCCCGGCATCGTAGAGCGCGGTCCCCGGCAAACCCGGCCTGTCCCGGTAGACGTCCGGATACTTCAGCGGCCCGGTGAAGCCCTGTGCCCCCAGCCGGGCCAGCCACGGCCGCGGATCTTCCTGCAGGACCAGCCCGGCGGTGTAGCCCGGCAGCACCCCTTCATAGGTGGCCAGGCGCGGGTCCGCCGGATGCAGCCCCTTCGGGTCGGCCGTCGTGTCGGTATAGCCGAACAGGATCGGGTCGTACCCCGCCTTGCGGGCCTCGCGCGCCATGTTGGTGTGACGGTCGGCCAGCGGCGTGCCGTTGCGCACGGACCGGTGGCTCATCAGGTAGCGGCCGGTGTGCAGGCAGGCCCGCGCAGGCCCGCAGGGGCTCGCCTGCGCATAGTGGCGGGTGAAGGTCACGCCATCGGCCGCCAGCGCATCCAGCGCGGGCGTTCTGGCCGCCGGATGGCCGACGACGCCCAGGCAATCGCCGCGCCACTGGTCGGCCGTGATCAGCAGGACGTTGCGCCGCCGCCGGCTGCTCTCGCTCAAGGGCATGGTCCGCCGTGTCTCTTTGGCAAGGGGCCAACGGCGTACCTACCACATCTCGTCCGACAGCATGATGACATCTCGCTGCCGGTGTGGTCCTTGCCCGGCGGGTGGATGGCGCTCATCTCCCCGGGGTGCGGATGGTGCCCGGGCCTGCGACCGCGGGGGCGATCGCGCCCATGGGGGTGCTGTCCGTGCCCGCCCTCGGTCCCGATCGGGCTGGCGGGGTTTGTCCGGCGGCATTGGGGATCATGGCGCCTTGCGCCTGCGGTTGGCGGCAGCCTTGGCGTCGACCATGCGCGCCGCTTCGTCCGGGCGGACCCGGCGACACAAGGCGGCACCGTCATGCGGAACCCGCCGCCCAGGGGCAACGCCCGGGGGCGGCGCCGGTGTCAGGCGATCGTCACCTTGACGGCGACGGGGCCCTTGGCGCCGTTGCGGGTGACGACCTGCACCCGCTGGCGGTCTTCCAGTGCGGGCAGCCGGGCGGCCTGCAAGGTGCGGTAGTCGACATAGATGTCGCGGCCGCCGCCATCCGGCGCGACGAAGCCGAAGCCGCGCCAGGGATCGTAGAATTTCACCGTCCCCGTCGTCACTGGCCCGGCCACCGGGGAATGCGCCTCGCGGGCCTGGCGCACGGCACGGTCGCGCCGCGGCCGGTCTGCCCCGGCGATGCCCAGCGGGCGTGACTCGTCGGTCGACCGGATGGAGATCACCTCGGCGACCTGTCGGCCCGTTGCCGCATCGGTCACGCGGCATTTCAAGGCGTCGCCGGGGGCGATGCGCGATGCGCCGACCTGCAGAAGGGTCGACTTGCGCAAGACAGCGTCACCGCGACCGTCATCGGTCGCCACCAGGCCCACACCCTTGTTGACGCTGTACCACTTCACGGTCGCGACGACTGCGGGATTCTCCAGGCCGTCGCTGCCCATTGTCGTGGGGTCGGACATAGATCAATTCATCCTTCGTTGTGTGCGTTCAATACCGCACTCATACGATCACTTGGGCTCTGGTCGGGGATCGATCAAGACCAAAGAAGTGAACTGCTTGGTTATTCTTGCGGATTCTCGGACTGCGCAAGATCTGGTCGCACCAGTTACGCTGCATTGCAGGACGGAACTCGATCACGGGCGTTTCCGGCAAGGGTGCGGGGTCGGGCCTAGACGTCCGACGGCGCTTCGTCACCGGCGTCCGGCTGTGACCCCGGTTCGTCCGGCCCGTCGGTCTGTGCGGCGGCCCCATCGCGGCGGTGCAACCCCGCCCACCAGTCCTTGACTTCGGCAGCCCCGCGGTCGGCCAGCGGCAACACCACGGTCCGCGCGACCCTGTGCCCCACCGTCGCCCCAAATCCGGCCACCGTCGCGGCAGCGAAGACGCCTACCAATGGCAGCATGGCTTACAGTCCGGACTGCGTGAGGGTTCGTTCGTCATGATGTTCGTCGCCGGCTGTCGTCGATTGGCGCGGGTCAATATCCGTCAGGTGTCGCCACCCGAGTCCGCACCGTATCGACTGACGGCATAGCCGTGAATTGCGGCCTATATGTGATCGACAGTTGTGATTGCAAGGGCAATCTCATGACGCCGGCCAGACGGCGTACGGAACGGCTAGTCCCCTCCCCGCTCACGCCTCGTCCGGGCCGAGGCTCCCCGGTCCGTCACGTCGACATAGTCGCCCTCGATCACCTGTCCGCCCTCGCCGCCGCGCCGGGCCTTGGGCCTGCCACCCGACACCGCGGGCAGCAGATGATCGCGCACCAACCGCCACCCCACAGCCGCCCCGGCCCCGGCAACCGCCGCCGCAGCAAACAACCCAACCAATGGCGCCATGCCTTCCCCTCCCGGCGGCCCGTCTCCGCCATGTCTCCCGACAGTCCCACGCGGAAATCTACTGCACCGCTTGGATGTGGTTCCACTGTGGCGGCCCCGCAAGCCGCCGCGAGCCGACCGTAGCGGCAGCAGGCATCGCCCACCCAGCGCGCCAGCCCGCGACAACCTCCGGCCGACCGCAAATCAGCATCACTGGAAGTTTACGTGCTGGCGAATCCAGTCCCAGGCCGCAGCGGCGCCACCCACGACGGCGGCAAGCCACAACGTCGCTCTGACGATGGTACTCGCCCCGGCCCGCACGATGACATGTTCGGTTCGCAGCAGCAGCACACGTTCGGTCAACGAATCCAGCTGCTGCCGAACTGCCATGAAGTCATCCTTCTGCTCAACGACATGCCGCTGAAGATGCGTCCGAACGTCAGCCACCGACTGCTCCAACTGCCCCAACGACCGCAACAGATCTTGATCTGCCATTACCGCCTCCAGAAGATCAACCACTATGAAAATACACAAACTACATCATTGGATAGCGCCATTAGTATCTGAGGATCATCAATACTTGTAGACGGCAACACCCAACGTCAATAATGCATTGGCGCCGCTGACTCTGTATGAAACTTCTTGCGATGTCGCCAGTATCATTTCTGGGAAACTCGCACTGAAGCCGTTTGTTGATGTGCTTTCCTTATATATCGCAGCGCCAGTATACATATCTGCGATGCCAGTCCCCGCCGGAGCAATGACTGCATTGACGTTGGCTGTTCCGCTCGACGTTCGTGCATATCCATTCAGAATCACGCTTCTCGCATTGGGGGGAACTGCGGCAGCAAGACTCACCGGCGTGAAGTTTGTTTGGCTGCCGTCGATCAGAACGCCGGCCGTCTGCATGCCGACCAAGTCCCCCCGCTGGATGAACTCCACGAAGTTGGCGGCGGCGTCGTTGTAGACGGCGCCAATCAAGCCCTTGAAGCCGAAGCCCGCCGGCATGGCCGGTGCGCTGAAGCTCTCGAACAGCAGGCCGGCAACCGTCGTGCCGTCGTGGATGACCCACAGCGCATACCACCGGGCAGCGCCTTCCGTTCCGACGTCCAGACCGTTGGTGCCCGATGCCGTGATGGCGACGGTCAGGTCTACGGCCTCCAGCCGCAGCCGCCGCCCACCGGCGTCCTTGACGACGATGGCGTCCGCGTCGACGTCCACCGTCGTCACGCTCGCGGTTTTCACCGTCAGCCCTTCGTGCGGCGCCAACCGGTTCGGTCCGGCCTGGGCGATGCCGGTCAGGGCCGACCCGTCGCCCGCTGCGGCCAGCGCCCCCAGGGTTGCCCGTGCCGTCGCCGCATCGCCATCGTCCAGCAGCGACTGGATGAACGACGACACCGCTGCGACGTCCACATCGGCCGGCACGACGTTGACCAGGGCGGTGGCGTCGCCATTCCAGGCCAGCAGCATGGCGGGTTGCGGTTCCGGCACCTCCAGCCCCGACAGGCCCGATGTCCGGGGCAGCTTGATGGCGCGCGCCAGCTCCTCGGCCTGCTGCTGGTCCACCATCACCGCCTTGTCGAAGCCGCTTTCCAGCGTCGCTGCCGGCAGCGGGTCGCCTTCGGTGAAGTCGATTTCCTGCGTCATCGGGACGGCCCGCAGGATCGTCAGGCTTTCGCCCACCTGCGGGCGATGATCGGCGGGCGCCACGGCGACGGTGACGGTGCCGCCCGCCGGATCGCCGGCCCCGCTGACGGTGTATTCGACGCCGTCGGTCCAGACGGTTTCGGCGCCAGCGCCGCTGCGATGGATCACGACCAGGTGGCCATCGGCCAGAAACGGAAAGGACACGGTGAACGTGGCGGTGGCGCCGTCGCCCGCATAGGTGACACGGGCGGCGCTGCTGGTGACGGTCATGGGTTCCCCCGATGGTCGATGACGGGATGGCGATGGGGCGTGTGGCCGGTGATCGGCCGCGCGGGTCCGGCGACGGTTCAGCCGCTGGTGCGCACTTCCGGCATCAGCGCGATCACGGTGGCCGGAAACGGCCCGTCGCCGCGGATCTCCAGAATGCCGTCGGTGTCCCAGCCCTTGGGGAAGGCAATGTCCACGTCGCCCGTATACAGCGCGGGGGGCGCACCCATCGGCGTTGCGGTCGTGCGGAAATGGGCCAGGTCGCCCGCCTCCCCCGGCGCACCGACCTCGATCCCCAGGGTCCGGTGCAGGCGGACCGTCACCCGGGCGATGCGCTTGGCCCGCCCCTGCGCCGTGCCGGCGGCCGCGGCTGCCTCCATGCGCATGGGCGACAGCGCCCAGGCGAAGCCCAGCCCGGCATGAATGGTTTCGGCCGCCGGATCGATGCCGACCTGTCCCCCAACCACCGTTGCCGGCGGCCTGCGGCCGCCATCGGCCAGCACCTCCACGGTCTCGCCCTCCAGGTGGTCCAGGCCGGAGACCGCGCTCACCGCAGCACCGCTGTACGTCAGCCCGCAGTCCACATGGAAGGCATCGGCCTGTCCGTCCTCCGCCCGCAGCCCCGGCTGCATCACCTCGATATGGCGGCGGGTGGCACCGTCGACGGTGCGCTTGACCACCAGCCACAGCTCGTCGCGCCCATCGCCGGGAATGACCGCCACCCCTTCGACGACGGCCGGCCCGCCGGCAAACCGGCCGCCCAGGATATGCCGGTGCCAGGCGGCTACCTGCTGGTCGCGCTGATAGGTCAGGCCCAACAGCGCCCCGTCGGCCCGCACGGCCCAGATGATGCTGTCCGGCTCCTGCTGGAAGGCGATCTGCGCGATGCCGCCCTGGGTGATATGTTCGGCCCACAGCGTCAGGTCCGGGGCGACATGGCCGTCGACGTCGAAGCTGTAGACCATCTCGCGCAGCTTGCGCCCGGCGGCCTGCACGAACAGCACGGCATTGCCGATGCGCAGGGGCATCTGCAATGCGCTGCCGAACGTGGTTTCCGGCACGATGCGCACGCTGTTGGGGCTGATGGCCTCGTTGGCGCCGGCGCCGCCGGCCACGAACTCCGCCCCCACCGTCCCCAGCGCCAGTTCCTTGCCCGGCGACATCCAGGCGATGGCGTTCACCTGGCCGGACGCGATCGTGTAGGTCAGCGCGTCGTCGTCGACCACCGGTGACGACACGCCGTGGTTCTCATAGTCGCCGGACTTGGAAAACCAGATCCGCTGCGGGTGCGAAGGCGACCGCGCCCAGACAAGGCGCTGTTCGAAGAAGCCGACGACGCCCGGATAGTCGCCGTCCCCCCAATCGGCCGGCCCGTCGGTGAAGGCGATGGGCACCAGCGACCACGCGTCGTGCGCCCGCCGCAGCAGCTTGCGCGGCGGATGCGCCTCATGCGCCAGGTACAGCACATCGGCCGACTGGGTGTAGTACAGTGCCGCGACCTCCGCGGCGGTGTAGGGCGTCGGCAGTTCCACCGGCGCGTCATTCAGCACGGCGACGTCATCAAGGGCGGGCGTCCCGCCCTTGCGGGCGAAGTGGACATGGATGCTGGCGTTGCCGGCACCGGGCACGAAGGCATGGGCATGCCAGCCGACACCGAAATCGGCGCTGCCGATCTGCGTTCCCCCGTCGCTGGTGCCCAGCTTCAGCGTCAGCTCGTCGGTGCCCGCGGTACCGGTAACGGCGAACACCAGCACCAGGCGCACGGTCGGGTCGCCGACCGTCACCGGCTGGCTCAACGTCCCGCCGGCGGCGAACGATGCCCGGCCCGCCGCCCAGGTGACGCTGGCGGCCGTCCAGCCGCCCAGGTCCGCGTCGAACCCGCCATTGGCGATCGCCGCATCCGTGGCCGCGGCGACCACGCGCGCCTGGTCCTTGAAGAAGCGGAACGCGCCGTCGGCCGCCTCGATGACATAGGCCTGCGTTGTGGAAAACCGGAACGGCAGCAGCCGCGACCGCTGCCCGTGGTCGCGCACCGCGCCGATATACCGCGTGCCGCCGCGGCGTGCGGCCCCGCCATGCGGCAGGACGATCATGTTCTCCAGCCGGCGGCAGCCGTTGTAGTACTTGGCGACATCGACGCGCCCGTCCAGGCGCGGGCTCAGTTCGCCGGCGGTGAAGTTGGTCAGGATGGGGGTGGCTTTCGGCATCGCCTCAACTCCTCGCCGCCAGCCAGCCGGGCTCGGGGTGCCATTCGGCGGAGCCCTCCTGCGCGTCGCTGCGCCGGGCTTCGGCCAGCTTGTCGCGATAGAGGCCCCACATGCGTTCCGTGGTTGCCGTCTCGTCGACGATGTCGGCCGCGATCTCCGCCGCCAGCCGGGCGCTGAAGGCCTCGGCGAACCCTGCGTCCCAGGTGGCCGGGTTGTCGGCCCGCCGGATGTAGCGGATGTTCAACGGCGCCCCCGCGTCGGCCAGGATGGTCCGCCCCTCCACCGTCCATTCCTCATCACGCAGTCCGTCCACCGACCAGACGCGCACGGCGTCCGCCGGCAGCTGGAACGCGCGCGCCCAGCCCCAGACGGGCGTGCCGCTCAGCGCCGGCAGCGATGCCCGGGCCATGGCGAAGTTCCACGGATGCGCGCGCAGCAACGCGTCGCGCACCGCGTCGAAGCGGGCATTGCAGACCCGCGCCTCCTTGCTGTTCTCGCTCAAGGCGCTGATGCGATGCGCACCGATGGCCGACAGGGCCGCGTTGGCGCGCTCCACCTGGCTGAAGGCCATGGCGTTACGGGCTCGGCGGGAAGGGGTCGAGGTCGACGATCGCCATCTCGAACGCCTTCAGTTGCAGCAGCAGGTCATAGCGGTCGACACCGTCGCCGACCGCCAGCATGATTGCGTTCGACTTGGCGGCCCCGCTCGCCGCGGCCACGTCGGCGGCCGTCGTTCCTGCGGCCACATCGAATTTCCAATCGGCCATGTCCGAATATGCTCCCCAGTGCGCCGCGAGGCCCAAGGCCCGGGGCGCGTCGATCCAAGACCGGCGGGCCGACCCCAGGGGGCCGGCCCGCCGTTCGGTGCAAGCGGCGGCGTCCGCCGCGCCCGCGTCAGTCCACGGTGTAGTAGACGTCGAACACCAGCGTGCCGCCGGCCGAGGCCGCCGCGGTCGCCAGCGTCGCCACCAGGTCGATCGTCCCGCCGGGATCGGCCGCATGGCCCAGCATCTGCCAGAGCGGCTGGCCGAAGGTCTCGATCCCCTTGGCCTCCAGCAGGGGGCTGCTGCCGGCGGCGGCGTCGATGGCGATGTCCGTCGCCAGGCCGTCGGCGTGGGCCCCGTCCCCGATATCCAGCGTGGCGCCGCCGGTACCGACATCGTCCCAGCGAACGGTGCTGAGCGGCGACAGGGTGCAGTCGGACGGCAGGCGTGCGAAGGTGTAGGTGGATCCCACCGACGCCGCCGCACCCACCTCCACCAGGTCCACCCAGCGACGCAGCCGGCCGCCGGCCAGCGCCGCTTTCGCCGGGGAAAACGCCGTCGTCGACGTGATCCCGGTCATGGTGAGCGTGCCCTTGCGGTGCTCAATGGCCATGGTTCAGCTCCTCCTAGCTTTCGGTGCACAGCACTTCGACGACGCGCTTCTCGTCCAGGCGCGCCGCACCGCAGGTGACGCGGGCATAGACCTGGATGGCGTTGCGCTTGTCGCGCCGGGGCGCGATGTCGACGACGATGTCGTCCCACAGGCCCAGATGCATGCCGGACTTGGCCCACACCGGCACCCGCCGGTCGCTGCTGCCGTCCACCCCCAGGCGTTCGGTGTGGATGAACTGGATGCCCAGGAACGAGGTCAGCCGCCCGTCGGTCAGCACCGGCCGGTTGGTGAAGTCCAGCGAGGTCACCTCGATCTGGTTCAACAGGTCGTCGTGCTGGGCGGCGGTGATGGCGCAATAGATCGGGTCGAAGTCGAGATCGACCTCGTTGGCCATCAGCGTGCGTTTGGCGTCCTTCAGCTTCGCCACCGTCAGCCCCGCCGACCCGGACGCGATCTGCTGGCCGGAGGTGTCGAAGGCCGTGTCGGTCGACCCGTTCTCGCCGGTCTTGGCCGCACCGAAGAAGGCGGTGATGATCTCGTCGTCGATCGCGCGGCCCAGCGCATAGGCGCCGTTCATCGTATAGGCGCCGGTCAGCTCGACGCCGACGCGCAACTGGTCGAAGGTGTCGACCAGGTCGGCCCAGTCATAGTCGACCGGGTAGACCCAGCGCGCGTCGTGGGGCGTGGAAATCAGCGGCGTGTCGGCATGGCGTGCGGTGACGCGCTGGGCCGTCACCGGCGCCACGCGTTCCACGGCCTTGCCGGCCTTGCCGCGGTAGGTCGCAACGGTCACCGCACCGCGCAGCTTGGAGCCGCGCTGCTGCAAGGCGATATCCAGGTTGTTGCGGTATTCCTGGATCCTTGCGGTTTCGACATCGAAACTCACGGGGGGAATCCTCCGTCCGTGTTGCAGGATTTGCGGCACGGGGGTTGTCTGAAGATCAGACCCCGCCTGGCGCTTCACTTCCGCTCGAAGGCCGTCTGTTCCGGGCTGTCACCGGGGCCGGGCGCAATCGCCCGCTTGTCCGGTCGAGATCACGAATGGGCGAGCGCACTGCGCAAACCGCCCTCGACGTCGGTGATTTTCTTGACTTGGTCCCGACGGCGCGTCAGCGTGTCCAAAAAAATCTGGAGGGACACCATGATCGACACCAGGATCGATGAAATCCG
>JACKIG010000032.1 GCA_020638595.1 Rhodospirillaceae bacterium | reverse complement strand
GCCGCAGGGGGCGGCCTCGAACGTCTCCGGCTGGAATGCCGAGGCGTGGCCATAGAGGGCGGCCAGGGCGAGCATTGCCGCCGCCGCACGCAGTGCGGCCTGCCGCCGGGGCGACGGTTTGGCAACGGGTCGGAACACGCGGTCCCCCGATGATCGGTATGACGACAATTCAGATACGTATCCAGCTTGCCAGACGCAACTCGTCGATGGCCGACGCCCCACGGCTCAAAAGAAGACACGCGCTTCCCGGGCATCCCCCAGATCCCTGGGACTGAGTTGCTCCGGCGTCCCCGCCGCGAACCAGGCACACATCGCCGCCAGTGCGGCATCCAGGGCATCGCCCCCGGTCTGGGCCTTGGCCACTGCCAATGCAGGGTCCGACAGTTGTAGCCCAGCGGCCGCCAGTGCGTCGATGATCTCGCGCCTCTCGCCAGCAGGCGCCGGGCCGGACCCCTTGTAGCGCCGGTAGAGCCCGAACCGCTTGAGCAGCGATGCGGGACAGGCTTCGACCAGAGTGACCGACGGCGAGGCGACATCGTGAACCGGTGCGATCCGGACCCGGCCGCTCGCCGCCAGGGGGGCCAGGACATGGCCGATGCCGTAATAGGTCTGGCGGAACAGGCGCAGGTTGTACGCGGCGAACGGCGTGCGGGCCTCGCGGTCACATCGTCGCTTGAACTCACGGCCGCCCGATTGCGCGCGGCAGGCTTGGCGGAAGCTCTGCGCATCGGGCCAGCGGCGGGTGAACTGGCCTGCGAACCCGATCCAGTCCTCGTCGCGCTGAAGCTCCAGCGGCAGGGCGAAGGGAAAATCCAGCCCGACGATCGCACCTTCAGCCTGCAGAAGCCTAGCCCGCAGCGCAGCCAGCATGGCGTGCAGACCGGTGCCGCCGCCGGCCAGGCTGGCGGCCGGCCGGATGTCCGCGATGGCGAGGGTGCCGGCGTTCGGCCGGCCGGTGGCGATCCATGTGGATCGGCCGGCATAGCGGGCGCCGCTGAAGTCGACACCCACGATGCAGGCGAACGGCGTCGTCAATCGGCGTCCTGGTCGATCGCGGCCATCAGATGGCGCAGGGACCGGTCGACGGTGGCAAGCCGGACGGCCTGGCGATCGCCCGGCAGCTGGTGGCGATGGGCGACGGCTGGCCGGCCGGTTGCGGCGATACCGATGAAGACAAGGCCTACCGGCTTGTCCGGGGTCCCGCCGCCGGGACCGGCGACGCCGGTGGCGGCCACCGCGATACGGGCCTGCGAGGCGGCAAGCGCCCCGGCGGCCATGGCGGACGCCACTTCGGCGCTGACGGCGCCGTACTGTGCGATCATCCCGGCGGGCACACCCAGCATGTCCATCTTGGCATCGTTGGAATAGGTGACGAAGCCGCGGTCCACGACCTCCGACGAGCCCGGAACATTGGTCAGGCAGGCGGCGATCAGCCCGCCCGTGCAGCTCTCGGCGGTCGCCAGAAGGATGCCGCGTTTTCGGCATGCCTCAAGGATCTGCACGGTCAGTCCAGCCAGCGATTCCGGAAACATCGCGTCACCCCACCGCCAACCTCACGCCCGCCACCGCCAAGGCCGCATAGAGGCCCGCGACGGCGTCGTCCAGCATCACGCCAAACCCGCTGTGCACGCGCCGGTCGATCCAGCTTGCGGGCCAGGGCTTGGCGATATCGGCAATCCGAAACAGCAGGAATGCGGGAAGATAATACCAGGACTCGTGGCACACGGGTACGAGCGCCAACCACTGTCCTGCGACCTCATCGACGACGATCGCCCGCGCGTCATGCTCGCCGGACCGGCCGATCCACTCCGCGGCGGGAACGCCGGCCGCGAAGAGGACCAGGGCGGCAGCCCCGAGTCCCCACGGTCCGGCAAGCCAGGCAATCGCCGCGGCCGGCGGCAGTGCGGCCGCGGACCCCCAGGTCCCCGGCGCCAGGCGGGCCAGGCCGACGCCGCCCCAGGTCGCCAGCAGGGACAGCGGATGCCAGAACGGGCACCCCGCCGGCATGTCGCGGAACAGCCGCAGCGCCATGGCGTCACAGGCCGATGGTGGCGGTCGCCTGCGCGGCGATGCCTTCGCGCCGGCCGGTGAACCCCAGGCCCTCCGTCGTCGTCGCCTTGACGCTGACGCGGTCCGCGGGCAGGGCCAGAAGCTCCGCCAGGCGGGCCTTCATTCGCAGGCGGTGCGGCCCGATCTTCGGCCGTTCGCAGATCAGCGTAACGTCGACATGGGCGATGTGGCCGCCCCTGGCCGCGACCAGGGACGCGGCATGGGCAAGGAACACGGTGCTGTCCGCACCCCGCCATCTGGGGTCGGTCGGGGGGAAATGCTGGCCGATATCGCCGTCGCCGATGGCACCGAGAATGGCGTCTGTCAGGGCGTGCAGGCCGACATCGGCATCCGAATGGCCAAGCAGCCCGGCGTCGTGGGGAATGGACACGCCGCACAGCGTGACCTGGTCGCCCGGCCCGAACCGGTGCACATCGAAGCCGTTGCCGACCCTGAGATCGGGCAGTGCCGGGCGTGCGGGCGAGGGTCGGGACCCGCCCAGCATGCGCTCGGCCCGGTCCAGGTCGGCCTCCGTCGTGATCTTCAGGTTGTCGGCGTGACCGAGCACGACGGCGACGGCGATCCCGGCCTGTTCCGCCACCGCGGCGTCGTCGGTCAGTCCGGCCGCTGCGCCCGCGCGATGGGCGGCAAGGATATCGGCGTACCGGAACCCCTGCGGCGTCTGGGCGTGCCAGAGGTCCGCCCGGTCGACGGTGCCCACGACCAGCCCGTCCGCCGCCCGCTTCAACGTGTCGACCACCGGGACGGCGGCAACCGCGCCGCGATGTCGGCCGAGGGCGTCGATGACGCGCGTGATGGTCGCGGCATCGACCAGGGGCCGCACGGCGTCATGGATCAGCACCAGGTCGGGTGCGGAGGCTTGCAGCGCCAGCAGGCCGTTCAGCGTGGTCTGCTGCCGGGTCGCGCCGCCGGCGACCGGTGGTGGCAACGCCAGGCCGCCGACGGCGGCATCATAGTGCGGCCTGTGTGCGGGGTTGATGACGACCTGGATGCCGGCAATGCCGGGATGGTCCAGGAATGCCCGGATCGAACGCCGCAGGATCGGGATACCGCCCAGCGTCCGGTACTGCTTGGGCAGGCCGGGCCCGAACCGCTCGCCACTGCCTGCGGCGACAATCAATACATAGCATGCGGCCATCGGCTCACCGTCTCGCTCCGGACACGGGGCCGCACCGTACTGAAAGCCGCAGCAATGCGCCATGCCCCAGGCAAGGGGCGAAGGCTTATCGCCTACCCGGATTGTGCAGGTGCGAAAAGACTTGTTGGCTCCTAATGAAACTGTTACTCTGCCCAAAATTATAGCAGCAGTAGGCGCTGCCCAAAATTTAGGCGGAAATCGAATGAGCGCGCGCTTCAGCGATCTGCTCGCGGACAGTCCGGTGCTGCTGGCACCCATGTCGGGGATCAGCGACCTGCCGTTCCGCCGACTGGTGCGGTCGCTGGGCGGCCGGTTGGTGGTGGCGGAGATGGTGGCCAGCCGGGAACTGCTGGCCCGCAAGGGGGCCGAGCGCCGGATCGAACCTGCGGAGGGCGCCGGTCCCCATATCGTCCAGCTTGCGGGCACCGACCCGAAGGTGATGGCCGAGGCCGCGCGGCTGGCGGTCGATGCGGGCGCCACGGCCGTCGACATCAACTTCGGCTGTCCGGCCCGCAAGGTCGTGGGCAGTGCTGCGGGCGCCGCCCTGATGCGCGACGAACCGCTGGCAGGCGCGATCGTGGGCGCGGTGGCGACCGCCGTGCCGGTGCCCGTCAGCGTCAAGATGCGCCTGGGCTGGGATGACGCCGATCGCAACGCGCCAAGGCTGGCCGCCATCGCCGAAGACGCCGGGGCCGGGATGGTGACGGTGCACGCGCGCACGCGCTGCCAGTTCTTCGGCGGGCGGGCGGATTGGCGCTTCGTCCGCCGCGTCAAGCAGGCCGTCACGATCCCGGTCGTCGTGAACGGCGATATCGCCGGTGCGGAGGATGCCCGCGAGGCCCTGCGGGACAGCGGCGCCGACGCCGTGATGGTCGGCCGCGCGGCGCAGGGGCGGCCCTGGCGGATCGGCCAGATGCAGGCCTTCCTGACGATGGGGCGCTGGCCGCCGGATCCGCCGCCCGCCCGGCGCCTGGCCATCGCCCTGGCGCACTACGATGCCATCCTTGCCTATTACGGCGTCTTCGCCGGCGTGCGGATCGCCCGCAAGCATCTGGGCTGGTACCTGCACGGGCTGGCCGGTGCCGCAGCGGCCCGCCAATCCATCTTCGCCGAGACGGAGCACCGCCGCGTCCGCCGCCTGATGGCGGCTGCCTTTGACGGCCCGCAGGCCCATGAGGCTGCGTGAGCCGATGACCAGAGCCATGACCTCGCACATACGCCGACTGCCCCCGTGGTCGGAGATCGACCCCCTGAACGTCCTCAACGCTCTGCCGCAGGTCTTGCTGGTGGTCGGCGCGGACCATCGCATCCGTTTCGTCAACTTCGAGGCGCAGGAGTTCTTCGACGCCAGCGAAGTGGCCATGATCGGGCTCAGCCTGACCGAACTGATCCCGCCGGACAGCCCGATCTTCACCATGATCGACCAGGCGCAGGCCCAGACCTGCACCTTGTCCGATTACGGCGTCTCGCTGGATACGCCCCGCACCGGACACACGATGCTGACGGTCACGGCGGCCCCGTTGAGCGACCCGCCGGATGCCGTGGTCGTCACGCTGCAACCGATCTCCATCGCCCGGCGCATCGACAACCAGCTGACGCACCGCAACGCCGCCCGGTCGATCACCGCGATGGGGGCCATGCTGGCCCATGAGGTCAAGAACCCCCTGTCGGGTATCCGCGGCGCGGCACAGCTGCTGGAACAGAATGCGGCCGACAGCGACCGGGCGCTGACGCGGCTGATCTGTGACGAGGCCGACCGCATCGTCGCCCTGGTCGACCGGATGGAGGCGTTTTCCAGCAACCGCCCGATCGAACGGGGGCCGGTCAACATCCATTCGGTGCTGGAGCATGTGCGCCGGCTCGCGCAGTCGGGCTTTGCCAGGAACATCCGGTTCGTCGAACGGTACGATCCCTCGCTGCCGCCGGCCGCGGGCCACCGCGACCAGTTGATCCAGGTCTTCCTGAACCTGGTGAAGAACGCCGCCGAAGCGGTGCCGGATGATTCCGGAGAAATCATCCTGTCGACCGCATACCAGCGCGGGGTCAGCATCTCGCTTCCGGGCCAAGACAACCGGTTGCAGCTGCCGCTGCTGATCACGGTGCAGGACAACGGCGACGGCATTCCGGCGGACCTGCACGACAACCTGTTCGATCCGTTCGTGACGACCCGCAAGAACGGCACGGGGCTGGGGCTTGCGCTGGTTGCCAAGATCATCGGCGATCACGGCGGTATCATCGGCTTCGAAAGCAGGCCCCGCCGAACCCTGTTCAAGGTCTCGCTGCCGATCTTCAGCGGCCACGAGCCCGATCCTGCGTGGAGTGCGTGATGGCAGGTGCGGTCATACTTGTCGCCGATGACGACCGGTCGATCCGCATGGTGCTGACCCAGGCACTGGCGCGGCGCGGCTTCGAGGTGCGCACCACGGCGAACGCGGCAACGCTCTGGCGCTGGGTGCAGGAAGGCGAGGGGGATCTGGTGATCACCGATGTGGTGATGCCGGACGAGAACGGGCTGGAACTGGTGCCGCGCATCCGGCGGCTGCGTCCGGAACTGCGGATCATCGTGATGAGCGCCCAGAACACCCTGCTGACGGCGGTGAAGGCCGCCGAACGCGGGGCGTTCGAATACCTGCCCAAACCGTTCGACTTAGGCGAGCTGGTGGCCGTGGTCCGGCGCGCGCTTGCCGCCCCGGCCGCGCCGCGACCGCCCGAGGACGCAAAGGAAAGCGACGAAGGCCTGCCCTTGATCGGCCGCTCGCCGGCGATGCAGGAAATCTATCGGGTCATGGCCCGCCTGATGGGCACCGACCTGACCGTGATGATCACGGGCGAGAGCGGCACCGGCAAGGAGCTGGTGGCCCGGGCCATGCACGACTACGGCAAGCGCGCCAGCGGTCCGTTCGTCGCCATCAACATGGCGGCGATCCCGCGCGACCTGATCGAATCCGAGCTGTTCGGCCATGAGAAGGGCGCCTTCACCGGCGCCATGGCCAAGGCGACCGGACGATTCGAACAGGCCCAGGGCGGAACCCTGTTCCTGGATGAGATCGGCGACATGCCGATGGAAGCGCAGACCCGCCTGCTGCGTGTCTTGCAGGAGGGCGAGTTCACTACGGTCGGCGGCCGGGTGCCGATCCGGGCGGATGTGCGCATCATCGCCGCCACCCACCGCGACCTGACGATGCTGATCCGCCAGGGGCTGTTCCGCGAGGACCTGTTCTACCGCCTCAACGTCGTGCCGATCCGGCTGCCCCCCTTGCGCGAGCGCACCGAGGATATCGCCGCCCTGGTCACGCATTTCTTCGGGCAGGCGGCAAAGGAGGGGCTGCCGTCGAAGATCATCGACGCGGCCGCCATGGACCGCCTGAAGGCCTACCGCTGGCCCGGCAATGTCCGCGAGCTTGAGAACCTGGTCCGCCGGCTGGCGGCGCTCTATTCCCAGGAGGTCATCGGCGCGGATGTCATCCGCACCGAGCTGTCCGGCGGTGCCGCCCCGCCGTCCGTGCCGGAGGAACAGCGCAACGAGGGCCTGGGGGCTGCGGTCGAACGGCATCTGCGCGACTACTTCGCCGCCCACCAGGACGGGTTGCCGGCCCCCGGCCTCTATGACCGCATCCTGCAGGAAGTGGAACGGCCGCTGATCACGCTCAGCCTGTCCGCCACCCGCGGAAACCAGATCCGCGCGGCCCAGCTGCTCGGCGTCAACAGGAACACCTTGCGCAAGAAGATCCGCGAGTTGGACATTCGCGTCGTTCGCGGGCTGAAATAGGGCCCGGTCTTTCGGCCGGGGCGTGCCAGCCCCGTCTCGCGGGGACCGAGGGATGGACGGGCTGGGCCAAGCGATGGAGCCAAGCTTCTGGGACAGGATCAACGGATGGGCCAGCCGGCGGCGGATCGCCAACAAGCTGGCCATCCTGCTGATCATCGCCGGCGCCCTTGCCGGCGCGGCCACCTATACGGCGTTGAGCGAGAACCCGCTGTTCGGCCACGACCCGGGCACGATCTATCTGCTGCTGAACCTGGATCTGGTGATCCTGCTGTTGTTCCTGGCGCTGATCGCGCGCAGGATCACGGCCCTCTGGGTGCGCCGCCGCCGCGGCATGGCGGGGTCGCGGCTGCATGTGCGCCTGGTCGCGCTGTTCAGCCTGCTGGCCGTCGCCCCGGCAATCTTCGTCGCCGCCTTTTCGGTGCTGTTCTTCCACCTGGGCCTGCAATCGTGGTTTTCCGAGCGGGTCAGCACGGCGGTCAACGAATCGCTCAGCGTCGCGCAGGCCTATCTGGCCGAACACCAGCAGCTGTTGCGGGCGGATGCGCTGGCGATGGCCAGCGACCTCAATCGCGAGGCCCCGAGGCTGGTCGGCGATCCCAACTTCTTCAACCAGTTCGTCACCACCCAGGCGGTCCTGCGCAACCTGACCGAGGCCATGGTCATGGATGGCGCCGGCCGGATGCTTGCCCGGTCGGTGATGACCTTCTCGCTGCAATTCGAAGTGGTCCCCGAAGAGCGCTTGCAGGAAGCCCGCCTGGGGGACGTGATCCTGCTGCCGAGCGAGAACGACGACCGGGTCCGCGCGCTGATCCACCTGGACAACTTCGTGGATACGTATCTGCTGGTGGGGCGCCTGATAGAGCCGCGCGTCATCGCGCACATGGATATCGCCGAAGGGGCGGTCGCCGACTACCGCGCGCTGGAGGCGCGCCAGTCCAGCCTTCAGATCACGTTCTCCCTGATCTATGTCGTGGTTGCGCTGCTGTTGCTGATGGTCGCCATCTGGATCGGGCTGATGCTGGCCGACGGCATCGTGACACCGGTGGGCCACCTGATCGCCGCGGCCGACCGGGTGCGCTCCGGCGACCTGTCGGCGCGCGTCACGGGCCCCAGCAGCGACGACGAACTGGGCAATCTGTCGCGCGCGTTCAACCGGATGACCAGCCAGCTGGAAAGCCAGCGCCAGGAACTGGTGGACGCCAACGAACAGCTGGACCACCGGCGCCGGTTCACCGAGGCCGTGCTGGCCGGTGTTTCGGCCGGGGTGCTGGGCCTGGACAGCGAGGGACGGATCGACCTGCCCAACCGGTCGGCCACGGTGCTGCTGGGCACGCCGGCCGAACAGCTCGAGGGCATGCCGCTGGGCGAGGCGGTGCCGGAGATGGCGCCGCTGATCGAACAGATCCGCGCCCGGCCGGGTCGAATGGTCGATGCGGAGCTTGCCGTACAGCGGCAGGGCGAGACACGGACCCTGCTGGTGCGCATCGTGGCGGAGCAGGTGCAAGGCCAGGTCGGCGGCTATGTCGTCACCTTCGACGACATCACCGAGCTGATGGCAGCCCAGCGCAAGGCCGCCTGGGCCGATGTCGCCCGGCGGATCGCCCACGAGATCAAGAACCCGCTGACGCCGATCCAGCTGTCGGCCGAGCGGCTGAAGCGCCGCTATCTGAAGGAGATCAAGAGCGATCCGGCGGTGTTCGTCACCTGTACCGACACCATCGTCCGTCACGTGGCCGATATCGGGCGTATGGTGTCGGAATTCTCGTCCTTCGCACGCATGCCGACGCCGGTGATGCGCGCCGAGTCGCTGGTCGAGCTGGTACGCCAGTCCTTGCAGCTTCAGCAGTCGGCCCATCCGGATATCCATTTCACCCTGGACCTGCCGGAAGAACCCCTGCCGCCGGTATCCTGCGATGCCGGCCAGGTCACGCAGGTGCTGACCAACGTCTTGCAGAACGCCATCGACGCGATCGAAGGACGCCGCGAGCAGGAGGGCGGGAACGGGGCGGCCGGCGCGATCGGCATCACCGCCAGCTTTGACGAGCGGCGCCTGGCGCTGGTGGTCGATGACAACGGCTGCGGCCTGCCGCAGAAGGATCGCGACCGGCTGACGGATCCCTATGTGACGACGCGCGCGAAGGGGACGGGCTTGGGCCTCGCCATCGTGAAGAAGATCATGGAAGATCACGGCGGCCGCTTGATCCTTCAGGATCGCCCGGAAGGTGGGGCCCGTGTCGTGCTGACGTTCCCGCTTGAGGACACTGCGGCCGGCGCCCCGATGGCCGGGCGGGACAGCCCGGGGGCAGAGCGTAGGCAGGCTTGACGATGGCGTATGACATCCTCGTGGTCGATGACGAAGCCGATATCCGGATGCTGATCGCCGGCGTTCTGGAAGACGAGGGCTATACGGCGCGGAGCGCTTCGAACGCGACGGCGGCCCTGGCTGAGCTTGCGCGGCGGCTGCCGAGCCTGCTGGTCCTGGATGTGTGGCTGCAGGACAGCGACCTTGACGGCCTTGAGCTGCTGGACCGGGTGCGCGTCGACTATCCCAATCTTCCCGTGGTGATGATCAGCGGCCACGGCAACATCGAAATGGCGGTCAACGCCATCAGGCGCGGCGCCTATGATTTCATCGAGAAGCCGTTCAAGACCGACCGGCTTCTGGTGCTGGTCGAGCGGGCGATCGAAGCGGCGCGGCTGAAGCGCGAGAACGCGGAGCTGCGGGCGCGGGCAGGCACGACGGTGGAGCTGCTGGGCCGGTCGCCGGCGATCATCCAGCTGCGCCATCAGGTGGAGCGTGTGGCACCGACCGGAAGCCGGGTGATGATCACCGGCCCGGCCGGCGTCGGCAAGGAGGTGGTGGCCCGCCTGCTGCACCGCCTGTCCAAGCGCAGTTCCGGTTCATTCGTCGTGCTCAACTGCGCCGCCATGCATCCCGACCGGCTGGAGGAGGAGCTGTTCGGCGTCGAATCCGGCGACGCGCATGTGGGCAGTCGCAAGGTCGGGACGCTGGAACAGGCCCATGGCGGCACGCTGCTGCTGGACGAAGTGGCCGATATGCCCCTGGCCACCCAGGGCAAGATCGTCCGCGTGCTGCAGGAGCAGACGTTCACCCGCGTCGATGGTGTCCATCAGGTGGAGGTCGACGTCCGCGTCATCGCATCGTCCAACCGCGACCTGCCGTCGGAGATCGAGGCCGGGCGCTTCCGCGAGGACCTGTTCTATCGCCTGAACGTCGTGCCCATCCGCGTGCCGCCGCTGGCCGAGCGGCGCGAGGACGTGGAGGTGCTGGCCCGCCATTTCATGGTCCAGTCCGCGGAGATCCAGGGCCTGCCGCCGCGCATCCTCGGCGACGACGCCATGGCGGCACTGCAATCCTATACCTGGCCCGGCAATGTCCGGCAGTTGCGCAACGTGATCGACTGGCTGCTGATCATGGCCGGCGGCGACAGTGCGACGCCGGTCCGGGCCGATATGCTGCCGCCGGAGATCGGCGCGATCACGCCGGCCGTCCTGCGCGCCGACCACGGTGCGGAGATCATGGCCCTGCCGCTGCGCGATGCGCGCGAGCTGTTCGAGCGGGAATATCTGCTGGCACAAGTGACCCGCTTCGGCGGTAATATCAGCCGCACCGCCGAGTTCATCGGAATGGAGCGGTCGGCGCTGCACCGCAAGCTGAAGGGTTTGGGCGTCCATGGCGTGGGCGACCGGCCCGTCAAGCTGGCGGTGGAATAGCACGGCCGCCATGATCATCGCGTATTCCGGTAAGACCCCGACATGAAAGTCATCATCTGCGGCGCCGGGCAGGTCGGGGCGAACATCGCCCACTATCTGGCGCAGGAAGGCAACCACGTCACGGTGGTGGACCAGTCGCCGGACCTGATCCGCCGGCTGTCCGACCGGCTGGACGTCCAGGCGATCGTCGGGCATGCGTCCAGCCCGCCGATCCTGGAGCGCGCCGGCGCCGCCGACGCCGACATGATCGTCGCCGTGACCCAGTCGGACGAGGTCAACATGGTGGCCTGCCAGGTCGCGCATTCGCTGTTCAGCGTGCCGACCAAGGTCGCCCGGGTGCGCCGGCAGGCCTATCTGAGCCCGATCTGGGCCGACCTGTTCAGCCGCGACAATATGCCCATCGATGTGATCATCTCGCCGGAGATCGAGGTGGCACGGGCGATCGTCCGGCGGCTGAGCGTGCCCGGCGCCTTCGACATGATCCCGATGGCCGACGGGCTGGTCCGCGTCATCGGCGTGACCTGCCAGCCCGACTGTCCCATCGTCAACACGCCGCTGCGCCAGCTGACCGGCCTGTTCCCCGACCTGAACATCGAGATCATCGCCATCATCCGCGGCGACCGGGCCATCGTGCCGGACAGCCTGGACCAGATGCTTCCGGGCGACGACGTCTATTTCGTCACCGAGGAAAGCCATGTGACCCGTGCCATGGCGACCTTCGGACACGAGGAGCCGGAGGCCCGCCGCATCATCGTCATCGGCGGCGGCAATATCGGGCTTTGCCTGGCCGAAGAGATCGAGCAGAACCATCCCGGCGTGACCGTCCGCATTATCGAGGCCGACCCCGACCGTGCGGAGTATGTCGCCCAGCAGCTTGCGCGCACGACGGTGCTGAAGGGCAGCGGCCTGGACCCGGAAATCCTGGCCGAAGCCAATGTCCACCTGGCGGAAATCGCTGTGGCCGTGACCAGCAACGACGAAGTCAACGTGCTGTCGTCGGTGCTGGCCAAGCATTACGGCGCCAAGCGGGCCGTCACCCTGCTGAACCGCAACACCTACACGCCGCTGATCAACACCACGCTGAACATCGATGCGGCCGTCAGCCCGCGCGCCATCACGGCGTCGACGATCCTTCAGCATGTCCGCCGCGGACGCATCCGTGCGGTCCATTCGCTGAGGGAGGGGTTCGCCGAGCTGATTGAGGCCGAGGCCCTGGAGACGTCGAGCCTGGTCAACACCCCGGTGCGCGACATCCCGCTGCCGTCGGGCGTGATCATCGGCGCGCTGGTGCGCGATCGTTCGGTCATCATCGCGCGGCCGAACACGATCGTGAAGCCGCATGACCGCGTGATCCTGCTGGCCAGGACCGATGCGGTGCGGAAGATCGAAAAGCTGTTCGCCGTCCGACTGGAATTCTTTTGAGCCCCGTGCACCGGGTGTGCCGCCCCGCCGCCAGGGAGGATCTGCGATCTCATGTCGCGTGTCGCCTATGTGAATGGCCGCTTCGTACCGCACGCGATGGCCAGCGTGCACATCGAGGATCGGGGCTATCAGTTCGCCGACGGCGTCTATGAAGTGATCGCCATACAGGACGGCAAGCTGGTGGACGAAGCCGGCCACATCGACCGCCTGGACCGTTCGCTGCGCGAGCTGCGGATGGCCCGGCCGATGGGGCGGCAGGCCCATGGCCTGGTGATGCGCGAGCTGATCCGCCGCAACCGCGTGCGCAACGGCGTCATCTACATGCAGGTCACGCGTGGCGTGGCGCCGCGCAATTTCCTGTTCCCGCCGGCGGCCACGTCACCGTCGCTGGTGATGACGGTGCGGCGAACCGACCTGTTTCCGACGGCGCGGCTTCGCGACGGGGTGCGCATCGTCTCGATGCCTGACATCCGTTGGAAACGGCGGGACATCAAGTCGGTCGGGCTGCTGCCGCAGGTCCTGGGCAAGCAGCGCGCGGCCGAAGCCGGCGCCTTCGAAGGGTGGATGCTGGACGAAAGCGGTTTCGTGACCGAGGGGTGCTCCTCCAACGCGTGGATCGTCACGCGGGACGGGGTGCTGGTCACGCACGAAGCGTCTCACGAGATCTTGAACGGAATCACGCGACAGTCGATCATCCGCATCGCGCGCGAGGCCGGAATACCGTTTGAGGAGCGTGCATTCCGGCTGGAAGAGGCTTTCGAAGCCCGAGAGGCCTTCTTGACCAGCGCGTCGACCTATTGCATCCCTATCGTCCGGGTCGACGACCGCCCGATCGGCAATGGCCATCCGGGGCTGCTTACGGCCAAGCTGCGGCAGGCCTATGCGGCCTACGCGGCCAGCGGGCGCACCGTTTGACGACGGACCCTACGACGTCGGCCGGCCCTTGGCGCATCCTCGCAGTGGCACCATATCGAATGCGAGAGCCTGTGCCTGGTAGCGCCTTGCCGGGTGCAATACGCGCGGCAAAACGAACTGAACGAACACGAAAAGGCAAGGACATCGCGCATGTCAGAAAAAAACCAGAATGTGCAGGACGTATTTCTCAACTACGTCCGCAAGAACAAGACGCCCGTCACGATCTTCCTTGTCAACGGTGTGAAGCTGCAGGGCATCATTACCTGGTTTGACAATTTCTCTGTGTTGTTGAGGCGCGATACGCATTCGCAGCTCGTCTACAAGCACGCCATATCCACCGTGATGCCGGCTCAACCCATCCAGTTGTTCGAGCCGCCCAAAGAGGAGGCCAGCGAAGAGGGTGCAGGTCGTCGGGGGTGATCAGCAAAGGGCGGGCAGGGGCGAGGCGTCCGGACGGGCGCTTGTCCTGCACCCGGTGTTCCATGGCGAGGGTGAGCACGGTGATCGGCGGCCGGAAGAGCGGCTGAGCGAAGCCGTCGGGCTGGCCCTGGCCATCGACCTGGATGTCGTCGAGTCGGTCAGCGAGCCGGTGACGCGACCCAGGCCGGCCACGCTGTTCGGCGAAGGCGTGCTGGAGCGGGTCGAGGCGGCGGTCGCCGCCTTAGAGATCGATCTTGTCGTCGTCAATGGCGCCTTGACCCCGGTCCAGCAGCGCAACCTCGAGCGGCGCTGGAACCTGAAGGTCATCGACCGGACCGGCCTGATCCTGGAGATCTTCGGCGAGCGCGCGCGCACGGCGGAGGGCCAGCTTCAGGTCGAGCTGGCGCATCTGTCCTATCAGCGGTCCCGGCTGGTGCGGTCGTGGACCCACCTGGAACGCCAGCGCAGCGGCGGTGCCTTCATGGGTGGCCCCGGCGAGCGCCAGATCGAGCTGGACCGCCGGCAGATCGACGACCGGATCGTGCAGATCAAGAAGCAGCTTTCGGCGGTGAAGCGCACCCGCGGCCTGCACCGCGAGGCGCGCGCCCGCGTGCCGTATCCGGTGGTCGCGCTGGTGGGTTATACCAATGCCGGCAAGTCGACGCTGTTCAACCGCCTGACGGCGGCCGAGGTCATGGCCAGGGACATGCTGTTTGCCACGCTGGACCCCACCATGCGGCTGATCGACCTTCCGGGCGGGCAGAAGGCGATCCTGTCGGATACGGTCGGCTTCATTTCGAACCTGCCGACGCATCTTGTCGCGGCCTTCCGGGCGACGCTGGAAGAGGTGGAGACGGCGGACCTGATCCTTCATGTCCGCGACATCTCGCATCCTGAATCCCAGGCCCAGCGGGCCGATGTCATGGCCGTGCTGACCGATCTGGGGATCGATCCGGATGCCGACGGCCGCATGGTCGAGGTGTGGAACAAGATCGACCGCGTGCCTGCGGCCGAGCGGGAGATGCTTACCCTGCGGACGCCTGCCGGCGAGGCTCGCGGTTTGGCGGTGTCGGCGCTGACGGGCGAGGGGTGCGACGACCTGAAGCGGGCCGTCGCCGGCATCCTGGGTGCCGGGCGGCAGGACATCGACCTGACGCTCGACCTCGCGGACGGCCGGACGCTGGCGTGGCTGTATGCCCACGGCGAGGTCGTTTCGCGGGCCGACGATGACCGAACGACCCACATCCGTGTGCGCCTTGATCCGGCCGATATCGGCCGTCTGCAGCGACGACTCCGCGAGCCGGCGACATTCGCCACCGACTGAGCCCACAGTCAAAGGACCGAAACATGCACCTTCCCGACGCCGAGCGCGTGCGTTCGCTGATTGAGCGCGTGGCCGCCGAGGAGATGCTGCCGCGGTTCCGCCGTCTCGGCACGTCCGACGTCCGTACCAAGACCGGGCCAGGGGACCTGGTCACGATCGTCGACGAGATCTGCGAAGCCCGGTTGTCCGAAGGACTGCGCGATCTTCTGCCCGGCTCGGTCGTCGTGGGGGAAGAGGCGGCGGAATCGTCGGATGCCGGATGGGTTGACCGGCTGTCATCGGACGATCCCGTATGGATCATCGATCCCCTGGACGGCACCTACAACTATGCCACCGGGGTCGATCGCTTCTCCAGCATCGTCGCCCTCAGCTATCGCGGGGAAACCGTCGCCGGGTGGATCCATGACCCGGTGCGCGAGGAGACGGGGATGGCGATGGCCGGCGAGGGAGCCTGGATCGGCTCCACGCGCCTGGCCGTGGCCGAACCGGGCGATCTCCCGTCGATCTCCGGCGCGTTCAGCCTGCCGCCGAAGCGGGCGCCGCTGCGGGCGTTCGCCGAGGACCTGCGCGCGCACCTGGCCTGCCATCACTGGCTTGGCTCCGCCGGCCTGGACTATCTGTGGCTGGCATCGGGCCGGGCCCATGTGGGCGTGGGCGGAACCTACGGCCGCCTGAAGCCTTGGGACCACGCAGCCGGCGTCCTGATGCACCGCGAAGCGGGGGGCTTCAGTGCGCTGTCCACTGGCGAAGCCTATGCGCCACGGCACCTGTCCGGCCTGCTGATCGTTGCGCCCGACCAGCGGGTCTGGGCCGATGTGCGGCATATCCTGGCGGCCTGCATGCTTGCCAACGAAGGTCAAGGAACGTCGGCAACAGATTGATATTCAGGGGTTCTTAGCCCCGTGGATCTTCGCCGCGTTCCAAAGGCCGTCCAGTTCGTCCAGGTCCGCATCCGCCGGGCTTCGATCCTGTGCCGCCAGGGCATCTTCCATCCGCCGGAACCGCGTCTCGAACTTGCGGTTGGCGGCGCGCAGGGCCTGTTCGGGATCGACATCGACCTTCCTGGCCAGGTTGACGACCGAAAACAGCAGATCGCCCACTTCCTCCCGCAAGCTGTCGTCATCGCCGCTGGCCAGCGCCTGCCGGGCTTCGGCGGTTTCCTCCTCGATCTTCTCGAAGACGGGGACGGCGGACGGCCAGTCGAAGCCGACACGCGCGGCACGCCGTTGCAGCTTCAGCGCGCGGGTCATGGCGGGCAGGCTGGGGGCGATGCCGTCCAGCGTGCCGGCAACGCCGCCTTGGCTGCCGGCCTTGTGCATGCGCTCGGCCTCTTTCTGGGCTTCCCAGCGCCGGTTCATGTCGGCCGCGGAGGCCACGCTCTCATCCCCGAAGACGTGGGGATGGCGGGCGATCATCTTGTCGGCGATGGTGTTGGCGATGGCGTCGAAATCGAACAGCCCGCGCTCACGTCCCATCTGCGCGTAGTAGACGACCTGCAGCAGCAGATCGCCGACTTCCTCGCGGACCGCCGGCATGTCATTGCGCTCGATCGCGTCGGCGACCTCATAGGCTTCCTCGATCGTATAGGGGGCGATGGTGGCGAAGGTCTGCTCCAGATCCCAAGGACATCCGTCCTGGGGATGGCGAAGCCGGGCCATCACTTCCACGAGCCGGTCAATGCCGCGCCCCAGGTCATTGTCTTTCATGGCAGATCCAGGGTTGCCTACAGGCGGGGGGTGGTGTCGCGAGGCGGTGATGTCAGGGACCATATCCCAACGACGCCCGGCTGCAAGCCCGGGCGCCACCCGATCGGGCACATCGGATTGCCGGATAATCAATATTATGGAAAATCATTCTGCCGTTCAGGCCGCTGCGATGCCGGCGGCGGATCGGCCATTTCCGGTCGCGGCAGCCGGGAATTCGGGTAAGTTTCAGATGCGCCGTCGGTGTGCTTCCGACCCATGCCGGCCATCCCATTCACCGAGACCGATCGAACGCATTGCTGCCACCAGACCTCGATAGCGTCATTCGCAGGCTGCGCGACCACGTCGCCCACGGCGGTCAGTTTCCGCCGGTCATGTCCATGGCCGATCACGGCACGCATTTCGTGGCGCCGTTCGAGGGACGCGAACAGCTGTTGCAGGACGACGCCGGCGCCGCATCGATCGCCCTGGTCGATCCGATGCTGGAAGCCTTCATGGTCAAGCGCGCCCAGGCGCCATTGGGCTACGGCTACCCGCTGCATATCGACCAGTCGGGCCAGGTATCGCCGCTGTTCTACGGCCCGGCGTCGCTGCGCCTGGCCACCAGCGGCCGTGTCGTCCTGGAACGCCGGCGCGATGCCCCGGTCAACCTGAACCGGGCATTGCTGGCGCAGTACGGCGTCCCCTCCTCCGCCATTGCCCGGCTGACCCAGCGGTTGGAGCGCGGGCCGCGCGGGTTTGGCGAATGCCTGGGCGAACTCGCCCGCATCGTCGGCGTCCAGCCGGCCTTCGACATCGACCACGTCCAGCCGTTGCCGCCGCCGAAACCCGGGGCGGAGGCCGGGATCTGGTCGAACACGCCGATCGTCTTCGCGGATCTTGAAGGCGCGTCGCAGGGCCGGCTGTTGGACGAGCTGAAGCTGGTCGAACGCGGGGGCCATGTGGACAGCTGCGTCTTGCACGAGCTTGGGCGGCCCAAGGTGGCGGACGACGGCGCTTCCGCGGACGTCGACCCCATGCAGGTCATGCCGTTGGTGCCGGTGTCGCTGGAGCTGATGTCCGTTCTGCGGTCTTGCCTGGCTTCCCGCATGTCGGTGGTCGAGGCGCCGCCGGGCGGCGGGAAATATGCCCTGATCGTCGATCTGTTGGCCAGCGCCTGCGCGTCCGGGCGAAGCAGCCTGTTCGTCGCGGCGCGCCGCCCGGTCGTCGATCACGTGGCACACCAGCTTCAATCGCGCATCGCCCCGGATTGCCGCTGGATCGTGCCCCTGGCCGGTGCGGACGCCGCCAGGTCCGACTTCCTGGAGGCCCAGCGCCGGTTCGCGATGCCGGATCCGACTGCGTCCGGGTCGGACGGGGACCCCCAACGCAGCGAAGAGGGACTGGCATCGGCCGACCTCGACCGGCAACTGGCACAGATGCAAGCGCTGGCCGACCAGGTCGTGGCGCTGCGGGACGCCGTTACCCGCGTCACCGAAGCGCAGGCATCCCGGCTGGCGCATGAGCGCGAGCGCCAGCCCGAATGGTCGGCCCTGTTCACCCAGGACACGGACTACGGCGTGGACGCGGTGCAGCTGAACCTCTGGCAGTCGGAAGCGGCGGAGTTGGCGGGCTCGCCGCCAGCCGGCCGGCAGCGCAACGACGACAAGCTGCGCAGTCTCACGCAATCGCTGTTCGCCGCGTTGGCGAAGCTGCCCGCGGACCGCCGGGCAGCGCTGCCGCTGCCTGCCATGGACGGCGAGGCGTTGGCCCCCGCGCTTTCGCCGGACACCTTGCTGGAGGCGTTCACCCAGCTTCACATCGCCATCCAGTGGCAGCAGGCGCTGCATGCCGAACGTGCGGCGACGGAGGCGTGGGTGGCGCTCAGCCCGTCGGTGGCGGTCGCGCGCCAGCTTGGGTCCACCCAGCTGGGGGCCAGCAAGGCGGCCCAGTGGCTTCTGGCCCATATGTGGCAGGCGGCAATGGAGCGCGCGGGGGCGGCCGGCGCGGACCTGGTGGAGGAGGTGTTCCGCCTTGTCGCAATGCGGGCCGCCGGCGAGACACAGCCAGACCCGAAGGCCGACATGGCCCTGGCCACGGCGATTGCCGAGGTGTCGCAGACCTCCCCGATCTGGACCGTCACGGCCAACGCGGTTCGCGACACGCTGCCGCCGGTGCCCGGCCTGTTCGACGTCATCGTCATCGACGATGCGGAAGACCTGGACGGCGCCACGCTGCTGGCGATCCTCTTGCGTGCACGCTCCGCCGTGGTTCTGGGATCGCTGGCCAATGCCGACCGCAGTCCGGAGGAGGACGGCCTCGGCATGGCGCTGTCGCTGCTCCGCTCAGCGCCGCTGAAGATCGTGGAGCATCGGCGCTGCCATCCCCGCATCGCGCGCTTCCTCAGCGATGCGTACCACGAGGGCGGGTTGCACATCCTGCTGGACCGTAAGACCCTTCAGTTCGACGCCCTGCACCCGCAACTGGCGGGCCTGCATTGGCACGCGCCATCCAGCACAGATGCGTCGGCCGTCAGCGATGTGACCGATGCCGTCCACCTGGTGACGCGGTGGCGGGACGCCGGAGTGCTGTCGGGCAGCCAGGCCCTGTCCCTGGCGGTCGTCTCGCCGTTTCCCCGGCGGGTGGAACAGCTTGCCCGCCGACTGACCGACGTCTTGCCGCGCGACTATGTCGCCAAATCGCTGGTTGTCGGCACGCCGCAGGCGCTGCGTGGACGGGTGACGGACCTTCTGGTGATGCTGCCCGGGATCGCCCGCGACATGCCGACCGACCGCGCGCGGCTGCTGGCCCAGAACCCCGGCCTCTACCACGATGCCGTCGGTGCGGCCCGCCTGGGCGTTCACGTCATCGCCAATGAGATGCTGTGCCGGGAAGCAGGCGGGCCGCTGGCCTTGCTGTACGACCACTGCGCCCAGGCGATGGGCGAGACCGATCCGGCCGCGACGGATCAGGTCACGACAGCGGTGGCTGCCATGGCCCGGACCCTGGGGCTGCATGCGCTGCGCACCCCGGACGGGCTTGCCCTGTTTTCCGTGTTCGGCCGCGTCTACGACCTGGCCCTGGGCGGGCCCGAACCTGACGATCCCCTGGCCGATCGGGCGGTCGGCCGCTATCGCCTGGTGCTGGACCCGCGCGAGGTGCTGGAGACGCCCGAACGGGTGCGCAACAAGCTGGCCCGGCTCGGCTGAGCTTCGCTATGCCTCCACGACCAGGCCGTCATAGGCCGGCAACACGCCGTCGGGAAGCTGCGCACACAGCGTCGCGTAATCCATGGTGTGGTTCATGTGCGTGAGGATGGCGCATCTGGGACGCAGGCGCCGGATCCAGTCCAGCGCCAGCGCCAGGTGCGCGTGGCTGGGATGCGGTGCCTCGCGGCAGGCATCGACGATCCAGATGTCCACGCCCTCAAGCACCGCGAACGCGGCCTCGTCCAGCCGGGAAACGTCGGTCGAATAGGCCAACGGGCCGAAACGCAGGCCCAGCGACGTGCCCGGCCCGTGCTGCTGCACGAACGGAATGACATCGATGCCGCCCACGCGGAACGGCCCGTCAATGATCTCAAGGTCCAGGATCGGGGCGTAGAGTCCGCGGTCCATGTCGACGGAGGCGACCGCATAGCCGAACCGCATCGACAAGAGGTCGGCCGTCTGCCTGTCGGCGAAACCGCGGATCGGGCCATGCTGGCGGTAGGTCAGGCCGCGCAGGTCGTCGACGCCATGGACGTGGTCGGCATGGGAATGGGTGAACACGACGCCGTCCAGCCGCCCGACATCCGCATCCAGCAATTGTTCGCGGCAATCCGGTGTCGTGTCGACCAGGATCGACGTCGCCCCGTCCTCCACCAGCAGCGACGGCCGGCGACGGCGGTTCCTGGGATTGGACGGATCGCACGTCCCCCAGTTGTTGCCCACCATCGGCACGCCAAGCGAGCCGCCGCAGCCCAGGATCGTCGCGCGCATCGTCCTACCCCTGGGCCGGCTCAGGCGGCCATGGCGTCCGGCCGCGGTACCTTGGTGAACAAGGCGAAGAAGTTCTCCGTCGTCTGCCGGGCGATATCGGCCGGTGCCATGCCCTTGACGGTGGCCAGCGTTTCGGCCGTGTGGACGACGAAGGCCGGCTCGTTGCGCTTGCCGCGTTTGGGCACCGGCGCCAGGTAGGGGGCGTCCGTTTCGACCAGAAGCTGTTCGACAGGAAGATCGCGGGCGATATCCCGCAGGTCGCCGGCGGCCTTGAATGTCAGGATGCCGGAGAAGGAGATGCAGAAGCCCCAGCGCAGGGCGGCCTCTGCCAGGTCGCGGCCGCCGCTGAAGCAGTGGATGACGCCGGTCAGCCGGTCGGCACCGTCGCCACCGGCCCCCTCCTCTTCCAGGATGCGGATCGTATCGTCGTCGGCTTGGCGGGTGTGCACGACCAGCGGGACCCCCGCGGCCCTGGCGGCTGCGATATGCTGGCGAAACCGGGCTTGCTGGACGGGACGGGGACTGTGGTCGTAGTGATAGTCCAGGCCCGTCTCGCCGATCGCCACGATCCGGGGGTGGCGCGCCAAGGCCACCAGGTCGTCGACCGACAGCGCCGGCTCGGCCGCCGCCTCGTGCGGATGCACCCCCACGGCGACATAGACCTGGGGCATTGTCTCGGCGATGGCCAGCGTCTCGCTCAGGCGGCTGGGGCGCGTGCACACCGTCACCATCCGCGCCACACCGGCGCGCGCGGCCCGATCGACCACCGCCGCCAGTTCATCGCCGAAATCCGGGAAATCCAGGTGACAATGGCTGTCGACCAGCATCATGACCAAGGGTGTCCTGTCATCGCGCGGGCGTGTCACGCCGGTTCGACATGGCGGGGGAAGACGCCCGACGGCACCGGCAGCGGTGTGTCCGGAACCAGGGCCGACCCGTCGCCGATCTGTGCGAAGGTGCGGCCGTCGGCCGGAACCGCCAGCTGATCCAGCATGCGGGCCATGGCATCGGGCATGACCGGCTGGACCAGGATGGCCAGCCGCCGCACGCATTCGGCCACCACATACAGCACCGTGGCCATCCGCGCCGGATCGGTCTTGCGCAAGGTCCAGGGGGCCTGTTCGTCAATATACCGGTTGGCATCGGCGATGGCCGCCCACACCGTCTCCAGCGCCCGGTTGAAGGCCTGGCGGTCGATGTCGTCGCGCACCTGGACCAGCAGGCTTTCGCCGCAGCGGTCCAGCATCGTGCGATCGGCGGTCGTGAATTCGCCCGGCTGCGGTACCTTGGCCGCGCAGTTGCGCTGGATCATGGCCAGCACGCGCTGCGCCAGATTGCCGAAATCGTTGGCGAGATCACCGTTGATGCGGTGGACCATTGCCTCGTGGCTGATATAGCCGTCGCTGCCGAAGCTGACCTCGCGCAACAGGAAATAGCGGCTCTGGTCCAGGCCGTACTGATCCTTCAGGTCATAGGGCGATATGACGTTGCCCAGCGACTTCGACATCTTGGTGCCGCGGTTCAGCAGCCAGCCATGGGCGAAGACGCGCTTGGGCAGGGCCACGCCCGCCGCCATCAGGAAGGCCGGCCAATAGACCGCGTGAAAGCGCAGGATGTCCTTGCCCACCATGTGCAGGTCGGCCGGCCAGAAGCGTTCGAACCGCGGGTCCGTCACGTCGGGATAGCCGACGGCGGTGATGTAGTTGGTCAGCGCGTCCAGCCACACATACATCACATGGGCGTCGTCGCCCGGCACCGGGATGCCCCAGTCGAAGGTGGTGCGGCTGACCGACAGGTCCCTGAGCCCGCCCTTGACGAACGCCACGACCTCGTTCCGGCGGCTTTCCGGCAGGATGAAATCGGGGTGGCGCTCGTAATGGTCCAGCAGCGGCTGCTGGAAGGCGGACAGCCGGAAGAAATAGCTCGGCTCCTCCACCCATTCGACTTCGGCGCCCGACGGGGCCAGCTTGCGGCCGTCGTCCTGGGTCGTCAGCTCCGCCTCGTCGTAGAACGCCTCGTCGCGGACCGAGTACCAGCCCGAATAGGCGCCGAGGTAGATGTGCCCGCGGTCTGCGATCATCTCCCACAACGCGCGACAGGCCCCGTGGTGGCGGGGTTCGGTCGTGCGGATGAAATCGTCATTGGTGTAGTTCATCGCCGCGGCCAGGTCGCGGAAGTTCTGGCTGACGCGGTCGGTGAAGGCCTGCGTCGCCTCGCCCGCCGCGGCGGCGGATTTCTGCACCTTCTGGCCGTGTTCGTCGGTGCCGGTCAGGAAGTGCACGTCATAGCCGTCCAGCCGCTTGAACCGGGCCATGACATCGCAGGCAAGCGTGGTGTACGCGTGGCCGATATGCGGCTTGTCGTTCACATAGTAGATCGGCGATGTGACATAGTACGTCTTCGCGGCCGTCATTCCTGCCCGCACTCCACCCTGTCTGCATCTGTCGCCGGGTCTGTTCCGGGCGCGCAGGCTTATCCGACCGTCCTTAGATCACCGCCTGCAGTTGGCCGAAGGCGGAAAGAAGGGCCTGCTTGCGATCAAGATTGGCCTGATCGGCGCGCCTGAAAAGGCGGCGCGTGTTTTCCCACACCTGCAACCAGTGATCAAGGTCGCCCGACGCCGCCAGGGCGCGCAGGCGTGCCTCTTCCCCCGGGATGACCGGCCGTGCGACCTGCCCGGTGGCGGCAAGCCGCACCAAGCGTTCCATGATGCCGACCATCAGGTCCCCCACCTGGCGGAACAGCGCCTCGGCCCCCGGCCCGCCAACCTGATCGCCGAGGGCGTGGACAGCCGTCCAGTCCAAATCGGGTGCCTGGCCGACGCAGTCAAGCAGGCCGGCATAGACCGCAGGGGCACCGCTGGCGGCCATGAGAAGCGCCCTGCCGGGCGCGCCGCCCGACAGCCGGGCCGCGACGCTCAGTTCATCGGTGCCCTGATCCGCCAGGCGTGCCGCAAGGAACGCCTCGACATCCGCCTGCGCCAGGGGCGACAGCATCAGGCGTCGGCACCGCGACCGGATGGTGGGAAGCAGGCTGCCCGGCTGGTCGGTGACAAGCACCAGAACGGACCGCTGCGGCGGTTCCTCCAGGATCTTCAGGATCGCATTGGCGCTGCTGCGGTTCATATGGTCCGCTTCGTCGACCACCACCACCCGCCAGCCGCCGCCCGATGCCGTCAGCCGCAGGAACGGCGCGATGCGCCGCACCTGGTCCACCGGCAGGTCCCCGGTGCGGCGGCCCAGCTTGGGGTCGACCGGGCGTTCGATGCCGAGAAGATCCGGATGGCTGCCGGCGGCCACCTGGCGGAACACCGGGGCGGTCTCCGGCACCGCCAGGGTGGTGGGTGTGGTCGGGACCTCAGGCCCGCCTGCCCCGGCGGCCAGCACGAAGCGCGCGAAGCGATAGGCCAGCGTCGTCTTGCCGACGCCCGGGGGGCCGCCGAAAAGCCAGGCGTGAGCCAGGCGGCCCGAATGCCAGGCACCGGCCAGCATGCGCTCGACGTCGCCATGGCCGACAAGATCGCCCGCTTCGCGCGGATGGGGAAGCGCCTCGATGGCCGCAGCGTCGGGCTTCCGGGCCACCTACGGCACGCCCAGCCGATCTTCGATCGCCTCGAAGATCGCCGCTGTCACCGCCGCCTCGGGCAGCGAGGCATCGACCACCAGGCACCGCTCCGGCTCGCGCCGGGCAATGTCCAGGAAGCCGGCGCGGACCCGGTCATGAAAGGCCTGGTCCAGCAGTTCATAGGAATTCCGGGCTTCATTGCGCTGGTCCAGCCGGGATGCGGCCTGTTCCGGCGCGAGGTCCAGGATGACCGTCAGGTCCGGCGTGAAGGTGCCGATGGAGATGCGATGCATCGCTTCGATCAGGTCCCGCCCCAGCCCCGCGCCGTACCCCTGGTAGGCCATGGTACTGTCGGCGAAGCGGTCGCAGAGGACCCAGGTCCCGCTGTCCAGCAGGGGCAGGATGGTCTGACGCAGGTGCTCGCGCCGCGCCGCGAAATGCAGCAATGCCTGGCTGACGCCATCGAACCTGTCCGGATCACCGTCCAGCAACAGGGCACGAATCGCCTCGCCTTCCGGCGTACCGCCCGGCTCGCGGGTCGCGGCCGTGTCCACCCCATGGGTCTTCAGGGCCAGGGTCAGGGCCCTGATCTGGGTCGACTTGCCCGCCCCTTCCCCGCCTTCCAGCGTGATCAGCCTGCCGCGCGGCATCAGCACTGCCCGGCCGGGTCCTACTGCAGCCAGCCGAAGACAAGGTGGCTGGCACCGGTGGCGACCCGTCCCAGGAACCCCTGGCGTTCGATATCCGCGCCGGCCACCAGCGGGATTTCCTGGATCGGCATGTCCGGCACGGACACGACCAGGGTCGCGATGCGATCGCCCGCGGCAATGGGGGCCGGCACCGGTTCCACCACGCGTGCCGTCACCACCATGTCGTCCACCTGCCCCCGGCGCACGGTGATGGCGAGGTCCTGGCCCGCAACCAGCGGCACCGTGGACGGGGAGCCCATCCATACCTCGGCCGTTTCGATCACCTCGCCCGCATCGAACATCGGCAGGGCTTCGAACTCGCGGAAGCCCCATTCCAGCAGCCGCACTGCCTCCTCGCCGCGCTCGGTCGTGCTGCCAAGCCCGTTGACGACCAGCACCAGCCGGCGGCCGTCCTGGACGGCCGATCCCGTCAGGCCGTACCCGGCCTCCGCGGTATGTCCGGTCTTCAGCCCGTCGGCACCGATCTCGCGATACAGCAGCGGATTGCGGTTCTGCTGGGTGATCGGCTGGCCCGTGCCGATATCGATGCCGTAGGTGAATTCCGTTTCCGAATAATAGTGATAGTACTGCGGGAAATCGTTGATGATCGCTTGCGCCAGAATCGAAAGGTCCCGTGCCGTCGAATAGTGCTCGGGGTCCGGCCATCCGGTGGCGTTGGCGAAGTGGCTGTTGACCATGCCCAGTTCGTGCGCGCGCTCGGTCATCAGGCGTGCGAACGCTTCCTCCGTGCCGCCCAGCCCTTCCGCCAGGACGATGGAGGCGTCATTGCCGGACTGCACGATGACGCCGCGGATCAGGTCCTCGACGCGGACCGTATCGTTGACCTCCACGAACATCTTCGAGCCGCCGGTCCGCCAGGCGTATTCGCTCACCGTCAGTTCGTCATCCAGCGTGAGCTGGCCGGTCTCCAGCGCCTCGAAGACCATATACATGGTCATGATCTTGCTCATCGACGCGGTCGGCATCCGCACGTCGGCATTGTGTTCGAACAGAACGGTCCCCGTCGTCATGTCGATCAGGATGGCTTCCCGCGCACGCGTTTCGATCGCCCCGGCCGGCGACACGCCCATTGCCATCAGGACAAGCGCCAGCAATGCCCCGCGCATCATCCTGCCAGGGGTCCAATGCCATGGGGACCTGGGGAGTCGGGTCATCGGCTTCCTCGCATGTCTGTCTCTTGTTGCGGCAATCCTGCCGCAGCCTGCGCCGCGCCGTCAGTTGGAAACCAGGCGTGCGTCGTCGTGCCCTGCAGCCAGAACTTCCGACAGCGCGCGGCTTGCCTCACTGGGGTCGGCATACGGCCCCAGCCTGACGCGATAGAACGTCACGCCCCCCACCGGCGCCTGGGAGACCTGGGCCTGGCCCAGCCGGCTGAGGCTGGATGCGAACTGCTGGGCGTTGGCATAGCTGGTGAATGCGCCCGCCTGGACGAACAGGGCCGACGACGGGGGTGCCGCAGGCGCCGGCTGCCGGACTGCGGGTGCCGGCTGCTGGACGGACGCCGGAACGAAGGCTGCCGGCCGGTCGCCCAGAACCCGCTGGGGTGGGACGGCAGCCACCTGTCGGCTCTGCGATCCGGGAAGCGGCGATCCTTCCGCGAAATGCCGACCGGAGGCTTCGGCCAGCTGGCGGCTCTCCTCGCTCAACACCTGCACGCGGACCTGGGCCGTGCCCGCCTGGCGAAATCCCAGCAGTTCGGCCGCGCGCTTCGACACATCGATGATTCGGCTGTGCGCGAACGGACCACGGTCATTGATGCGCAGCACCAGCGACCGGCCATTGTCCAGGTTGGTCACGCGCACCAGGGTCGGCATTTGCAAGGTGGGATGTGCGGCGGTCAGGGCATCTTCGTCGAACCGCTCGCCATTGGCGGTCAGGTTGCCGTGGAATCCCGGGCCGTACCACGACGCGATCCCGGTCTCGTCATAATAGAAATCTTCCTGCGGCGTGTACCAGATGCCGTTGATCTGATAGGGATCGCCCACTTTGTATTGCCCGGGTGAGCTGTCGCCGTCCAGCGAGGCCGCAAGGTGGCCCGCCAAATCCGACTCCGCGCAGCCGGCCAGGGCCAGCCCGAGCGATAGCGCATGCAACAGCGCCAGGGGCCCCCGTCGCGTTCCCAGCATCGGCACTCTCCTCTGCTGAGCGGTCAAGGCCCCCTTGCACCCGCTGCCCTGGCCGCCGGTCCTGTCATGTCCGACACCTGCCGCCGCACAGGGCCCCCGTACCCTGCCGCGCGCCCCCGTACGCTGGCAGCGCGGGGGCGGCGTTGTCAAGCAACCCACATACCCGACCCGATCGCGGGGCGTGGGGCGGTGCGCCTGCGTCGCCGGCGCGGCTCACCGGTCGCGTACGCAGTCGAGGAGGGATTCGATCTGCGCCATGCGGCTTTCGATGATGGAGGCGCGACGGCGGATATAATCGGTCGGTGCCGCGGGCGACCATTCCAGCGGATTGGGCAGGACTACTGCCAGCAGTGCCGCCTCGTGGCGGCTCAACAGGCTGGCCGGCCGGCCGAAATGGTGCCGCGCCGCCGCGCCGATGCCATAGATCCCGTCGCCCCATTCGGCGATGTTCAGGTAGACCTCCAGGATGCGCGCCTTCGGCCAAAGCGTCTCCAGATACAGCGTGAAATAGGCTTCCAGCGCCTTGCGCAACCAGCTTCGGTCGGGCCACAGGAACAGGTTCTTGGCCGTCTGCATGCTGATGGTGCTGGCGCCGCGCAGCCGTCCGCCCCGTTCATAGGCATCGAAAGCCTGCCGCATGGCCGTCCAGTCGAAGCCTTCGTGGGAACAGAACAGGTTGTCTTCCGAAGCGATCACCGCCGCAATGACGTGGGGCGATACGGCGTCCAGCCGCACCCATTCCTGTTCGATCCCGTGACCCTGGATGGCCCGCACCAGCATCAGCGGGGTGGCCGGCGGCGGCACGAACCGATAGAGACCGGCCAGCAGCAGCGGGCCGAGAACCGGCAGCAGCACTGCGATCAGCAGCCAGCGCCGCCACCGCCGGCGGCGCTGCGGTCGCCGCTGGCGACCCTGTCGCGGCCGGGCACGGGCGCGGGTCGACGATGCTCGGCGGGGCCGCCGTGCGGCCATGGTCCTGCTCTCTAAGCGTGTGCCGTGCGCGGGTACGGGATCGCAGGGCTACAGGATCGCCGGGCCGCGTGGCAACCCCGCACGAGGCTGGCTTCGCCGCGGCTCTCCCGGCTAGTCTCACCGCCATGGCAGTGGAGCCGACCCCCAAACGTCTGTTGATCGTGGCGCACGCCCCCTCCCCCAATACGCGTGCGCTGGCCGATGCCGTCATCCGCGGGGCAAGCCATCCGGATATCGGCGGGGTCGACGTGCGGTCGGTCGCACCGCTGGAAGCCGGGCCTGCCGATGTCCTGGCGGCCCGGGCCATCATCCTGGGGACGACCGAAAACCTGGGATACATGAGCGGGGCGCTGAAGGACTTCTTCGACCGCATCTACTACACCTGCCTTGAGAAGACCCAGGGCCTGCCCTACGCCCTGTTCATTCGTGCCGGCCACGACGGCACCGGGACACGCCGGGCAGTCGAATCGATCGCGACCGGGCTGCGCTGGCGACTTGTCCAGGACGTGCTGATCTGTCGCGGGGCCTTTCAGGACGGCTTTGCCGAGCAGTGCGAGGCATTGGGCATGACCATGGCCGCGGCGCTGGACGCCGGTCTGTACTGACCGCCGGTCGCCGGACGACGCCGCCCTTCCGCATCCGCCGGCCAACGTGCTACTTGTCCGCAAAACAGCAGCCGGATGGGTGGCCGAGCGGTTGAAGGCACCGGTCTTGAAAACCGGCAGAGGGCAACCTCTCGTGGGTTCGAATCCCACCCCATCCGCCACCCGCATCCCGGGTCCGCACCTGGCCTTGGTGTCCTGGAAGGATGCGGCGCACTAGAGGGAGGCGTTCCATGACCGGGTTGCCCGATAGCGTGACCATCGTCGAGGTCGGGCCGCGCGACGGCCTGCAGAACGAGAAGCAGGTCGTCCCCATCGAAATCAAGGCCGGCCTGATCGACCGGCTTGCCGATGCCGGTGTGAGGGTCATTGAGGTGGGATCGTTCGTCTCGCCGAAATGGGTGCCGCAGATGGCGGACAGCGCCGAGCTGATGGCCCGCATCACCCGGCGGGCCGGTGTGCGCTACCCCGTCCTGACGCCGAACCTCAAGGGGTTCGAGGCGGCAAAGGCCGCCGGCGCTGAGGAAGTGGCGATCTTCGGCGCCGCGTCCGAAACCTTCAGCCAGAAGAACATCAACTGCTCCATCGCCGAGAGCCTGGAGCGGTTCGCCCCGGTGTGCGAGGCGGCGCGGTCCGCCGGCATCCGGGTTCGCGGCTACGTTTCCTGCGTGCTGGGCTGTCCCTATGAGGGCGCCATCGCGCCGGGCGCCGTCGCAGACGTTGCCGCCCGACTGGCCGCCATGGGCTGCTTCGAGATCTCGCTGGGCGACACCATCGGGGTCGGCACGCCGGGCAAGGCCCGGGAAATGCTGCGTGCAGTGGCCGCGGCAGTTCCGGTCGACCGCCTGGCGGTCCATTTCCACGATACCTACGGCCAGGCCCTGGCCAACATCTATGCCTGCCTGGAAGAGGGTGTCGCCGTTGTCGACAGCGCCATAGCCGGCCTCGGCGGCTGCCCCTATGCCAAGGGGGCGAGCGGAAATGTGGCCACCGAGGACGTGGTCTACATGCTCGACGGCCTGGGCATCGGGACCGGTATCGACATTCATGAGCTGCTGGCGGCCAGCCGCTTCATCTCCCAGGCTCTGGGCCGCACCCCGGCCTCCAAGGTCGCGCAAGCGCTGATCGCCAGGGCGGCATAGCCGCACCCGCCGGGCTTTCCATCTTCCCCTTTCCGTTCGGACTGGGGGCGGGCGACGCTGGTCGCCCGCCCCAAGAACCCCTTGTGCCCCGTTTGTGCGGACCTGCCGACGCGCCCGCTCCCCCGGCAGGGCGGCATGCGGATAAAGTTTGTTGACTCATAAGTTTCCCCATAGGAAACTTTCGGTAAACAAGAACACGGTCATGGGAATGGAAATGCTCGGCGACCGCCTGCGGCGGCATCGCTTGGCCGCGGGCGCGACGATCCTGTCAATCGCCCAGCGGGTCGGTGTCTCGAAGGGCTATCTCTCGCGCATCGAAAACGGACAATCGGTCCCGTCGATTGCCGTCCTGGCGCGCCTCAGCAGCACCTACGGCGTTCCCATTGCCACGTTCCTGGAAGGCGACGGTCAGGGCGATGCCCGCATCTCCGTCGTGCGCCGCGACGAGCGCCTGCCGCTCAATCGCGACGGTGCGGAGCTTGGCTACGTCTACGAGGCCATCGCCTATCGCAAAGCCGATCGCCGCGTGGAGTGCTTCATCACCACGCTGCCGGCGGTGAAGTCACCACGGCACATGTACCGCCATGCCGGCGAAGAACTGTTCTACGTCCTGCAAGGACAGGTGCATTTCCTGTACGGCGGATGCGAATACATCCTCAATGCCGGCGACTGCGTCTACTTCGACGCGTCCGTCGAACATCGTGGCGAATCCTATAACGATACGACGGCACAGGCGTTGGTCGTCATCATCCCGCCTGCCGAAGGCAGGCAGGTCAACAATCAAACGCCACAAACCAAGGAGGCACGCAATGCAGGCGAAGATTAGCCGGCGCACGGCACTGCATCTCGGCGCAGGGGCCGCGACCGGGGGCACGATGCTCGCGGCGGGATCGCTTCGGGCTCAGGAATCCGTCAACTGGCGTATGCAGGCGCTGTGGGACGCCAATACCACACCCCTCGCCTTCGAGGAGCGGTTCGTTGCCCGCGTCGCCGAGCTGACGGGCGGCCAGTTCAACATCCGCCTGTTCTCCGGCGGCCAGCTGGTGCCTGCCAACCAGGCCTTCGATGCGGTCAGCGGCGGTGCCTTCGAGATGATGAAGACCTTCGACGGCTACGAGGCCGGCAAGGTCCCCGCCTTCTCGTTCACCAGCACCATTCCGTTCGGGTTCCCGGAAAGCGACCAGTACGAAGCCTGGTTCTACGAGCTGGGCGGGCTGGAGCTGGCGCGCGAGGCCTATGCCTCGGCGGGGCTGTTCTACGTCGCCCCGACCGTCTACGGGCAGGAGCCGATCCACTCCACCTTCCCCATCCACACGCTGGCCGACATGGAAGGCCATCTCGGCCGCTTCGTCGGCCTGGCATCCAGCGTCATGGCGGCGTTCGGCGTGGCGGTGCAGCCGATGCCCACGGGCGAGGTCTACTCGGCGCTGGAGCGCGGGGTGATCGAGCTTGCCGACCGCGGCGACCTGACCGCCAACTACGAGGCCGGGCTGGCGGAAGTCGCCCAGTTCATCATCCTGCCCGGCGTCCACCAGCCGACGACGGCGACCAGCTATGTTGCCAACGCCGCGGCCTATGAGGCCCTGCCGGACACCTACAAGGCGGCATTGGCAGTGACCGCGCGGGAGATCTCCTCCGCCCTGCGCCAGCACGTGCTGGTCCAGGACGGCGTCGCGCTGGAGAAGTTCCGCGAGGCGGGGGTGGAGATCATCACGCTCGATCCGGCGGAGATCGTGGCCGCACGGCCGCGGGCTGTGGAAGCCTGGCGGGCAGCCGCGGGCGAAGACGAACTGGCGAACCGCATCCTCGACAGCCAGATGGCCTTCATGGAGCAGCTGGGCCTGATCTGACCCCGCTGACGGGCCGGGGGCACGCCAGCCCCCGGCTTGCCTTCCCCCACGCCCCGCAAGGCCACTGCCCGGGAGACTGCCGATGGACATCGTCCGCCGGTACTGCCGCAGCGTTACCGCCGTCAACCGGACGGTGATGACGGGCGCCTCGGCGCTGGTGTTCGTCATGGTCCCGGCGATGTGTTTCGGCGTCGCGTCGCGCTACTTCTTCGGCGTGCCGGTGGTGTGGTCGGTGGAGCTGCCGACCCTGCTTCTCGGCCCCTATTTCATGCTGGCCGGCCCCTATGTCCTGCACATGGGCGGACACGTGAACGTGGATATCCTGAGCGTCCACCTGCCCCGGCGCGCCGCCGCCCTGCTGGACTGCCTGACAATTCCCCTGATCATCGTCTTCGCGCTGGTCATGCTGGACCAGAGCTGGCCGCTGGCGATGAATGCCTGGCGGCTTGGCGAGACATCCTATTCCGCATGGAACCCGCCGATCTGGTGGACGAAATTCTTCCTGCCGGTCGGCCTGACGCTGATGGCCGCCCAGGCGCTGGTGGAGTTCCTCCGGGCCCTGATGCGGGCGCTTGGCCGCAAGGACCCGCTGTCATGAATTCGGAACTCGTTCTGCTGGTGATGTTCCTGGGGTTGCTGGGGCTGATCCTGACCGGCCTGCCCCTCGCCTTCGTCCTCGGGTCGCTGGCCATCGTCTTCACCATTGCCCTGTGGGGCGTGGATGCGCTGGTGATCACGGTCCTGCAGACCTTCGACACCATGCGGTCGGAGGTGCTGCTGGCGATTCCCCTCTATGTCGCCATGGCCACGATCCTGCAACGGTCGGGCATCATCGAATCCCTCTACCGGGCGATGGAGCTGTGGTTCGCGCGCCTACCGGGCGGCCTGGCCGTCGGGACGGTGATCATCTGCACGATCATGGCCGCGATGACCGGCATCGTCGGGGCCGCGGTGGCGGCGATGGGGATCCTTGCCCTGCCGTCCATGCTGGCACGCGGCTATGACCGCCGCTTGAGCCTGGGGACGATCTGTGCGGGCGGCACGCTGGGGATCCTGATCCCCCCGTCGGTCATCACCATCGTCTATGCAGCGACCGCGCAGGTGTCCGTCGGCCAGATGTTCATCGGCGGCGTCATCCCCGGCCTGCTGCTGTCGGGCCTCTATGTCGGCTATATCGTCCTCAGGACGACGCTCAATCCCGCTTTGGCGCCGGTGTCCGACGCGGGCAGGACATCCCTGCGCGAACGCCTGGCATCGCTTCAGGCCCTGGTCCTGCCGGCGGCCATCATCATCGGCGTGCTGGGCAGCATCTATGCCGGCATCGCCACGCCGACGGAGGCGGCGGCGGTGGGCGTCGTCGGCGCGATGCTGTCGGCCTTGCAGCAACGCAAGCTGACGATTGCCATGCTGCGCGACAGCTGCTTCGAGACGGCCCGCGTTTCGGCGATGATCCTGTGGATCACCATCGGCGCCAAGGCGTTCGTCGCCATCTTCACCGGCACCGGCGGGGCCGATTTCCTTTTGGACCTGGTGCGCGGGATGGAAGCCGGGCGCTACGTCGTCCTGATCGTGATGATGGGCGTGCTGGCCTTCCTCGGCATGTTCCTGGACGAGATCGGCATCATCCTGCTGTGCGTGCCGGTGTTCCTGCCGGTCATCCACTTCCTGGGCTTCGACCCGCTGTGGTTCGGCATCCTGTTCCTCGTATCCGCGCAGATGGCCTACATCACGCCGCCCTTCGGCTACACGCTGTTCTACCTGAAGGGTGTCATGCCGCCGGAAATCGGGATGCAGACCGTCTACAGCGCCATCGTGCCCTTCGTCCTTCTACAGGTTGCAGGCCTGGTGATCTGCGCAGCCTGGCCGGACCTGATCCTCTGGCTGCCGCGCACCATGGTCGGTCATTGATTGCCCCCGGGCGCGGGGGTGTGCGGTCCGAACGTAAGGAGATCCCGATGACGGAGTTGAGCTCGCGCATACCCGGCTTTCACAAGATGCCGGTCGAAGACCGCGTCCGGCTGGTGGCCGAGCGTACCGGCCTGTCCGATGACGATGTGGCGGTGCTGATGAACGAAGGCAGCCTGTCGCTGGAAACCGCCAACCGCATGATCGAGAACGTCATCGGCACCATGGGCGTGCCCATTGGCGTTGCGACGAACCTGATCATCGACGGGCGGGAGATGCTGGTCCCGGTCGCGACGGAGGAAAGCTCCGTCGTGGCGGCCATCTGCAACGCCGCCCGCCAGTGCCGCGGCGGCGGCGGCATCGTCACCTCTTCCAGCGGGCCGCTGATGATCGCCCAGGTTCAGCTGGTCGACATTCCCGACCCGGAGAATGCGCGGCTGAAGATCCTGGAGCGGCGCGAGGACATCAAGGCGATCTGCGACCAGACCGACCCCGTCCTGCTGCAGCACGGCGGCGGCTTCCGCGACCTGGAGGTGCGTCTGCTGGAGACCGCCGGCGGCACCATGGTGATCACGCATATCGTTGTCGACTGCCGCGATGCCATGGGCGCCAATGCCGTCAATTCCATGGCCGAGGCGCTGGCACCGCATATCACCCAATGGACCGGCGGCCGCGTCTTCCTGCGCATCCTGTCCAATCTGGCTGACCGGCGGCTGGCGCGTGCCCGCGGCGTATGGCTGGCCGAGGATATCGGCGGGCCGGATGTCCGCGACGGCATCATTTCCGCCTTCCGGTTCGCCGATGCCGACCCGTATCGTGCCGCGACCCACAACAAGGGGATCATGAACGGGGTCACTGCCTGCGTGCTGGCCACCGGCAACGACACCCGCGCCATCGAATCCGGCGCGCATGCCTATGCCGCGCGCACCGGGCGCTATCGCAGCCTGAGCCGGTGGGAACGCGACGCCGACGGCAACCTGGTAGGCGTGCTGGAGCTGCCGATGGCGGTCGGCCTGATCGGCGGCGCGGTGAAGGTGCATCCGGTGCCGCAAATCCTGCTGCGCATGATGAAGATCACCACCGCTGACGAGCTGGCGCGCGTCGTGGCTGCCGTGGGTCTGGCGCAGAACTTCGCAGCGCTGCGGGTGCTGGCCACCACCGGCGTGCAGAAGGGTCACATGGCGCTGCATGCCCAGAACATCGCCATCATGGCGGGCGCCGTCGGTCCCGAGGTGGACGCCGTTGCCAAGGCGCTGGTGGCCGGCGGCAAGGTGCGGGTGGACCTGGCGGAGGCCGAGTTGCGCAAGCTGCGTGGCGGCTGACGCGTCCCGCGGCGTGCCCGGCCGGTCGCAATTCCAGCGCCGGCCGGCGCGGCGGGATTGTGCGGCGGACGGAGCCTACGGCAGGACCGCGTCGGCGCGCGCCGGTGCCGCCTTCGCGGTGTCGCGTGTCCGCACCGTCACCCCCAGGGCGGTCAGCTCTGCGGCGACGGCATCGACCAGGGTGTCGATGCGGGAGGCCAACCGGGGGCTCAGCTCCAGTCCCAGCTCCATGTCTTCGGGCTGCAGGCCCAGCAGCGTCAGGCCGTGCGGCTGCTCGTCCGTCAGGCGCAATACGGCGAGAAGATCGGCAAGGCCAAGCTGATGCGGGGAGAGCTTCATCCGCAGGAAGGCCGGGATTTCACCGTCGGTCAGGCGGACGACCGTCCCGGGGGCGCCGTCATGGGCGACGGCATCGACGATGATGACATGCCCGCGATGCGCCATCAGGTCGAGTAGGTCGAGCCCGGTGGTTCCCCCATCGACAACGGCGACCGTCGTGGGCAGGTCGAACCGTTCGGTCAGGCGGGCCACCGCATGGACACCGATCCCCTCGTCGCGCAGCAGCACATTGCCGATGCCGAGGACGAGGATGTCCGGTGCCCCGCCATCGGTGGCCGCCGCCGTCACAGCGCCCGTACCCGGACGATTTCCCGCTGCTGGGTATCGACCAGATGGATGGCGCAGGCCAGGCACGGGTCGAAGGAATGGACCGTGCGCAGGATTTCCAGCGGCAGCTCTGCATCGGCCACGGGGTTGTCGACCAGCGATGCCTCGTAGGGGCCGGGTTCGTCGTTCTCGTCGCGCGGCCCGGCGTTCCAGGTCGTCGGGACCACGGCTTGGTAGTTGTCGATCTTGCCGTCGCGGATGACGGTCCAATGCGACAGCACGCCCCGCGGTGCCTCGTGGAAGCCGACGCCACGGATCTCGCCCGACGGGAACTCCGGACGATTGAACGTATCGGTATCCCCACGCCCGATATTGTCGATCAGCAGCTGCCATTGGTCGGACAGCGCCTCGTGCAGCACGGCGCATCGCACCGCGCGCGCCGCATGCCGGCCGATGGTCGAATGCAGGGCCGACAGCGACAGCTCGGCATTCAGGTGGTTGCCCACCTGCTGCATCAGCCAGTTGGTGTGGCGCTGGGTCGGTTCGTGTCCGGCCACGTACATGGCCAGGACATTGGCCAAGGGGCCCACCTGGGCACGCGCGTCAAGGAAGGTCGGGGACTTGACCCACGAATACTTCTCGTCGTCGTTGAAGTCGGTGTATTCGGGCTCCGTCTCCCCGTCATAGGGGTGCAGGGCGCCGCGGCCGCCGCGGTACCAGGCGTGCTTGACGCTTTCCTTGACGCCGTTGGCGAAGAACGGGTCGTCGAAACTGGTGATGGCCTGGAACTGGTCCAGGTTGCCGCCGGGAATATAGCCGCCCGGCAGCGCGAACTGCGTCCCGCGCGTGTCCAGCGGCAGGTCGGGGACCGACAGGTAGTTGGTGATCCCGGCGCCATAGCCTGTCCAGTCGGCATATTTGGCGCCGATCGCCGCGACATCCGGCAGGTAGACCTGGTTGATGAAGGCGCCGACTTCGTCGATCGCGGTGCGGATGGCCATCAACCGCTCGATGCTGAGGGTGGACTGGCTGTCCAGGTTGATGGGGTTGGACACGCCGCCGACCGCCACATTCTGGATATGCGGCGTCTTGGACCCGAGGATGGCGACGATCCGGTTGGCACGGCGCTGATAGTCCAGCGCTTGCAGGTAGTGGGCGGCGGCCATGAGGTTGACTTCCGGCTCCAGCACCATGGCCGGATGGCCCCAATAGCCGCTGCCGAAGACCCCGAGCTGTCCGGACTCGACGAAGGCCTTCAGGCGCTCCTGCACCTGGGTGAATTCCTGGACACTGTTGCGCGGCCAGTCCGACAGGCTCTGCGCCAGGCGCGAGGCTGCGGCCGGGTCTGCCGACAGCGCCGAGACGATATCGACCCAGTCGAGCGCGGACAGGTGGTAGAAATGGACGATATGATCGTGGACCGCGTGTGCCGTGATGATCAGGTTGCGGATGTACTGGGCATTCAGCGGCACCTCCAACTGCAACGCGTTTTCCACCGCCCGGACGGAGGCGATGGCATGCACCGTCGTGCAGACGCCGCAGATGCGCTGCGCGAAGATCCAGGCGTCGCGCGGGTCGCGGTCCTTCAGGATCAGCTCGATCCCGCGCCACATCTGACCCGAGGCCCAGGCCTTGGCGACATGCCCGTCATCGACCTCGCAATCGATCCTCAGATGCCCTTCAATTCTCGTGATCGGATCGACCGTTACGCGCATCTGCTTCTCTCCCTGGGCCGGTCTGCGGGCCCCACATCTCGTTCAATGGTGGCCTGCGCCGATCACGTCGCCTGCCCGACGGCCGCGGCCCCGCCCTCACGGGCTTGGGCGGCATGCTCCTCCCGGTAGGCGCGGTCGACCGTGTGCAGTACCGGCAATCTCTTGACGAAGACCAGGTACAGCATGATCTCCAGTGCGAAGATGCCCACCGTCACCATGATCTCACCGACCGACGGGAAGTAATTCCATCCGTCACCGGGGTGGTAGCCGACCAGGTAGCAGTTGATGCGGTAGACTGCACCCGCCGCCAGCATGGTGGAGGCCGACAGGAACATCCGCCGTGGACTTGCGGGGATCCTGCGCGGCCACAGCAGTACCAGTGCCGTGACGTGCAGCGCGATCTCGACCCAGAACATCAGGGCGTCGAGGTTGGCCCGGAAGGCCAGGACGATATCGCCGCGGAACAGCAGGTCGGCGATGCGCACCACCACGAAGCCAAGCAGCAGCCAGGCCATCACGGTCGACAGCTTGTTCAGGATGAACGCTTCCATCGGCCGGCGGAACCCGACGGAGGCAAGCACCGCCTCGAACACGACGATGGCGAAGCCCATGAACAGCGCCGATGTCAGGAACAGCAAAGGCAGCAGCTGCGTCTGCCAGAGCGGCGACAACTGGTGGCCGAGGACGACCAGGATGGTGCCCATGGACGACTGGTGCATGGTGGGCAGCAGCACGCCCAGGCCGATGAAGATGAACAGCACCTTGTCCAGCCGCCGGCGGATATTCTTCATGCCCAGGCGTTCCAGGAACACCGGCGAGAATTCGACCATCAGCACCGTGATATAGGCGGCGATGCACAGCGCCGTCTCGAGCATGACCGAGTTGTACTGCGACAGCCAGGGCAGGAACATGTTGTATCCCTGCCAATAGCGGCCGAGGTCGATCATCACGGCCGCCCCGCCCAGCGCGTACCCGAACAGGCTGGCCAGCAGCGCCGGACGCACCAGCGGGTGGTATTCGCCGCGATTGAGGATGTAGACCAGCAGGGCCACCGCATAGCCGGCGCAGCCCAGGGCCGTGCCGACCACCAGGTCAATGGCGATCCAGATGCCCCATGGATAACCGTCGCTCAGGTTGGTGACAGAACCCAGGCCGAAGACGAACCGGTTGAACAGGAAGAAGCCGGCCACCAGCACCAGAAGGCCGAGGCCGAAGAACATCGGCGTGAACAGGCGCCCGCCGACGGGCGCGTGCACCTGATCGGATTGCTTGGCCATGGTCGGCCTCCCCCGGGGACTGCCGGCTCAGTCCCAATCCTCGGGCCGGTGGCTGCGCGCGTTCTTGTAGGCGAAGTACACCAGCCCAGCGAGCAGGACCGCCGGGGCGATGAAGTATTTGTAGAGGGTATGCTGGATACCCTCGGTGATGGAGGCGTAGGAGTAGTCCGGCACGTCGTGCGGCATGCCGAGATCCGCGAACGGCACGCCGGCCAGCATGCGCACCTGGGTTCCGCCCAGAATCTGCTCGCCGTACACGGCGCTCTGGTAATGGGCGATCGGTGCTTCGTGCGAGGCCCGGTCATCCCCCAGGGCGCCGCGCGGGAACCGGTAGGTCTCGCCCGGGGCCATGCCCAGCCGGCGTTCGGCTTCCTGCTGCAAGTCTGTCGTCCGGCCATAGAGCGTGGCGCCCGTCGGGCAGACATCGGCGCAGGCCGGAATGTCCCGGTCGGGGACATTGGTGCAGAGCTGGCACTTCTGGATCTGGCCGAACGGGTTGTCGAACTCGTACCGCGGCACACCGAACGGACAGGCCAGCACGCAATAGCGGCAACCGATGCAGCGGTCCGGATGGTGGGTGACGACGCCGGTGACGGGATCCTTCGTCATCGCCGACACCGGGCAGACGGAGATGCACGAGGCGTCCGTGCAATGCATGCATTGGCGCTTGATGAAGGCGAACCCGTCGGTCTCGCGGTCCTTCACCTCCATCGTGCCGTCCTGGTAGACCTGGATCACCGTCAGCGTGTCGCCGGAAAGGTCGGTCGGCGTATCCCAGGTGCCGCCGTTCCATGCCTCGTACGTCTCGGGGATGTCGATGGGCATGCCGTTGGCCCGCTTGCACGCGACCTGGCAGGCCCGGCAGCCGATGCACAGCGTGGAGTCGTAAAGCAGCCCCACCGCCTCCTCCGGCATGGGGCGCGGTGGCCGCTGCAACAGCTGGGCTGACGCCGTATCGGCCGCCAGCATCGTGCTGCCGGCCGCCGCAGCCCCGACCGCACCGTCCACCGTTGCCAGCTTGAGAAAATCGCGACGATTGAGCGCCATGGCCCGAGCCCCCGTTCTGCCGCCTATTTCGCATCCTCCGGCGGCCGTTCCGGCGTCGGCCCGTGCTTGCCCAGACGGGACGCCAGTACGGCACCGGCGCCGACGGCGGCCCCGACGATGCCGGACGCTACGGCAATGGCTGCCGGGTCCGCCCCGCCCTGCTCTTCCACCACGCGCGGGAAGGCCGTGGGCGGGGTCACGGTCTGCAAGCTGGCCAGGCTGTGGATGGACTTGGTGAAGCCCACCCCCTGTTCGGTACAGCCGAAACAGGGATGGCCGGTACCCACGGGCCAGGAGCCCGAGCCACCGTCGTTGAAGCCGATCGCCGGGCAGTTGGCCCAGGTCTCCGGCCCCTTGCAGCCGAGGTAGTAGAGGCACCAGCCCTGGCGATGACCCTCGTCGCCGAACTCGCGTGCGAAGCGGCCGGCGTCGAAATGCGGCCGCCGCTCGCAGTTCTCATGGATCAGGCGACCATAGGCGAAGCGCGGCCGGTTCTTGGAATCCAGCGCCGGCAGCGACCCGAAGGCGACGAAATGCAGCACCGTGGACAGGAAGTTGTAGGGGTTGGGCGGGCAGCCGGGAATGTTGACGACGGTCTTGTCGGCCAGAACCTCGTGGACCGGGGTCGCCCCGGTCGGGTTGGGTCCGCTGGAAGGAATACCGCCCCAGGCAGCGCAGGACCCCATGGCGATGATCGCCCGCGCCCCGTCCGCCAGGCGAACGACCGTATCCAGCACGGTCTTGCCGGCGATCTGGCAATAGATGCCGCCGTCCTTGGTCGGGATCGCGCCGTCGACCACCAGCAGGTAGTTGCCCCAATTGGCTTCGACGGACTGTTCGCGGAAGGATTCCGCCTGATGACCCGCCCCGGCGCACAGCGTCTCGTGATAGTCCAACGAGATCTGGTCGAGGATCAGCGTTTCCAGCGTCGGGTGATAGGAGCGCAGCAATCCCTCGGTGCAGCCGGTGCATTCCTGGGCGGAGATCCAGATAACCGGCGGACGTGCGCCGCTGACGGCGGCATTGGCGATGCGTACGCCCAGTTCCGGTGACAGGCCCAGGGTTGCCGCAACACCCGTACAGTATTTCAGGAACTGCCTGCGGGTCAGACCGCCGAGTGCATTGCGATAGCTGTCAAGGTCGCCGATCCGATCGGCACCCTCGGCAGCGCCGAAGCCTGCCGGCTCAGCGTGCATGCCGTTTCCTCCGTTGTGCCGCTTGATCGGCCGCTGCGTTGGTGTGGCAGCGGAGATTCGTTACAGCTGTCCGGCGCCTGCGGCAAAGCCCAGCAGCATTAGTTTCACTGACTATCTAAGCAAACGTCGATTGTCTGTGATGTAAATCAATTCCCGTCAGAAGTTCGGTTGGACCGGCAACGCCCGTTTCGGCTGATATTCCCAAGTGTTTCCGACAACCGCTGTAGCATCCGCCGATTATCACGGTGAATGGAATAATCCCAACTTGCAGCACGTCACCTGGACCGCCGGCTGCCCGGCGCCCCCGCCCCTATTGCGGCCTGCTGCGAAGATAGGCGATCACGTCGGCCCGGTCGGCGGCATCCGGCAGGCCGTGAAACGTCATCGTGGTGCCCGGCAGATAGGCCTGCGGGTTGTGCAGGAACGCGTCGAGCGAC
>JACKIG010000031.1 GCA_020638595.1 Rhodospirillaceae bacterium | reverse complement strand
ACGCCGTCGCCGTCGGGGTCATAGCCGGCAATGCCGTCGGCCAGCGGTTCGGCCTGCGGCGGCACGGGAATGGCGTAGACCGGCGGCCACAGCGCCCCGTCCGCCCCGCGGGCCGACAGATAGCTGGCAGGCCCGCGCACCAGCAGGTACGACCCGGCGACGAACATCAGCGTGTCCGCATCCGTGGCCGGCGTGGCCAGGACCACCGCCTGCCCCCGCCCCGTTGCGCGCAGCACGCGGCCCAACTGGCGCCGCCAGGCGTCTTCGTTCAGCGGCCGGCCCGACCGGTCGGCGGCGAAGGCATCGACCCAGAGGCCGTCGGCCCAGTCGAAGGGGTCGGCCTCGGTCGCCGGCGAAATCCAGGATCCGACCTCCGCGACGATGGGGCCGTCGCTGGTGCCACGCTCTTGCAGGAAGGCGATGAATCGCCGCACCCGCTCGTTCCACGCCTCGGCAAAATCCGGGTCCGCCGTCGGCAGCGCCGGCTGCCAGCCGGGCTCGGCAAACAGCGCCGGCAGGTCGGCCTGCATCAGCAGCAGGCCGTCGCTGCCGTTGGCACTGCGCATCGACTGGACACGGTCGGTGAAGAAGGTTCGCCAGCCCGCATCGTCCAGGTCCATCAATGTCCAGTCGCCGGGGATGTAGCGAACAGGTGCGGGATTGCCGGGCAAGGCGTACGCCCACGACGCGCCGACGAAGTCGGGCCCCAGCGAATCCGGCACCCGCGTATCGCCCTCGATCACCAGCGTGTTGTCGCCCAGCCCGGCGATCAGCCGCTCGTCCAGTACCAGGAACCGCGGCTGGGCGGCATGCAGCCGCGCCGACTGGCTGGCCGTCACGCCCCGTGCTCCGGCGAACCGGCTGCTGGCGAACACGATCTCCGCCGGGGTCAAGTCGATGAAGCGGTCGCCGAAGGCGGCGATGCCGTCGCGCGGCAGCCATTCGTCGCTGCTGGCCGGCTGCGGCCGTGCGCCCTCGCCCGACGGTCCGAACGTGCCGGACCCGATGCCGGTCGCCGCGCCGATGCTGATGCCGCTGCGGCTGCCGATCCCGATGCCGACCGCGGTGCCGGCGTAATCGAACGTGCCGAAGCCGAGCCCGATGCCGCCGCCGCCGCTGCCCACGCCGCCGCCGACGATGCAGCCGCCCAGCAAGGCCGCCGCCGCCGACACGATCACGGCGCGCAGCCCGCGCGCCCTGACGGGTCCGGTCATCCCCCATTCCTCCCAAACGATGGCCGAACTCTGCCCGGCATCGCCAAATGAAGCCCATGAGATGGTCTGGCAGCGACAAAACTAGCCGCTTGTCATGGCCATCTTGCGGCAGCGCCCATGCAATCGCCGATGGCAGCGGATATGATCGGCGCAAGGCGGCGGCACAAACGCCGCAGCCGGGGGGGAAGGATCCAAGGATGACCCAAGCCGAGAGCGCACAGCGTGCGGACGGGCCGACGCGTCCCTGGCTGAAGGGCTATGCCGACGGCGTAGACTGGCATACGCCGCTGGCGCCGCGCCTGATGCACGGCGTCTTCGACGATACCGTGGCGCGCTTCGGCGGCCGCCCGTGCTGCGATTTCCTGGGGCGTGAATGGACCTACGCCGAGGTCGCAGCCCAGATCGACCGGGCGGCGGCCGGGCTGGCCGGGCTGGGGGTGGCGAAGGGCACGCGTGTCGCCCTGATGCTGCCCAACATCCCCCAGTTCATCGTCGCGCTGTTCGCCGTCTTCAAGGCCGGCGGCGTGGTGGTGAACTGCAACCCGCTGTCGGCTGACCGGGAGATCGCCTACCAGATCGACGATTCCGGGGCGGAGGTGATGATCACCGTCGACTTGGCGCCGGTCTGCGACAAGGCGGTCCGCCTGCTGAAGCAGACGGCGCTGCGCCACCTGGTGGTCTGTTCGCTGGCCGAGGCCCTGCCGTTTCCCAAAAGCGTGCTGTACCCGGTGGTCCGGCGCAAGGATGTCGCGGTACTGCCGAAGGATGGCCGCATCCTGCGCTTCCGCCGGCTTCTCGACGCCGCCGGCCCGGCCCCGAGCCTGCCGATGGACCCGCAGGACCTGGCGGTGCTGCAATACACCGGCGGCACCACCGGCGTGCCGAAGGCGGCGATGCTGACCCATGCCAATCTCTGCATCAACGCCCAGCAGTCCATGCATTGGTTCGTGGGCATGGTCCCGGGGCAGGAACGGCTGCTGGCCGTGATCCCGTTCTTCCACATCTTCGCCCTGACCGTCGCCCTCAACCTCGCCGTCATGGCAGGGGCGGAGATCGTGATGCTGCCGCGGTTCGAGCTGACGCAGGTGCTGGAGACGATCCAGCGCAAGCGGCCGACGCTGTTTCCGGCGGTGCCGACGATCTTCACGGCCATCAACCACTGCCCGGACCGCGACCGCTACGACCTGGCGTCGATCCGTCTGTGCATCTCCGGCGGGGCGCCCCTGCCGATGGAGGTGAAGGAAACGTTCGAGCGGCTGACCGGCGCGGTGCTGTTCGAAGGCTACGGCCTGACCGAAGCCGCCCCGGTCGTCACCTGCAACCCGGTGGCCGGGCTGAACAAGGCAGGGTCCATCGGCCAGCCGGTTCCGGGCACGCATGTGGAAATCGTCTCAGCCGACGACGGCACCACCGTGCTGGCCCCCGGCGAGACCGGCGAAGTCTGCGTGACCGGCCCCCAGGTGATGCCCGGATACTGGCGCCAGACGGAGGAAACGGCAGCCACCCTGCGCAACGGGCGGCTGCATACCGGCGATCTCGGCTACCAAGACGAAGACGGGTATTTCTATATCGTCGACCGGATCAAGGACATCATCATCTGCTCCGGCTACAATGTCTATCCGCGCCAGGTGGAAGAGGCGATCTACCAGCATCCCGCCGTGGCGGAATGCGTCGTCGCCGGCCCGCCCGACGACTACCGCGGCCAGACGGTGAAGGCCTATGTAGCGCTGCGCCCGGGCCAGACCCTGACCCTGGAGGCGCTGAAGGACTTCCTCGCCGACAAGCTGTCGACGATCGAGCAGCCCAAGATGCTGGAAATCCGCGACAGCCTGCCGCGCACGCTGGTCGGCAAGCTGTCGCGCAAGCTGCTGCTGGACGAGGAGGAGGCGCGGCGGAAAGCCGGCACTCAGCCGCCCTGATCCGCCGGCGCACAGCCGGCACCGGACGCATCGAACGCCCCGCCGTCGAAGCGGTAGACCTGCGACACGTCATGACCCGTCACCCGGATGGCGATCGCCTGGCCGGCCCGCAATCCGGCCTGGGCCGCCGCGGCGGCGGCGGGGCTGCCATAGGCGATGCCGTCGCGCTCGATGCGCAGCAGGTGGCTTTCGTCACCGACCATCAGCAGGGCGGCGCGCGCACCCATCAGCGTTCCCGCCGGACGGCTGCCGTCGCCCAGGAAGGCCAGCCGTCCGTCGGACACCTGCAGGTTGGGCACGGACGCATCGACCGACCGCCCGACCCAGGCGCAGCCGCCAGGCACGGCGGCCGCGGCCGGTGGTGACGCGCCGTCGGCCGGCGGTGCCGGGGGCGACGACGGCGGCGCAGCGGGTATCGCGATGACCGGGGTCGGCGTTCCGGCGGCCGTCACCGGCACGGCCGTCACCGGCACGGCCGGCGCCGGCGGGGCCGGAAGATCCAGGGCCGGCCGGGGTACGGCGGCCGACGGTGCCACTGGCGGCGGGCGGCCGCCGGCGGCACCGGCGCCGGCAGGTGCTTCCGCCAGGCGGATCGCCCGCCTGGCAGAACGGCCGGCAGCGGCCGCGCCAGCTCGGCAGCCGCCAGGGCATCCCCCGGCGTGCGGGCGGGTGGGGCTGCGGCCGCCGGGCGCCTGCGCGGCCCATTCCGTCGGTCCCAGCGGCTGCGGCCTGGCGGCCGAGATCGGCCCGGACGGCGCCGGCGGCAGCGCGGCCGGTGCGGCCGGTGCGGCCGTTTCGGGCAACGGCGCCGGCGGCCCGGGCAGGTCTGCGGCCACGTCGCCTGCGGCCTCCTCCTCGGCCGCCGCCTCATCCAGCGGGCGGACGACCAGGCCGGCGGGCGCCGTCGGTTCCACCGGGCGCGGCGCCGGGCCGCTCCATTCCCCCGCCTCGTCGAGGGGACGGGTCGGCGGGGCCGCGGGCGCCGCCGTGTCGTCCTCCGCCACGTCCACGGCGGTGAATTCCGGCGCATCCTCGCCCAGCAGCCGCAGCGAGGCGATGAAGTTGCGCACTTCGCGCACCGGATAGCGCGGTTCGGTGCCGGCCGTCTGCACCACCATGATGGACCTGTCGCCCTGGACGATGTGGTATTCGTCGCGCACGGTGCTTTCGCCCACCTGAAGGCTGCCGGTCACGTGCCAGGTCGTCCCCGCCGGTGTCTGCACGGTCTCGACGACGGCATTGGGGTACTGGCTGGCATAGCCCTGTGCCAGGATCTCCGCCGTCGTGTCCGGATTGACGCGGGGGGCGCATTCCGCGCGCAGCAGATACAGCTCCGTCTCGATGGTGCCGCGGGGATAGGGTTCGCCGTCCAGCCGCTCCATCGAATAGCGCGGGATTTCCGGAAAGCTGACGTCGAATTCGCAGAAGGGCGGCGGAAACACGTCGCCTTCGGCATTCTCGACGAAGCGCGACGAGGTGCAGGCGAACAGCCAGGGCATCACGGCCAGCAGGACCGCCGCCGTCCGGCGTCCCGGCCGGGCCGGCGGGTGCGCATGCGTCATTGGGCGTCTCCCGCCAGGCAATGGACCGCCAGGGATGCGGCCATCCCGCGCAGCGGGAAATCCCCCAGGCACAGCGTCGCCATCGGGCTCAGGGCGGCGAAGCCCGCCGACATCAGCGGGCAGCGGTTCAGGATCTTGCACAGCTCTTCCATGCGTTGCGCCTCGTTGACGGCATTGCCGATGACCGTGAAGTCCAGCCGGTCGGCCGCCCCGATATTGCCGTATGTTACCGCACCCAGATGCAGGGTCAGGCCGTAATCCAGCGGCGGTTCGCCTTCGGCCGATCGCCGGTCGTTCAGGGCCGCCATGCCTGCCCTCGCCTCGATCGCCGCCTCCAGCGCGCAGCCGCAGGCCTGGGTGGCATCGCCGTCGGGCGAAACGGGAAAGATGGCCAGCAGGCCGTCGCCCATGAACTTCAGCACTTCGCCGCAATGCCGCTGAACGGGGTCCGCCATGGCGTCGAGATAGTCGTTGAGCACCCCGATCAGGCGGTCCTGCGGCAGCTTCGCGGTCAGGGCCGTGAATCCGCGCAGATCGCAATACCAGATGGCGGCATTGATGGTCTCGCCGCTGCCGCGCCGGATCTGGCCCTTGAGGATCCGCCCGCCGGCCGAGCGGCCGACATAGGTGTTCAGCAGGTTCTCCGCCGTGCTGCGCAGCGTCTCGCGCTCGATCAGCCGGGCCAGCACCGGCAGCAGGTTATAGAACTCGGCCAGATGTCCGCCGCTGAAACCGGCGCGATGATCGGTCGCGAACGACACGGCCGTGCGCCCGCCGCCGGTGAATTCCAGCGGCATGGCCACATAGTCGGTGGCACCCGCGGCCTTCAGTTCGTCCAGCAGCGGGAATTCCCCGTCCCGATAGCTGCCGTCCAGCCGCCGCCGCACGCCGCTGTAGCCGTCGTCGACGATCAGCTTCAGCGGATTGGCCGCATAGGCCGGCCGCAGCTTCAGCCCATGTTCCCCGAACCCATGGAAGATGACCGGGTCGTCCCGCACCCACCGATAGGCGCTGTCGGCATAGAGGGGGTGCAGCGTCGGCACCAGACAGAAGAAGCGCCACAACGGCACCCCAGCGTCCAGCAGGTGCCGGGCCAGGCTGCCCAGCAGGTCCGGGATGGCGACGATCCGCCACGCCTCCAGGATCAGCCATTCGATCACCGGGGTCGGCGTCCATACTCCCTGCGGGGCGCCGCCGGTCAGCCCCACAATGCCGGCTCCGGCGGCTCCACCACCGTGCCGCGGTAGACCAGCCCCGGCTGGCGGTCGCCGCCCATCACCAGCGGACCGTCCAGGTCGACATAGTCCGCCCCGTCGGCAACCAGCAGCGCCGGCGCCATGGCCAGCGACGTGCCCACCATGCAGCCGACCATGATGCCGAAGCCGGCGCCCCTCGCCGCCGCCTTCAGCTTCAGCGCCTCGGTCAGGCCGCCGGTCTTGTCGAGCTTGATGTTCACCATCGCGTATTTCCCGGCCAGATGCTGCAGGCTGGCGCGGTCGTGGCAGCTTTCGTCGGCGCAGATCGGCACCGGACTGTCGAACCCGGCCAGCGCGCCGTCGTCGCCGGCGGGCAGGGGCTGTTCGATCATGGCAACACCCAGCGCGGCCATCCGGTCGGTATAGGCGTGCAGCTGGTCGGCGGACCAGGATTCGTTGGCGTCGACGATCAGCCGCGACCGGGGCGCGGCCTCGCGGACCGCCCGCACGCGGTCCATGTCCCCCTCCCCGGTCAGCTTGACCTTCAACAGCGGCAGGTCGGCGGCAGCGGCCGCGGCGATCGCCATCGCCTCCGGCGTGTCGACGCTGAGCGTATAGGCCGTGGTGCAGGGCCGCGGCGGCGGCAGGTCCGCCAGCTGCCACGCGCGCTTGCCGGCCAATTTCGAATCAAGGTCCCACATGGCGCAGTCGACCGCATTGCGGGCGGCCCCGGGGGGCAGCATTTCCTGCAGGCCGGCCCGGTCGAGCCCGCCCGCAACGGCGTCCTCCAGCCCCCGCACGAGGTCAAGCGCGTCTTCCACCGTTTCCCCGTAGCGCGGGTAAGGAACAGCCTCGCCGCGACCGACCGTATCGCCGGCAACAATCCTCGCCACCAGCACGCGCGCTTCGATACGGCTGCCGCGCGCTATGGTAAATGGGGTGCGAAAGGGCCATCGTTCTTCCTTGGCTACCAATCTGCGAAGCATGTGTCCCCCCGTCGTCAAGGCATCGAAAGCACTTTACAAATGGTGCATGCTGGCCGGCAAAATGGTAAGAGGCAATTGCTCGGGCACCGATCAGCGCTGGCGTTGCCAATGCGGACAAGCGACAGTCGGTGTCCTGTTCTTATTGGCCGTTAGGCCTGTGGAGGATGAGTTGGCAAAAGAACAGACGGGGGGTGGCCGGGGACGCACCCGGGCGAAGCGGTGGATCATGCGCGAGGATGGGCCACATCCGGTCGACGTCCATGTCGGACAGCGCCTGCGCATGCGTCGGACACTGCTTGGCATGAGCCAGGAAATGCTGGCAGAACGCCTCGGCATCTCGTTCCAGCAGCTGCAAAAATACGAAAAGGGCAGCAACCGTTTGAGCGCTAGCCGATTGTTCGAGCTGTCGCGCATCCTGGACGTTCCGGTATCCTTCTTCTTCGAAGAGCTGCCCGCCGAAGGCGCGCCGACGGAAGAGAGCGAGCCGGATCCGTTGATGAAGCGCGAAAGCCTGGAACTGGTCCGTGCCTATTACGACATCCCCGATCCGCAGATCCGCCAGCGGCTGGTCGATCTGATCCGCCTTCTGGGCTAGGGCCTGGTCCGAGGACGTCGGATCGACGTCGTCGCCAGGGTCTGATCATTGAAAGCGAGCAGGGTGCAGACATCGGGCTGAGTCAGCCTGGTGTCATCCTGCGTTACCCGCCCTGACCGTTCCCCCTTACCGATCCCCTGCCCGAAGCGTCAGGGGATCGGCGGGATGACCAACGGGACCCCCGTTCAATCCAGCAGATCGACGATGGCCCCGACGCCGGTGCGCATCGGGTCGACGCAGGGCATGCCGTAGCGCTGGGCCAGGCCGGCCATCGTGCGCTCGGCCTCGTCCGGGGCCATCCGCGCGGTGTTGCAGGCGATGGCGATCACCTTGGCCGCAGGGTTGGTCAGATGGGCGCACCGCTCGTTCAGGGCAATGCACTCCGCGATATCCGGCAGCGGCTGGCCGGGCAGGCCGCGCATGTGCGGCCGCCCGGGTTCGTGGCACAGCACCATGACGTCGGGCTGGGCCCCGTGCAGCAGGCCCATCGACACGCCGGCGAACGAGGCATGGAACAGCGAGCCCTGGCCTTCGACCAGGTCCCAGTGATCGGGATCGTTGGCCGGCGACAGCCATTCCGTCGCGCCGCTGATGAAGTCGGCGACCACCGCGTCGACCGAAACGCCGCTGCCGGCGATCAGGATGCCGGTCTGGCCGGTGGCGCGGAAGTCGGCCTTCATGCCGCGCGCCTTCATCTCGCGTTCCAGTGCCAGCGACGTGAACATCTTGCCGACGGAACAGTCGGTGCCGACGCACAACAGCCGCTTGCCCGGCCGCTTCTCGCCGGTGCCGACGTCGAATTCCCGCGACGGATGGCGGACATCGTAGAGGTTGCGCCCTTCCAGCTTGGCGAAGGAGGCGACGGCCGGCAGGTCGGTCAGCTTGTTGTGCAGGCCGCTGGCGATATCCATCCCCAGCTCCAGCGCGCGCACCATCACCTCTTGCCAGGATGGGGCGATCTTGCCGCCCCGGTTGGCGACGCCGATGACCAGGGTGCGCGCGCCGGCTTCGGCCGCCTGCTCCAGGGTCATGTCGGGAAGGCCGAGATCGGCGTTGCAGCCGTCCATGCGCAACTGGCCGATGCACCAGTCGGGCCGCCAGCGGGCGACACCGTCGGCGGTCTTGGCGGCGAGCTGGTCGGCAGCGTCGCCGAGGAACAGGAGGTAGGGATGTTGGATCGACACGGGCGGGGGCAGGTCCACTGAGGGTGAAGGGAAAGGCCGTCTTGTCGGCGGCGGCGAATTCTACTGCATTGCCCCCGCGGCGAAAGGGGGTCGCATGGTCTCCCCGTCGATGGGACGCGGTGTCGCGTGCCCCTGCCCCGCAATCCTTGGCAAGACCGGCCGGGGATGATTAAGTCCCGCCCCATGACCAGCGATCAGACCGCAACCGCCCGCCCCGCCATTTCCCCGTTCGGGCGCCTCGCGCTGGAGGCGGGGCCGCTGCTCGCCTTCTTCATCGCCAACAACCGGTTCGGCATCATGACCGGCACGGCGGTGTTCATGGCAACCACCGTCGTCTCGCTGGTGCTGTCCTACCGGCTGGAACGGCGGGTGCCGCTGATGCCCGTCGTCGGGTGCTTCTTCGTCATGGTGTTCGGCGGGCTGACGCTGGCGCTGGACGACGACAGCTTCATCAAGCTCAAGCCGACGGTCGTCAACTGCCTGTTCGCGGCCATCCTGTTCGCGGGGCTCGCCATCAAGCGGCCGCTGCTGAAGCTGTTGATGGGCACCGTGCTGGTGCTGCGCGACGAAGGCTGGCGCCAGCTGACCTGGCGCTGGGCCTTCTTCTTCCTGGTCCTGGCGGCGCTGAACGAGATTGTCTGGCGCAACTTCTCCACCGACACCTGGGTCAACTTCAAGGTGTTCGGCATCCTGCCCCTGTCGCTGGTCTTCGGCGCCCTGCAGGTGCCGCTGATCCTGCGCACGCAGATCCACGACGGACAGACCAAGTCGCCGGACGGGGACACCCAGCCGGACGTGGACGGATCGGGCGCTACCGCGGCCCGCCCGCAGCGTCCCGGGGATTGACGCCCGGCGCCCCCAGCGGCCGGCCGGCACAGTCGCGATGGCGGGCCAGCGACCAGTGGACGGTCGGAAAGGCGATCTCGCTCCACGGGATATCCTGCCAGCGGAACAATCCGACCTCGGTCATTTCCTCGCCCGCCGACACATCCGGCGACAACAGCCGGGCGCGATAGATCAGCTGCACCTGGCTGATGCGCGGGATGTTGTAGACGGCCAGCAGGCCGTCGATGTCCAGCCGCGCCCGCGCTTCCTCCCACGCCTCGCGCCTGGCCCCTTCCTCCGTCGTCTCGTTCATTTCCAGGAAGCCGGCCGGCAGGGTCCAGAAACCGCGACGCGGCTCGGTCGCCCGCCGGCACAGCAGGATGCGGTCTTCCCATGCGGCGACGGAGCCGACGACGATCTTCGGGTTCTCGTAGTAGATGAACCCGCAATCCGGACAGACCAGCCGCGGCCGGTCGTCGCCGGCCGGAACCTGCCGGACGGTCGGCCCCACCGGCTGCGACGGCGCCTGATCATCGGTTGACGTCATGACCCCGATCTACTGCGCGCACGCGGCGGCGTTGGCAAGGTCGGACACGCCGGGGCCCCACGCCGGGGCCCGACACCCGTCTATCGCAGGTCGAAGACCAGGACCTCCGACGGCGCATCGGCCCGCAGGGACACCGCCGCCTCGTCGGTCAGGGCCGCACCGTCGCCGGCGCCGAGCGGCGTGCCGTTGACGGTGACGGCGCCGCGGGCCACCTGCACCCAGGCCCTGCGGCCCGGGCGCAACGGCAGGTCGGCCCCATCGCCGGCGCCGAACACGCCGGCATAGAGGTCGACGTCCTGATGGATGGTGAGCGATCCGTCGCGGCCGTCGCGGGAGCCGACCAGGCGCAGGCGGCCCCGGCGCTCGTCCGCCGGAAAGGCCTTCTGCTCATAGCCCGGCGCCAGCCCCCGGCGCTCCGGCACGATCCAGATCTGCAGGAAATGCACGGGCTCGCTGGCTGAGGCATTGAACTCGCTGTGGCGGACGCCGGTGCCGGCGCTCATGCGCTGCACCTCGCCGGGGCGCAGGACGGCACCCGTGCCCAGGGTATCCTTGTGCTCCAACGCCCCGTCCAGGACGTAGGAGACGATTTCCATATCCCGGTGGCCGTGGGTGTCGAAGCCGGCCCCCGGGCGGACCCGGTCCTCGTTGAGGACGCGCAGGTCCCCGAAGCCCATATGGGCCGGGTCGTGGTAGTGGCCGAAGCTGAAGCTGTGGCGGCTGTCGAGCCAGCCGAAATCGGCGACGCCGCGGTCCGCGGCCTGTCTGACGGCAAGCATGGTCCTGTCCCCTTGCGCTGTCACGGTTTGGTTGCCGCGGTATATGAGGGCGCGGCCGGCCGCCGCGAATAGCCCCGATCGGCGTCTGTTTGTTTCCCGCAGGCGGACAATCGTGTGGCCGGTCAATCCGGACGGCCGATGCCGTAGCGCCGCAGCTTGTCGGCGATGGTGGTGTGGGAGACACCGAGCCTGCGGGCCAGCTTGCGGCTGCTGGGATAGCGGGGATAGAGCCGGGCCAGCAGCCGGGATTCGAACGCCTGTTGCGCCGCCGCCCAGTCGGCCGGCTCGTCTTCGGCCGTTCCTCCGGCCGCCTCCGCCGGCGGTCCCAGGTCCAGGTCCCGCGCCCGGATCACCGGGCCGTCGGTCAGCGAGACCGCCCGGAAGATCACGTTCTCCAGCTGGCGCACATTGCCCGGCCAGGGGGCGGCGGCCAGTGCGGCCAGCGCGTCGGTGCCCAGCCGCGGTTCGGCCCGGCCGATCTGCGCACTGGCGCGGGCAAGGAAGTGGTCGGCCAGCAGCGGGATATCGGTGCGCCGCTCCCGGAGCGGCGGGATCGCCAGCGACAGCACGTTGAGGCGGTAGAACAGGTCAACCCGGAAGGCCCCGCCGGCGGCCATCGCCTCCAGGTTCCGGTTGGTGGCGCTGAGGATGCGGACATCGGCCTGCAACTCCTGCCGGCCGCCGATGCGGCGATAGGTGCCGTCCTGCAGCACCCGCAACAGCTTGGCTTGCAGGTACGGCGTCAGCTCCCCGACCTCGTCCAGGAACAGGCTGCCGCCGTCCGCCAGCTCCAGCAGCCCCGGCTTGCCCTGGCGCAGCGCGCTGGTGAAGGCGCCGGGCGCATAGCCGAACAGCTCGCTCTCCGCCAGGCTTTCCGGCAATGCCGCGCAGTTCAGCGCCAGGAACGGCCCGGCGGACCGGCGGCTGACCCCGTGACAGGCACGTGCGAACAGCTCCTTGCCCGTCCCCGTCTCGCCGGAGATCAGCAGCGGCGCGTCGAGCGCCGCCAGGCGCATGGCCCGCTGCTTCAGCGCCTGCATCTCCGCCGCGCCGCCCAGCACCGCGTCGAACCCCTTGGCCCCGCCGGCGCCGACGGTCGACAGCCATTCGCCGACGCGCGAGGGCGAGCGCAGGATCACCACCGCCCCCGACGACGCGCCGCCGCCGTCGCCGGCAATGGGCAGCAGCTCCACCAGATAGTGGCGGCCGCCCAGCACGACCTCGCGTTGCTGCGGCCCGCTGCGCCCCTGGCGGATATCGTCCGCCAGTTCCGCCAATCCGGCCGTCTCGTCCAGCCGTTTCCCGTCGGCGCCGACGGCCGCCGCGGCCCGGTTGGCAAAATGCAGCCGCCCCTCGCCGTCCACCGCCAGCACCGGGTCGGGGATGGTCTCCAGAAGGGCCTCGATCTCCAGGTGCTGGCGCTCGCGCGGCAGCAGCGAGATCTCGGTGATGCCGTGGACCCCCGGTACGCCCAGCAGTTCCCGGCGCAGATCCGGCAGGCCCTCCGCCGTCAGGCCGGGGGCATGCAGGAAGATGTGGTTCGGCACCACCTCGACCGCTTGCAGGTCGAAGCTGTGCCGGGCCAGCACGGCCAGCACCTCGTGGGTGATGCCGGTGCGGTTCAAGCCATGGACGTCGGCGCGCATGCCCCAGGATGTACGAGAATCCATACAGTGTAAAGAATTGCGTACGGACCCGTATTTGTCAGCAAAAACATATCATTAGCCAGGCCGCATGGGTTTCCCGGGGGCAAATCGTCAGAATTCTCTTACACTGTAACGCGCGCCTTCCGGCACGAGGCCGCTAACCAACTGACAATAAACATGAAATCGATCTGGCATGCATTCTGCTTAACGATCGCCGGGACAACCGGTCAGGGAAGGACACGTCATGCGCGGGACATCGGACGACACGGCCATGGGCTTTTCCACGCGGGCCATCCACCACGGCTATGACCCGGCCACAGCCGACGGCGCCCTGACGCCGCCGGTACACCTGTCGTCGACCTTCACCTTCGAATCGGCGCAGGAGGGTATGGAGCTGTTTGCCGGCGAACGCCGCGGCTTCATCTACACCCGCCTGGGCAACCCGACGCTGGACCTGCTGGAACGGCGGCTTGCCAGCCTGGAGGGCGGCGAGGCGGCCTTGGCCACGGCGTCCGGCATGGGCGCCATCACCGCCACCGTCTGGTCGCTGGTGGAACCGGGCACGGAAATCATCGTCGACCAGACCCTGTACGGCTGCACCTTCGCATTCTTCCGCCATGCGCTGACGAAGTTCGGCATCAAGGTCTCGCATATCGACCTCAGCGTACCGGAGAACCTGGCCGCCGCCCTGAAGCCGGAAACGCGCATCGTCTATTTCGAGACGCCGGCCAACCCCAACATGCGGCTGGTGGACATCGCCGCGGTTTCGGCCATTGCCAGGTCCGCCGGCGTCACGACGATCGTCGACAACACCTATGGCACGCCCTATCTGCAGCAGCCGCTGGCGCTGGGCGCCGATCTGGTCGTCCATTCCGCCACCAAGTACCTGGGCGGCCACGGCGACCTGATGGCCGGTGCGGTGATCGGCCGGCAGGACACCATCGACCAGATCCGCCTGTTCGGCCTGAAGGACGTCACCGGCGCGGTGATGTCGCCGTTCGACGCCCATCTGCTGATGCGCGGCATGAAAACGCTGGAACTGCGGATGGAGCGGCATTGCGACAATGCCGAAGCCCTGGCCCGGCTGCTGGACGGCCATCCGGCGGTTGAGCGCGTCTACTATCCGGGGCTGGCCAGCTTTCCGCAGCACGACCTGGCGTGCCGGCAGATGCGCCGGTTCGGCGGCATGATTGCGTTCGAGCTGGCCGGCGGGCGCGAAGCGGGCCTGCGCTTCATGAACGCCCTCAAGCTGGTGCACCGGGCCGTCAGCCTGGGCGATACGGAAACGCTGGTGCAGCATCCGGCGACGATGACCCATTCCACCTACACGGCGGAGGAGCGGGCGGCCTTCGGCATCTCCGACGGGCTGATTCGCCTGAGCGCCGGGCTGGAGACGCTGGCCGACCTGCAACACGACGTCATCCAGGCGCTGGACGCCGCCCAGGTGAGCGTGGCCGAGGCGGCGTGACGGCGCAATCCGCCGCCGCTATCCGCCGACCCGCCCGACCTTCAGGAAGATGGGCCAGCGCACCGGGCGCAGGCCATCCCCCCAGGCGCGCCGCAGCGCCTCGCCGGGACCGCCCTCCAGCGGATCGGCCCCGTGCGCCGTCTTGTACCGGCTGACGGCCGACCAGGTGGCGAGGTAGCCCAGCAGGTGGTCGGCCGACCACTCGCGCTCGATGGTGAAGTCCGGCGCGTCGAGGGCAGCGAACGGGAACGGGATGGACCGGTAGCCTTCGTCGATATGCCGTCGTTCCGGTGGCCAATACGGGCCGACCACGTCGACATACAGGTGGTCGAGCAGCGCGTCGATCGCCGGCTCCACCCGCAGCAAGCCATAGCCGATGACAGCCAGCAGGCCATCCGGCCGCCCGACCCGGCGCGCCTCGCCGTAGAAGGCCCCGATGTCGAACCAGTGGATCGCCTGGGCCACGGTGATCAGGTCGAAGGCATGGTCTGGAAGGCCTGACGACTCGGCCGGGGCCACGGCATAGTGCACACGCTCGTTCGGCGTTGCCTTGGCGATTTGCGCCGCGCTGGGGTCGGTGGCATCCACCCGGGCGAAATGCGGGGCCAGCAGCACCGACGCCTGGCCGCTGCCGCAGCCGCAGTCCCAGGCCCGGTCCCGCCGCGGCGCCGCGGTGGCCAGCCAGTCGAACAGCGCCTCCGGATAGGTCGGGCGATAGCGCCGATAACCGTCGGCCACGCCGGAAAAATTGTCCTTGAACGCCTGTTCGCCCGACATTCCCCCCCTCCCTGCCATAGCGGCTATCCGAAAAGGCCGGCCAAGATCGTCCACACCAGCGTCACGGCGATCAGGCCGAGAAGGCCGACGCTCATCGGCACCGACCGCAGCACGCGCGCCGACCGGCCCTTGGCGATCGCTGCGGCGTTGAACAGGGTCGTCGCCGCACCGATGCTGATGAAGAAACACCCGGCGGCGAACCATGCCTGGCCGGCATCGCCGAGGATGTCGAGCGCGATCAGCCCGACACCGGCGGCAAGCGCCACGAAGGGCAGCACCCACGCGGTGATCCCGGGCCGCTGATCGCCCGGCCGGTGGCCGATCATCCGACGGTTGGTGGGATTGTCCATGCGTACGGACCGTACCATGGCCGCTCGCCGCGCACGACATCCCGCTGCTGCGGGCACGCCTCCACCGGCCCATCACGCCTCGAAACGATCGCGTGAGCGCGTCTGGCGGACACGCTGCGGGCGGGGCATCGTCCGTCCTGCCCGCTCGACCTGCCGCGGAAGACGAAGGAGGTGCGATCCCATGCCCATGACCCGTGCCGCCCAGGCGGTTGCCTTCGTCCTGGCGGCGGCATTGCCGCTTCCCGCCCTTGCGGAGCGCAGCGACGACGACATCCTGCACGACAGCCTGACCCTGGTGTTCGACGATCGCGAGCCGGCACGCCAGGCGCTGGCGGCGCTGGTCGAGGACGGCGACGGCCGCCTGGCGCACACCCTGATCACCGCCATGCGGTTCTCGCCGGTGCCGACCGACGAACTGCAGGCCGCATTGCGGGACCTGACAGGCGCAGCCGCGGACACCTGGTTCGACTGGATGCTGTGGCAGGAACGCGCCGCCGCGCCCCCCCTCCACCCCAGCTATGCCGATTTCCAGCGTGCGCTGTATGCCCGCATCGACCCGCGCTTCGCCGATTTCCTGCCGCCCGGCGTGGCGCACGAGATCCGGCTGGAGGAGATCGTGTGGGGCGGCGTGCGTGTCGACGGCATCCCGGCGCTGACCAACCCCGACCTGATTGCCGCCGGCGACGCCGCCTATCTGCGGGCAGAGGACCTGGTGTTCGGGATCGAGATCAACGGCGATGCCCGCGCCTATCCCCTGCGCATCCTCGACTGGCACGAGATGTTCAACGACGTCATCGGCGGCGTGCCGGTGTCGCTGGCCTATTGCACGCTGTGCGGCGCCGGCATCCTGTTCGAGACGACGGTGGACGGCGAACCCTTCGTCTTCGGCTCCTCCGGCTTCCTCTACCGCTCCAACAAGCTGATGTACGACACGGCCACCCGCAGCCTGTGGAACCAGTTCACCGGCCGCCCGGTGGTGGGGCCGCTGACCGGATCGGGCATCGAACTGACCATCCGCCCCGTCGCCATCACCGCCTGGGGCGAGTGGCGCGGAGAGCACCCCGACACCCGCGTGCTGGCGCCGGACACCGGCTATCAGCGCGACTATCGCCCGGGCGCCGCCTACAGCACCTATTTCGCCAGTCCGGAGCTGATGTTCCCGGCGGTGCTGTACGACGACACGTTCGCGGCCAAGGACTATGTCTTCGGCATCCGCGCCCCCGGCGGCGCCAAGGCCTGGCCGCTGGCGGCCTTCGCCGGCGGCGCAGTGATCAACGACAGCGTTGGCCTGATCGATGTCGTGCTGGTGGGCGACCAGGCGACCCGCACCGTCCGCGCCTACCGCCGCGACGGCATCCGCTTCGCCGCCGCCGGCGACGACCTCGACCGCCTGATCGGCGACGGCCGCACCTGGACGGTGACGGAAGCCGCCCTGGTCGCCGACGACGGCCGCACCCTGCCCCGCGAGGCCGGCCACGTCGCCTATTGGTTCGCCTGGGCGGGATACCTGCGCGACGCCGAGGTCTTTGTGCCGGGGCAGTAGCGGCCCACCCGGCAGGCCGCCGCCGGCCCGGCCGGTATCGGTTTTCTCAGCGGAAGGTCCGCGCGCTGCCCGAGAAGATCCTCGCGCAGGCGAGAATCTCTCGGGCCGGTGCACGAAGGCCTGGGGTCAGGTCTTTGACTATCGTATCGGGAATGGCAATGCCCTTCCAGGCCGGTGCACGGCGGCCGCCCCCCTGCCAGCCTGAAAGCGCTGTTCGATCACCAAGAGGTGGCCCTCGGCTGTTCCCCCGGTGAAGGGACGGCGACAGCTCCACCATACCAAGAAATACGATGATCAAAGACCTGACCCCAACGTCACACGATAATCAAAGACCTGACCCCAATGCCGCCAATGCCATGGGGTGTGGTGGCGGATGGCGCGTTGGGCGCAGGGCTCAGGGCTGGGCCTCGCCCTCCGGTTCCGCTTCGTCCTTCGGGGCGCGGGGCATGCCGATGGCGTGGAAGCCGCTGTCGACGTAGTGGATTTCGCCGGTGACGCCGCCGGCAAGGTCGCTGAGCAGGTAGAGGGCCGCACCGCCCACCTCTTCCTGCAGGATCGTGCGGCGCAGGGGGGCGTTCTGCTGGTTGAACTTGAAGACGTACCGGGCGTCGGCGATCGCGCTGCCGGCGAGCGTACGCATCGGTCCGGCGGAAATGGCGTTGACGCGTACACCCTGGGGACCCAGGTCGGCGGCGATGTAGCGTACGCTTGCCTCCAGGGCCGCCTTGGCCACGCCCATGACGTTGTAGTTCGGCATCACCCGGTCGGCGCCGATATAGGTCAGGGTCAGCAGGCTGCCGCCGGCGGACATCAGCGGGGCCGCCCGCCGCGCCAGTGCCGTGAACGAGAAGCAGGAAATGCGCATCGTGCGCGAGAAGTTGCCGGGCGTCGTGTCGACGTAGCGGCCCTTCAGCTCCTCCTTGTCCGAATAGGCGATGGCGTGGACCACGAAGTCCAGGCTGCCCCAATGGGCCCCCAGGTCGTCGAACACCTTGTCCATCGCCGATTCGTCTTCGACGTCGCAGGGCAGGATCATGTCGCTGCCCAGCGATTGGGCCAACGGCTCCACCCGGCGCCGCACCGGCTCGCCCTGATAGGTGAAGGCCATTTCGGCACCGTCCTCATAGAGGCGGCGCGCGATCGCCCAGGCAATGGAATGCTTGTTGGCGACCCCCATGACGAGCCCGCGACGGCCCGCCATCAGTCCGTCCGTGCGGCGAGGCATTTGGCTGGCCACGACCTGTTCGCTCACCGGTCCCTTAGGCGGCATAGCGCTTGAAGGCGAGGCAGGCATTGGTGCCGCCGAACCCGAAACTGTTGGAAAGGACACAGTTGAGCCCGGCATTGTCGCGGCGCTCATAGGCGATGGGCAGTCCTTCGCAAGCAGGATCCGGGTTGTCGATATTCGCCGAGGCCGAGACGAAATCGTTCTGCATCATCAAGATGGAATAGATCGCCTCGTGCACGCCGGTGGCCCCCAGGGAATGTCCTGTCAGCGATTTGGTGGAACTGATCACCGGGATGCGGTCGCCGAACACCTTGCGCACGGCGTCCAGCTCCGCCGTATCGCCCACCGGGGTCGAAGTGCCGTGGGCGTTGATGTAGTCCACCGGGCAGTCCAGCGTCGACAGGGCCATCTTCATGCAGCGCACCGCCCCCTCGCCCGACGGCTGAACCATGTCGTAGCCGTCGGAGTTGGCGCCGTAGCCCGCCAGCTCGCCATAGATCTTGGCGCCGCGGGCGCGCGCATGCTCCAGCTCCTCCAGCACCACCACACCGCCGCCGCCGGCGATGACGAAGCCGTCGCGGTCGCGGTCGAACGGGCGCGAGGCCCGGTGCGGCTGGTCGTTGTACTTGCTGGACAGGGCACCCATGGCGTCGAACAGCACCGACAGGGTCCAGTCCAGCTCCTCCCCGCCGCCGGCGAAGACCACGTCCTGCTTGCCCCACTGGATCAGCTCGCCGCCATTGCCGATGCAATGGGCCGAGGTCGAGCAGGCAGACGTGATGGAGTAGTTGACCCCGAGAATCTTGAAATGGGTCGCCAGCACCGCGGAATTGGTGCTCGACATCGCCCGCGGCACCATATAGGGGCCGACACGCTTCGGCCCCTTCTCGCGCGCGATATCGGCCGCGGCGATCAGGTTGCGGGTCGACGGCCCGCCCGAGCCCATAATCAGCCCGGTGCGCTCGTTGCTGATCTCGTCAGCCTCCAGCCCGGAGTCGGCGATCGCCTGTTCCATGGCCAGGTAGTTGTACGCCGCGCCGTCACCCATGAAGCGACGGACCTTGCGGTCGATCAGGCTGTCCAGGTCGACCTTGATGTCGCCGTGAATCTGGCTGCGGAAGCCCAGGTCCTTGTAGGACTGGGCGGAACTGATTCCCGAGCGGCCGTCGAACAGGCTGCCGAGAACCTCCTGGCTGTTGTTTCCGATGCTGGAAACGATTCCCAGCCCCGTGACAACGACGCGTCGCATCGCGATTTCCTCACCCGCCGGGTTTGAGCTCGTCGACCGTGGTGAACAGACCCACACGCAGGTCCTTGGCCTCGTAGATCTCCTTGCCCTCGACCAGCATAGCCGCATCGGCAATGCCCAGCGCAAGCTTCGTCTGGATCACCCGCTTGATATCCAGCTGATAGCTCACGAGCCGGGTCGACGGCAGGACCTGGCCCTTCAGCCTGACCTCGCCGCAGGCGATGGCGCGCCCGCGCCCCATCACCCCCGACCAGCCGAGAAAGAACCCCAGCAGCTGCCACAGCGCATCCAGCCCCAGGCAACCGGGCATCACGGGATCGCTCTCGAAATGGCATTGGAAGAACCACAGGTCCGGCCGGACATCCAATTCGGCCTTCACCTCCCCCTTTCCGTAGGCACCGCCTTGCGCGGAAATATGGGTGATGCGGTCGAACATCAGCATCGGCGGCAACGGCAGCCGCGCGTTGCCGGGTCCGAACAGCTCTCCATGGGCACACTGCAGGAGGTCGTCGTAGGTATAGCTGCTCTTACGGCTCACAGCCCCGAAATCCGGTCTTTCACTCAGCACTCAGGCATCGCGACTGTAGCGATTTTGCCGGCGGGAACAAGATCTCAGTCTCATCCGGTCGGTGTCACCGCGCAGAACGCCCAACCGGCGGCCTTGCCGGCGCTGCCGCCGAGGGACGCGGCGGCAGGTCCCCGTCAATGCCGGCTGGCACCCATCGGCCCCGCCTCTTCCAGCGCGGACAGGGCGGCGGTACGGATCAGGTCGGCGGTTTCGTACAGGCCTGCCACGTCGCACTCTTCGGCGAGTTGCTTCAGACAGCAGGCCAAAGCCTGGGCTCTGGCCGTCACGTCCTCCTCTTCCGAAGCTGACGGGCTGGCAAGGTACTGGATTTCGGCCATCCGGACTCTCCCGGTTCGACAAGCTGCACCAATCGTCGATCTGCGTGTCTCCACAAATCCCCGCGATGTGCGCTAACCCGATGGCCGTCATTCACTCTGAAGTCGTCCGGGAGAAGCCCCGCAACAAGGCGCCCCGCCGGCATTGTCAGTCCGATGCGCGTGGGTCTGTCATCGGTAAGGCGCCAGTGTCGACCATCTATCGCAGTGCGTCATCCCCCATTTGGGGGATCTGTCCGCGCTTGCGGCCAGCGCAAATGCAGGCCTCTGCGCGATAATCCTTCGCTCGCAACCGAAAGGCGTCAGATAGCCGTTGCGAAGTCGCCAATTCCCCATAGACTGCGCTGGAGTTCCGCGCGGGGGAGTAGTTTCTATGGAAATCGTTTCGGCCGACGTCGCCATCGTTGGGGCAGGTGGCGCCGGGCTGAGGGCGGCGATCGCCATAGCCCAGGAAGACCCAAGCCTGAAGGTGGCTCTGATTTCCAAGGTCTATCCGATGCGCAGCCACACGGTTGCCGCGGAAGGCGGGGCCGCCGGCGTCATCCGGGCCGAAGACAGCCTTGAGAACCATTTCAACGACACCGTGGCCGGCGGCGACTGGCTGACCGACCAGGACGCGGTCGAGCTGTTCATCGAGGATGCGCCGCGCCAGCTGATCCAGCTGGAGCACTGGGGCTGCCCGTGGAGCCGCACACCCGAGGGCCAGCCCAATACGCGCCCCTTCGGCGGCATGAAGATCGAGCGGACCTGGTTCGCGGCCGACAAGAGCGGCTTCCACATCCTGCACACGCTGTTCCAGACCTCGATCCAGTTCGAAAGCATCCAGCGCTTCGACGAATTCTATGCCACGGACCTGATCCTCGACGACGGCCAGTGCCGCGGCGTCGTGGCGATCGAAATGCGCACCGGCCAGATCACGCTGTTCAAGGCCAAGTCGGTGGTCATCGCCGCGGGCGGCGCCGGCAAGATCTTCCCCTTCACCACCAACGGCGCCATCAAGACCGGCGACGGCATGGCCATGGCCTATCGCGCCGGCGTGCCGCTGAAGGACATGGAATTCGTCCAGTACCACCCGACCGGCCTGCCGGGCACGGGCATCCTGCTGACCGAAGGCTGCCGCGGCGAAGGCGGGATCCTGGTCAACAAGGACGGCTACCGCTACCTGCAGGACTATGGCCTGGGGCCGCCGGACCCGTGGCCGCGCAAGAAGGCGATGGAGCTGGGGCCGCGCGATCGCCTCAGCCAGGCCTTCTGGCACGAACAGCAGAAGGGCAACACCATCCCCACGGCCTATGGCGACACGGTCCTCCTGGACATGCGCCATCTGGGGGAGAAGAAGATCAACGAGCGCCTGCCCTTCGTGCGCGACCTCGCCTCCAGCTATATGGGCAAGGACCCGGTGCACGAGCCGGTGCCGGTGCGGCCGGTCGTCCACTACATGATGGGCGGCATCCACACGAATATCGACGCGGCGACGCCGGTCTCGGGGCTGTTCGCCGCCGGCGAATGCGCCTGCGTCAGCATCAACGGCGCGAATCGCCTGGGCTCCAACTCGCTGACCGAACTGCTGGTCTTCGGGCGCCGGGCCGGCCTGGGCGCCGCCGAGGTCGCGCGCCGTTCCGCCGCCGGCAACGACGCGGCGGTCGAGGCCAAGGGCCGCGAGGCCGAGGCCCGGATCGTGGCGCTGACCCAGCGCGAGGACAAGGGTGAGAGCCTGGCTACCGTGCGCGACGCCATGTCGTCGACGCTGGAGGAAGGGGCGGGCATCTACCGCACCGAAGCCAGCATGAAGGCGACCTGCGACGTCCTCGCCCAGCTGCGGCAGCGCGAGCCCGATATCTGCGTCAAGGACAAGTCCAAGGTCTTCAACACCGACCTGATGGGCCTGCTGGAGCTGCAGGCCATGCTGCAGGTCGCGCAGACGGTGGCTGTCAGCGCCCTGGCGCGCCAGGAATCCCGCGGATCGCACCAGCGGCTGGACTTCGAGAAGCGCGACGACGAGCGCTACCTGAAGCACACGCTGGCCGCCTATCGCGGCGCCGAGGAGCCGGAGCTGAGCTATCTGGACGTTGTGATCACCAAATCCCAGCCGGCCGAGCGCCTTTACGGCGGCGCCGCCGATGCCGCCGCCGCGAAGAAAAAAGGCGATGATCCCGGTGCAGGAAAGGCAGCCTGAAGACGATGCGACAGATCGAGCTGGAGATCCTACGCTACGATCCGGAAACGGACAGCGAACCGCATTTCGAGACGTACCAGGTTCCCTGTGACGAAAACTGGGTGGTCCTGGACGCCATCAATCATGTGAAGGATCACATCGACCGCAGCGTCACCTATCGCTGGTCGTGCCATATGGCCGTGTGCGGCAGCTGCGGCATGATGGTCAACGGCGAGCCCATGCTGTCCTGCAAGGCCTTCATCCGTGACTATCCCGGCAAGATCAGGGTCGAGCCGCTGGCCAACTTCCCGATCGAGAAGGACCTGGTCGTCGTCATGGACGACTTCATGGAGAAGCTGAAGGCCAGCAAGCCCTATATCATCCCGAAGGAGCCCAAGTCGGTCGACGAGGGCGCCTACACCCAGACGCCGCTGCAGCTCGAGGCCTTCCGGCAATACGCCATGTGCATCAACTGCATGCTGTGCTACGCGGCCTGCCCGCAATACGCGCTGAACGACGAGTTCGTCGGCCCGGCGGCATTGGCACTGACCTACCGCTACAACATGGACTCGCGCGACGGCGGCAAGGCCCAGCGGGCGGCCATGTTCGCCAAGAGCGAAGGCGTGTGGGAATGCTCGTTCGTGGGCGCCTGTTCCGAGGCCTGCCCCAAGCATGTCGACCCGGCACAGGCCATCCAGCTCGGCAAGATGGATTCGGCCATCGACTACTTCAAAAGCTTTCTGATGCCCTGGAGCCGCTCATGAGCAGAAAGCCCTATGTCCGCGAGGTGCCCAAGTTCACCTGGTGGCTGAAAAAGAAATTCTACACCGAATACATGCTGCGTGAGGCCACCTGCATCGCCGTCGCCATCTATTCGGCGCTGCTGATCCTCGGCCTGATCCGCCTGTCGGAAGGGCCGGCGGAATATACGGCCTATCTGTTGGCCATGCGCAGCCCGCTGGGCATCATCCTGCAGCTGATCATCCTGGCCTTCGCCCTCTACCACACCATCACCTGGTTCAAGCTGGCGCCCAAGGGCATGCCGCCGATCCGCATCGGTGACGAGAAGGTGGAGCCGAAGATGATCGTCGCCGCCCACTACGCCGGCTGGGTCGGCGTCTCGCTCGTCATCCTCCTGTTCGTGGGACTTGTCTGATGGCCGCACCTTCGCACAAGCCTCTGGTCTGGCTGCCGTTTGCTGCAGGCGGGATGCTTGCGGCCTTCGTGCTGCCGGTCCTGATCCTGCTGACGACGGGCTTCCTGTTCCCCGGGGCCGTCACCTACGACCGGGCCCACGCCTTTGCCGACAACTGGCTGGGCAAGGCGGTGCTGCTGGTGCTGATCCTGTTGCCGATGTGGCACGCGGCGCACCGCCTGCGCATCACCGCCCATGATTTCGGGATCCACAACGATACCGCCGTGCGCTGGGCGTGCTATATGCTTGCGGGGATCGGGACGATCCTGACCGTCGTGTTCCTTCTGGCGATCTGACGGGTCGGTATGGCGCTGCATGTCACACAGCGAGCGTTCCGGTTCTCACCGGAGCAGCTCTTCGATCTGGTGGTCGACGTCGAGAGCTATCCGACGTTCGTGCCTTGGTGGGACGCCGCGCGCATCATCCGCCGTGAGCCGAACGCCTACATGACCGATCAGGTCGTGTCGCTGAAGGTGATCCGCCAGCGTTTCACATCGCGCACGTCGTTCCAGCGGCCGGATTGGGTCGAAGTGCGGGCGGCCGACGGCCTGTTCCGCGCGTTCTACCTGCGTTGGGAATTCCGGCGCGACCAGAGCGGTGACTGCATCGTCGACCTGACGGTCGACTTCCAGTTCCGATCCCAGCGCCTGTCGAAGATCGCGGCGATGATCTCCGGCGAGGCGATCAAGCTTCTGATGCACGCTTTCGAGCATGAGGCGCACAGGCGATACCATCCCGCCGGTCTCGAGCCGGCACCGGTTCTCGCCCCCAACAGCGCCACTCCATAATCCCGGAAAGGACCCAAAAGGTATGCCGACCGACGACGCCATCGCACGCGCCGCACATTCCGGCGCGTGCGATCACGGCGACCCTGCCGTTCGTTCGGATATCGCGGCCATCCCCGACTATCTCTCCGATACCTATCACTGGGCGTATCTGAGCCCGGTCGGGCGGGCCATCTTCGATCATCCCCTGGTCGTTCACGGTATCCTGTGGGGCAACTATTCGCGGCTGATGCGCGCCGCGCTGCAGGAAGTGGCGCCGGGCGGCCGCGTCCTGCAGACCGCCTGCGTCTATGGCCATTTCTCCGTACGCCTGGCCGAGCGTGTCGGCCCCGACGGCCAGCTGGACGTCATCGACGTGGCACCGATCCAGGTCGAGCATTGCCGGCGCAAGCTGGCGCGCTTCCCCCAGGCGGAAGTCCGGGTGGCCGACGCATCGCGCCTCGGCGATCGCGGGCCGTACGATACGATCGTATGCTTCTTCCTGCTGCACGAAGTGCCGGATGAATACAAGACGACGATCGTGGACGGCATTCTCGCCCGCCTCGGCCCCGGCGGCCGGGCCGTCTTCGTCGATTACCACGGCCCGATCCGGCATCACCCGCTGCGCCCGGTGATGAAGGTGGTGTTCGACCTGCTGGAGCCCTTTGCCGAGCGCCTGTGGGCGCGGGACATCTCCAGCTATGCCAGCCGTACTGCGGGCTTCACGCTGCGCAAGGAGACGTTCTTCGGCGGCCTGTACCAGAAAGTCGTCTTCGATCGGACCGACCAGCCGGCCGATCCAAGTTAGCTCGATCTTAATGTGCGGGCGTCCAATGTGCGGGCGATGTTTCCCGGATTGGTCTCCCGATTCGATGCGGGCCCCTCGGTTCGGCGTTGGTGGATGCCGCGTCGGGGTGCCGCATCGGTACCCAAGACATCCGGCGCCCCTCGGTCGCCGGCGGTTTCGTCGATTCTCGGTCCCGTCCGACGCCGGCTGCTGGTTCCGCTCGTCGTCTTCTTCGCCCTTCTGCTGACGGCCCTGCTGGCCGAACATGTCCTCGTGTTCCGGCAGGACCAGCGCCGCGAGATCGAACAGCGCTCCGCCGAGATCCGTACCCTGATCGCCTTCCAGATCGAGCGGGATACCGCGACGATGAAGGCGACGTTCGATGTTCTCGCCGCCGACGCGGAGCTTCGCCGGGCTTTCCTCGCCGGGGATACGCACGCCCTGATCCTGCGGGCCGCCCCGCTGTTCGACCGCCTGCGCCGCGACCACGGCATCAGCCGATGGTCCTTCCACGACGAGGTCGGCACGACGGTACTGCGCGTCCACGACGTGATGCGCTTCGGCGATGCACCGGCCGGCACCGTCCTGGCGCGGGCCATGCGCGCGGACGAGGCGGTGGCCGACCTGGAGGTCGACGACCACGGCCTCGTATCCCTCAGCCTCGCGGCGCCCTGGCGGGAGGGGGGGCGGACGATCGGCTATATCCGGATCGGCCGGGACATCGGCACCCTTCTTTCCAGCGTCGCGTCCTTCAGCCGCCAGCCGCTGCTGGTGCTGCTGGACAAGGGCAGCACCGACCGCCTCTTGTGGGAGGCGGCGGCCCGCATGGCCGGCCGGCCGGCCAACTGGGACCTGATGGACCGCTGGGTCCTGGCCGCACGCCTGGCAAGCCCCCTGCCCGATGCCATCTTCGCCGCCGTCGACCGGCCGGCGGACGCCATCGACGGCACGGTGACGAGCGCGATGGACAACACCTATCTGATGGCGACGGCGGCCCTCACCGATCACCAGGGCGTGCCCGCGGGCCTTGTCGTCGCCCCCATTGATGTCACGTCCGCCATATCGAACCAGTCGACCCACCTCACCTCGATCCTCATCATCTGCCTGCTGACCGGGGGCGGCCTTGTGCTGCTGTTCCACCGCTTCGCCGGGCGGATCGACACCGCCATCACGCAGGATCGCAACAGCCTGGCCGAGAGCGAGGCCCGCTTCCGCGACCTGATCGAAGGCTCAATCCAGGGCATCGTCGTTCACCAGGGCCTCCGGCCGCTGTTCGCAAACCGTGCCTTCGCCAACATGCTGGGATTCGACCGGGCAACGCAGGTGACGGCACTGCCGTCGCTGCTGCCGCTGATCCCGGAGAACGAGCGCGAACGCACGCTGTCGATCGAGGCGGAGCTGCTGAGCGGCGGGCTGGGGGAGTGCACGGCACAGCAGATGCGCCGGCTGCGCCAGGACGGTACCGAGGTCTGGTTCGACTGGCGGGCCCGCGTTGTCGACTGGATGGGCGAACGCTGCCTGCAGGTGGTGATCGTCGATATCTCCGAGCGTGTGCTGTACGAGCAGGAACTGGAGGCCAGCAAGGCGCGGCTGGAAGCCTCGACACGGACCCTGTCGGCATTGGCGCAGGAACTGGACAGTGCCAGGCGCCATGCCGAAGACGCCCTGTTGCAGGCCGATGCCGATCGTCAGCAGGCGGAAGGGGCCAACCGTTTGCAGGAAACCCTGCTGGATACGATCGTCAGCCCCGTCTACTATACCGACACGCAGGCCCGCTATGCGGGCTGCAACCGCGCGTTCTGCGAGATGCACGGACTGCCCCGGGAACGCATCATCGGCACCAAGATCGACGACCTGCTGTCGGAATCCGCGGCCGCCTGCGAACGGCGGGCGGATGGCGCCCTGCTGGCCGACGGGGGGGCGATGAGCTACGAGACTACCCTGGAGCGCGCCGACGGCAGCCTGTGCAACGTCATCGTCCATAAATCCGTCTTCACCGACCCGAAGGGTGCGGCGGCAGGCATTGTCGGCGTCGTCGTCGACATCACCGAGCGCAAGCAGCTGGAAACCCGGCTGATGAAGCTGGCGGCGACCGATGGGCTGACGGGCGTGTGGAACCGCCGCAGCTTCCTGGCCCAGGCCGACCGGGCGCTGGCGCAGGCGCGGCGCGAAGGGGCGCCGGCGTCGCTGCTGATGCTGGACCTGGATCGCTTCAAGGCGATCAACGACACCTATGGCCACGCCACCGGCGATCACGTGCTGGTCGAACTGTGCGCTTACTGCCGCCGCCAGCTGCGCGCCGGCGACCTGCTGGGCCGCATCGGCGGCGAGGAATTCGCCATCCTGCTGCCCGGCTGCCCGCTGGCGAACGCCGTCACGGTGGCGGAAGCGCTGCGGTCCAGTCTGGCCGAGTTGGCGATCAAGGCCGACGGGACCCTGTTGAAGCTGACGGCAAGCATTGGCGTGACGGAATGCCAGGTCGGTGCCGAAACGATAGATGCGGCCCTGGATCGGTCCGATCGCGCGCTGTACCAGGCCAAGCGAACCGGACGGGACAGGGTTGTGGCTGTTCCGGGCAACGCTTGAGGGGCCGGTTGCCATTGCGAGGGCTGGCGATCCGGTCTATTGTCTATTTGTTGCGTTCGATACGACCAGATGGGTATGCACGGCATGAGTACGGCGCGCCCCTATAAACATGTGCTCGACCGTTTGCAGGAAGCGGGGTTGAGGCCGACGCGTCAGCGTCTGGCGCTCGGTCGGCTCTTGTTCGAGGGCGAGGACCGCCACGTCACGGCCGAGCAGTTGCACGCGGAAGCCCGCCATGCGCGCATCAGCGTCTCCCTGGCCACCATCTACAACACCCTGCACCAGTTCACGGCGGCAGGGCTGTTGCGCGAGGTCGTCGTCGACGCCGGCCGGTCGTATTTCGACACGAACGTGCACGAGCATCACCACTTCTTCAATGAAGAGACGGGACACCTTCTCGACATCGAGGAGACGCGGCTGAGCGTTTCGGACCTGCCGCCGCCGCCGGCGGGCATGTGCATTTCGCGGGTCGACGTCATCGTCCGTGTGGCGCGCACCGAGCCCGCGATCAAGGCGCAGGCGGCGGAGTAGATTTTAGAATCGTTCTGAATTGATATCCAACCGGCTACAGTGTATACGATTTTCACAGAGGCTGCGCGGCCCTGAGTGCCGGGTTTGGGCAACGGGCAATCGGCACGGATCGGGGTTCTGACCGCGTGGCAGGGCAACGGGAGAACACCATGTCGTTGAAGGGCACAAAGACCGAGGAAAACCTGAAAGAGGCATTTGCCGGCGAGAGCCAGGCCAATCGCCGCTATCTGTACTTCGCCCAAAAGGCGGATATCGAAGGCTACAATGACGTCGCCGCCGTGTTCCGCTCCACCGCCGAGGGCGAGACCGGCCATGCACACGGCCATCTGGAGTTCCTGGAGGAGGTCGGCGATCCGGCGACGGGCGAGCCGATCGGCGCCACCGACATGAACCTCAAGGCCGCCATCGCCGGCGAGACGCACGAGTACACCGACATGTATCCGGGCATGGCGCGTACGGCCCGCGACGAAGGCTTCGACGAGATCGCCGACTGGTTCGAGACGCTCGCCAAGGCCGAGAAGTCCCATGCCGGGCGCTTCCAGAAGGCCCTGGACACGATGGCCTGAGCCCTGGGGGTACCCGCAGGGGCTCGGTTGATCTGAGCTTTTGTCTACGGGGGCCCCCACAAGGGGTCCCCGTCGTCGTTTTTGACCGGCGGCGCGGGGGCGCAGGCGGCCGTCGGTGAAGGCTGGACTGTGCCGACCGGAGAGGCAAATGCGTGAGGGCAGTCTGGAGGCGCCGACCCGGCACCCCATCGAATGGCAGAACGCTGATTTCTACGACGAAGCGAAGCTGGACGAAGAGCTGCGCCGCGTCTTCGACATCTGTCACGGCTGCCGGCGCTGCTTCAACCTGTGCGACAGCTTCCCGCGGCTGTTCGACCTGATCGACGAAGGCGAGAGCGGCGAGCTCGACGTCATCAAGTCGGAGGACTTCAAGCCGGTCGTGGATGCCTGCACGCTGTGCGACATGTGCTTCCTGACCAAGTGCCCCTATGTGCCGCCGCATGAGTTCAATCTCGATTTCCCGCACCTGATGCTGCGCTACCGCGCCGTCGAAGCGAAGAAATCGGGCGTTCCCTGGACCGAGCGGATGCTGACCGCCACCGACCGCAACGGCAAGGCCGGCGTGCTGGCCGCCCCACTGGCCAACTGGGCCACGCGCACCGGCAATGCGACCGCCCGTGCGCTGATGGAACAGACGCTGGGGATCGACCGTCAGGCGGACCTGCCCCGCTATCACGGCAAGGCGTTCACCGTACGCACCGCGCAGGAGCCGCCGGAGCTGAACACCGCCGCCCCCGCCTTCGGCCGCAAGGCCGTGCTCTACGCCACCTGCTTCGTCAACTACAACAACCCGTCCATCGGCATGGCCGCCCGCGCGGTGCTGGCGAAGAACGGCGTCGAGACCGAGGTCGTGCATCCCCGCTGCTGCGGCATGCCGCAGCTGGAACACGGCGAGATCGCCAAGGTTGCCAAGGCGGCCGAACAGATCGCGGAGGCGATGCAGCCCTGGATCGACAAGGGCTATGACATCGTGTCGCTGGTGCCCAGCTGCACCCTGATGCTGAAGTTCGAATGGCCGCTGATCGTACCGGGCAACGCCGCCATCAAGCGCCTGTCGGAAGCGACGTTCGACATCTCGGAATATGTCGTCGACATCGCCCGCAAGGAAGGGCTGGCCGAAGGCATGGCGCCGCTGGACGACGGCGTCACCGTCCATATCGCCTGCCACGCCCGGGCCCAGAATATGGGCCAGAAGGGCGCCGAGCTGCTGCGCCTGATCCCCGAGGCCAAGGTCGCCGTCATCGAGCGATGCTCGGGCCATGGCGGGTCGTGGGGCATCATGAAGGACAATTTCGAGACGGCCCTTAAGGTCGGCCGGCCGGCCAGCCGACAAGCGCTGAAGGCAGGCAACGGCTATCTGGCATCGGAATGCCCGCTGGCCGGCCCCCATATCATCCAGGGAATGGCGATGCTGGCGAAGGACGAGACCGTCCCGACCACCGCACCGCATCCGGTGGAACTGCTGGCCAAGGCCTATGGCCTCGCCGTGGAGCCCTGACCGCCCGTCCCGACACGTCAACCGGATTGCAGCCTGAAGGTAGCCATGAAGCACGAAATCACCCGCACCGACATCATGCCGATGGAGGAGTACGCCAGGATCCGCGCCGACAAGCGGCGCGAGATGCGGCCGATCAAGGACCGGCGGCGCGTTGCCATCGGCCCCGATGCCACGTTCTATTTCGAGAGCTACGAGACGATGTGGCATCAGGTGCACGAGATGCTGTTCATCGAGCGCGGCGGGGAGGAGCAGATCGCCGACGAGCTGAGCGCCTACAATCCCCTGATCCCCAAGGGTGGGGAGCTGGTGGCCACGGTGATGTTCGAGATCGACAATCCCGATCGCCGGGCACGGGTGCTCGGCCAACTGGGCGGCGTCGAAGAGATGATGACGCTGGAGGTCGGCGGCGACGTCATCACCGGCGTGGCGGAGGAGGACGTGGACCGGACCTCGGCCGCCGGCAAGGCATCGTCCGTGCAGTTCGTTCACTTTCCAGTGACCGACGCCCAGAAGACGGCCTTCAAGACGCCGGGCACGCGGGTCGTGCTGTCCATCACCCATCCGGCCTATCAGCACGCCGCCGTCATCCCCGAAGCGGTGCGGGCGGAATTGGCGAAGGACCTGGATTAGCGCCTGGCGCGCTCGCGACGGACCGGCAAGACTAACAGTTCAGCCTCTATAGATTTGATATAGAACGATTTTCAGGCCTCCGGCCGGCCCGAGGTGCTTGCGGGCGCCCGGCCGCCGGTCGCGGGCGTCGCGACCATCGGCCGCCGCCGGACCCTTGTACCGGCGGCCGCCCTGCCATCCCGGCGTCCCCCCGCTGCCGCCGTTATTCACGCTATGCGAGCAACCCGAACGGCTGCCTGCAGGCGAATGGCGGGCGTACGGACAGTCAGCACCGGAGGGCATTATTAGAATTTTAACAGCCGCCGCCTATGTGATTGCAGTATCCAAGCTGGCCTGCCCGCCGACCGGATTTGCTGTCCCGCGTGGACGGCGAAGGCTGGAACGACGTGTTGGCCGGTGCGGTTCGCGGGGCGCCTGCCCGGACATTGGAGCAATTGTTTAAACTTCTGGGATGACTGGCTGACATCCCGCGCAACAGTGGCGAGCAGACATTGGACGCTTTAGGAGCCAGCATTGCTGTCGGACAGGATCCGATATCGCAGATTGAGGGGCTGGAGGCGCGGCGGGTCGCATCCTTGCGGCAATACGCCATTCTGGATACGCCGCCGGAGGAATGCTTCGACCGGATTACGCGCCTGGCAGCGCGCCTGTTCGGCACGCCGATCGCCCTCATCTCGCTGGTCGACGACACCCGGCAATGGTTCAAGTCGCGCTGCGGCCTGGAAGCCGAACAGACCGACCGCAAGCTGGCCTTCTGCATCCACGCCATCGCGCAGAACGGGATCTTCATCGTTCCGGATGCCACGAAGGACGGGCGTTTCCGCGACAACCCGCTGGTGACGGGGCCGCCGTCCATCCGCTTCTATGCCGGGATGCCGTTGGTTAACCGCGACGGCCACGCCCTGGGAACCTTGTGCATCATCGATACGACCCCGCGACACGACCTGACGCGCGAGGCGCTGGCACCGCTGCGCGACCTGGCGGCGATGGTCACGGATCAGCTGGAGTTGCGCCTGGTCGCCGGGCATGCCGCCGGCCACGCCGCCACGATCATCGAGGCCGAGAAGCGGCTTGAAGCCACCGAGGACCAGCTGCGGCTGTTCATCGAATTTGCCCCGGCGGCGATCGCGATGATCGACCGGGACATGCGGTATATCGCCGCCAGTCGCCGCTGGTGCACGGACTATCGCCTGGATGCCGCGGCCGTTGTCGGCAGCAGCATCTATGAGTCCTTCCCCGATATCGAACACTGGCAGCGGCTGCATGCCCGGGCCCTGGCCGGGGAGGTGTTGAGCTGCGAGGAAGACAGGCTGAGCCGCCGCGACGGAACGACCGATTGGATCCGCTGGCAGATCCGCTGCTGGCACCATCGCGACGGAGCGGTCGGCGGCATCCTGATGTTCACCGAACTCGTGACCGAGCGCCGGCGCGAGATGCGCGAATCGGAGCGTAGCCGGCATTTCCTCGACGCCGTGCTGACGAATATCCAGGACGCGATCGTTGCCTGCGATGCCGATGGCCGGCTGACCCTGTTCAACGAATCCGCGCGCCGGTTGCACGGCTTGTCCGAAGCGCCGGTGGCGCCGGAAAACTGGGCCGAGCACTACGACCTTTACGAGCCGGACGGCACGACCCCGATGGCGCTGGCGTCCATCCCGCTGATGCGGGCGCTGCGCGGCGAGCTGGTCAAGGATCAGGAGCTGGTGGTCGCACCGCGATCGGCATCGGCCCGCCGGCTGCTGGCCTGCGGCCAGCCCATGCTGGACAAGGACGGCCGTAAGCTGGGTGCGGTCGTGTCGATGCACGATGTCACCGAGCGGTTCGAAGCCAAGAGGCGCCTGATCGAGTCGGAGCGACGCTATCGCGGGCTCTATCACAAGACGCCGGCAATGCTGCAATCCATCGACACGCACGGCCGCCTGACAGCGGTCAGCGACCATTGGCTGACGGCCCTGGGCTATGACCGGGACGATGTGATCGGGCGGAAGTTCACCGACTTCCTGGCCGCGCGGGGCACCGGACACGCCACCGATGCGGACTTGGACCGGCTGCTGAGCGCGGGGCCGTGCACCGACGTCGAATGCCAGGTCGTCAAGAAGTCCGGCGAGGTCCTGGAAGTGCTGCTGTCCTCGGTGACGGAGGACATGGCGGACGGCATGGAGAGCCATTCGCTGGCGGTGCTGACGGATGTCACCTCCCGCAAGCAGGCCGAGCGGGACCTGCTGCAGAGCGAACAGCAATTCCGCGGCGCCTTCGCCACGGCGCCGCACGGCATGGCGCTCGTGTCGCCGGAGGGTCGCTGGCTGGCCGTCAACCAGGCCGTTTGCGACCTGCTCGGCTACACCGCCGAAGAGCTGCTGTCCGTGGATTTCCAGACCCTGACGCATCCCGACGACCTCAACACGGATCTTGACCAGGTGCGCGCCGTGCTGGCCGGCGAAATCCGCAGCTACCAGATGGAAAAGCGCTATTTCCACAAGAATGGCCAGACGGTTTGGGCCCTGCTGACCGTCTCGCTGGTCCGCGCGCCGGACGGCTCACCCGTGCATTTCGTCTCGCAGATCGTCGACCTGACCCAGCGCCGGGAAACCGAGGCCCAGCTTCGCCAGGCGCAGAAGCTGGAGGCCGTTGGCCAGTTGACCGGCGGCCTGGCCCACGATTTCAACAACCTGCTTGCGGTCGTCCAGGGCAATCTTCAGCTGATCGACAGGTCCCTGGGGCCGGACGCCAAGGCCAAGAAGCGCCTCAACTCGGCGATCAAGGCGATCGAGGACGGGGCGGAGCTGACCAAACGCCTGCTTGCATTCTCCCGCAAGCAGAACCTCGAAACCAAGGTGGTGGACGTCAACAGGCTGGTCGCCGAGATGGACTGCCTGATCAACCGCACGCTGGGGCACGATGTCAATCTGCACGTCACATGCGCGGACAACCTGTGGCCGAGCCTGACGGATCCCAGCCAGCTTTCGTCCGCAATCCTCAACCTGGCCATCAATGCGCGCGACGCCATGCCCGAAGGCGGAACGCTGACGATCGAAACGGCGAACGTGACGCTGGACGACGACTATGCCGGGATGAACGCCGAGGTCGTCGCCGGGGACTATGCGATGGTCTCCGTCTCCGACACCGGCGTCGGCATCCCGCAGCACCTGTTGACGGAGGTCTTCCAGCCGTTTTTCACGACGAAGGAGGTCGGCCGCGGCAGCGGCCTCGGACTGAGCATGGTGTACGGCTTCGTCAAGCAGTGCGGTGGCCACGTCAAGGTCTACAGCGAGGAAGGGTACGGCACGAGCGTGCGCATATACCTTCCCCGGGCGGTCGGCGAGACGACCGGTATCCCGGCCGATGACGACGATATCCCCGTCCAGGGCCGCGGCGAGCGGATCCTGGTGGTCGAAGACAACGTCGACGTTCGCCAGATCGCCGTCGCCACGCTGGAAGGGTTGGGCTACCGTGTGCTGGAAGCTGAGACGGGCCCGAATGCGTTAGAGGTGCTGGCCCGGCAGCCGGATGTCGACCTTTTGTTCAGCGACATCATCATGCCCGGTGGAATGAACGGCCTGGAGCTCGCCAAGAAGGCAAGGGAGATTTGCCCGGACCTGAAGATTCTGCACGCCTCCGGCTATTCCGAAGCCGCATTCGCACACAATCACGTCACACGGCGGGCCGACGAACTGATCGCCAAGCCCTATCGTCGCGATGCGCTTGCCCGGCGGGTTCGCAGCATTCTGGAGAAGCCGTGACATGAGCATGCCTGGCAACAAGCTGCTGATCGTCGACGACGATCCGGGCATCCGGGAGCTGCTGAGCGACTTCGCCTCGGAAATCGGCTTCGACGTCGAAACCGCCGCCGATGCCGAACAGTTCCTGAAGTGCTGCCGGACGTTCCAGCCCGCCGTCGTGATCATCGATCTCGTCATGCCGGGTGCCGACGGCATCGAGATCCTGCGGTCCATGGCCCAGCGCGGATCGACCGCGCAGGTGATCGTCATGAGCGGCCTGGACGAAAAGGTGCTGAAGACGGCAAAGCGGATCGGCGCCCATCACGGCTTCACCATGCTCGGCGCGCTGACCAAGCCGATCGACCTGGACGTGCTGGAGAGATTGCTGCTGGGCGCGCGCCGGGACGACGAACCGATCAGCGAACAGACCCTGGGCCACGCCATCGAGAATGGCGAACTGATCCTGCATTACCAGCCCAAGGTCAGGCTGGCGCAGGATGGATCGCTGCCGCTGGACGGCGTTGAAGCGCTGGTACGCTGGCAGAGCCCGACGATGGGCCTGGTGTCGCCCGCCCGGTTCATCCCGGTGGCCGAGAAGTGCGGGCTGATCGGCGAGCTGACGGGCGCGGTCTTCCGCATGGCCGCCGATCAGGCCGCGGCCTGGAAGGCCGACGGCATGCCGATGTCCGTCGCCATCAACCTGGCGCCGGCCCTGTTGCAGGATATCGGCCTTCCCGACCGGATGGCCAAGGAACTGGCGCTGCGTTCGCTGAGTGGGGACAGCCTGGTCCTGGAAATCACCGAGAGCGGAACGATCGACGACGGGCTTCATGTCACCGATGTGCTGACGCGGTTCCGCCTGAAGGGCATCGGCCTGTCGCTCGACGACTTCGGCACCGGCTTTTCGTCCCTGGTGCAACTCTACCGCATGCCCTTCAGTGAGCTGAAGATCGACCAATCCTTCGTGTCGCGCCTGGATGACGACGACGAAGCCCGGATCATCGTGCGGTCGATCGTCGACCTGGCACGCAATCTCGGCCTCAGCACCTGCGCGGAGGGCGTTGAAACGGCCGGGGGGCTGGCCTTCCTGCGCCATGTCGGCTGCGACAAGATCCAGGGATACCTGATCAGCAAGCCCTTGCCGGCGCCGGATATCGCCGATTTCATCAGCCGGTGGCAGCGGCCCGAAACCGCCGGGACCATGCTGGCATCGTCGGCTTGAGGTCGCCCGGCGCTGGACCCGCCATTCCCCCTGCCCGATCCATGAACATACCTTTCGAATAATTAAGAGTTAGCCATTTCGTACTTGTCTAACCGCTGCATTTCGGTCAAATTCTATACAGTTCGCAGTCTGATTCAGCTGATGGGACGCGAACCGACCCACGATTGCAGCGGCCGGGACGACGGCATGTTGGGGCCGCGACCGTGCCTGATGCCAAGCTGCCGGCAGAATGTCGGCAATGGGAGGGGTGGCAATGGGCGATGTGACGATCCCGACCGTGCTGGTCGTCGATGACGAGCCACTGGTTCGCACCATGCTGCGCACCGTGCTGGAGCAGGCGGGATACGCTGTGGCCGAGGCCGATGACGGCTATCACGGCCTCGCCGCCCTGAAGCGACAGGACATCAACGTCGTCATCACCGACATCATGATGCCGAACAAGGACGGGATCGAAACGATCCGCGAGATCCGCAGGGACCATCCCGGCATCGGCATTGTCGCCATGTCCGGCGGCGGCACGTCCGGCGACATGCTGTATCTCAGGATCGCGCGCGCCCTGGGTGCCGACCGCATCCTGGAGAAGCCGATGCTCCCCTGCGAGCTGTTGGACGCGGTGTCGTCGATCCGCAGCGACCAGCCGGCGGCGTTGCCCGTCGACTAGATCCTGATCCGATGACGTCGGATCGACGTCATCGATGAATCAGGCTCTAACTATATGAAGACCCTGATCCGCCCACGCCGGATCGAAACGGCCGGTGCGCTGCATCGGCCGATGCGCCTGCCAACCGCCCGCTGTATCCTGTGATGCAAGCCTGATATCCCGGCTGGCTGGCATATGTGATTCCCATGAAGGCGAAGATCGTCCTGGCCCTGGCGGTGCTGGCCGTTGCCGGCGCAGGCGCATGGTATGGCTACCTGCGCCCCCCGCCGTCCGACGACGGCCCGTTCTTGCTGTACGGCAATGTCGATGTCCGGCAGGTCCGCCTGGCCTTCCGTGTCGGGGGGCGCATCGGCGACATGCACCTGGAAGAGGGCGACCAGGCGACCAGCGGCGACCTGCTGGCAGCACTGGACCGCGACACCCTGGACATCCAGGTGAGCCTGGCCGAGGCCGAGGTCGCGTCGCACGAAGCCAATCTGCGGAAATACGAGACCGGGTCGCGCCCGGAGGAGATCGCCCAGGCCCAGGCCAGCGTGGCGGAATTGCAGGCCGCGCTGGACAACGCCGTCAGCGTGCTGGAGCGGCGCGGCCAGCTGTTGCGGGACGGCCATATCTCGCGGCAGGCCTATGACGACGCCCTGGCCCAGAAGACCGAGGCCGAAGCCCGCCTGAGCGCAGCACAGGAGGCACTGGACCTGGCGCTGGCAGGCTTCCGCGAGGAGGATATCGCAGTCGCCAGGGCGAACCTGCTGGCGGCCGAAGCCCGCCTGGCGCGCGCACGCACCGACCTTGCGGACACGGCGCTCTACGCCCCGGCCGCGGGCACCATTCTCAGCCGCATCCAGGAACCGGGTGCCATCGTCGCCGCCGGCGAGCCCGTCTATACCCTCTCGCTCAGCGATCCGGTCTGGGTGCGCACCTATGTCGCGGAACCCGACCTGGGCCGGGTCCATCCCGGCATGCCGGCCGAGGTCATCACCGACACCGCCCCCGACCGCCCCTATTCCGGCCATATCGGCTTCATCTCGCCGGTGGCCGAATTCACGCCCAAGACGGTGGAGACACCGGACCTGCGCACCGACCTCGTCTACCGCATGCGGGTGATCGTCGACAATCCCGACCTGGGCTTGCGCCAGGGCATGCCGGTGACGGTGCGGCTGCCCAACGGTTCAACGCAGGCGGTAACGGAGACGCCGGGCGATGGCTGAGGCCGTCATCAGCCTGGCCGACGTCACCAAGCGGTTTGCGGCGGCCGGACCGCCGGCGATCAACGCCGTCACCGCTACCCTGGCTGCGGGCCGCATCACCGGGGTCGTCGGGCCGGACGGTGCGGGCAAGACGACGCTGATCCGCCTGATGACCGGCCTCTTGCGGCCCGACGGGGGGCGGATCACGGTGGCGGGCCACGACACGGTCGACGCGGCCGCACGCATCCATGGCCTGATCGGCTACATGCCGCAGCGATTCGGCCTCTACGAAGACCTGACGGTGGCGGAGAACCTGCGCCTGTATGCCGACCTGCGCGGCCTGCCGGTGGCGGGCCGCGGCCCGGTCTTCGACCGCCTGCTGACCTTCACCGGGCTTGTCCCCTTCACCCGCCGGCTTGCCGGGGCCTTGTCCGGGGGAATGAAGCAGAAGCTGGGCCTGGCCTGTGCCCTGGTGCAGACGCCGCGCCTGCTGCTGCTGGACGAACCCAGCGTCGGCGTCGACCCCATCTCGCGGCGCGAGCTGTGGCGCATGGTCCGCACGCTTGTGGGCGACGGCATCAGCGTCGTCTGGTCGACCGCCTATCTGGACGAAGCGGAGGATTGCGACGACGTCATCCTGCTGAACGAAGGCGAAGTCCTGTTCTGCGGCGCCCCGCAGGACCTGACCCGCCGCGTGACCGGCCGCACCTGCCACTTGAGCGGGATCGAGGCCCGCCGGCGCAGCGTCCTGGCCGAGGCGGTGGACGCCGACACGGTGATTGACGGCGTGATCCAGGGCCGCAACCTGCGCCTGGTCTTCCGTGACCCGGTGGCGGAGGCGGGCCGGGACCTGCTGGCCGGCCTGACGGGCGTTCAGCCCGCCTGGCGCCTGGACCCGGTTCCCCCGCGCTTCGAGGACGCCTTCGTCGACATCCTGGGCGGCGGGCCGCGCGGCCGGTCGGCGCTGGCCGCCGGGCGCCCGGCCGGCGACAGGATGGGCGACACCGTCATTGAGGCGAAGGCCCTGACCAAGCGGTTCGGCAGCTTCACCGCCGTCGACGGCGTCTCGTTCGCCGTGGCGCGGGGCGAGGTGTTCGGCCTGCTGGGCCCGAACGGCGCCGGCAAGTCGACGACCTTCCGCATGCTGTGCGGCCTGTTGCGCCCCAGCGGCGGAACGGCCGGCGTCGACGGTTTCGACGTGGCCGCCACCCCCGCCGCCGCGCGCAGCCGCATCGGCTATATGGCGCAGAAATTCTCGCTCTACGGCAATCTCAGCGTCCGGCAGAACCTGCGGTTCTTCTCCGGCGTCTACGGCCTGCGCGGCGCGGACCGCCAGCGCCAGATCGACCGGATGATCGACATCTTCGCCCTCGCCCCCCATGCCGACGCCCCGGCGGCGGACCTGCCGCTGGGCTTCAAGCAGCGGCTGTCCCTGGCGGCCGCCCTGATGCACGACCCCCCGGTGCTGTTCCTGGACGAGCCGACATCCGGCGTCGACCCCATCACCCGACGGGAATTCTGGTCCCACATCAACGGCATGGTGGAACGCGGGATCACCGTGCTGGTGACGACGCATTTCATGGACGAAGCGGAATACTGCGACCGCATCGCCCTGATCTACCGGGGTCGCGAGATCGCGCTGGGATCCCCCGACGACCTGAAGGCCCAGGCCCGCAACGGCGACCTGCCGGACCCCAGCCTGGAGGACGCCTTCATCGCGCTGGTGGAGGCAAGCGACGCGGCCGATCGGTCGGCGGCATGAGCGGGGGACCACCTGCCGCCGGAACCGGACGGGCGCGGCGCCTGCGGGCGCTGGTGGTGAAAGAGACGATCCAGGTTTTCCGCGACCCCAGCAGCATCCTGATCGCCTTCGTCCTGCCGCTGATCCTGCTGTTCCTGTTCGGCTACGGCGTGTCGCTGGACGCCAACCGCATCCGCATCGGGCTGGTGCTGGAAGACAACACGCCCGATGCCTTCGGCCTTGCCGTCGCCTTCACCAATTCGCGCTTCTTCGACACGACCGTCGCGCGCGACCGCCGCAGCTTCGAAGACGATCTGGTCGCCGGACATATCCGCGGCATCGTCGTCATTCCCGCCGACTTCGCCGGGCGCCTGGCCCGGGGCGGCGAGGCCGCGCCGATCCAGGTGATCGCCGACGGCACCCAGCCGAACACGGCGGTGTTCGTGCAGAACCACGTGCAGGGCGTGTGGAACAACTGGCGCCAGCAATGCGCCGTGGAATGCCGGACGGTCGGCAGCGAGGCGATCGGCGTCGAGTCGCGCTTCTGGTACAACGAGCAACTGCTGAGCCGCAATTTCCTGGTCCCCGGTTCGGTCGCCATCGTCATGACCCTGATCGGCACGCTGCTGACCGCGCTGGTGATCGCGCGGGAGTGGGAGCGCGGGACGATGGAGGCGATGCTGGCCACGCCCATCGGCGTGCCGGAACTGCTGGCCGGCAAGATCGTGCCGTATTTCGGCCTCGGCATGGCGTCGATGGCCGTGTGCACGACCATCGCCATCGTCCTGTTCGAGGTGCCGTTCCGCGGCTCGATCCCCGGCCTCGTCGCCGTTTCCGCCGCCTTTCTCTGCCCGGCGCTGGGCCAGGGCTACCTGATTTCCGCCGTGACGAAGGACCAGTTCGTGGCCTCGCAGGTGGCGCTCTACACCGGCTTCCTGCCGGCGATGCTGCTGTCCGGGTTCGTATTCGAGATCAGCAGCATGCCGGAGGTGATCCGCATCCTCACCTACGTCGTCCCGGCGCGCTATTTCGTCTCATCGCTGCAAACGCTGTTCCTGGCCGGCGACGTCTGGGCGCTGCTCTGGCCCAAGCTTGCCGTCATGCTTGGGTTCGGCGTGCTGTTCTTCGCCATCGCCCTGCGCAGCACACGCAAGCGGCTGGACTGACGATGACGCGGATCCTCGCCCTGGTGGTCAAAGAGCTGCTGGCCCTGCTGCGCGATCCGCGCGGACGGTCGGTGGTGATCGGGCCGCCGATCGTCCAGCTGTTCCTGTTCGCCTATGCCGCCACGCTGGAGGTCAGCAATGTGGCGGTGGCCGTTTACGACCAGGACCACGGCCGCTGGGCGCAGGAGCTGGTCCAGCGTATCGCCGGGTCCCCCACCTTCACCGACATCCGCAGCCTGGACAGCGCGCGCGACCTGCGGCGCGCCGTGGACACGCAGGCCGTCATCATGGCCATGCAGATCCCCCAGGACTTTTCGGCCGATATCGAAGCGGGACGGCCGGTGTCGCTGCAGCTGATCCTGGACGGCCGGCGATCCAACGCCGCGCAGATCGTCAACGGCTATGCCCTGCGCATCGTTGCCGGCATCAACGCCGATCTTGCGGCCGAACGCGGCCAGGCCGGGGCGGCGAGCGTGATCGTGGCCCGCAACTGGTTCAATCCGAACCTGCACTACCACTGGTTCACGGTGCCCAGCCTGATCGGCACCATCGGCATGCTGGTCGGCCTGGCCGTCACGGCCCTGTCCATCGCGCGGGAGCGCGAACTGGGGACCTTCGACCAGCTGATGGTGTCACCGCTGCGCCCGGCGGAAATCCTGGTCGGCAAGACCCTGCCATCGCTGCTGATCGGCATCGTCCACGCCACCGTGTTCCTGCTGGTGGCCACGCTGGCGTTCGGCATCCCGTTCACCGGGTCACTGGTGCTGCTGTATGCCAGCCTGACCGTCTATCTGGTGTCGGTCGTCGGCGTCGGGCTGTTCATCTCATCCCTGGCACAGACGCAGCAGCAGGCCTTCCTGGGTGCCTTCGTCTTCATCGCCCCGGCGATCCTGCTGTCCGGCTTTGCCACGCCGGTGGAAAACATGCCCCTGTGGCTGCAGCACTTCACGTTGATCAACCCGCTGCGTCACTTCCTGGTGATCGTCAACGGCGTCTTCACCAAGGACATGCCGGCCGACACGGTGCTGGCCAATGCCTGGCCCCTGGTCGTCATCGCTGCCGTGACCATGACGGCGGCCGCCTGGCTGTTCCGCCGACGGCTCGGGTAGCGGGGATGACGCCTGCGCGGGCGCGCGCAGGCCGGCGACGACAGCTGTCCTCACCCCTGCCCCGGTGCCGGGCTGCCCGACCAAGCGTCAACTTCGCGCAACACATTGCCGGCCTTCGGGAAAACTCTAATTGGATAGCACGCCGCATCGGGCCACTGGGGATCCGCGCTCGCGCCATGGTCCGGTCCGGAAGATGTGTCGATTGCAAAGTGATCGGATACGCTGAATCATACGTATTGGAAGTGATGTTGGCAACGGCGGCACCATCGCCTGCGTCGCAAGCTTCGACCCCAGGCGACGCCGGACCGTCAAGCTGCCGACCGATGGTCGACACGGGAGGAACGGACATGGGACAGGCGATAAGGCCCACCGTGCTGGTGATCGACGACGAACCGATGGTCCGCGCCATGCTGCGCACCGTGCTGGAAAGCGCCGGCTACCGTGTCGCTGAGGCCGACGATGGCCTGAACGGCCTGGAGGCCCTGAGGCAACACCCGTTCGGCATCGTCATCACCGACATCATGATGCCGAACATGGAGGGCATCGAGACGATCCGCGAGATCCGCCGGGGCTTCCCCGATACCGGGATCGTCGCCATTTCCGGTGGCGGCACCACGGGAAACATGTCGTACCTCCGGATGGCGGCCATGCTGGGCGCGGACCGCACGCTCGGCAAGCCGATGCTGGTGCGCGACCTGCTGGAGGCCGTGTCCTCCATCGGCAAGGGCCGTTCGTCCAGGGCGGCCGCACGGCTGGACTGACCGCCGCCGACGCCGCACCCAAGGCATCGCCGCCGCACGCCAATCTCCCCCGCCCACGGGTCCGTCCCTGGCACGCGCATCTTTTCCGGTTCGGCCGCGACGGGAATCCTCGGCCCGTTCGTACAAGATACAGACCGGGGCGATCGGCCGCGCCGGCATCCAGAGAGACGGGAGACAGAGGATGGGCATTCGGACGACCACTGGCTTCAAGACCGTGCTTTCGGCCCTCGGCGCAGCTGCCGTGGTGCTCGCGGCCCTTTCGGGGGAAGCCTCCGCGGATCGCGGGCGGCTGTTTTCCGGAACGGTGACGGGACCGCACGGCAACGTGTCGACCTTCGAACGCGGCGCGGATCGCGGCCCCGGCTGGTCGCACGGAACGACCGTATGGACCGGCCCCAATGGCGGCCAGTCGGTCGGGACCTTCGATCGCGCCTGGGATCGCGAAGCCGGAACCGCCGTCGGCGTGCGCACCCTGACGGGCCCGGGCGGCCAGACCCTGTCGCGCACGCGCCAGGTCGAACGGATCGACCAGGGCGTCTGGGGCGTCGGCAGCCAGTGGACCGGACCCAACGGCGGCAGCCATGGCTGGTCCGGCACCGTCACCGTCACCCCCAACGACCATTGATGGCGGGGCGGCTGCGCGCTGACCATATGCACGAGTGATGATCACGGGGTGGACCGGGGAGGGTCCGAGCCGAAGGGGGAGACAGCAAACACCGATGACATCCGGACCCTCGCACCGCGGGGGTCCGGGGCGGGCACGGGGCTCGCCCGTTTCAAGCGCCACAAGAGCCCAGAGGAAAGGCAGGTACGTCATGCGTACGGCAGTCTTGATCAGCCTTGCAGCGCTTGCACTGGCGGCGGCCACGCCGTCGGCGATGGCGCAGCGGGGCGTCGGTGACGAGGAAGGGATCGTCCGTTCGGGTGTCCCCGTCGAACCGGCGACGATTGCGGGCACGGTCACGGACATCGTGCAAGGCCCCTGCGAGCAGACGACCGGACGGGCGCTCGTCGGCGTGCATCTGATGGTGCAAGGCGCCGACGGGCAGCCGATCAACCTGCATCTCGGGCCGCTGGCGGCCATGGATGAGGTTCTGGCGGCCGTCAAGGTGGGCGATACCGTCACGACGGATGCGTTCCGTACGGCAGCGTTGCCGGAAGGCGCCTATATCGCCCGCACCGTGACCGTCGGCGACCAGACCTTCACCCTGCGCGGCACCGACCTGCGGCCCGTCTGGGCCGGCAGCTGGCGGCAAGGCTTCGGCCCCCGCATGGGCATGGGGCCCGGCGGCCGCCGCGGACCGGGCTGGAACCAGCGCGGCCAGGGCCAAGGCTGGGGCCAGGGCCAAGGCTGGGGCCAGGGCCAGGGCCAGGGCAGCGGCATGGGGTTCGGTATCGGCCCTGGCGCCCGCGGACAGGGACAGGGCTGGGGTCAGGGCCAGGGCAGCGGCACGGGGCCGGGCCTCGGTCTCGGACCCTGCCAATGGTGATCCTGCCGGCGGGACCCTATGACGAAGGCCGCCTGCCCTGACGCAGGCGGCCTGTCCTGTTCACAGCCTGATCGCCGACCAGGCTATCGCTGCCACTGGAACCGGCCTGGACCGGGATCGTCCCAGGTGGCGTGGGGCCAGCCGACCATGTCGGTCAGCGCCTCCGGCGTCGCCGGTGCGGCGGTGTGGCAGGTCTCGAACGTCTCCAGCGCCTCGCCGGTGCGCGGGTCGAGCGCGGTGAAATAGGTTCGGTCCAGCCCCCGATCGATCGCCACCTCCAGCATCACCGCCGGCGGGCGGCCGCCGACGCAGGTGCTGACGAAGAAGCGGGCGACGAAGTGCGCCGGCGGCGCGCAGGTCAGGCACAGCTCCGCACTCTGGGCCGTCGCCGCACAGCGGACCACGCGCTCGTCGGGATGGGTGCGCACCAGTTCCGCCGCCGGCCAGTCCACCGACAGCACCAGCTGCCCCTGGCCATCCTGGGTGGCGCAAGTCGCGAACTCCTCCGCCGCAGCGACCGGCCCCGACAGCGCCAGTCCGGCCGCCACGGTCATCGCAGCCGAAACCATAACCTTCATGGGCATCGTCGCTCTCATGGGCTCGCTCCCGCGTTGCGCCGCCGTGCATGACGTCGCCAGAGCATCAGCACCAGCGGTGTCAGCCATATGGCAACGGTGACGACGCCCAGTCCCGCGGCGATCGGCCGTTCGAAGAAGGCCAGGTAATCGCCGCGCGCCCGGATCAGCGAGGTGACGAAGGTGCGTTCCAGCAGCTGGCCCAGCACGATGCCCAGGATGGTCGGTGCGATGGGAAAGCCGTTTTCTTCCATGACGAAGCCGACGACGCCCAGCACCAGCATGACGCCGATGTCGAAGACCGTGTTGTTGATGGCGAAGGATCCGACCATGCAGAACAGCAGGATGATCGGCATCAGCACGCGGCGCGGTACCCGCAGCACCTGCTTGGCCGATTTGATGGCGGCATAGCCCAGCGGCAGCATCATCAGGTTGGCGGCGAAGAAGATGATGAACACCGCATAGATGTTCTGCGGGTTCATCAGGAACACCGTCGGCCCCGGATTCATCCCCTTCACATAGAGAACGCCGATGACGATGGCGGTGATGCTGTCGCCGGGAATGCCGAAGACCAGCGCCGGCACCCAGGCGCCGCCGAGCGCGCCGTTGTTGGCCGAGCTGGCGTCGGTCAGGCCTTCCACGTGGCCGGTGCCGAACTTCTCCGGCTCGCGGCTGAACTTCTTGGAGATGGCGAAGGCGATCCAGGCGGCGATGTCGGCACCGGCGCCGGGCAGGGAGCCGATCAGGGTTCCCAGCAGGCTGCCCCGGAGAATATTGATCTTGTACCTGCCGACGGTCCGGCCGATGCCGCGCAGCAGGTGGTGCACCGCCTGCACCGAGGCCTGCGGCTTCACCTCCCCCAGCATGTGGCGCAGAATCTCCGACACCGCGAACATCCCGATCATCGCCGGGATGAAATTGATGCCGGCGAGAAGCTCGGAATTGCCGAAGGTGAAGCGGGGCGTGGCCGCCGGGTTATTGAGGCCGATCGACGAGATCAGCAGGCCGATCAGCAGCGACAGGAAGCCCTTGACCGGCGAAGCGGTGGAAATGAACACCGCGCTGGTCAGGCCCAGGCATGCCAGCCAGAAATATTCGAACGAGCTGAAGTTCAGCGCGATCTGCGCCAACACCGGTGCCACCAGCACCAGGGCGACGGTGCCGATCAGCCCGCCGATCACCGAACAGACCAGCCCGGTGCCCAGCGCCTTTTCCGCCTCGCCCTTCTGGGTCATGCGGAAGGCTTCGTCGACATAGGCGGCCGAGGCGGGCGTGCCCGGTATGCGCAGCAGCGCCCCGGGGATGTCGCCGGCGAAGATCGCCATGGCGGTGCAGGTCACCATGGCGCCGATGGCCGGCACTGGGTCCATGAAGAAGGTGATGGGCACCAGCAGGGCGACGGCCATGGTGGCCGTCAGGCCCGGGATCGAGCCCACGAACAGCCCGAAACAGGCGGCCAGGAAGATGACCACCAGCGTGTGGGGCTTGAGGACCAGTTCAGCGGCGAGACCGATGGCGTCCATGGCTCACCACGCGACCGGCAGCAGGATGCCCCAGGGCAACGGCACCCGAAGCAGACT
>JACKIG010000030.1 GCA_020638595.1 Rhodospirillaceae bacterium | reverse complement strand
AAGCGGCCGCCAGCCTTTCCACCCTACCGGCACGACGACCTGCAGGCGACGTTCCGGCCGGTGATGATGGCGTTGCGGCAGTCGCTGAGCGCGGTGCTGGAGCAGACGGCGATCCCCATACCGCTGCAATTGCGCAAATACGGCATCCGCGTCGCCGTCGTGCAGGACCGCACGCTGTTGACCCAGGCCAGCTTCGTCCTGGCTGTCAAGGCGGACGTGGCGACGGAGACGTTGCGCCACAACTTCCCCAACCAGCTGAAGATCGGGCCGGTCGAACAGATCCGCGAACTGGTGAATGTGGCGCTGCCGGGTATCCGGGTGCGGCCGCTGCCGGTGGCGCCGCGCCAGATCCCGTACCATTCCGGAACGACCTATTTCGAGCTGGAGAGAACCAGCCAATACTGGAAGGCCCTCGGCCAGTCCGGGGGCATCGCCATGCATGTGTCGGGCGAATTCCCGGGGTTGGATATGCAGTTCTGGGCAATCAGGGCCTAAGCCGCGATGAGCGGGCAGGACGATCCGTTCGCCGATCAGGGCGACATCGACGCCACGGTGGTGCGTCCGAGCCCCGGCGGCCGCCGTCCGCCCGGCGCCGCCGGGCCCGTGCCGACGCCCCAGGTGCCGCGTCCGGCACCGCTGCGCAGTGACGATTCCCTGTTTGGTCCGGCCCCGGGGCTGGGCGCGCCGCCGCCCCAGCCCTTTGCGGCCCCGCCGCCGTCCCCGCCGATGCCGCCCCAACAGCTGCCGCCCATGGCGCAGTATCCGCAGCCGCAGCCCATGGCCGCACAGGCATCGCCCTTCGCGCCGGCGTCGCCCCTGTACGCGGCGGAGGCGGTGGAGACGGACTATGCCCCGTCGGCGGTCATGCCGGTCAGCGGCAGCTTCCCGCTGGTATCGGCGGCCCAGCCGCTGCTGACCCTGGCGGCACGGCTGCGCGAGCGGCCGACCATGGCCGACGTCGCCGGGCTGCACGACCGCGTGGTGGGGGAGCTGCGGGCCTTCGAACGCCGGGCCCGCGGCGGCGGTGCCACGCCGCATGCGGTGAATGCCGGGCGGTACGCGCTGTGCGCGCTGATCGACGACCTGGTGCTGAACACGCCCTGGGGGCAGCGCAGCATCTGGGCGTCCACCAGCATGGTGAACACCTTCTACAACGAGACCTCCGGCGGCGAGCGCTTCTTCGGCATCCTGGAACAGCTGCACCGCGCGCCCAACCAGAACGGCGATGTGCTGGAGCTGATGTATCTCTGCCTGTCGCTGGGGTTCGAGGGCCGCTACCGGGTGCTGCCGCGCGGGCAGATGGAACTGGCGCGGGTGCGCGAGAACCTCTATCGCACCATCCGCCGGCGGTCGGACGATGCGGGGCTTTCGCCCCATTGGCGCGGCGTGGTGGCCCGCCATCGCCCGCTGGGAACGGTGATCCCGCTCTGGGTGATCGCCGTCGCTGCGTTCGCCCTGCTCGTCGTCATCTATTTCGGCTTCGTGTTTGCGCTGAACCGCGAGTCGGACCCTGTGTTCACCGAGATCGCGCGCCTGCCGCCGACCGCGAGCCAGACCGTCACCATCGTGCGCGAGGCGCCGGCACCGCCGCCGCAGCCCGTGGTCCCCGCAACCCCGACACGGCCGCCGGCTGCCGATCCGCAGCCCCCGCAGGAGACCCTATACGACCGCATCAGCGGGTTCCTGCAGCCCGAGGTCGCCGAAGATCTGGTCGTGGTCACGGACGAGGCCCGCAGCGTCAACGTGCGTCTGGTCGGCGACAACCTGTTCGCCTCGGCCAGCGTGCGGGTCAACCAGAACTACATACCGGTGCTGCGCCGTGTCGCCGCCGCGCTGGAGGCGGAGCCGGGGCGCATCGTGGTGCAGGGGCACACCGACGATCTTCCCATCAACACGGTGCAGTTCCCGTCGAACTACCAGCTGTCGCTGCGGCGGGCCGAAGCCGTCGTCGACATCCTGGCGGAAGGCATCAGCGACGACAGCCGGCTGGCCGCCGAAGGCCGCGCCGACGCCGACCCCCTGTGCACGGACGCCACGGCCGATTGCCGCAGCCGCAACCGGCGCATCGAGGTCCTGCTGATGAAGGAAGGGCCGGAATGATGGCGCCCATCGCCCGGCTGGCCGCGCCGCAGGGGCGCGGGTAGGCGCCGATGCTGAAGAAGGTCCTGTCCATCTTCATCTCGCGCTGGTTCTGGACGCTGATCGGCGCGCTGATCCTGTGCGCGCTGATCTGGTTCTTCGGTCAGGCCGTCGCGTTCGGCGACTGGCATCCGTGGGCGAGCGACCTGGCCAAGCTGATCACCATCGTCGTGATCCTGGTGCTGTGGGGGCTGGTCAACCTGTTCACGCGCATGCGCGAGGGCCAGACCAACCGGCGGATGGTCAAGGAGCTGTCGGAGGAGGAACGCCAGGCGGCCAAGGCCCGGGCGGAGGTCGACCAGTCGGCGACTGAAGAGGTCGAGGTGCTGCGCCGGCGCCTGCTGGAGGCGTTGAACCTGCTGCGGTCCGCCCGCCTGGGCGGCCGCACCGGGGGGCGGTACCTCTATCAGCTGCCCTGGTACATCCTGATCGGCCCGCCGGGGTCCGGCAAGACCACGGCCCTGGTCAATTCCGGCCTGAAGTTCCCGCTGGCCGACCGGCTGGGCCGCCAGGCCGTGCGCGGTGTCGGGGGAACGCGGAATTGCGACTGGTGGTTCACCAATGATGCGGTGCTGATCGACACCGCCGGCCGCTACACCACCCAGGACAGCCAGGAGGAGGTCGACAGCGCCGCCTGGACGGGCTTCCTCGACCTCTTGAAGAAATACCGCCCGCGCCAGCCCATCAACGGCGCCCTGATCGCCATCAGCCTGGCCGATCTGGCGGTGGGCACCGAGGCGGAGCGGCTGGCCCATGCCCGGTCGATCCGCCAGCGGTTGAGGGAACTGCACGACAAGCTGGGCGTGCGCCTGCCGGTCTATGTCCTGCTGACGAAGACCGACCTTGCCGCCGGCTTTGTCGAGTTCTTCGATGAACTGAGCCGCGAGGAGCGCGAGCAGGTCTGGGGCATGACCTTCCCGCTGGACGAAGGCGGCGATGACGAGGGGGTCGTGGTCGAGTTCGGGCGCGAATTCGACTTGTTGATGGAGCAGATGCAGGGCCGCCTGCTGGAGCGGCTGCAGCAGGAGCCGGATATCCGCCGCCGCAGCCAGATCTTCGGCTTCCCGGCCCAGATGGCGTCCATGAAGGGCGTCATCGCCGACTTCCTGACGGAGGTCTTCCAGCCCAGCCGGTTCGAGCGTCGACCGCTGCTGCGGGGCGTCTATTTCACCAGTGGCACCCAGATCGGGACGCCCATCGACCGGTTCGTCGCCGCCATGGCCACCAGCTTCGGTCTGGACCGCGAGCAGACGCCACCGTTGAGCGGCCATGGGCGCAGCTTCTTCCTGACCCGGCTGCTGCGCAGCGTCGTCTTTGCCGAGGCCAATGTCGTCGGCGTCGACCAGCGCGTGGAGCGCAAGCGCCGCTGGCGCCAGCGGGGTGTCCTGGCGGCCGCGGCCATGGTGCTGCTGCTGGTCGCCGGCGCCTGGTTCTACAGCTATACCCAGAACCGGGAGCTGATCGCCCGGGCCGATGCCGCTGCCGACGCCTACGAGGCGGACCTGTCGGGCGTGGAGCTGACGAATATCGACGAGGCGGATTTCGAGCGGATTCTCGCGCCCCTGAACGACCTGCGGGCGCTGCCCGGCGGCTATGCCGACCGGATCGCCGGCGGGCCGCCCATCGGCATGACGCTGGGCCTCTACCAGGGCGACAAGATCGGCGCCCCTGCGATCGGCGTCTACCATCGCGCACTCGATGTCATGCTGCTGCCGCGCGTGCTCATCCGGCTGGAGCAGCAGATCGAACAGACGACGACGCTGCTGGAGCAGGAGGCCGACAATACCTCCGACCGTGCGCGCCAGCTGTTCCAGGCCCTCTACCAGGCGCTCAAGGTCTATCTGGTGCTGGGCAACCAGGGGCCGTCGGACCTGGACCGGCAGTTCGTCGTCGACTGGATGGCCGCGGATTGGCAGACGACGTTTCCCGGCACCCGCAACGCCGTCGGGCGGGATGCGCTGGAAAGGCACCTGGATACGCTGATCAATCCCCTGCTGTGGCAGGCGGCGCTGCCCAATATCGGCCTCGACGACGACCTGATCGAGGATGCCCGGCGCCAGCTTGCCTTGCAGCCGCTGGGCGCGCGCGCCTATGCCATTCTCAGGGGCAGCCAGGCCGCCCGCAGCCTGCCGGAATGGCGCATCATCGACGCCGGCGGCCCGGCGACGCAGCAGGTGTTCCAGCGCCGGTCGGGTCTGCCGCTGTCGGACGGCGTGCCCGGCTTCTGGACCTATGACGGCTTCCATCAGGTGCTGCTGCCCCATGTGCTGGAGGTGTCGGAGGAGATTGCCAGCGACAGCTGGGTGCTGGGCGGCCCGGTCGAGGTCGACGATCGCCAGCTGGGGCTGCTGCAACGCGACGTGACCGCGCTCTACCTCGACGAATATGCCCAGCGGTGGGAGGGTATCCTGGCGGATATCGCGGTGGTGCCGTTCCGCAACCTCGAGCATGCGACGGAGGTGCTGAACATCCTGTCCGGCGCCAATTCCCCGCTGAAGAACCTGCTGTCGTCGATCGCCACCGAAACGACGCTGACCGCGACACCGGACACCGGCCCCACCGCACAGGACGCGGTGGACGGCGCCGGCACGGCCCAACAGCTGGTGCGCAGCCCCGCGCTTGCGCGTGCCGACCGGATCGCCCGCATCGCCGCCGGTGCGGCCTCGGGCGACGGCGGGCCGCCGCCGCCGCCACCCGGCCAGTTCATCGACGACCGGTTTGCCCAGCTGCATGCCTTCGTCAAAGGGGCGGACGGCCAGCCGCCGCCGCTGGACGACCTGATCACGTCGCTTGGCCGCGTCTATACCCAGCTGAACCGCGCGACCATGTCCGGCGACCAGGGCGGGGTCCTGCTGTCGGCGATTTCCGGCACCGACAACGACGCCACGCAGGAACTGCTCAGCCAGGCCGCCCGGCTGCCCGACCCGGTCAACGAGATGGTCGCATCCGTGGCCCGGGCGGCGGCCGCCATCACCGTCGGCGGGGCCCGCGGCCAGCTGGATGCCCTGTGGCAATCCCAGGTCGTGCCCGTCTGCCGTACCGCCGTCGAGAACCGCTATCCGGTCTATGCCGACAGCATCACCGACATGACGCTGGACGACTTCAAGCGGATGTTCGGGCCGGGCGGGCTGCTGGACAGCTTCTTCAAGGACAACCTGGAAAGCTTCGTCAACACGCTGCCGACGCCCTGGCAGTGGCGCGAGGTGCAGAACGTCAGCCTGAGCCTGCCGAACGATGTGCTGGCGCAGTTCGAACGGGCCGCCCATATCCGCGATGCCTTCTTCGGCGCGGACGGCAATATCAGCGTCGGCTTCAGCGTCATCCCGGTGGAACTGGATGACCGGGCGACCCAGGTGGTCCTGGACGTGGACGGGCAGCAGGTCGCCTACCAGCACGGGCCGACCCAGCTGTCGCTGACGCCGATGACATGGCCGGGGACGGTGACGCCGAACCAGTCCCGCATCACCTTCAGCCCCGCGGGCAGCGGGCCAAGCTCCGCCTCCGTCCAGGGGCCGTGGGCGTGGTTCCGCATGCTGGACCAGGCGGTGATCGACCGGGGCGTTCCCGGAACGGACCGGTTCAACTTCACGCTGGTCGTCGGCGGTCGCAGCGCCACCTTCCAGCTCAGGCCCAACAGCGTCGTCAACCCCTTCGGGCTGGACGACCTGTCCCAGTTCCGCTGTCCGGAGTCGCTATGACCGATTTGGCGGAAAGCGGTACGGCCGGCTTCTACGGCAAGGTCCCGGTCAAGGGCGATTTCGTCAGCCACCGGCTGCCGCGCAGCTTCCTGGACGCGTGGGACCCGTGGTTGCAGGCCGCCATTGCCCAAAGCCGCGCGCATCTGCACGACGCCTGGCTGGATACCTACCTGACCAGCCCGGTCTGGAGCTTCGCGCTGTCCGCGGGCGTCTGCGGTCCGGTGCCGGTGGCCGGCGTGATGATGCCCAGCGTTGACCGTGTCGGCCGCTATTTCCCGTTCGTCCTGGCGGCCCTTCTGCCCGATTGCGACATCCCGGCCGCGCTGCCCCAGAGCGGCCGGCAGTGGTTCCAGCGGCTGGAGGAACTGGCGCTGACCTCACTGGAAGACCGGTTCGAACTGGCGGGCTTCGATCAGCGCCTGCAAGCGCTCGGCCTGCCGGGCTATCCCCGGCGCCAGGACCCGGGGATGCCGGGAGGCACCGAAACGGTGGATCCGCGCCATGGCGGCCTGACGGTGGCGCTTGGCCCGTCGGCCGATGCGCTGGCGGCCTATCCGGACCTGGTCCACCACATCTTTGCCGCCGCCCGCAGCGAATACAGCCTGTGGTGGACGACGGGGTCCGATCGCGTGCCGCCCTGTCTTGTCACCGCTCTCGGCCTGCCGCCGGAGGATGCCTTTACCGCGTTCTTCGATGGCCGCTGGCGCTATTGGGGGTGGGGCGGGCGCTATCCCCATGCGCTGCCGGGCGTGACGGCTGTCGGGACCAGCGGCCATGGCGGATAGGCCCTTCCGCTTCGCCACGGCGATGCTGTCGGATATCGGCTGCACCCGCACGCTGAACGAGGATGCCTGTCTGTCCCGGGCAGAACTGGGCCTGTGGGCCGTGGCGGACGGGATGGGCGGCCACCATGCCGGCGATGTGGCAAGCCAGGCCATCGTCGCGGCGCTGGATGACATCGCACCGCCGGAAAGCGCCGGCGCCTTCCTGGCGGAGGTGCAGGCCCGGCTGCAGGCGGTCCATGCCCGGTTGCGGGCGATGGCGGAGGAGGCCGACAGTGCCGCCATCGGCAGCACCGTCGTGGTCCTGCTGGCCTTCGATGCGCATTTCGCCTGCGCCTGGGCCGGGGACAGCCGCCTGTACCTTTGGCGCGACCGCCGGCTGACGCAGGTGTCGCACGACCATTCCTATGTGCAGGAGCTGGTCGATCTCGGTGTCATCACCGCCGAAGCGGCCCGGACCCATCCGCGCGGTAACGTGATCACGCGTGCCGTCGGGGCCGGCGATGTCCTGGATGTCGAGGTGTGCCAGGGCCGGTTGCAACCCGACGACCGCTTCCTTCTGTGCAGCGACGGCCTCAACCGCATGGTCGAGGATGCGGAGATCGCCGCCGCCCTGGAGGCGGCGTCCATCGACGAGGTGGCTTCGCACCTTATGGAGCTGTCGCTGTCGCGCGGCGCCCGTGACAACGTGACCTTGATCCTCGTGGAATGCCACGCCGCCGATTGACCGGCGTGCCGGTGCCGGTGCCGGGGGCCGAACGGCCCGGGTCGATCAACAGCGCTGGCCGACGGCGTTGCGTCTGACGCCGCCCGGTTCGTACATCTCCATGCTGACGCTGCCGTCGTCCTGCGGCACCCATTTCAGAACGATCTCGCGCCCCGCCGGTGCTGAGCGGCGCAGCAGCACGCTGCCGTCGTCCTGCGGCTCGTAGATGCCCCAGCGGGTGCGGATCTCGCCGGGCGTCGTGGCAAACCCCCCGCGCACGGAGCCCGGATAGGTCAGGAACACCTCGCCGTCGCGGAAATACCATCTCTCGCCCTGGCACGCGCCGGCTTCGGCCCAATGACCGGCAATCGTCCCGCCGCCGCCCGTACAGGCGACGACCGCCACGGCTGCGGCGGCCGCCCGCAGCCCGACCGGAGGCCGCTTGCGCCGCACTGGCGTCCGATCACCCGTCCTCACCGCCAACCTTCGCGATCAGACGGGTTCCGTCGGCCTGGCGGAACAGCATTTGCGGCTGGTGCATGCGGGCGTCGTAGGGACGTATGCCCTCGAACGGGGCGACGGCCCCGGCCGGCAGCGACGTGCCCGGCGTACGCGCGGTGACGGAGCCGATATAGCCACCGCCGTCGTCGAAGAACACGGCCTCGACGATCACCTGGCGCAGGTTGCGCGGCTGGAGGTTGCGCAGCCTGCCGGTCAGCGCCAGTGCCTGGCCGCGCCGGGCCAGCGACCATTCGATGATCTCGATGTCCGCCGGTGCCGTCAGCAGCCCGGAGAAGCTGTCGCATCCGGCCGCGGCCAGGGGGGCGGCAAGGCTCGCCCCCAGGAAGACACGCCTAGACCGGACCATTGTCGCGGCGCAGGTCGTTCAGGAACAGCTCCAGCTGGTTCTGGATCTGTCCGATCAGGAAGACCGGATGCTGATCGACCGTCGATGTCGCAAGCCGCAGATCGCTCCACAAGAGCACGAACCCCTCGACCACCTGCCCGTCGGCCTCGCGATAATAGTCGGCCGTCCGGTAGACGTAGGTCTGGATGCCCGAAAAACAGCGATCGAGCTCGGTGTCGGCCAGGGAACTGACCTCGATCAGCATGCTGGTGCTGCTGTCGTTGCTGAGCGTGAAGTTGTTCGTCAGCAGGAAGTTCTGGGCCGTCGCCCGCACGGTCGTCTCTTTCAGACCGCAGGCCTCTTCGCGATTGCTCAACTGGGCGACGACGATCGTGACGTCTTCGACACCGGCCAGCTGCCGGCCCACCGTCTGGGCGCCCGGCGGCGATCCGGGACACATCGCCAGCACGACGGCGGCCAAACCCGTGAACCATGAGATCCGCATGGCGGCCCTGTCCCGACACGTTTCCCGACGACGACCTGCACGGGAAACGCTAGCATGCCAACCCGGCCACCGGAAGCCGCGCGAGGACGCCGCTGCCGGCGATGGGGGGCCGCGGACCGGAACGGCCGGCGGATGGCGCCGCCAAGCTAACGCAAGCTAACCTGTACTAACACATATGGTTTGAAGGGAAATGGCCTGCTAACTATCGCCTGCCATACTGTCCAACCATGCTGATGCAAGCGCAGGCGAGTGTGCCGAGGCGCTGGGACGGTCAGCGGAGACGACGACCATGGCCGGGCCACGGCTGCTTATCGTCGATGATGACCCACGCATCGGCCGGCTGATCGGACGGATCGCCCGGCAGCTCGGCCTCGCGGCGGAAATTCTTGTCGATGACGAGCTGGTGCAGCCGGTCTGCGAGGATTTCCAGCCGACCGTCGTGATCGTCGACATGGTCCTGGGCCACCGCAGCGGTGGCGACGTCATCCGGTCGTTGTCCAAGCTGAATCCGCGTCTGGCCCCGGTTCTGGTGCTGATCAGTGGTGCGGATCCCGAACGGATGGCCGCAGCCCGCACCTTGGCGTCAGAGCTGGGGATCGCCGTGACGGCCAGCCTGCCGAAGCCGCTGGACGTCGGCATCCTGACCCGCGAATTACGGCGCGCGGTGGCAATGGCCGAAGGGGCGAGCTTCCAGGTCGCCTGACCCCGCCCTGCCGCGGCTGACCCCCCCGGGCTAGGCCGGCGGGGCCGCCGGCAGCAACAGCGTGGCCGTCGTGCCGCGGTCGGGGGCGCTGTCCAGCGCCAGCCGGCCGTTGGAGGCGGTTGCGAACCGGTCGACCATGGCCAGTCCCAGCCCTGCACCCTTGCCCTCGGCCTTGAGCGTGAACAGCGGCGTCGTGGCGCGCTGAAGCACGTCCTTGGTCATGCCGATGCCGGTATCCGTTACGGCGATGCCGACATAGCAGTCCCCCTGGGGGCGATCGGGTTGCCGGCGACCCGTTTGCACGCCGCCCGACCCCGCGGGCGAATTGCCGAGCCAGGTGGTGATCGTCAGGTGCCCGCCGTCCGGCATGGCGTCCCGCGCGTTGTTCACCAGGTTGATGATGGCCGCTTCCAGATGCGCCGCATCTGTAACCGCCCGGGGTGCCAGCGGATCGAGATCGAGATCGATGGCCACGGCCGTGCTGAGCGTCAGTCGGATCGTGCCGAGCAGGTCCGTCAGAAGGGCGTTCACGTCGACGGGCGCCAGGCTCAGGCGATGGTGGGCGCCGAACATCGACAGCGTGCGCGCCAGGCACGCGCCTTCCCGGCTTGCCGACAGGGCACAGTCGATCAGGTCCTCGACATCGGGCACGGCCTGAACGGCTTCTTCCAGGCTGAGCAGCTGCAGGTTGCCGTGGAGGATCGTGAGAAGGTTGTTGATGTCGTGCGCAATGCCGGCGCCCAGGCGGCCGATCACGGCCATGTCGCGCGACGACAGGGAAGTCATGTCAAGGTCCGACGCGGTGCGCTGCGGCTGGTCCGGTGGCGCAACGCCCGACGGCGCCAGCCAGCCCCGAAATCCGCCCAGCTTGCCATCATCGCGATAGACCGGCCGGGCATCCAGGCGGGCCTCGTGAACCCGGCCGTCGACGGCCCGGATGCGGAAGGCGAAATCGCGGATGGGCTGTCGGCCCTCGCGCAGGTGCGATTCCAGTTGCGCCCAGTCGGGAAAGGCCTGTGCGTCGATCTCCGGCTCCATACGGCCGATGAAGGCCGGACCCGGGTGGCCGCATGCCTCGGCCAGGGCCGGCGACACATAGGTGAAGCGAAGGTCCGCCCCGCGTTCCCAGAACCAGCCGGCAGACAGGTCGACGAAGTCCCGCAACCGCGCTTCGCTCGTGCGCACCGCCTCTTCGGCCGCGATGTGGTCGGTGACATCGTGCTGGACGCTGATATACGCCAGAAGCGCGCCGGCGTCGTCGAACACCGGGCTGATGGCGACGTCATTCCAGAAGGGGGAGCCGTCCTTGCGGTAGTTGCGCAGCACCACGCGGATGGGTCGCCGGGCACGGACACCTTCGGACAGCTGGCGGATGGCGCCCCGGTCTGTTCCGGGGCCTTGCAGGAAGCGGCAGTTGCGTCCGATGCACTCCGCCTCGCTGTAGCCCGTCGTCTGGCTGAATGCGCGGTTGGCGAAGACGATGGGGTTGCCGGCTTGCGACGGGTCGGTGATGACGATCCCGAACGCGCTGGCATTGACCGCCGTGGTCAGCAGCGTCTGTTGCCGATCCATGATGGGTGGAGCCCTCCTGCTGGCGGACCTGCTCCCTACCGTGTCGCGGCTGCCGCCCAGCCGGCAGGCGTCAGGCGGTCCCGACTCGTGCCACCACCGGCGTCAGTCCGGCGGCGTGGGAAAGCGCAAGACCACGAAGACATCAAACTGTCTATCGGATGTCTTCACGAAATCGTGCTCAGTCCAACCTCGGCCCAGGCGGCAGGCAGAATTAGAGCGCAATAACACAAGGAGCGCAATCATCGGGACTCGGCGGCGACCAAGGCGAACGCCGGGAACACTGCTAAGATTTCTAAACATAATACTGCCGCCAATTGCCGCGCCACCATGGCGACTTGCGGTAAATGGGCGGTTGTGTTGAACTGCATACCAAGATGGGGGATGACCGGCCACGGCGGGTGTCCCGCCCGGATTGGGGCGGATGGTTGGGGCTGGCGCAAGGGCCGCACTATGCACGACGCGCATATCGTCATCGTTGACGATGACCCACGGGTCTTGGCCCTTCTGGATCGCTATCTGTCGACGCATGGCTACAAGGTCACGACGGTGCCCAGCGGCCAGGCGCTCTGGCGCGTGATGGAGGTCACGCCGGTCGATGTCGTCGTCCTCGACCTGCTGCTGCCGGGCGAGGACGGGCTGGAACTGGCGCGCAAGCTGCGGGCCGGGTCGGATGTCGGCATCATCATGCTGACGTCGAAGGGCGACACCGTCGACCGGATCGTCGGGCTGGAGGTCGGCGCCGACGACTATGTCCCCAAGCCGTTCGACACGCGCGAACTGCTGGCCCGTGTGCGCAGCGTCCTGCGCCGCCGGGCAGCGGCCGTGCAGGTTCGGGCCAGCGATGAACCGACGATCGCCCGGTTCGCCGGGTGGGAAGTCGATCTCGAGGCGCCGACCCTGCGGGATGCCGAGGGGCAGGAAGTGCCGCTGACGACGGCCGAGCACAAGCTGCTGGTCGCCCTGGTGCGCCGGCCGAAGCGGGTGATGAGCCGCGAGCAGCTTCTGGACATCGTGGCAGGGCGCGACCACCACCCCTTCGACCGCAGCATCGATGTCCTGGTGGTCAGCCTGCGCCAGAAGATCGAAGCCAACCAGAAGCACCCCAGCATCATCAAGACCATCCGCGGCGCCGGCTATATGTGCGCGGTGGATGTGGAGCTGGCGGTGTCGAACCCGGTCGATCTCGGCATCAGGGCCGCGCAATAGGCGGCGGGGTCAGGCTTGCGCGTGCAGGCGATGCGCGTGCAGCTGGCGATAGTATCCCTCGCATTCCTCGGCCAGGTCGGCCAGCGCCGGCGGCAGGTCCGCGTCCTCGGCGCGATAGGGGGCAAACCCCTGCGACGCCTCCACGGCGCCGTACCAGTGCCGGGCCCACACACCGTCGGTCGTGCGGGGACCCGGCGGCCAGGCGAGCATCGCCGGCAGGAATGCCAGGCCCAGCGCCGCACAGAGACGCCGCAGCATGCCTTCGGGATCGCGCAGCACGTCCGCCGCATCGACGACCGGCGGCGTGGTCCCCGTTGTCCCGGCCATTTCCTCGAACAGGCGCAGCTGCTGCGGCAGGCCGGTGTCCGTCAGTGTCACTTCGCCGCGTGTCCGCCAATAGGAGGCGAGCATCGCCGCCGGCCGCCGGATCAGGAAGGCATGGCGCAACGATCCCAGCCATGCGCGGTCGATCTCCGCCAGCAGGTGGTGGGCCATGTGCTTCTGGTAGAAGACGGACCGGCCATCGGGGATGGGGCCGGTCAAGCCTGTGACGACCACCCGCCAATCCGTCGGCATGGCGGCCAGGATCTCGGCGCGGCCGGGATGATCCACGCCGGTCGCGGCGAGGTAGACGCCATAGAGCGGTTCGTCGATCACCGCCGTATCGGGGCGGTTGGCGAAGCTGCGCATCATCGCGGTGGAGATGTTGCGCGGCCCCGACCACATGGCAATGCGCAGGGGCGGCGGGCTCACGGCGCGGGGCACTCCTCGTCCATCAGTTCCGCATACCACTGGCGCAGGGTGCGCGTCAGCGGCCCCATGGTGCGGTCGCCGATGCTGCGGCCGTCGACCTCCACCACCGGCACCAGCCCGGCGAAGGTCCCGGTGACGAAGGCCTCGTCGGCGGAATAGACCTGGGTCAGCGAAAAGCGCTTCTCGTGGGCCGGCACCTGGTGGCGCCGGCACAGGTCCAGCACATTGGCGCGGGTGATCCCCTGAAGGCAGTAGTCGCCGGTGGACGTCCAGACCTCGGTGCCGCGGACGATGAAGAAATGGGTGGAATTGCAGGTGGCGACGAAACCGTCGGGGTCCAGCATCAGTGCTTCGTCCACCCCCGCCTTGGTTGCCTGGATGCAGGCGGCGATGCAGTTCAGCTTGCTGTGGCTGTTCCATTTCGGGTCCTGCACGTCCGGCGCGCCGCGCCGCACATGCACGGTGAACAGGCGCATGCCGCGGTCGGCCACCTCCGGCTTCGGGCGCTTGTATTCCGGGATGATGACGATGGTGGGCCCGCCGATCGTCGCGCGCGGGTCCTGGTAGGGCGTGGCCTTGATGCCGCGGGTGATCATCACGCGGATATGCACGTCGCTGGTCATGCCGTTGGCCGCCGTGCAATGCAGGATGCGCCCGGCCAGTTCCTCCGGCTCCATGCCGATATCCAGGTCGATGGCCTTGGCACCTTCATACAGCCGGTCCAGGTGAGCCTCGGCGAAGGCCAGCCGGCCATGGTGCAGGCGGATACCCTCCCACACCCCGTCGCCCAGGATGAAGCCGCTGTCGAACACCGACACCACCGCCAGCGCCCGCGGCACCAGTTCCCCGTTCACCGAGATCAGGATCGAGTCGTTACGCGGATCGCGCTCGTACTCATGCGTACCGTGGGTCATGCCGGGGGTCCGTGCCGTGGGCGGGGTGCGAAGGGTTGCCGCAGCACCGGACTATATACAGGGCTTTCGCCCAATTCGAAGGACCGGGTCGCACCGCCGGCAGCGGCGCGGCCGGCCGGGTTCAGTCGGCAGCCAGGGGGGCCGCAGAGCAGCCGTAAACCATCTCCTTCAGGCGGCCGACCAGCACCGGATCCAGGTGATGGCCGGTCATCGTGTCCATGATCGCGAAGCTCTCCTGGGAGGATGTCTGCGACTTGTAGGCCCGGCGCTCGGTCAACGCGCAATAGACGTCGCAGACGGCCATCAGCCGGCCGATTTCCGAGATCTGCCGGCTGGCGAGCCCGTGGGGGTAGCCGGTGCCGTCGTTCTTCTCGTGGTGCTGCACCGACGCGAGGATCAGCTGCTGGTCATAGCCGCCGGACTCCCTCAGGATTCTCTCGGAACTCAAGGGATGCCGGCGGATGGCGGCGAACTCGTCCGCCGTCAGCTTGCCGGGCTTGTTCAGGATCGCCAGCGGGATCTCGGTCTTGCCGAGGTCGTGCAGCATGCCCGCTTCGAACAGCAGGTATTGGTCGCTTTTCCCGCGCACCCCGACATGGCGGCCCAGCAGCAGTGCCGTCAGGCCCATGTCCAGGCTGTGGACCAGGGTCTCGCTGTGGTGATCGCGCAGCACGCGGATCATGTCGAAGAACACCGTGTCATCCGACTGCTCGACCACCGATGCGGCGACGGCGTGCACGGCCGTATGCGGGACCGGTTGCCCGGCGCGGACCAGGGTCTCCACATCGCGCATGAGCTTGCGCGATTCCTCCCAGATCGCCTTCGCATTGTCGCCGAGAGCGGCGATCGCCTCCTCGGCCCGATGGCTGACGACCAGTGCGAAGGCCTGGATCTGGTGCTCCAGGGGCGAGTCGAAATACACCGCGCCGTCGATCGCCGTCTGCCACTCGACTAACTCCATCCACGGCGTCCCCCTGACCCCCACGGCCAGGATGCGGGGCCGATGATGGCCGAGCCGGCCGAGGCGCTCGCAGAACTCGCGCGCGCTGACGTCATTCGGCCGATCGGTGAAGAGAACCGCTGCGGCTGAATTCAAGTTCGCATGATTGAGAACGGATTTCCGATTGGGCACCACAGTCAGATGATAGCTTCTGCCGATGTACGTCAGCAGGCTCTTCAGAAGCTGTTCGTCATCTGTAGCCACGATTACCCTTTGACGGGGCGATGTGCTGGTTTTCATGTCCGTATGACAAGTTTCGATGTGCATGTGGTCTTTCTTCTTGATCCCAGGCCGTGTCGCCAGCCGCCATCATGTGCTGAAACGATAAAATCTTCCTGGGAGACAACCGGAAACTTGTTCGCAGTCTAAATCGCTGTTTGCTAATCTCCGGTTACTGCCGACAGCGCGATCTGCGGTGCGTTTGAGCGCGCCCATACGCTGCAGAAGGGCTCCGGTGCCGGTGGGCAGCCGTGTCGCCCTCAAGCCCCTTCCTCTACTCCTGTGCCGTCGGCCGCTCGTGCGTCCGATCCGCCCCGCGGCGGGCGCGGAAGAAGGTGCGCAGCAGGTCGGCGGCGGCCTCCGCGGCGATGCCGTGGTCGATCTCGGGGCGGTGGTGGCAGGTGGGCTGGGTGAAGAAGCGGGGGCCGTGCAGGACCGCACCGCCCTTGGGGTCGGCGGCGGCGAAGACCAGGCGCCGGATGCGCGCGAAGCTGATGGCGGCGGCGCACATGGCGCAGGGTTCCAGCGTCACATACAGCGTGCAGTCGGGCAGGCGCGGACGGCCGCGCGTTCGGGCGGCGGCGCGCAGGGCCAGAATCTCGGCATGGGCGGTCGGGTCGGCCATCGCCTCCGTGCCGTTGCCGGCGGCGGCCAGCACCTGGCCGGTCGCCGTCTCGACGACGATCGCGCCGATGGGAACCTCGCCGCGCGCCCCGGCACGTCTGGCCTCTTCCAGGGCCATGTCCATATAGGTACGGTCGGGGCTACGGTCGTCGTCCATGGGCGGCGACGATGCGAGGGCGGCCCGCGAAGGGCAATGGAAAACAGGACATGACGGTGGAACGGGAGCGCATCGCCAAGCGGCTGGCGCGGGCCGGACTGTGCTCGCGGCGCGAGGCGGAGGCATGGGTGGCCGACCGCCGGGTCCGGGTCAATGGTGCGGTGCTGACGACCCCGGCGGTCACGGTGGGGCCGGGCGACCTTATCCTGGTGGACGGCAAGCCGCTGCCGGAGGCGGAGCGTACGCGGCTATGGCGCTATCACAAGCCGTCGGGGCTGGTGACGACGGAACGCGATCCGCAGGGCCGGCCGACGGTGTTCGAGAAGCTGCCGGCCGAGCTGCCGCGGGTCGTGTCGGTCGGCCGGCTCGACCTGACCAGCGAGGGTCTGCTGCTGCTGACCAACGACGGGGAATTGGCCCGCTTCCTCGGCCATCCGTCGACCGGCTGGCCGCGCCGCTACCGGGTGCGCGTGCATGGCGAGGTCTCGGAACAGCGGCTGGCCGCACTGGCCAAGGGTGTGACCGTCGCCGGCATCCGCTATGGCCCCATCGAGGCGGCGCTGGACCGCACGCAGGGCGCCAACGCCTGGCTGACCATGACGCTGCGCGAGGGCCGCAACCGCGAGGTGCGCAAGGTGCTGGAAAGCCTGGACCTGACCGTCACGCGGCTGATCCGCGTGTCGTTCGGCCCGTTCCATCTGGGCGTCCTGCCGCGCGGTGCCGTCGACGAAATCAAGGGCAAGGTCCTGCGCGAGCAGGCGCCCCGCTTCTTTGCCGATCATGAGCCCAAGCAGCGGCCAGACGCTGAGACTCGTCGGCGGCCGGCTTAAGGGCCGGCGGCTGGCGGTGCCGGCGGGCCTGCAGGTCAGGCCGACGGCCGAGCGCGTGCGCGAGGCCGTGTTCGATATCCTGATGCATCGCGACTGGGGACGCGGCCAGGCCAGTGCCGTGACCGGTGCGGTGGTGCTGGATGCCTTCGCCGGCACCGGGGCCATGGGGCTGGAAGCCCTGTCGCGCGGCGCGGCTGAGGTGTGGCTGCTGGAGCGCGAGCCCCGGGTCCTTGCGGCACTGCGCGCCAACCTGGCCGCCATCGGTGCGCCGGCCAATGCGCACGCCCTCTTGGGCGATGCGACGCGGCCGCCGCGGGCGAAGGTGCGGGCTGACCTGGTCTTCCTCGATCCGCCCTATCGCCAGGGCCTGGCGCAGCCCGCCCTGGCGGCGCTGGCGTCGGCGGGGTGGCTGGGGCCGGATACGTTGACGGTGATGGAGACGGCGCGCCGCGAAGCCGTTCCCGGCCTGGACGGCGCCACCATCGTCGATGAGCGGACCTACGGCGACACCCGCATCCTGTTCGTGACGGGCGGGCTGCCGGAGCCAGGCAGTCTTTAGTGCAGCGGCGCGGTCAAGCTAAGTCTCGATGGCGCCGCTGCACCTGGTCAACATGACGTCTGGCAAACGGGGGCCTGGTCGGGTCGCTCTCTATTTCGAACGGCAGGGATTGAGTGACCCGTTACGGCGGTTGATGATCGGGTCAGGCGTCAGCCGATGATCCCCAGGACGTCGCTTTCCTTCATGATCAGCAGGTCCTGGCCGTCCAGCTTCACTTCCGTGCCCGACCACTTGCCGAACAGGATGCGGTCGCCGGCCTTGACGTCCAGCGGCACCAGTTTGCCGTCATTGTCCCGCACGCCGGAGCCGACGGCGACGATCTCGCCTTCCTGCGGCTTTTCCTTGACGGTGTCGGGAATGATGATGCCGCCCTTGGTCTTCTCCTCGCCTTCGATACGGCGAACAAGGACGCGGTCATGCAGGGGGCGAAAAGCCATGGATGCGAACTCCCAAAAGGACTGTCGGATGTGGGCTGTCTCGAAGCCGTGCGCGCCCATCGGCGCCCGGGCGGAGTGTTAGCACCGGTGGCGCACGCGCACCACCCCCACGGCGGGTCCTGGCAGCACTCCGGCGACTGCGCTGCCAAGATACTGATTTACCTATATTTTACTCTTGCCGTTCCAGGCTGGGATAAGGAACGATAGTGACCAAGAAGCGTTGACCGGGGGAGCAATCGCAAAGCGGGCGTGGGCAGTACCGCAATGTTCACTCGCTCTAGCGATGGAGGGAACGCGCATGTCCAGCGATCTTGCCTTGCAGCTCAGGGGCTATCGCCTGACCACGGCCCATATCCTCTACCACATGCCCGACCAGCCGGGCCTGTTGCAGACCTTCCTCTGGCAGAAGCTCGATTTGGTTCCGGAATTCCCGGAGCTGCGCCGGTTCCTGGACTTCTGGAAGCGCGAGATCGAGGGGCCGCTGCATTCCGTGACCGTCGCCGCGGGCAAGCTGATCCGGCCGGTCGACCTGCGCTATACGGGCGCGGAGCTGCGCCTGCATTGAGCCGGCGGCACCCCGCCGTCCGTCAGATCGAGCGGATCAACCCCCCGTCGATGCGGATCGTGCTGCCGGTGACGTAGCTCGCCCGCTCGCTGGCCAGGAAGGCGGCGACGGATGCGAATTCCTCCACCGTGCCGTTCCGGCCCATCGGGATGTTGGCGTAGGAGCGCTTGCGCACTTCCTCCAGGCTGATGTTCTGGCGCTTCGCCATCGCCGTATCCAGCTCCTCCACCCGCTCGGTGTCGATGCGGCCGGGGACCAGGATGTTCACGGTGACGCCGTCGGGCGCCACTTCGCCGGCCAGCGTCTTGGAGAAGGTGACAAGGCTGGCGCGCAGCGTGTTGGACATGCCCAGCGTCGGGATCGGCTGGGTGATGCCGGACGAAGTGACGGTCAGGATGCGCCCCCATTTGCGCGCCCGCATGCCCGGAACCAGCCCGTCGATCAGCGTGATCAGGCTGACCACCATGCTCTCGAACTGCTGGCGCCAGGTGTCCGCCGCGATCCCCAGGGCGCCGGATGGCGGTGGCCCGCCGCTGACATTGACCAGGATGTCGACGCCGCCGGCCGCTTCCACCGCCGCGATCAGCCCGGTGACGGACGCGTGGTCGGACAGGTTGAGCGCATGGGTCTTGGCCTCGATGCCGTGGGCCGTCCGGATGGCTTCGGCGGTCGCATCGATGGCCGCCTGGTTGCGGGCCACCAGCGTCAGGGCGCATCCCTCGGCAGCCAGCGCCATCGCGATGCCCCGCCCGAGCCCGCGGGACGCCCCCAGAACCAGCGCCTTGCGCCCCTGAATGCCGAGATCCATGGCGTATGCCCTCCCCAATGGCTGAATTGGGGGCTTGTATGGCAGCCCGAGGGGTGGGAGGCAAGACAGGCGGGGCGACAGACGCAGCGCACCGGCGCATCATGACCATTGCGGCGGTCAGGGGAGGAACGCGGGTGCACGAGCAGGCATTGGAAGAGGCAGCCGGACTGCTGGCGGCCTACAGGACCAAGCCCGAACCCTTCGATCGCTTCCCGCCGCACTTGGTGCCGGCGACGGAAGCCGATGCCTATGCCATCCAGGCGCGGCTGGCGCGCCTGCGGGAACCGGGGCGGGCGATCGCCGGTTACAAGATCGGCTGCACGACGGCGGTGATGCAGGCGTTCCTGTCGATCGACCGGCCCTGTGCCGGCATTCTGGCCGCCGACGCGATCCACCGCAGCCCGGCGGACGTCGTCCATGGCGCCTTCCGGCGGATCGGCGTGGAATGCGAGATCGCCGTGCGGTTGGGCCGCGACCTGCCGCCCGGCGGGGTGCCCTATGACCGTACGACCGTGGAGCCTGCCATTGCGGCGGCGATGGCGGCGATCGAACTGGTCGACGACCGTTATGTCGACTACCCGGGCCTCGACGCCTGGACGTTGACGGCCGACGACTTCTTCCACGCCGGCGCGATCCTGGGACCTGCGGTCACGGCGGTCCCGGACCTTGCGGCCGTCACCGGGTGCATGACCATCGGCGGCACGGTTGTGGGCACGGGCACGGGCGCCCATGTCCTGGGCCACCCCTTCAACGCGGTCGCCTGGCTGGCCAACACCATCGCGCGGCATGGTGAGGGGCTGAAGTCCGGCCAGGTGATCCTGACGGGCAGCGTGGTGGAAACCAAATGGCCCCTGGCGGGCGACACCGTGGTCGCCTCGCTGCACGGCCTTGGCGACGCGGAGGTGCGCTTCCTTTAGAGGCGGCGCGGCCGGCGCCGTCAGCCGTGCGACACGTGTTCGACCCAGCGATAGGCGTCCTCGACCCAGCCGGGCAGCGGCGTGTGGCCCCCGTCGTGCAGGCAAAGCTGCAGCTCGCGGCCGCTGGTGCAGCTGCGCCAGACCTGGCAGGTCAGCCGGCCGTCCCGTTCGATGGCGTCCGGGGTTTCCGGACAGCCGTCGGCCTGGCGCCAGACCGCCATGCCTTGCATCACGTCGCCCTGTCGGTAGGTCTGGCGGATCGGCCGGCCGGCCATGGGCACGACCGTGTCGGTGGTCCCGTGGACATGGCGCAGGTTGACCGGGCCCGACGGGCAGGTCTCCGGCAGCGGCGTCCAGAAGGCGCCGGAGATCGGGGCGAAGGCTGTGAACTCCTCCCCCCGGTAGCAGGCCATGTCCCAGGCCATGGAGCCGCCCTGCGAGAAGCCCGTCACCCACAGGCGGCCCCCGTCGACCGGCCAGCGGGCATGGACGTCGGCCATGACCGCGTCCATGAACGCCAGTTCGTCACGCGCTTGGCTGGGGGACCCGACATGCGCCCAGGTGCGGTTGCGTCCGTCCGGCGCGATCAGCAGGACGCCAAGGCGGTCGAAGGCATCGACCAGGCCGCGGTTGCCCATGACGGCAGCACCCGTGGACGAATAGCCGTGGAAGTAGACGGCCGTCGGCAAGGGGGACGCACCGTCCCAGCCGCCGGGCACATGGGCATAGTATTGCCCGTCGCTCACCTGGCAGGGACCGTCGACATCGCCGCAGGCCAGGCCGGGGCGTGCGCCGGCCAGCGCCGTCAATGCCAGCGCCAGGACGGTGAAAAAACGCGGTGCGATCGTCATGACCCATGCTCCCCTGCCTGCCGGCGTCCCGGTCTGGGTAAATCCTTAGCGGGCGAAGTGCCAGTCACAAGCTTGGGATCGGCGGGCGTCGGCGACCGCCTTTGCGCCGTTCGGCCGGACCGGTATGGTTGCGCATCTGGGGGGGACGAAGGGACGGGACGCACGATGGCGAACTCTCATGTCTACAAGGCGCAACTTGCCTGGACCGGGGCGGCGCAGGGCCCGACCAGCGACTATCGCAGCTATGCCCGTGACTATGTCGTGCGGATGGACGGCAAGCCCGACCTGGCGGGGACTGCGGACCCGCTGTTCCTGGGCGACGCCAGCCGCCACAACCCCGAGGACCTGCTGATCGCCGCGCTGTCGGCCTGCCATCTGTTGAGCTATCTGGCCTGCGCGGCGAAGGCCGGGGTGCTGGTGGTGGACTATGAGGACGACGCCGAGGGCACGATGGTGTTCGAAAAGGGCAGTGGTCACTTCGTCGAGGCGGTGTTGCGGCCGCGGACGATCGTGGCCAAGGGAACCAATCTGGACCTCGCCCTCGACCTGCACGATCAGGCGCACCACGTCTGTTTCATCGCCGCGTCGATGAACTTCCCCGTCCGCCACGAGGCGGTGGTGATGGAGCAGCCGGACTGACTTATCTCGTCGAGCCGCTTGCGCCGACGGCGCCGGGCGGCTAAGCGCTGTCGATGACAGGCAAGCACAAGACCGTATCGGGGGAGAGTGTGCCATGAAGGTCGTCATCACCGGTGGCACCGGGTTCATCGGGCTGAATATCGGCCGTGCGCTGGTGCGCCGCGGCACGCTGACCGGGCCGTCGGGCGCGCAGGAGCCGATCGACTCCATCGTCCTGTTCGACGCCGTCACGCCGCCGGAGCGGCCGAGCGGTCTGGACGACCGCGTCAGCATCGTCGCCGGCGACATCTCCGACCGCGACACGGTCTTCGGCCTCGTCGATCGCGACGACACCTCGGTGTTCCACCTCGCTTCCATCGTCAGCGGCCATGGCGAGCAGGATTTCGACCTGGCGCTGAAGGTCAACCTGGATGGCGGGCGCCATGTGCTGGAAGCGTTGCGCGCGCGGGCCGGTTCGCCGCGCCTGGTGTTCGCCAGCTCCATCGCCGTCTTCGGCGGTGCGGCCATGCCCGATGTCGTCGGCGACGACACCAAGCAGACGGCGCGCACCACCTACGGCGTCACCAAGACGATCATGGAGCTGCTGATCAACGACTACACCCGCAAGGGCTTTCTGGACGGGCGCTCGGCACGCCTGCCCACCATCATCATCCGGCCGGGCAAGCCCAATGCGGCGGCCTCCAGCTTCTGCAGCGGCGTCTTCCGCGAACCGCTGGGCGGACAGGAATGCATCCTGCCGGTGACGCGCGACACGCAGATGCCGCTTTTGGGCTATCGCAACACCGTGGCCGGCTTCATCGGCCTGCATGAGCTGGCGGCGGACGCGCTGGGCGACGACCGCGCGGTAAACCTGCGCAGCCGTCCCTATACGGTGGTCGAGATGGTGGCGGCCCTGGAACGGGTGGCCGAAGCGAACCGCATCCCGCTGGGTCCCGTGATCGACCGTCCGGATCCGCAGATCCAGGCCATCGTGCGCACCTGGGCGGCCAAGGCCGATGACAGCCGGGCGCAGGCGCTGGGCCTGCCGATCGACGAAAGCCTCGACCGTGTCGTGCAGGACTATATTGACGACTTCCTCAAGCCCGCGGCATGACGGGGCATCCGTTCCGCCCCCGCAGGTCCACCACCCAAGCCATGAAGGGCTGAAGACAGTGCTCGACCCCCTCTACAGCCGGTTCCGCCTCGACGACGAAGACGACGACGAGGACGACGACAAAGAGAAGGACAAGAAGGAACGCCAGAGCCCGGGCCTTGGCGAGAAGCTGTTCAAGGCGCGGATGATCCTGCTGTTCGGCGGCATCAACGACAAGGTCTCGCGCGAAATCACGGCCCAGATGCTGGCGATGGCGGCCGATAGCGACGAGCCGATCAAGCTGGTCATCAACTCGCCGGGCGGACATGTGGAAAGCGGCGATACGGTCCACGACCTGATCCGCTTCATCAAGCCGCGCGTGCAGGTGATCGGCACCGGCTGGGTGGCCAGTGCGGCGGCCCATATCTTCCTGGGTGCCTACCGCGAAGACCGGTACTGCCTGCCCAATACGCGCTTCCTGCTGCATCAGCCGATGGGCGGGGTGCGCGGACCGGCGGTGGACATCGACATCGAAGCGACCGAGATCATCAAGATGCGCGAGCGCATCAACCGGACGATCGCCAACGAGACCGGGCAACCCTACGAGAAGGTGGTCAAGGACACCGACCGCAATTTCTGGATGTCGGCGGAAGAGGCGCGGGCCTATGGCGCCGTGACCCACATCGTCCGGTCCATCGACGAGGTCCTGTAAGCCGTCCCGGACCGGGCGGCACCCGCCGGCCTGCGGCGATGGGCCTGCGCCGGCTGCATGTGGCCGGGCCGCTGGCGGAGGGCGAGCCCGTCGCCCTGGCGGCCGGACAGGCGCATTATCTGCGCGACGTGATGCGGCTTGGCCGCGGCGACGAGATCCTGGTGTTCGACGGGTGTAACGGCGAGTGGCTGGCGCGCGTCGAAGCGATAGCCAAGGCCGGCGCCACGGTCATCCCCATGCGCTGCACGCGCGCGCAGCGCATGGGCCCGGACCTCTGGCTCTGTTTCGCGCCGGTGAAGCGGGGACGCATCGACATGATCGTCGAGAAGGCAACGGAGCTGGGGGCTGCACGCCTGCTGCCGGTGATGACCCGCTATACCGATGTGTCGCGGGTCAATCTGGACCGGCTGGCGGCCACGGCCGTCGAGGCGGCGGAGCAGTGCGAGCGGCTTGACGTTCCGGAGTTGGCGGAGCCGGTCACATTGTCGCGGCTGATCGCCGACTGGCCGTCCGGCCGGCCGTTGATCGTCTGTGCGGAACGCTCGACGGCGGCGACGCCGCAGGCGCTGGCCCGCGAGGTCGGAGCGGGGCCGGCGGGCATCCTGGTCGGGCCGGAAGGCGGCTTCGCCGCGGCGGAGCTTGACGCGCTGGCGGAACTCGACTTTTCTCACTTCCTTGGCTTGGGACCGCGGATTCTTCGGGCCGAAACCGCGGTTGCCGCCGCACTGGCCTGCTGGCAATGCCTCGCCGGCGACTGGTCGGAGCGGCCGTTTTCGCGCGCGCCCCATGACGAGCGGTAGAGGCAACAGCTCAGGCAACCTGGGACCATGCGAAATGGCCGTGATGGAGAACGCCGCCGTCGAGCGGATCAGCAACCGACGCCAACTGGTGGAGTATCTTGAGGCCGGCTGTAAGCCGCGGGATGCCTGGCGTATCGGCACGGAGCACGAGAAGTTCGTCTACCGGCTGAAGGACCTGCGGCCCGTCGCCTATGAGGGCGAGCAGGGGATCGGCACGCTGCTGCAAGGCCTGCGCCGCTTCGGCTGGAAGCCGGTGGAGGAAGCGGGCGAACTGATCGCGCTTGTGGATGACGACGGCTGCTCCGTCACGCTGGAGCCGGGCGGACAGCTGGAGCTGTCGGGCGCGCCCCTGCGCACGATCCACGAGACCTGCGACGAGGTGCATGAGCACCTGCGCCAGGTGCGCGAGGTGAATGCCGAACTGGGCGTCGGCATGATCGGCCTCGGCTTCATCCCGAAATGGCGGCGCGAGGACATGCCGTGGATGCCCAAGGGCCGCTACCGCATCATGCGGCAGTACATGCCCAAGCGCGGCAATCTCGGCCTCGACATGATGACGCGCACCTGCACCGTGCAGGTCAACCTGGACTTCGCCAGCGAGGCCGACATGGTGCGCAAGTTCCGCGTCAGCCTGGCCTTGCAGCCGGTGGCGACGGCGCTGTTCGCCAACTCCCCGTTCACCGAGGGCCGGCCGAACGGCTATCTCAGCTATCGCAGCCATATCTGGACCGATACCGACCCCGACCGCTGCGGCCATCTGCCCTTCGTGTTCGAGGACGGCTTCGGCTTCGAGCGCTATGTCGACTACATGCTGGATGTGCCGATGTACTTCGTCTACCGCGACGGCAGGTACATCGATGCCTCCGGGCAATCCTTCCGCGACTTCATGGCCGGCCGCCTGCCGGTGTTGCCGGACGAGCGTCCGACGCTCGGCGATTGGGCGGACCACCTGACCACGGCGTTTCCCGAGGTGCGGCTGAAGCGGTACCTGGAGATGCGGGGGGCCGATGGGGGCCAGTGGCGGCGGCTCTGTGCCTTGCCCGCGCTCTGGGTGGGGCTGCTGTACGACGATGCGGCGCTGGCCGCGGCGGAAGAGCTGGTCGCCGGCTGGACGCCGCAGGAGCATGCCTATCTGCGTGCCGAGGTGCCGCGCAGTGCGCTGGGCACCCCGTTCCGGTCCGGGACCGTGGGGGACCTGGCGTTGCGAACGCTGGAGATCGCCGTCTCCGGCCTGAAGAGCCGCGACAGGCGCAACACCATCGGCGACGATGAGACGGCATATCTGGAAGCGCTGATGGAGATCGCCGAATCCGGCGTGACCCCGGCGGAGCGCAAGCTGAAGCGGTTTCACGAGGAATGGAACGGGGACATCGACCCGATCTATCCGCAATACGCCTACTGACCTGCACGCAGAGCCCTGGTTCGGGGCGGGAGGGAGCGGCCCGGCCTATGCTGAAAGACGTGGATTGGCCCTGGGTGCGCGCCTGGGCGGGGCGGACCTTCGTTGCGCTCCTCGCCCTTGGCACATTCGGATACCTGACGGCCTCGCCGATCCTGCGCCCGGGCGGCGCCATGCAGACGCTGCCGGCGGCCCTTGCCTTCGGTGCGGCTGCGGCCGTGGTCGGCACGGCCGTCGTCTGCGGCGTGCTTGCCTTTCTGTCTGCCCGCCGCCGCGGGCAATAGGCGGCCCTCTGTCCCCGCCCGCCAAGGTCCCGCGTTGGTGCGCCGGGTTTCAGCCCTGCGTCAGGTCCGCTGCGACCCGCCATCGGTGGCGGGCGCTGCCGTGTCGTTTGCGGGGGCAAGCTGGTCCCTGATCCAGTACCACGCCCGCCCCAGCCATTCCTGCATCGCCCGCTCGCTGGCGCCGAGGCCGCTGCCGGTGGGAATATAGTCCAGGACGCGGGGCGCGGCGGCGGCGGGCAGGCCGATGGGGGCGGGGACGACGGCGAAGCCGGCCCGGATGAAGGCATGCTCGGCACGGGCCATGTGGTCGGCATGCGTCACCAGGCAGACGCGGCGGATGCCTTCCGGCGCCAGCAGGGCGTATGTCCGCTCGGCGTTCTCCCAGGTGTTGCGCGACCGGTCTTCCACCCAGGCGATCGGCTGGGCGAACTCATCCTCCGCGACGCGGCGCATCGCCTCGGCTTCGCTGATGGTGCTGGGAACGGGGCTGCCGCCGGAAAGCGCGATGGGCAGGCCGCTTTCCCGTGCCAGGGCGATGGCGTAGCGCAGCCGCGCCAGGGTGCTGCCGCTGACGGTGTCGCCGCCCCATTCGGGCGCGGCGATCGCCAGGCCGCCGCCGGGAACGACGATCGCCTGGCAGCGGTCGGGCGCCAGCGGCCGCGCCAGCGGGACGTGGGCGATCAGGCCGGACGCCAGCCAGCCGGCCACCACCGGCATCGCCAGGGCCAGCAGCGGTACCGCCGCCAGGACGATCGCCCAGACGCCCGGACGCCGGCGTCGCACCGCCAGCAGCGCCAGGCCGAGGCCGAGCAACAGCAGCAGCGGGGCCGGCGGTACGGCCAGGGTGCGCAGAATCAGATGGAAGTCGTACCCCATGATGTGCCGTCGCCGCCCCCCAGCCGCCGGATTGTTTCGTGCCGACGGCACGCTAACGCTGGCAATCGGCGCAGCACATCCTAGTCTTGATGCTTGATTTGGGGCGATGGCGTTCCACGGGGCAGCCACCGCCGTTCCGTCTGTCCAGGATCTGCCGATGTCCGGTGCCGATGCTGGCGGCGCACGCCCGCCGCTCGCTATCCTCGTTGCGGTCACCGCATTGGGGCCGCTGGCGCTCAACATCATCATGCCGTCCATGCCGGGGTTGCAGACGGTGTTTCGCGCCGACTACGGCACGGTGCAGCTGACGCTCAGCCTCTATCTGGTCGGGTTCGCGGTGTCGCAGCTGGTCTATGGTCCGCTCAGCGACCGGTTCGGCCGGCGGCCGGTCCTGCTGTGCGGCCTGGCGCTGTTCGTTGCCGCCAACCTGCTCTGCCTGGCGGCGCCGACGATCGAGGTGCTGATTGCCGGCCGCCTGTTGCAGGCGGTGGGCGGCTGCGCCGGCATGGTGCTGTCGCGTGCCATCATCCGCGACATGCACAGCCGGGAACGCTCGGCGACGGTCATCGCCTACCTGACCATGGCCATGGTGGTGGCGCCGATGCTGGCCCCCCTTCTGGGCGGCTATCTGGACGAATGGTTCGGCTGGTGGGCGTCGTTTCTGTTCACCGCGGCGGCGGGCGCGGTCGTGCTGGCCATCGCGGTGGGACGGCTGGTGGAGACGCGCCATCCGTCGGCCGCGCCCGGCGGGGCCGCGGCGGTGATCGCCGGCTTCCGGCGGCTGCTGACCATGCCGGTCTTTGCCGGCTATGCCGTGCAGACGGGGATGACCTCGGCCGGGTTCTTCGCCTTCCTGGGGGGCGCGCCCTTCGTGATCGTTGAGATCATGCACCGGCCGAAGAGCGAATACGGCCTCTACTTCGTCCTCAGCGCCGTCGGCTACATGGCGGGCAACTTCGCCACGGGGCGGCTGTCGGCGCGCGTGGGCATCGATCGGCTGATCGGCACCGGCGCCTGCCTGTCGCTGGCGGCGTCGTCGCTGATGGTCGCCCTCGCGCTCGGCGGCGTGGTCACGCCCATGGCGCTGTTCGGGCCGATGACGCTGTTTGCGCTGGGCAACGGCCTCAGCATCCCCAGCGGGCTTGCCGGCGTCGTCAGCGTCGACCCGCACCTGGCCGGCACGGCCAGCGGGTGTGCAGGCTTCCTGCAAATGGGGCTCGGTGCGGTTGCCAGCACCGTCGTCGGCCATCTCGTCGCGACGGCGGACAACCAGCTGCCGCTGGCGGCCGCGATGGCATTGACGTCCGCACTTGCGGTGATGGCCTGGCTCGGGACACTTTGGGCCGTTCGGCGATCGGCACGGACGCCGGGGCCGGCGCAATGCCTGGCGCAGGGCGAATGACCGGGTCCCGGACGGGTCGCCGGGGCGAGGAGGATCGATGACGGCCATCACCAACTCTGTCGACATCGTGGACGACCTGGTCGCCCGCGCCCGGGCGCAGGGGCGGACGCGGCCGATGCGGTCGCGTTCGAGGCCGCATCGCTGTCGGTGCAGCAGCGCCTGGGCAAGCCGAGCGGGTGGAGCGCGCGGAGGCCTGCGATCTCGGCCTGCGCGTCTTCGTCGGCCGTAGGGCGGCCATCGTCTCGTCCTCCGATCGGTCCGGCCGGGCACTGGACGAGCTGGTGGAGCGGGCCCGTCGCCATGGCCTGGGCGGTGCCGGAGGACCCCTATTGCGGCCTGGCGGACCCCGGGCAGATCGTCACGGAATGGCCGGACCTGGATTTGTTCGACGCAGAGGAGCCGGCGCCTGCGACGCTGGTGGAGCAGGCGACGGCTGCGGAGGCCGCCGCCATGGCGGTGCCGGGCGTCGTCAATTCCGACGGTGCGGAGTCGAGCTGGAGCAGCACGGTGGTTGCGCTTGCCGCCAGCAACGGCTTTCGCGGCACCTACCGCGCCAGCGGGCGGTCGCTGTGGACATCGGTGATCGCCGGCAACGGCGCCGGCATGGAGACGGACTACGACTTCACCAGCGCCGTCTACGGTGGCGACCTGGAGCTGCCGGAGACGATCGGCCGCCGCGCCGGCGACCGCGCCGTCAAGCGCCTGGGGGCGCGCAAGGTCGCCAGCGCCAAGGTGCCGGTGGTCTATGACCCGCGCGTCGCCAATGGCCTGCTGCGGCATCTTGCGGGAGCGATCAACGGCGCGGCGATCGCGCGCGGCACCAGTTTCCTGAAGGACCGCATGGACCGCGAGGTCTTCGCCAAGGGCGTGCGCATCGTCGACGATCCGCATATCCGCCGCGGCCTGCGGTCCAAGCCGTTCGACGGCGAGGGGGTGGCGACACGGCGACAGACGATCGTCGATGACGGCCGGCTGGTCACCTGGCTGCTCGACCTGCGCTCGGCGCGCCAGCTGGGTCTGCAGACAACGGGCCACGCGTCGCGCGGCACCTCGTCCCCGCCGGGGCCGTCGGCCAGCAACTTCTATCTCGAGCCGGGGACCATGACCCCGGAGGACCTGATCGGCGACATCGACGGGGGATTCTACGTGACGCAGATGCTGGGGTCCGGCGTCAACACGGTCACCGGCGACTACAGCCGCGGCGCCACCGGCTTCTGGATCGAGAAGGGCAAGATCGCCTTCCCGGTCAACGAGGTGACGGTGGCGGGCAATCTCACGGACATGTTCGCCCACCTGACACCGGCGAACGATCTGGAACGGCGCTACGGCGTGGACTCCCCGACCGTGCGGGTTGACGGCATGACCGTCGCCGGCCATTGAACCCGATCGCCACGCCGGACGACGTAGCCGATGCGGCCGCCGACCGCTCCGGACGGCGGCTGGGCGGCGATCCGGGATGCGCGCGCGATGACGGTGACGATCTATCACAACCCGAAATGCGGGACGTCCCGCACCGTGCTGGCCGCGATCCGCGACAGCGGGGTGGAGCCACAGGTCATCGAATACCTGCAGACGCCGCCGGACCGGACGGAGTTGGCGCGCCTGCTCGCCCGCATGGACATGACGCCGCGCCAGTTACTGCGCCGGCGCGGCACGCCCTATGACGAGCTGGGGCTGGACGACCCGAAATGGACCGACGACCAGCTGATCGACTTCATGGTCGCCCACCCGATCCTGATCGAGCGGCCGATCGTCGAGTCGCCGTTGGGGCAAGGCTTTGCCGCCCGGCCGACAGCGATCCGCGCGCTGCTGGCGTGAGGGCACCGCTGACCGGCCGCCCGACCGGGGCGTCAGGTCGTCGCGGATGACGATCTCGCCCACCCGCACGGACATGTCGGCGTGCCGGTAGGCCGTGATGATGAACCATGCTGCCCGCGGCGGTGCGGCTGCGAACACGGCCATCCACCCTATCTGGTCGGTCACGATGGTCAGACCGCCGCCAGCCACGCTGCTGGCCGCGACCCGGCCAGGAACCGCCGCACGACGCGATTGCCTTCCGGCGTCACGGGAAACAGCGACCGTCCGGTTCGACCGGACGAACCAGATGCCGGCGCCAGCCGGCTTGTATCGAACCGCGTCCGCCGCATGGCCTTGGCCTCCCGTCACGCGCCGCCGCCGGCATCGGGCGGCCCGTTGCCGCCTGCCGCCTGCGGCCTGTGGCCGGCCTGACCGGCACCAGCAACGGCAGGGGCCGGGGCGAGACGGCGATCTCCATGGGCATGGTGCCGATGATCTCCCCGTCGCATTGGACGGGCGAGCCTGCGGGCCCGATCAGGCCGACGCTCGTGGCCTTGGAGAGCCGGTAGTCGGGCAGGCGCTGCAGCCGGCCCAGCACGCTCCAGGTCAGATAGCGCAGCGCCCGCCAGCGTTCCGACCGCTCGAACAGGCAGGCCCACAGGCCGGCCTGGTAGATCGAAGCCGCCGGCGCCAGCACCATGCGGCCGCCATAGTAGTGGCCGTTGGCGATCACCGCCTGGCCGACCCTGATGCGGTGGCCGTCGAGGCTGAGCTCGTAGACCCCGCCCTGGCTGACCGCCCAGGTGCGCAGGCATTCCAGCGCATAGGCCAGCCCGCCCAGCCGCCGCTTCAGGTCCGGCGGCAGGCGGGCAACGACATGGGCGTCGAAGCCGGCCCCCAGCATCACCAGGAAATGGCGAGTCCCGCCGGCGTGTGCCGCCTGGCCCAGCGGCACCTCGACGGTGTTGCCGTGGGCCAGAAATGCGGCGGCCGCGGCGGGGGACAAGGGCAGCCCCAGTTCCCGCGCCAAGCAGTTCGCCGTCCCATAGGGCAGGATGCCCAGCGCCAGCGGCGCCGGCCGCGCCATCAGGCCGTTGGCGACCTCGTGCGCGGTGCCGTCACCGCCGGCCGCCAGCACGGCCGTGAAGCGGCCATTGGCGGTGCGGGCCAGCTCCTCCGCGTGGAAGGGCCCTTCGGTCGACACCACCGTGACCGTGACGCCCGCCGACTCCAGGGCGGCGACGGCCGCCTCCAGCCGGCGGGGGCGGTGCCCGCGCGCAGTCGGATTGAAGATGACGAGGTAATGTCTGTGGCTCGCGGCAGTCATCGCAGGTCGCTGCCGGCGACCTTCACCCATTGCGGATGACGCATGGATGACAGGACCATGTCGAGCGTGTGAAGATTGACCTGCCCCGGCAATGGTGAAGGCCGGAAGCGGCCCGCGAAGATTGTCATCGCAGCGGTGGGCGGCTATAGCATCTGGTCATGCGGCACGGGGGGCGGGGGGCATGATGCACATCGGTGATGATGTCCAGCGGTACCGCACGATCTGGATCTCCGATATCCATTTGGGGACCAAGGCCTGCAAGGCTGACTTCCTGCTCGACTTCCTGAGACGGACCGACAGCGATACGCTGTACCTTGTCGGCGATATCATAGATGGATGGCGCCTGAAGCGGCATTGGTATTGGCCCCAGGCACACAACGACGTGATCCAGAAGCTGTTGCGCAAGGCCCGCAAGGGAACCAGGGTCGTCTACCTGCCCGGCAATCATGACGAAGGCGCGCGCCAGTTCATCGGCCTGACCTTCGGCGGTGTCGAAGTGCGCGAGGATTGCATTCACACGACCGCCGACGGGCGCCGTCTGCTGGTCATCCACGGCGACCAGTTCGATGTGGTCGTGCGCTATGCCAAGTGGCTCGCCCATATCGGCGACAAGGCCTATGTCATGCTGCTGGCGTGCAACACGTTGTTCAACGAGCTGCGCCGCCGCCTGGGTTTCCAGTACTGGTCGCTGTCGGCCTATCTGAAGCACAAGGCCAAGACGGCCGTGGAGTTCATCGGCCGGTACGAAAAGGCGTTGAGCGAGGAGGCGCGCCGGCGCGGGGTCGACGGCGTCGTCTGCGGCCACGTCCATACGGCACAGATGATGGACATGTCGGGCGTGCTCTATTCCAACGACGGCGACTGGGTGGAGAGCTGCACAGCGCTGGTCGAGCACGAGTCGGGTGAGCTGGAGATCCTGCGCTGGTCCGCCACCGTGCTGAAACCCGCGGTCGCCGGCGACGAGGGCGAGCGGGACCAGGACAGGGCGGCAGCTTGACCGGCACGGCGGCAGCACCGCTGGCCGAAGGGTTGCGCCCGGCGGACCGGCCGCTGAAGATCGTCATCGTCAGCGATGCGTGGTTTCCGCAGGTCAACGGCGTGGTCCGTACGTTGAGCACCGTAGCGGACCGGGTGCGGCGCCTGGGGCACGAGGTCGAGGTGATCGGTCCCGACCGCTTCCGCTCGATCCCCTGCCCGACCTATCCGGAAATCAGGCTGGCCTGCTGGCGTGTCGGGCGCACCGTGCGGGAGATCATCCACGACTTCGGCGCCCAGGTGATTCATATCGCCACCGAAGGGCCGCTGGGCCTTGCCGCCCGCGGTCATGCGCGGCGCCGGGGCGTGCCCTTCACCACGTCCTTCCACACCTTCTTCCCCGACTATCTGGCACTCAGGTTCGGATTGCCGCGCAGCTGGAGCTTCGCCTATCTGCGGCGGTTCCACGGCCGGGCGGCGGCGACCATGGTGTCGACCGAGACCATGGAGCGCATTCTCGCCGGCCGGGGATTCGTCAATCTCGCCCGCTGGCGGCGCGCGGTGGACACCGAGCTGTTCGCACCCCACAAGCGTACCGGGTTGGACTTCCCGCGGCCGATCATGATGTATGTCGGCCGCGTGGCGGTGGAGAAGAACATCGAGGCCTTTCTTGCCATCGACCGGCCCGGCACCAAGGTCATCGTCGGCGACGGCCCGCAGCGCCGGGAGATGGAGTCGCGCTATCCCGACGTCCGCTTCCTCGGCACCCGGTACGGGGAGGAACTGGCCGGCATCTATGCGTCGGCCGACGTGTTCGTGCTGCCGTCGCGCACGGAGACTTTCGGCCTGGTGCTGCTGGAGGCCATGGCCAGCGGGGTGCCGGTGGCGGCCTATCCGGTGCAGGGGCCGATGGACATCGTCACCGACCCGGCCGCCGGTGCGCTGGACGAAGACCTGGGCCGGGCCATCGACAGGGCGCTGGGCCTGTCGCGCGAGGCCTGCCGTGCCCACGCTTTGACCTATTCCTGGGATACCTCTGCCCGCGAATTCGTCGGGCACCTGCACCCGTTCGCTTAAGGCCCGTGGTGCACTGCGGTGTCTGGCGGCAAGGGTGCGGGCGTGGTACGAGCCTGCTTCCGGGGGGCACCGGCGTGCCCGCAGGCAAGAGGGTGAAGGTAAAGCGGACCCCATGGGACTATGGACGGCGCTCTATCGCGGCGCCACCACTCTGGCAGGACCATTCGTTCCCCTGATTCTCGACCGCCGCACCGCGGCGGGCAAGGAGGATCCGACCCGGCGGGCCGAACGCCTGGGCCAGCCGACGATGGCGCGGCCGCCCGGCCCGCTGTGTTGGGTGCACGGGGCCAGCGTCGGCGAGGCGCTGTCGGTCCAGACCTTGCTGAAGCGGCTTCTGGCCGCATTTCCCACCCTGTCGATTCTGATGACAACGGGCACGGTGACATCGGCCCGGCTGATGGCGGAGCAGTTGCCGCCGCGCGCCTTTCACCAGTATGTGCCGCTGGACCGCATGGGCTATGTCCGCCGCTTCCTGGACCACTGGTCGCCCGACCTGGTGATCTGGGTGGAATCGGAGATCTGGCCCAATCATCTGGGCGAAATCCGCCGCCGCGGCATCCCGGCTGCGCTGGTCAACGCCCGCATGTCGGCATCGTCGTTCCGCAACTGGCGGCGGGCACCCGGCGTCATCCGCGACCTCTTGTCGGCCTTTGACCTGGTGCTGCCCTGGAACCAGCAGGGGGCCGAGCGGTTCTGCGCCCTCGGGATCGATCGGCTGGGGCCGGTCGGCAACCTGAAATTCGCCAACGATCCGCCCGCAGCCGACGCCAAGGTGCTGGACGCGCTGCGCCGCGCCGTCGGCGATCGCCCGGTGTGGCTGGCGGCCAGTACCCATGCGGGCGAGGAGGAGCAGTGCGCCGCCGCCCATCGGCGGCTCGCCGGGCAGATCGGCGGTTTGCTGACCATCATCGCCCCCCGGCACCCGGGCCGTGGCGGCGCGCTGGCCCAGGCGCTCGCCGCCCAGTTCGGCCCGGTGCCGCGGCGGGCCGAAGGGGCACTGCCGGCCGGCGACACCCCCATCTACCTTGCCGACACGATGGGGGAGATGGGGGTCCTGCTGCGACTGGCGCCGGTCGTGTTCGTCGGCGGCTCGCTGATCCCGCATGGCGGCCACAATCCCATCGAGGCCGCACAGCTGGACAGCGCCATCGTCTATGGCCCGCACATGACGAACTTCCCGGAAATCACCGAGCAGCTGGAGGCGGCGGGCGCCGCCACGCCGGTCGCCGATGGCGAGGACCTGGCAAGGTCGCTCGGCCGGTTGCTGGCCGACCCGGCCGCCGCAGCGGCCAAGGCGCAGCGCGCCAGGGCGGTGGCGGAGAGCAACCGCGGCGTCATCGACCAGACCATGGCGGCGCTGGAGCCCCTGCTGCAACGGGCCTTGCGCGCCGGGGCCGGCGGCCGGGCGGCATGAAGGCGCCCGGATTCTGGTACCGGCGTGCCGGGGCGATGGCGATGCTGCTGGATCCCGCCGCCGCCGTGTTCGAGCTGGGCGGCCTTGTCCGCCACCGGCTGGCGACCCCGCACAAGGCCGCGGTCCCCGTCATCTGCGTCGGCAATCTGGTGGCGGGCGGGGCGGGCAAGACACCCATCGCCATCGCGCTCTGCCGGCGCTTGCAGGCCGCCGGCGTCGACGCCCATGTCCTGACCCGCGGCTATCGCGGACGCGAGCGCGGGCCGGTGCTGGTCGATCCCGGCCGCCACGGCGCGCGGGATGTCGGTGACGAACCGCTGCTGCTGTCCGCCCACGCGCCGACCTGGGTGGCGCGCGACCGTCCCGCCGGGGCCGAGGCGGCCATTGCGGCCGGGGCCGGGGCCATCGTCATGGATGACGGCTTCCAGAACCCGACACTGGCAAAGGACCTGAGCCTGCTGGTGGTCGACGGCCAGGCGGCCTTTGGCAACGGCCGCGTCATTCCCGCCGGCCCGCTGCGCGAGCCCATCGGCCGCGGCCTGGCACGCGCGGATGCCGTGGTCGTGATGGGCGAGGACACCAGCGGCATCGGCCGCCTGCTGGGCGAGGGGCCACGGCCTGTGCTGTTCGCCGACCTGGTGGTGGAGGGCGAGGCGGAGCGCTGGCGCGGACAGAAACTGCTGGCCTTTGCCGGGATCGGCCGGCCGGAGAAGTTCTTCGACATGCTGCTGCGCCTGGGCTGCCGTCTGGACGCCCGTATCGCCTTTCCGGATCATCATGTTTATCAACCCGACGAGGTGATGCGCATGATCGACCTGGCTGCGGCCGGTGGCGCGGCATTGGTGACGACGGCGAAGGACTTCGTGCGGCTGCCCGCCGACGTACAGCCCCTTGTCAGGGTGCTGGCGGTGCGGGTGGCATGGCGGGATGACGGCGCGATCGACCGGCTTCTGGGACCGCTGGCAGGGGGCGCGCAGGGAGGAACGGGGTGACGCAGGCTGCCGACGCCAACAAGGGCCGCGCTCGGTCGGCCGCCGCGGGCGGCAGGCCGCCCGGGCGGTCGTGGTGGCGCTATTGGGTCAAGGACACGGCGGAAGGCGCGCTGGTCTACGCCATCTACGCCGTCTTCCGCCACCTGCCGCTGGACTGGTCATCGGCCTTCTGGGGCTGGGTGCTGCGCCGGGTGGGGCCGCATCTCGGCGCCCAGCGGCGCGCCGATGCCAACCTCGCCGCCTGCTTCCCCGAGATGGGGCCGCAGGACCGCCGGCGCGTGCTGGCCGGCATGTGGGACAATCTCGGCCGCGTCATCGGGGAGTATCCGCACAACGAGAAGATCTGGCGCAACCTCGCGCGGATCGAGGTGGATGCCCCTGAGGGCATCACGCCGGAAGCCTATGCCCATGTGCCGACCGTCTTCTTCAGCGCCCATCTCGGCAATTGGGAGATCGCGGCGGCCTGCGGATACGAGCACGGATTCCCGGTGTCGCTGGTGTTCCGGCCGCCGAACAATCGCTTTGCCGACCGGCTGATCCGCCGCATCCGCCGGCGCTATTCGGTCGCAGAGGTGCCGAAAGGCCCCGAAGGCATCCGTGCGGTGGTGCGGACGTTGCGCCAGAAGGGCACGCTCGCGATCCTGATCGACCAGAAGATGAACGACGGCATCGCCGTGCCGCTGTTCGGTCGACCGGCGATGACCAGCCCGGCCATCGCCCAGTTCGCGCTGAAACAGAAGGCGGTGCTGTTTCCCTGCCGCATCGTCCGCCTGAAGGGCGCCCATTTCCGCATGAGCGTGGAGCCGGCGGTGGAGGTCGTGCGCACCGGCGACGACACCCGCGACGTCTACGACACCATGGTCCGCGTGCACGCCATCCTGGAACGCTGGATCCGCGAGCATCCCGATCAATGGCTGTGGATTCATGCCCGCTGGCCCGACAGCCCGCGCCGCCGCAAGAAGTCGCGGCCCAAGGCGGAGGATGGCGGGCGATGAGCGATGCGGCGACCGTCCTGCGCCCCGCCCGCAAGTCCGACGCCGCGGCGTTGGCGCACCTGATCGACATCGCCGGCGAAGGGCTGCCCAGCCATCTCTGGGCCGACGCGGCGGCTGCGGGGGAGACGCCGTTCGATGTCGGCGCCCGGCGCGCCGAGCGGGAGGAGGGCGGCTTTTCCTATCGCCGTGCCCATGTGGCGGAGGTCGACGGCACGGTGGCCGCCATGCTGCTGGGCTATCGCCAGCCCGACCCCTATGACGCCGGAGACCTGGCCTCATTGCCGGCGGTGATCCGCCCGCTGGTCGAGCTGGAGGCGCTGGCTCCGGGATCCTGGTACGTCAATGCCCTGGCGGTGCTGCCGGCCTTCCACGGGCGCGGCCTGGGCAGCAGCTTGCTTGCTCTCGCCGAAGACCTGGCCCGCAGCAGCGCGGCGCCGCGCCTGAGCATCATCGTGGCGGGGGAAAACGACGGCGCGATGGCGCTCTACCGGCGCACGGGCTATGCCGTGGCCGGCCGCAGGCCCCTGATCGGTTTCCCCGGCTGTCCCTATGCCGGCGACTGGGTGCTGATGACGAAGGCTGTCGGCGGCGCCAGCGGCGGTGGTCTGTCGTCCGGGGCCTGATCCCGGCTGCCGGTCAGACCCGGCGGGCGATGCGGTCTTCGCCGCGCAGGGCCTCCAGCTCCTGCTTCAGCAGGTCGCAGCGGTGCCTCAGCCGTTCGAATTCCGGCAGCACGTACCGGTCGACCGCTTCGGGCAGGCGGACCGCCTCGTCGATCCCGCGGTCGATCCGCTGCAGCAGCATCTGCGTCAGACGGATTTCCTCCGACAGGCTTTCCGCATTGGCGCGGTAGCTTTCGGCGTCGTAGCGCAGTGCTGCGGCCTGGCCCTTCTCACCGAGGATCCCCGCCAGCGCGGCGAACATCCGCGCAGGCTCCTCGCCCGTCTTCAGCCGGTAGTTGCCGATCTCCTCGATGATGCGGGCGACCGAATCCAGAAGGTCACGCGTCAGCGCTTCGGGGACGACGGCGCCGCCTGCGGGACCGTCCTGTCCGCTTGTCTGGCCGGCCGTCTGGGGCAGGGCGGCAGCAGGCTCCGGCGCGGTCTGTCCGTCGATATCTATGGCCGTGGACTCGCGATGTCCCGGCCCCGGGTCGTCGGGGTCCGCGGCCGCGTCGGGCACTGCGCGGGCCGTCCCATCCTCCTCAGCGGTCCAATAGCCCGCCTCCGCCGCTTCATACGGGTCGGGCGGCGCCGGTTCCGGCGCGCCGTCTGCGGGCCAGGACGGGGCGACCGGCCCTCCGACTTCGGCCCTGGCGTCGCTTTCCGGCGGGACATGGTCGTTGGCGATGGCGAGGGCCCGTGCCTCCGCTGCCTGGGCTGCCGCGCGGCGGCGGGCGAGCGGGACGAGGCGTTGCGACAGCGCGTACCAGCGGGCGGCCGCCCGACTGCCGGCGGCGAACCGACGCCAGCCCAGCAGGCCGACGACGCCGGCCCCACCCCCGACGATGCCGCCGGCGGCGAAGACCAGCAGCCATCCCCAAGGCGCCCGGCCCTGCGGGGCCGCGTCGACGGCGGGGCCTTCCAGGACCGCAGCGTGGGTGCGGATCGCCTCCAGCGCGTCGGCGATCTGGCCGACATGCGCGCCCAGCTCGTCCAGCAGGCCGCGGGCGCTGGTCGGCGGGCCGCCGGCAACGCTCTCTTCGATGGGATGGGGGGCGGCGAGGATGGACGACACGCGCTCCTCCCCCGCAGCGGCGGCCGCCTGTTCCCCCAACTGGTCGCGGACGGCCAGTGCGCCCATCAGGGTACTGCGCACCTGGTCCGACAGCGTTCGGATCGACGCGACCACATCGCGATGGGCGGCCTGCGTCTGGATCAACCGCTGATAGAAAGTCGCCGCCGGCACCACGATATGGGCCACCCGCTGGAACGCAAAGGCGTCGGGCACGACGATCGGCACCACGACTTCGGTCAGGACCATGGGCGAGCTGTTGAGGCGGGCGTCGACGGGGGTGCCGCGCCGGGTCGTCCCCTCCAGCGCGACCTCGCCGGACACGTCGGTGCCGTCGGCCGCGCGGCGCAGCAGCGTTTCCAGGTCGGCCCCGCCCTGCGGGGTGATCGACAGCGCGTGCAGGCCGGCCAGCCAGTGGCGTATGTTCTCCGCGAAGGGGTCGTCCACCGGAACGAGGAACAGCCCGAAATCATCGCTGTCCCTGCGCAGTAGCCTCTCGGCGCCGCTGCCGTCGCCCGGCAGGTTGTAGAGACAGAAGACCTTGCCGGCCACCTGGTCGGGATTGCGCAGCGGTGTCGGCGGTCCGGCGTCGACGAACCAGTCCGGCGCAACCGTCAGGCACCATGCGGTGGCGGGCGTGGCCGTTCCGGCAATCCAGCCGTCCAGGCGGCTGAGCTGGACCGTCACCGAGGCGGCGTCGGCAGGTGTCTGGGCATGTGCCGGCTGCGATGCCAGCAGGGCTGCGGCAGCGACCGATGCGGCCAATACCGACCATCGCCCGGCCCGCCGCGCCGTCGGTCCATGGGCAGCCGCAGGCCGGTGCCCGGGCATCGTCGTCCCCGCCTCCGCGGCGCCGCGCGCTCGTCTGGTATCCAACACGGATGCCACTCTACCGCTTGCGCACATGGTCTGCATAGTGCGCAAGATCGTGGGGTACGCCGACCCCGAGGGCTGTCGCCCGTCACGCTACGATGGCGACGGGGGCGGCGGCGTCACTGCGCAATGCCGTCGATCCGGTAGGGTTCCGGGACGATTGCCAGCAGCCGCGGATTGCCTGACGGATCCCAGAACCGCCGATGGTTCAGAAGCGTCACCGTCCCCCGTCGGCGCAGCAGGACGGGGCAATCGGTGGTTGCAATCAGCAGCGCGTCGGCATCGAACCGCTGCAACGCCGCCACCGTCGCCGTTACCGTGCCCTCGCACCAGCGTCGGACACCGTCCGGGCTCTTGTCGAGGCAGAGGAAGGAGACCCGGACCCGGGCGCGGATGCCGGCCTCCACGCAGGGCGGTTCGTCGGCTGCGGCCGGCCCGACCATCACCCTGGTGTCGGCATTCGCCGCACACTTGAAGGCGCGAAAGTCGGGCAGGTCCCGCAGCGCAAGGGCGTCCATCAGCGCCGCCTTGACCGTGGCCGTGCAGCCTGCCGCCGCGGTGCCGACGGGTCCGAGATAGAGCAGGCTGTCGAGCGCCATGCCGACGATCCCCCGGCGGGCGGCGGCCTATCGCATCACGTGCCAGCGCTGGCGGACCAGCACGACGGTCACGGCCGCGCCCACCAGGCCGATGGCGTTGGTGCCGAGGGGGACGCCGATGGCGAGGTTGATCGCCAGGGCCGCCACCGTGCAGCCGATGATCACGAAGAAGCCGACCCGCAGGCGGAGGAACAGCAGCCCGACCGCGATCAGCTGCACAACGGTCGTGGCCAGCAGGGCCGGCAGCGCCCATTGCAGGTCGCCGCTGTGCCAGAGGGGATCATGGTGGCTGACCAGATCGTCGATCGTCATGCCCAGGCGATAGGCCACCCACAGGTTGGCCAGCAGGACGAAGCCCAGCCAGGCCTTGAGGGGCCAGCCCAGATCCGGGCGGTGCGGGGCGGCGGCAATGTCGGTCATTGCGGGGGGATCTCCTTGCAGTGGGGGGCGGCGCGGGGTTCGTCGGCCGCCCCCGGACGCGGGGTGGTGCGGGTGGGTTCAGATGCTGGACAGTGGCGGGCCGTAGCCGGCGGCCTGGTTGGACAGGCCAGTCTGGCAGTCGCCGCCGCTGCTGACGACCATCAGGCGGATATGCGGCGCGCCGTAGACATCGAACAGGCCGCCATAGTCGGCCGTGGAGACGGCGCCGGTCATCGCCTGGGTCTGGTTCACGCCGAGCGTGCCCAGCGGTGCCGTGGCGAGCAGGGAATGGCTGCCACTGCCCCACTTGATCCACAGCTGGATTTCCTGCTGTCCGCCGCTGGGCGTGAAGGTGCCGGGACCGAGATTGGTGACGGTGCCGGTGATGATCACCGCCGGCACGGTGCCGTGATAGGGGATGCTGGCGGTCCCGCTGCTGAAGCCGATCGACAGCGGCGTGGGGTCCGCACAGGGCCGCAGCGGGTGGTTCGGCACCTCCTGCAAGCCGATCTCCGGCAGGACAGGGCCGATCCGGTAGGGCGGGCTGACGCCGATGGTCAGGCGCTCGTCGGCCGGGGCGGCGGTGATGGTGGCAGCCGCGACGGCGGCGGCCGCGATGGCGGTGGAAATCAGGCGGGTCGCGATCATCGAAGCCTCCCCTTGCAGCGGCTATGATCCGTCCGGCGCCCTGGGGCACCGGCGGTGGGACAGTGCCCCGGCGCGGCGGACAGACGCAGTGACAGCGATCACCGACGGCGCGCCGGCAATTGGGGCGGCGTTCCGCCAAGGGGGGCCGGGGACGATGCGCACACTCTATGACGACGCGATCCATGATCGGTCGCTGCCTACGCCCAGCTACTGGGAGGCGACCGCACCGGAATCGAGGCCCCAGGCCCAGGCCGTCGACGGCGATGTCGCCGCGGACGTCGCGGTGATCGGCGGCGGGCTGACGGGCCTGTCCTGCGCGCTGCACCTGGCCCGCGATCATGCCATCCGGGCCCATGTGCTGGAGGCGGGGCCGATCGGGTGGGGCGCATCGTCCCGCGCCGGCGGCTTCGTGTGCCTGGGCGCGGTCAAACTGGGCTTCGGCGACTGCGTGTCCCGTTTCGGGGAGGACGGGACCCGTGCCCTCTGGCGCGCGCAGGTCGAAGCCATGGACCTGGTGAGTGACCTGGCGCAGGCGGAAGCGATCGACCTGTGGCGCCAGGGCGACGGCCAGTACGAAGTCGCCCACAAGCCGGCGCGGATGGCGGACCTGGCCCGCGAGCGCGAGGGGCTGGCCCGCTATGCCGGGCTGACGGCCGAGCTGTTGAGTGCCGAGGCGTTCCGCGAGGTCGGCCACGGTGGAACCGAGGCGTTCGGCGCCCTTCATGTCCCCAAGGGCTTCGGCGTGCATCCGCTGCGCTGGACCTGGGGGCTGGCCGACGCGGCCGCCCGCCACGGCGCGGTCCTGCACGGCCGCAGCCCGGTGGTGGACTGGCGGCGCGAGAACGGCCGCCATCGCCTGGTCACGCCGACGGGGTCGGTGCTGGCGCGGCACGTCGTCGTGGCCACCAACGGCTACACGCCCGACGGCCTGCTGGCCGACCTGGATGGCCGGCCGTTGCCCATGCTGTCCAACATCCTGGTCACGCGGCCGCTGGACGATGGCGAACGGGCCGCCGTGCCCTGGCATACGCAGACGCCGGTGGCAAACACCCGCATCCGGCTTTTCTACTATCGGCTGCTGGCCGACGGGCGTGTGCTGTTCGGTGCCAGGGGCGATACCACCGGCAGGCCCGAGGACGGGGCCAGGGTCCTTCGCTGGATGCGGCGGCGGCTGGGGGATCTGTTTCCGCCCCTGCGGGGTATTGCGGTCGACTTCGCCTGGCGCGGCCTTGTCTGCCTGCTGCCCAAGCGCAGCCCCGCCATCGGCCGCAGTGCTGCGGACCCGTCGGTGTTCTACGGCCTCGGCTACCACGGCAACGGCATGGCGATGGCGCCATGGACGGGGCGCATCCTCGCCCGCCTGGTGGCCGGCGCGGGGGCGGAGGCGACGCTGGTGCCGGCCGCGTTGCGCGGCGCCGGGCCGGCGGTGCCGTGGCCGGCCGGGCGGCTCTGGTGGATCCGGGCGGCGCTGGCCTGGTACGCGTTGAAAGACCGGCTGTAACGGCGAACGGACTGGTGAATAGAAAGATCTCGAACGAATGGATCGATGTGCGGCCCCGGCTGTTCTATAATGTGGAAGCCGTTGACCAGCGGCAAGCCGAGGGGAGGGACGGATGGCAAGACGACGGCCGTTTCCATGGGTCCAAGCCGGTTCCCCGAAACACACCACCGGGTCTGCGGCGAAGGCTCGCGCCGGTGCCCCTGTCGATGTCGATGCACCCGATTTGAATGAGCTGATGGCCGATCCCATCACCCGCGCGGTGATGGTCAGTGACGGGATCACGGCCGACCAGCTGTGGCGGACCATCCGCGACGCACAGGCGCGGCTATAGGCCCACCATCGCCGGGGCGGCGCCCGGCACGCGATTGCGATGACGCGGCGCCCTGGGGGCGCGTGCCCGCCGGCTATCCGGCGGCGGCGTCCATCCGTGGGTCGGCGGCACGGGAATGGATGGTCGGCCGGGGCGTCATGGTCAGGACGGTGACGCCCATCGGCGCTTCGAAGCGATGCCAGCAGTCCCGCGGCACGACGGTCAACATGCCCGCACGCATGTCCAGGACCGTTGGCCCGTCCTGGGTGAGCAGCGTGACCTTTGCCGCCCCCTGGAGGATCTGCACCAGCTCGTCCCCGCCCGGATGACGTTCCCACGGACTGGTGCCGTCGAAGCGGCCGGCGAAGACGCCGCCGGCTTCATACGTCACCAGCGTGGCGAAGGCAGCGCTGGCCGCGGCGGCGGGGGTGTCGGGCGTGCGTCCGTGCAGGACGGGCAGGGGCTCCAAAGCGCCAAGCACGTCGACGGCCTTGATCATTCGGCGATCCTCGTGTTGCCGGGGGCCGGCTTGGGCACGGGCGGATACCGCGGCCGGGCGGGATCGGGGGTCTCGCGCGCGCCTGGGCGGGCGGTGCTGGTGCCGGCGGCAGGATTTGAACCCGCGACCTACCGCTTACAAGGCGGTTGCTCTACCAGCTGAGCTACGCCGGCACACGCGGGCGCAGATTATCCCGGCAGCGGGCCAGTTCGTAAAGGGCGATGGCCGCGGCGTTGGAAACGTTCAGGCTGGCGATCGGGCCGGATGTCGGCAGGCGCACCAGCCGGTCGCAGTGCTCGGCGGTCAGGCGGCGCAGGCCGGCGCCCTCCGCACCCAGCACGACGGCGACCTTGGGCGGGGCGGCGACAGCGGGCAGAGGTGTGTCGCCACGCTCGTCCAGGCCCAGGCGCAGCAGGCCGAATTCGGCCAGCCGGTCCAGCGCCTGCGCCAGGTTGGTCACGCGCACCAGCGGCACATGCTCCAGCGCGCCGGACGCGCTCTTGATCAGCACGCCGGTCACGGGCGGGGCGTGCCGGTCCGGCACGACGACTCCAAGCGCCCCGAAGGCGGCGGCGGAGCGCAGGACGGCGCCGATATTGTGGGGGTCGGTGACGCGGTCCAGCACCAGGACCACGGCGCGGTCATGCACGGCGGCGGCCCGGCCAAGGTCGTCCAGGTCGGTCTCGGGCAGCGGCTCGGCCTCCAGCGCGAGTCCCTGGTGAACGGCGCCGGGTGGCAGGCGCTTGTCGATGACGCCGCGGTCCACTACTTCCGGCGCCGGGCGGTCGAGGCCCGCGGCCTGCGCCTCGGCGAACGGCGCGGCCATCTGGTCGGCGGCCGTCTGGGTCAACAGCAGGCGGCGGCACAGGCGCGCGGGGTTCAGCCACGCGGCGCGGACGGCATGCAGGCCGTACAGCCATCGCTCCGGCGGGCGGGCGCTGGGCGGTGCCGTGTTGCGGCCGGCACGCGGCGATCCCACCGGGCCGCCGGGTGGCCGCTTGCCCGCCGGGCGGGGCTTCCGCTGGCCTGCGTCGGTCCCCATATTGCGGGTATCGCTCTTGGTGTGCGCCATGGTGGATGCCGGCCCGTCTTGGCTTACCGGTTGACATGCGATGGTGAATTACCATAGTGCCGCACGCCGCCGCGCATGACTTTTTCCGCGGGATGACCGCAGGGGGCCGGCGCGGCGGGGGCCGGAGGGGTGGCCGAGTGGTTAATGGCAGCAGACTGTAAATCTGCCCGCGTAAGCGTACGGTGGTTCGAATCCATCCCCCTCCACCAATTTCCCCGGTGCTGCCGGGTTTCGCGCAGGTTACGATCTTAAGGTGCGGTTGCGGGTGTAGCTCAGTGGTAGAGCAGCAGCCTTCCAAGCTGCCTACGAGGGTTCGATTCCCTTCACCCGCTCCAACTTTCGGGCCGATGGCAGCCAAGGGTCTCTGCGACATCCCGAATCCTCGATCCCTCGACGATCTGGAGAGTTGACAAGGAACGCGATCATGGCGAAGGCGAAGTTTGAGCGGACGAAGCCGCACTGCAACATCGGGACGATCGGTCACGTCGATCACGGTAAGACGACGCTGACGGCGGCGATCACGAAGGTGCTGGCGGAAACGGGTGGTGCGGAGTTCACGGCGTACGACCAGATCGACAAGGCGCCGGAAGAGAAGGCGCGCGGGATCACGATCTCGACGGCGCATGTGGAATACCAGACGGCCAACCGCCACTACGCCCATGTCGACTGCCCCGGGCACGCGGACTACGTGAAGAACATGATCACGGGTGCGGCGCAGATGGACGGCGCGATCCTGGTGGTGTCGGCGGCCGATGGACCGATGCCGCAGACGCGCGAGCACATCCTGCTGGCGCGCCAGGTGGGCGTGCCGGCGATCGTGGTGTACCTGAACAAGTGCGACCAGGTGGACGACGAGGAACTGCTGGAGCTGGTGGAGCTCGAGGTGCGGGAGCTGCTGTCGAGCTATGAGTTCCCGGGCGACGACATTCCGATCGTGAAGGGATCGGCCTTGGTGGCGCTGGAAGGCGGCGACGACAAGATGGGCCACCAGTCGATCCTGGACCTGATGGCGGCGGTGGATGCGTATATCCCGCAGCCGGAGCGTCCGAAGGACATGCCGTTCCTGATGCCGATCGAGGACGTGTTCTCGATCTCGGGGCGCGGGACGGTGGTGACGGGGCGCGTGGAGCGCGGCGTGATCAAGGTGGGCGAGGAAGTGGCGATCGTCGGCATCCGGGCGACGACGAAGACGACGTGCACCGGCGTGGAGATGTTCCGCAAGCTGCTGGACCAGGGCGAGGCGGGGGACAACATCGGCGTGCTGCTGCGCGGCACGAAGCGCGACGAGGTGGAGCGCGGTCAGGTGCTGGCGAAGCCGGGGTCGATCACGCCGCACACCAAGTTCATGGCCGAGGCGTACATCCTGACGAAGGAAGAGGGCGGCCGGCATACGCCGTTCTTCACCAACTACCGCCCGCAGTTCTACTTCCGCACGACGGACGTGACGGGCGTGGTGGACCTGCCCGAGGGCACGGAAATGGTGATGCCGGGCGACAACACGCGCATGCATGTGACGCTGATCGCGCCGATCGCCATGGACGAGGGCCTGCGCTTCGCCATCCGCGAAGGCGGCCGCACCGTCGGCGCCGGCGTCGTCGCCAGCATCGTGGAATAGCCTGCACGCAGACCGGCCGGGTGGCCTTGAGGTCGGATGACCATCGAGAGCCGCCCGGCCGACCTACCCGAACCGCTTCTCTTGTGTGGCGTGTCGGTGCGTGGTCCGGACGATCTTCGCGTGCGCCGGGATCGTTGGGATCGTCGACTCGCCGATATCCCGTCAATGATGCGCCCCATCCGCCATGCCCCCATCCCTCATCGTCATGCTCGCGCACGCGAGCATCTCATGCCGCACTTAGCGTGGCCGGAGATCCTCGCTTTCGCGAGGATGACGGGAGGGCCATGGGACTGAAGCAACAGGTGACGGACCCCGGTTGGTCGGAGTCCAACGGCCGCAGGAAGCGGTGACGGCGATGGCGGGTGGCTTCGTCTACATCATGACCAACCGGCCGCAGGGCGCTTTATGTCGGCGTCACGGCCGATCGCGTGCGCCGCGTCGAAGGCCATCGCAGCGGCCGTGAGTCGGGGTTCGTCAAACGGTACAACCTGGATCGGCTGATCTATTTCGAGCAGTTCGACCGGATCAACGACGCCGTCGCCAGGGAAACGCAGCTGAAGCACTGGAACCGGGCCTGGAAGGTCGACCTGATCGAGGAACAGAATCCGGGCTGGGACGATCTGTTTCTGCGGGTGAACCGGTAGGGCGTGCGCGATTCGACGCCTCTCCAGCCGTCCGGTCCGTTCTGCGCTCATCCGCCATGCCCGCATCCCTCGTCGTCATGCCCGCATCCGTCATGCCCGCATCCCTCATCGCCATGCCCCCAATCCCTCATCGTCATGCTCGCGTACGCGAGCATCTCATGCCGCAGTCAGCGTGGCCGGAGATCCTCGCTTTCGCGAGGATGACGGAAGGGGGCGAGGGTGACGGATCGGGTGAGAGGACGACGGAAGGGGGGCGGGGGTGACGGATCGGGGGAGAGGACGACGGATGGGGGGCGAGGTTGGCAGGAGGGGTTGCGAGAGGGTGACGGGAGGGGTTGCGAGAGGGCCACGGAAGGGGGGGCGCGGGGATGACGGGAAAGTGGGCGGAAAGGGCGGGCTGGTGGCCGGGCTGTCATTCCGGCACCGCATATCCCCTCAATCCCCTCTTGCCTCGTCGCCCGTTCGCGGGCTAGAAGAGCGGCTTCGCGACGCTTATGTGATTCGCGAGACAGGGTTGTTTTGTTCGGGCGCCGCCGGCTTCCAGGCGCTGGCCCTTGGGGGTGTGACCCTCGTGGGCTCGATCGGCGCTAGGAGTGTAGCTCAATTGGTAGAGCACCGGTCTCCAAAACCGGGGGCTGGGGGTTCGAGCCCCTCCACTCCTGCCAGGCCGGCTGTCTTCGTCGAGGGGAATGGGTGATCTGAGGGTATGGCCAGAACCAACCCGATGCAATTCTACCGCCAGGTGCGGCAGGAAGTGGCGAAGGTCACGTGGCCTTCACGCAAGGAGACGGGCATCACCACGGCGATGGTGGTCGTCTTCGTCATCATCATGGCCATCTTCTTTCTGCTCGTCGATCAGATCGCAGGCTGGCTGGTGACGCTGGTGCTGGGCCTCGGAGGTTAGGGCGCAATATGGCCAAGCGTTGGTATGTCGTGCACGTCTATTCCGGCTTCGAGAAGAAGGTCGCCCAGTCGATCCGCGAGCAGGCGGGGCAGAAGGGGCTGGAGGAGTTCTTCGAGGAGATCTCCGTCCCGACCGAGGAGGTCGTGGAGCTGCGGCGCGGCCAGAAGATCAATGCCGAGCGCAAGTTCTTCCCCGGCTATGTGCTGGTGAAGATGGACCTGACGGACGACACCTGGCACCTGGTGAAGAACACCGCCAAAGTCACCGGCTTCCTGGGTGCGAAGGGCAAGCCGGCGCCGATCACGCAGGCCGAGGCCGATCGTATCATCCGCCAGGTGCAGGAGGGGATCGAGCGGCCGAAGCCGACCATCACCTTCGAGATCGGCGAGCAGGTGAAGGTGGCCGACGGGCCGTTCGAGAGCTTCACCGGCTATGTGGAAGAGGTGGACGAGGAACGGGCGCGCCTGAAGGTCGCCGTCTCGATCTTCGGTCGCGCCACGCCGGTGGAGCTGGAATACGGCCAGGTGGAGAAGGTCTAGAAGAGATCGAGGTGCGCCGCTGGCGCATCGCACGGTTCAACCCGCGCGGCAGGCCCGGCCCCTGAAGCCCATGGGGCAGCCGCAAATACCGCGCTTACCCGCGCCCGCCTTTGCCGGCGGGCGGTCGACATTTGGGGATAGGAGAGAATGGCAAAGAAGATCATCGGCCTGATCAAGCTGCAGGTGCCGGCCGGCGCGGCGACGCCCGCGCCGCCGATCGCACCCGCCCTGGGTCAGCGCGGCCTGAACATCATGCAGTTCTGCAAGGAGTTCAACGCCCGCACCCAGAACATGGACAAGGGCATTCCGATCCCGGTGGTGATCACGGCCTTCGCCGACCGGTCGTTCACCTTCGTCACCAAGACGCCGCCGAACAGCTATTTCCTGAAGAGGGCCGCCGGCATCGACAAGGGCAGCCCGCATACGGGCAAGGGCTCCGCCGGCCAGGTGACGGAAGCCCAGCTGCGGGAGATCGCCGAAGCCAAGATGGCCGATCTCAATGCACATGATCTGGACGCCGCGGTGGAGATGATCCGCGGCTCGGCCCGCTCCATGGGCCTGGAAGTGGTGGAGTAGCGGCGATGGCAAAGGTGGGCAAGCGTCTGAAGAAGATGCGCGAAGGCATTGATCCGGACCGCAATTATCCGTTGGCCGATGCCGTGAAGCAGATCAAGGAGCGGGCCAAGGCGAAGTTCGACGAGACCATCGAGATCGCCATGAACCTGGGTGTCGATCCGCGCCATGCCGACCAGATCGTGCGCGGCATGGTGCAGCTGCCCAACGGTACCGGCAAGCCGGTGCGCGTGGCGGTCTTCGCCAAGGGCGACAAGGCCGAGGAAGCGACGGCCGCCGGTGCCGACATCGTCGGCGCCGACGACCTGGCCAAGGAAATCCAGGAAGGCCGGCTGGACTTCGACCGCTGCATCGCCACGCCGGACATGATGGCGGTGGTCGGCCGGCTGGGCCGTATCCTCGGCCCGCGCGGGCTGATGCCGAACCCGAAGCTGGGCACGGTCACGCCCGACGTCACCGGGGCGGTGAAGGCGGCCAAGGGCGGGTCGATCGAGTTCCGTGTCGAAAAGGCCGGCCTGATCCACGGCGGCATCGGCAAGGCCAGCTTCAGCGACGAGGCGCTGGCGGAGAACATCCGCGCCTTCGTCGACGCGATCATCAAGGCGAAGCCCAGCGGCGCCAAGGGCACCTATGTGAAGAAGGTGTCGCTCAGCTCCACCCAGGGGCCGAGCCTGCGCGTCGACCTGGCCAGTGTGCAGGACGCTGCCGCAGCCTAGGGCCGCGGCAACAGACGGAGGACCATGGATACCGGGCCGCTGCGATCCCAAGGGGGCGCGGCGGCGGCAAGGATCGGGAGCCCGGCGGTGCCGGGCGACCCGGAGTGCCGGCCTGTCCGAGACGGTGGGTCCCCGGCGGTGACGCCGGGATAAACCCCGCCATAGACGGGAGCTCATCCGCAAGGCAAGGCATCGGATCGCCGCCAAGGCTGTCCGGTGCCGGTGAACTTCTGGGGCGGCTGGCGTGTTGAAGGATGTCGTCGGAAGGCAGGCTTCCGGCGGCGCAGCGTCGGCGGGCGGCCGGCCGGAAGCCGGCGCCCATACCCCGGAAGGAGGAGCCATGTCGTGAAACGAAGCCAGAAGGAAGACAAAGTCGCCGCCATGCAGGAGGCGTTTCAGGATGCGGAGCTGATGATCATCACCCACAACAACGGGATGACGGTCGAACAGTCGCTGGACCTGAGACGGCAGATGCGTGCAGCCGGTGCCCGTTTCCAGGTGACGAAGAACCGCCTTGCGCGCATCGCGCTCAAGGGTACCGCGTTCGAGCACCTGGACGGGATGTTCACCGGGCCGACGGCCGTGGCCACCGCGAAGGATCCGGTGCCCGCAGCCAAGGCGGCGCTCGACTATGCCAAGAAGAGCGACAAGCTGACCATCGTCGGCGGCGGGCTCGGCGGCACGACCTTGGACGCGGCCGGTATCGAGGCCCTGGCCAAGCTGCCGCCGATCGAAGAGCTGCGGTCGAAGCTGTTGGGCGTGTTGCAGGCGCCGGCGTCCCGTCTGGTGGGGGTCATGGAAGCCCCGGCAGGCCAGATGGCGCGCCTCGTCAACGCCCCGACCAGCAAACTGGTCGGCGTCTTCAAGGCATATGCGGCCAAGCAGTAAGCGCCGGGCGTGACCGCCCGGATATGACGACACCATGCGCCCGCGCGGGATGGCGCGGCGCGAAGAGACAATGGGCCGCAGCGCCCATTTCAGGAGCAGGAAGAAATGGCGGATCTCAATCAGCTGGTTGACCAGCTTTCGTCGCTGACGGTTCTGGAAGCGGCCGAGCTGTCGAAGATGCTGGAAGAGAAGTGGGGCGTGTCGGCTGCGGCCGCGGCGCCGATGATGATGGCCGGCATGGCGGCCCCGGCGGCTTCGGAAGCGGCGGCCCCGGAAGAGGAGAAGACCGAGTTCGACGTCATCCTGACCGGGTCGGGCGACAAGAAGATCAACGTGATCAAGGAAGTGCGCGCGATCACCGGCCTGGGCCTGAAGGAGGCCAAGGACCTGGTCGAGGGCGCACCGAAGCCCGTCAAGGAAGGCGTCAACAAGGACGAGGCCGAGCAGCTTAAGAAAAAGCTTGAAGAGGCGGGTGCGACTGTGGAAGTTAAGTAGGAACGCGTGGCAGCAGACATCGCATCATATTCCAACGCTGAAGGGCGGCCGGCCCGTTGGGCCGGCCGTCGTTCGGCCTATTTTGCTTTGTGGAATGGTCTGCCCGCGACTCGCGAGGCGGTGGGTTAGGGATCTCTCGCGGCTGCCCGGCCCCGGCGGATGCGCCGGCGCCACGAGGCTGCGGCCCTGAAGTGTTGTCGAGGGGACTCAATGGCGAAGTCGTTCACCGGACGTAAGCGGATCCGCAAGAACTTCGGGCGCATCCCCGAGGTGGCGCAAATGCCGAACCTGATCGAGGTTCAGCGCAGCTCCTACGACCAGTTCCTGCAGATGGACGTGCGCGTCGACCAGCGCCAGCATGTCGGCCTGCAGGAGGTCTTCCGCTCGGTCTTTCCGATCCAGGATTTCTCCGAGCGGGCGGAGCTGGACTTCGTGCGCTATGAGCTGGAGGAGCCGAAATACGACGTCGAGGAATGCCAGCAGCGGGGCATGACCTATGCCGCGCCGCTGAAGGTGACGCTGCGCCTGACCGTGTTCGACGTGGAGGAGGATACCGGCCTCAAGTCGATCCGCGACATCAAGGAGCAGGACGTCTACATGGGCGACATGCCCTTGATGACGATGAACGGTACCTTCGTCATCAACGGCACCGAGCGCGTGATCGTCAGCCAGATGCACCGTTCGCCCGGTGTGTTCTTCGACCACGACAAGGGCAAGACGCATTCGTCGGGCAAGTACCTGTTCGCCGCCCGCGTCATCCCCTACCGCGGATCGTGGCTGGACTTTGAGTTCGACGCCAAGGACCACGTCTATGTGCGCATCGACCGGCGGCGCAAGCTGCCGGCGACGACGCTGCTGTTCGCACTGCACAGCAACGAGACGGAAAGCTACCTGGCCGACTGCGCCGCGGAGGCGCGCGACCCGGTGCGCGAGCGCATCTTCGGCATGTCGAAGGAGGAGATCCTCAACTACTTCTACCAGACGGTGACGTACACCCGCTGCGAGGGCGGCTGGAAG
>JACKIG010000003.1 GCA_020638595.1 Rhodospirillaceae bacterium | reverse complement strand
GAGGCCGGCGGCGAGCAGCGAGGGGATCAGCATGTTGGTCTCCAACCCGGTCATCGCCCGCGTCAGCTTGATGTCGTCCAGGCCGGAGGCGACCAGCATCTGCTTGTAGGCGTCCTTGGCCATGCTCTCGGCCGTGGCGATGAAGCGGGTGCCCATATAGGCGAGGTCGCAGCCCAGCGCCTCGGCCGCCAGCAGGGCCTGGCCGTCGCCGACGCCGCCTGCCAGCACCACCGGCCCGTCGAACAGGCGGCGCACGCCGCGCACGAAGGCGAACGGGTTGGCCCAGCCGGTCTGGCCGCCGGCGCCGGCGGTCAGCAGGATCAGGCCGTCGGCCCCGGCCGCAATCGCCTTCTCCGCATGGCGCATGCTGGCAATGTCGGCGAATACCAGCCCGCCATAGCCGTGGATCGCGTCGATGATCGGCGCGGGCGAGCCGACGCTGGCGATCACCAGCGCCGGCTTGTGTTTGCAGATCAGCGCCAGATCGTCGGCGAGGCGGCTGTTGGAACGGTGCACCACCAGGTTCGGCGCCACCGGCGCATGCTCCGGCCCCAGTTCGGCGTCGATGCGCACCAGCCATTCGGCCAGTTCCGCGACCGTGCGGCAGTTGATGGTCGGGAAGGAGCCGATGACGCCGGCCCGGCAAGCGGCAATGACCAGATCCGGGCCGGAGACCAGGAACATCGGCGCCGCGATCAGCGGCAGGCGGAGGCGGGAGTGCAGCGAGGCCGGTAGCGCCATCGGGGCGGCTCCTGATGGGTTGCGCGAAGAGGGACGGCGGGGGCGGTAAGGACGGGCGGCCGTCAGCCGCCGGTCTTTGCCTTCCACTCCTGGTATTTGGCCAGATTGTCCGCGTTCGGCGGATAGGTGCCGGGGATTTTGGCGCCGTCCTTGACCTGTTGCAGGATGAACTGTTCGTGCAATTCCTGCTCCAGCCCGCCTTCGGCCACCTCCTGCACCAGCGCCTGGGGGATGACCACGACGCCGTCATTGTCGCAGACCACCCAGTCGCCGGGAATGACGGCGACGCCGCCGCAGCCGATGGGCACGTTCAGATCGCCGTCCGAGAGGCTGGCGACGCTGGCCGGCGCGGCCGCGCCCGGGCACCAGACCGGCAGGCCGCTGGCCTTGACGCCGTCGGCATCGCGCACGCAGGCGTCGCTGACCATGCCGGCGACGCCGCGCACCTGCATCCGCGTCGCCAGGATGTCGCCGATGGCCGCACCGTCGGCGAGACCCAGGCAATCCACCACCAGGATGTGGCCGGGCGGGCATTCCTCGATGGCGCGGCGCTGGGCCAGGTCGGTGCGCTTCAGGATCTCCGGCCCCGACAGATCCTCGCGGCCGGGGATGAAGCGCAGCGTGAAGGCCGGGCCGGCAATGCGCTCCTGGCCGTCCGAGAGCGGTTTCGGGCCGAACATCCAGACCTGCCGAATGCCGCGCTTCAGCAACTGCATGGTAAGGGTCGCGGTGGACACCCGCTTCAGGGTGGCGACGAGTTGGTCCTGGTTCATCTGGCTTTTCCTCTGGCGTGTTCGCCGGTACAACTGAGCCGAAACCACAGCCCGATGCAATCGTGAAGGAGCCGCCCGATGGACATGGCCTTTACCGCCGAAGACGAAGCCTGGCGCGAGGAAGTGCGCGCGTTTATGCGCGAGAACCTGCCGCCCGCCATCGCCCACAAGGTCCACAACGGCTTCGGCGTCAGCCGCGAGGAAATCCGGGACTGGCACACCAAGCTCTATGAGAAGCGCTGGGTCGCGCCGAACTGGCCGCCGGAATGGGGCGGCCCCGATCCGGCCTGGACTGTCAACCAGAAATACATCTATGACGAGGAAGCCTCGCTGGCGGGTGCGCCGCGGCTGATCATGTTCGGTATCACCATGTGCGGGCCCGTGCTGATGCGCTTCGGCACCGACGCGCAGAAGAAGGACTTCCTGCCGAAAATCGTCGCGGGCGAGCGCACCTTCTGCCAGGGCTATTCCGAACCGGGCTCGGGCTCTGACCTCGCCAGCCTGAAAATGCGGGCCGAGCGCGACGGCGACGATTTCGTGCTGAACGGCCAGAAGATCTGGACCACGTCCGCGCACATGGCCGACTGGATTTTCTGCCTGGTCCGCACCTCCAACACCGGCAAGCGCCAGGAAGGCATCACCTTCATCCTGGTCGACATGAACACGCCGGGCGTCGAGGTGAAGCCGCTGATCACCATCGAGGGCACGCGCGAGGTGAACGAGGTGTTCTTCTCGGACGTGCGCGTGCCGGCGGCCAATGTCATCGGCGAGATCGACGACGGCTGGAGCGTCGCCAAATACCTGCTGGGGCACGAGCGCATGGGCGGCGGCGCGCTCGGCGGCCTGAAAAAGTCCATCGAACAGCTGCGGCAGATCGCGAACGAGGAGCCGGACGGCGCCGGCGGCTCGCTGGCCGAACAGCCCGACTTCGCGCGCAAGATGTCCGAGGTCGAGATCGAGCTGATGACGCTCGAAGTCCAGATGCTGCGCCTGCTCTCGAAGATGAAGGCGGATGCGGAAATGGGCCTGGAAGCCTCGATGATCAAAATCCGCCGCTCGGAGATCATCCAGCGGCTGAGCGAGCTGAAAATGGAGGCGGTGGGCTATTACGCCAACCCGTTCGTGCTGGGCGCGCTGGAGCATGGCTGGAACGAGGAGCCAATTGGTGGTGCGGACTATATTAACGCTTTAGCTGCGCACTACTTCAATAACCGCAAGCATTCAATTTTTGCGGGATCGAACGAGATCCAGCACAACATCATCGCCAAGCGCGTTCTGGGCCTTTAGGGGGAGATTTCAAGAGACCGCGACATTCAGAGCTTGAGACTCCGCCACAAACATGCTTGAAACAAGCGTCTGACGCAGACCTGTGTTGCGTCAGACGCATTGGTCCGCGCCCCCAGGGTTTCGGCTTGTTGGCTTAACTGTCTCAAATTCCTAAACGGGAGGAATTATGCGTCTCAGCTCTCTCTTGAAAAGCGTCGCCGTTGCGGCGGTGGCGGTCTCCACCGTCGCTGCGGTCAGCAATGCCGATGCGCGCGTTCGGATGAAGATCCACTCGGCCTTCAGCAAGAACATCGTCATCATCGGCCCGGGGCCGCACAACGTGGCCGACGCCATCGAAAAAATGTCCGACGGCGAAGTCCAGATGAAGGTGTTCGAGCCGGGCGCGCTGGTTCCGGGCACGCAATATTACGATCCGGTCTCCACCGGTTCGATCGACGGCGCATGGGGCACCCCCGGCTATAACGTCAACAAGAACTTTGCCTATGCCTTCTTCTCCGCGGTGCCGTTCGGCCCGCGCGGCGGCGAATACATGGCGTGGATGCGCCATGGCGGCGGTCAGCAACTGGCGGACGAAATGTACGCCCGCGACAACATCAAAATGTTTGTCTGCAACCTGATCCCGCCGGAATCCTCTGGCTGGTTCCGCAAGGAAATCAAGAGCCTGGATGATCTCAAGGGCCTGAAGATGCGCTTCTTCGGCCTGGGCGCCAAGGTGATGGAAAAGTTCGGCGTCTCCACCCAGCTGCTGGCCGGTGGCGACATTTATCCGGCGCTGGAACTGGGCTCGATCGACGCGACCGAATTCTCCATGCCGGCCATCGACAAGGACTACGGTTTCTACCAGATCGCCAAGCACAACTACTTCCCCGGCTGGCACCAGCCGGCGACGCTGGGCGAAATGATCTTCAACATGGACAAGTTCAACGAGTTGAGCGACGGCCAGAAGGTCATGGTCGACCAGGCCTGCCAGGCGCAGACCCTGCGCGGCTTTGCCGAGGGTGAGGCGATCCAGGGCGCGGCGATGAAGTTCTTCGAGACGAAGGGCGTCACCATCCACCGTTGGCCCCAAGAGACGCTCGACAAGTTCGAGGCGGCCTGGAAGGAAGTCGTCGTCAACGAGATCGGCGACAACGATGACGCGAAGAAGATCTGGGCCTCGTTCTCGAAATTCCGTGAGGAATACAAGCTTTGGGGCGAAAACGGCTACCTGAAGTAAGCCGCGCCCGTCATGCCGGACATCGCCATCGCGGTCGTGTCCGGTGTGATTGCTTTCGGCCTCGGGGTGCCCCCTGGCGGGGTCCGCCCCGAGGTCTCTCTTTTGACCCTTTCCACAAACCCCATTCCTCACTCGCAACAGCCCGATTTACGAGGCTGAAACACCAGATAGGGTGGAAGCGTTCATGCGCAAATTGCTCGACATCGCGGATCGAATCGAAAAGATCCCGCAATTCTTCGGACGAGCCGGTTCCTGGCTGATGATCCCGTTGATCGCGGTCATCATGTTCGACGTGTTGACCCGGAAACTGTTCGGCGGCGCCATTCAGCAGGCGATCCAGGACTCCTCGCTCTACCAGGTGCTGTCGCCGACCAAGCTGCAGGAATGGGAATGGCATCTGCATGGTGCCCTGTTCATGCTGGCCATCGGGTTTTCCTACACCATGAACGCCCATGTGCGCGTCGACGTGCTGCGCGAAAAGGTCAGCGACCGCAAGCAGGCGTGGATCGAAATGATCGGCCTCTGCGTGTTCCTGTTCCCCTACACCATCGTCATCGGCATTCTTTGCGCCGATTTCGTCTATCTCTCCTACGCCTCCAACGAGGTGTCGGTGGCGATGACGGGCCTGACGCACCGCTGGATCATCAAGGCCTTCCTGCTGCTCTGCCTGATCCTGGTGTTTTTGGCCGGCGTGACCACCTTCCTGCGCCACATCGTCTACCTGTTCGGCGCGGAACACCTGCGCGACGACGTCAAGATGAACATGCTGACGTCCGCCGTGGCGGAACACCTGCCGCATCTGGACGATGAGGACGTGTACGGCCCCGGGCATACGCTGGAAGACGATCTTGAGCACAGCGATGTGCAAGCGGACAACGATCCGCACCCCGAAATCAAATATTAAGCTCCGGCGTCTCGGAAGGAATTCACGCTCATGTATTGGGAAGATTATCTCCCAGTGATCATGTTCCTGGGGCTGGCCTTCGGCCTGTTCTCCGGGATCCCGGTTGCGTTCGTCGTCGGCGGTATCGGCCTGCTGTTCGGCTTCATCGGCTCGTTCTACGACATGTTCTCCGTCATGGAGTTCTTCAACATCCCGGTCCGCATCTGGGGCGGCGCGGTGGAGAATCTCGTGCTGGTGGCGGTGCCCTGCTTCATCTTCATGGGCACGATGCTGGAGCGGTCGGGCGTCGCCAACGACCTGCTCGAAATCCTGGACGTGTTGCTGAAAAAGGTGCCGGGCGGCCTGGCCATGTCGGTCACGCTGATGGGCACGATCATGGCGGCGACCACCGGCATTATCGGTGCCTCGGTCGTGATGATGACGCTGATGGCGCTGCCGACCATGCTGCGCGCCGGCTATGCCAAGTCGCTGTCGACCGGCACCATCGCGGCTTCGGCGACGCTCGGCATTCTGATCCCGCCCTCGATCATGCTGGTGATCATGGCCGACCTGCTGGCGCTGTCTGTCGGCAATCTGTTCCTCGGCGCGATCTTCCCCGGCCTGCTGCTGTCGTCGCTCTATCTGGTCTATATCCTGATCATCGCCCGGGTGAAGCCCAGCATGGCGCCCCGGGTGAAGGACAACTCCCTGGTCGAATCCCACGGCTCCATGCGCAAGATGGTGCTGAAGGGCTTCGTGCCGCCGGTCTTCCTGATGGTGCTGGTGCTGGGCTCGATTTTCGCCGGCTGGGCCACTCCGACCGAGGCGGCCGGCGTCGGCGCGTTCGGTGCCATCCTGCTCACCATTTTCAACGGCCGCATGACGGGCGGGGTGATGCGGGAAGTGTGCGAGCGCACCGCCATCATCTGCGGCATGATCTTCTTCATCTTCATGGGCGCGACCGCGTTTTCCTACGTGTTCCGCTCGCTGGGCGGTGAGGATCTGATCATCGCGGGCATCGAGGCGCTGGGCTTCGGTTCCTGGGGCATTCTGATCGTGCTGATGGCGACGATCTTCATCCTGGGCTTCTTCTTCGACTTCATCGAAATCACCCTGATCGTGCTGCCGGTGTTCGCGCCGGTGGTGGCCATCATGGATTTCGGCGACCATGTGGTCGGCCGGGACGTGATCTACTGGTTCGCCATCCTGGTGGCGACGAACCTGCAGACCTCGTTCCTGACGCCACCGTTCAGCTTCGCGCTGTTCTACATGAAGGGCGTGGCGCCCAGTTCGGTGAAAATCCAGGATATCTATGCCGGCATCATCCCGTTCGTCAGCCTGCAGGTGATCGGCCTGGCCCTCGTGATCGCATTCCCGGGCATCGCCCTCTGGCTGCCGAATGCGCTGCTGGAGTAGCCGTCCGGAAGGGCTGGATTAGCCTTTGAGGCTGGCTTAGGCTCCGGGGACGCCAACGCTTCCCCGGAGCCTTTGTTTCATGGACCTTCGTTTCACCGCCGAAGAGCAGGCCTTCCGCGCGAACATCCGCGCCTGGACGGCCGAAAACCTGCCCGCCGACATCAAGGACAAGGTCGACCGCGGCATCGAACTGAGCCGCGACGACTATGCGCGCTGGATGAAGATCCTGTCCGGCGCCGGCTGGATCGCGCCGAACTGGGACCAGAAGGACGGCGGCCCCGGTTTCAGCCTGGCCGAGAAGTATATTTTCGAGGAAGAGCTGTTCATGGGCGGCGCGCCGCGCACCGTCCATTTCGGCACTCGCATGGTCGGCCCGGTGCTGCTGGCCTATGGCACGCCGGAACAGCGCAAGAAATACCTGCCGAAAATCCTGACCAGCGAGGAAATCTGGTGCCAGGGCTATTCCGAGCCCGGCAGCGGCTCCGACCTCGCCTCGCTGAAGACGACGGCGGTGCGGGACGGCGACCATTATGTGGTCAACGGCACCAAGATCTGGACCAGCTATGCCCATTGCGCCGACCGCATGTTCGCCCTGGTGCGCACCGACAACACCGGCAAGAAGCAGGAAGGCATCACCGTCCTGCTGATCGACCTGAAGACGCCCGGCATCACCATCAACCCGATCATCACGCTCGACGGCCGCCACAGTTTCAACCAGGAATTCTTCGACAATGTGCGCGTGCCGGTCGCCGACCGGATCGGCGAAGAGGGCCAGGGCTGGAGCATTGCCAAATACCTGCTGGGGCACGAACGTTCGAACGCCTCCTACATCTCGATCAACAAGCGCAATCTGGCGAAGCTGAAGGCGATCGCCGCCGATCAGGAGATGGACGGCCGGCCGCTGGCGGAGAATGACGAGTTCCGGCACCTGATCGCCGAGGCGGAAATCGCGCTGGAAACGCTATCGGTCACCTCGCTGCGCCAGCTGGCGAATGCCAGCGCCGACCAGCCGGTGGGGCCGGAGGCGAGCGTGCTGAAAATGCGCACCGGCGACGTGTTCCAGCGCATCCACGAACTGATGATGATGGCCGGCGGCTACAGCGCCCAGCCCTATGTGCCGGAAGCGATCCGCGGCGGCTGGAACGAGGCGCCGGTGGGGCCGGACTATCTGTTCCGCATGGCCCCCGACTATTTCGAGGCCCGTGCCATGTCGATCGCCGGCGGCAGCCACGAGGTGCAGAAGAACATTATCGCCAAGGCGGTGCTGGGCCTGTGAGGCCCGGCCGGGGCGGTTGAGGACCGGGAATGCTGTATATCGACGCCGATGCCTGCCCGGTGAAGGCGGAGGCCCTCAGGGTCGCGGAACGGCACCGGCTGAAGGTGCGGATCGTCTCCAATGGCGGCCTGCGCCCGAGCCCGCATCCGCTGGTGGAAACGGTGATCGTCAGCCAGGGGGCGGACGCGGCGGACCGATGGATCGCCGAGCGGATCGGACCGGGCGACATCTGCGTCACCGGCGATATCCAGGTGGCCTTGCGCTGCCTGGATGCGGGCGCAGAGGCGATCAACCACAATGGCGAGGTGTTCACGCGGGCGAATATCGGCAACCGCATGGCCATGCGCGACCTGATGGCGGATATCCGTGCCGCCAACCCGCTGGCGGCGGGCGGCAGCGGCCGGTCGTTCTCCAAGGCCGACCGTTCCCGCTTTCTGAACGGCCTGGAACGGCTGATCCAGCAGGCGAAGCGCCGGCCCCCGCCGCCGCCTGCGCGGGCGTAGGGCCTGGCGTTCGGGATGAGCGGGAGAGGCGCCCACCCGAGGGAGGCCCCGGATCGCGCTGTGCGCGTCCGGGGAAGGGCAGTATCGGCTATGTGCGGTTGCGGTCGAAGGCCGGTTTCTGGCCGGTGCCGTAGCGCTTCAGCGCGCCCTCCGCGCCGACGGCGTTGGGGCGCTGGAAGATCCAGTTCTGCCAGGCGCTGAGGCGGGCGAAGATCTTGGTTTCCATGGTCTCCGGGCCGGGGAAGCGCAGATTGGCCTCCAGGCCGGTCAGCGCGTCGGGTGAGAAGCTGGCGCGCTCCTCCAGGGCGAGGCGGACCTCGTCCTCCCAGTCGATGTCGTCATAGGCGAAGGTGACGAGGCCCAGCGCCTCAGCCTGCCGGGCGTCGAGCGGCGCGCCCGCGGCGGCGCCGATCGCCTCCAGCGCGGCCGGGTCGCCGAAAAACCGGGTGGCGAGACGCGACAGGCCGTTGGCCATGGGCAGCGGCCCGAAATTCAGGGCCGAGAGCGTGAGGTGCGCCTCCGGCCGGTTGTCGCCCTCCAGCCCGCCGATCAGCATATAGCTGCGGTCGGCGGCGAGCGCGAGTTCGGCCAGCAGGCCGGCAAAGCAGGAGCCGGGGCCGATCAGCGCCACCAGCGAGCGCGAGGTCACGTCCAGGCGTTTGAACACCCGCTTCCAGTAGGCGCGGATCTCGGCCGCGAACCAGTCGCCGGCGGCAGCCTCTGCCAGGGCGGTCTCGTGCGCCAGCACCTGCGCCGGGTCGCCCTGGGTCTCCAGCAGCCAGACGCCGATGGTGGGCTCGTTCAGGCGCAGTTCCAGGATGGCGTCGTCCAGCGCCCGCGCGGCCGCGAGGCTCCAGGTCTCCGCGCCCGCGGCGTGCAGGGCGACGGCGTCCGCGGGCGGCGGCCCGCTCGGCCCGGCCAGCACGAGGCGGGCGGTGCCGGCGGCGCGGTCGATCTCCACCGAGAGATGCGGGTAGGCGAGGCCGTCGTCGGCGACGGTCTTGGCGAGCGGCGGCAGCGCGACGCCCGCCGCGCCGGCGGGGCGTTTCGAGCCGGCGGCCAGCGCCCGGACACGGGCCGCCACCGCCGCATCGAAGCCCGAGCGGGGGGCAACGGCGTCGACCAGGCGCCAGTCGACGGCGCGTTTGCCCTTCACGCCTTCCTCGATGCCGGCGAACACGTCGGCGCGGTCGCGGCGGACATGGCGCTTGTCGACGACGCGGGTGAGCCCGCCGGTGCCCGGCAGCACGCCCAGCAAGGGCACCTCCGGCAGGGCGACGGCGGAGGTGCCGTCGTCGACCAGCAGGATCTCGTCGCAGGCCAGCGCCAGCTCATAGCCGCCGCCGGCGCAGGCGCCGTCGACCGCGGCCAGGAATTTCAGGCCGGACGCGGCGCTGGCGTCCTCCATGGTGTTGCGGGTCTCGTTGGTGAACTTGCAGAAATTGACCTTGTGGACATGGCTGGCGCCGGCCAACATGCGGATGTTGGCGCCGGCGGAAAACACCCGCGGCTTGGCCGAGCGCAGCACGCAGACCCGGACCGAGGGGTGTTCGAAGCGCAGTCGCTGCACCGCGTCGGCCAGTTCGATGTCGACGCCCAGGTCGTAGGAGTTGAGTTTCAGCTCATAGCCGGGCAGCAGGCCGCCGTCTTCGGCCACATCGAGCCAGAGCGTGGCGGTCTCTCCGTCCACATCCAGACGCCAGTGTTTGTAGCGTGTGGGATCGGTCCGGCAGTCGATGCGCATGGGGGCCTCCGGTCAGGGGCGGGTGTGGCGTCTTTCCGTACCCTATAGCGAAATTTTTCTGCACGGGCACCCGCGGATGCGTGTAGGGTTTCGCCCAAAGCCGGGCCGTAGTATTGGCTTGGGTTGACCTATATCAGCGCGGTTCCGGGGTGGCGGCCTACAGTGGTGTCGAGATCACCGGGATCCAGAATGGCGAAGGAGTCTGTGCCCATGACCATCCGCACAGTTTTGACAATGTTGGAAGGGGCCGAGAGCGACGTGGTCGACCTGGCCGCGGTCAGCGCGTTGGTGAAGATGTTCCCCGCACATGTCGATTTGTTGCATGTCCGCCGCGACCCGCGCAGCGTGATGCCGATGGTGGGCGAAGGCCTGTCCGCCGACCTGATCGACATGGTGCAAAGCCAGGTCGAAAAAGAGGAAGAGACGCTCGCGGCCCGCTGCCGGGGCATTTTCGACCGCTGGTGCGCCAGCGCAAACCTGCCGCAGATCGATTCCCCCAGCGCGGAGGCCAAGGCCTCGGCGCGGCTGGTGGACATGGTGGGCGACAGCGCGACCCTGGTGGCGACGCTCGGCAAGATGGCCGATCTGGTGGTGCTGCCGGCGCCCTCGCTGGAGGATGGCGACCTGTCGCCGGGCGCCGAGGCAGCGATCTACGACACCGGCCGGCCCGTGCTGTTCTCGCCGCGGCGCGAACTGCCGAGCTTCGGCAAGCGGGTTTCGCTGTTCTGGAACGACACGGTGGAGGCGAGCCGTTCCGCCAAGGCCGCGATGCCGTTTCTGAAACAGGCGGAGGCGGTGCAAGTCATGTCGGCGCTCGACGATTCGGTCGAAAGCGACACGGTCAAGGCGTTCGCGGCCTCGCTGGCCTGGCATGGCGTCAACGCCGACGTGCGTCTGGTCGAGCCGGGCGACCGCTCGTCCGGCGAGGCGCTGATCGACGCCGCCTGGGAATTCGAGTCGGATCTGATCGTCATGGGCGCGTTCAGCCATTCGCGGCTGCGCGAGATGATCCTGGGCGGCGTGACCCGCCATATCCTGCAGGTCGTGGGCCGACCGGTGCTGATGGCCCACTAGGGCATCCGCCCGGCAAACCCAGGCGTGGGCCGGGCATCGAGGGAAAAGGGCCGTTGCCGGTGGGCGGCGGCCCTTTTTCGTGGCCGGAATCGGATCAGATCAGGCCCAGCAGCCGCAGCGCCAGGGCGACGATGGCGAGCCAGCCGACCAGGAAGGCCAGCGTGCGCAGCACCGGGATGCCCAGCGTGTAGACCACGATATAGACCGCGCGCGCGATCACGAAGGCCTGCACCGCCAGCAGGGTGTTCGCGTCGGTGACGCCGGCCACCACCACGGCGACCGCCAGCGGTGCGAACACCACCAGATTCTCGACGCTGTTGTAGTGCGCCGCCTTCATCCGCTCGGCCCAGGCGGATTGCGGCAGCGGATGCGGTTGCGGGTTGTCGAGCGCCCCCCAAAGGCCCCGGACCACGATCCGGTCCAGCACATAGGGCAGGGAGGTGGCGGCCATGATCAGGCCCATGACGGCCAGCCACCACAATTCGGGGGCTACCATAGCGGTTGCACTCATTTCGGGTCTCCTCCGCAGATTGCCGGCACAACCCGGCCGCGAAGTATAGGGGCGGATTCGCCCGCGGACGGGTGCGGTCAAGCGCCGCCGCTGCCCGGATTTGCGGCAGACAGACAGCAGCCGTGCGCGGCTCCGCTCTTGACCCGGCCGGCGGAACGGGCGTTATCGTAGGCCGATTGCGCACTCTCGAGCCCGATGGGACGGGTTATGACCGATTTGGCTGCTTTGAAGGCGATTGTCGGGCCGAAAGGCTGGTCTGACAATCCGGACACTCTCGCGCCGCTGCTGGTGGAACCGCGCGGCCTGTACAAGGGCGCGGCCCCGCTGCTGCTGCGCCCGGAGACCACCGAACAGGTGGCCGCCATCGTGCGCGAATGCCGCGCCGCGGGCGTCGCCCTGGTGCCGCAGGGCGGCAATACCGGCCTCTGCGGCGGCGCCTCGCCGGATGCGAGCGGCGAGCAGGTGCTGCTGTCGCTCGGCCGCATGAACCGCATCCGCGCGCTCGACCCGCTCGACTACACCGTCACGGTGGAGGCGGGCTGCGTGTTGCAGACCATCCAGCAGGCGGCCAGCGACGTCGACCGGCTGTTTCCGCTGTCGCTGGGGGCGGAGGGATCGTGCCAGATCGGCGGCAATCTCTCCACCAATGCCGGCGGCATCAACACGCTGCGCTACGGCAATGCCCGCGATCTGGTGCTGGGGCTGGAGGTGGTGCTGCCGGACGGCCGCATCTGGAACGGCCTGCGCCTGCTGCGCAAGGACAACACCGGCTATGACCTGAAGCACCTGTTCATCGGTGCGGAGGGCACGCTGGGCATCATCACCGCGGCCAGCCTGAAACTGTTCCCGAAGCCGCGCGAGGAGGTGACCGCCATTGCCGCCGTGCGCGACGTGCCGGGCGTGATCGAACTGCTGTCGCGCCTGCGCCTGTCGACCGGCGACCAGGTGACGGCGTTCGAGTTCATGGAGCGGTTCGGCATCGACCTTTCCATCAAGCACGTTCACGGCGTGCGCGACCCGCTCTCCGAACGGTACGAGCATTATGCGCTGATGCGCTGCTCGGCCGGGCGCGAGCATTCGGGCCTGCGCGAGAGCGTCGAGGAGACGCTGGGCCAGGCGATCGAGGAAGGGCTGGTGCTGGACGCGGCCCTGGCCGAAAGCGAGCAGCAGGCCCGCGACTTCTGGCGCATCCGCGAAGGCATTGTCGAGGGCCAGATCCCGGAAGGCGGCTCGATCAAGCACGATGTGAGCGTGCCGGTCTCGAAGGTGGCGGAATTCATCGCCCGCGCCGACGTGGCGGTGGCCAAGGCCCTGCCGGGCTGTCGCCCCTGCGCCTTCGGCCATGCGGGCGACGGCAACATCCACTACAACGTCACCCAGCCGGTGGACATGGACAGGCAGGTCTATCTGGCCAAGTGGAAGGAACTGAACCACGTCGTCCACGCCATCGTGCTGGACCTGGGCGGCTCGATCAGCGCGGAGCACGGCATCGGCAAGCTGAAGCGGGACGAACTGGCCGAGGTGAAGAGCCCGGTGGAAATGGACCTGATGCGGGCCATCAAGGGCGTGCTCGACCCCGGCGGGCTGATGAACCCGGGCAAGGTGGTGTGACCGGGCAGGGTGATGTGCCTGGGGCGGCAACGGCCGGGCCGCTCGCCGAAGAGCCTCCCCACCCTTATCGCTGGGCGATCCTGGCGGGTGTCTGGCTGGTCTATTTCAGCTTCGGCCTGACCACGGTTTCCATGGCGCCGCTGGTGGTGCACATCGTGCGCGACCTGGAGATCAGCCATGCCCAGATGGGCGTGGTGCTGGGCGGCTGGCAGCTGGTCTATATCGCCACCGCCGCGCCCTGCGGCACGGTGATCGACCGCTGGGGGCCGCGGGTGGGGCTGCTGCTCTCGGCCGGCTTCATCGCCACCAGCGCGGTGTTGCGGGCCCATGCGGTCGACTTCTGGACCCTGCTCCTGGCCGTCGGCGTGTTTGGCATTGGCGGGCCCATGGTCTCCATCGGGGCGCCGAAGCTGATCAGCCTGTGGTTCCGGGGGCCGGAGCGCGGCTTTGCCATGGGCGTCTATGTCACCGGCCCGGCGACGGGCGGGATTGTCTCCTATTCGCTCACCAACAGCGTGCTGATGCCCTGGTTCGGCCAGGATTGGCGCAGCGTGCTGTTGCTGCTGTCGGCGGTGGCGCTCGGCTGCGGCCTGCTCTGGCTCGCGCTGTCGGCGCATCCCAGGGCGCGGGCCATTGAGCGCGAGTTGAAGGCCCAGCCGAAGGAGCGGCAACTGACCGTGTTCGCCAGATTGCTGGCGCTGCCCTCGGTACAGGTGATGCTGGTGATGAGCGTCGGCATTTTCTTCTTCAACCACGGCCTGAACAACTGGCTGCCGGAACTGCTGCGCCAGGGCGGCATGAGCCCGGCGGAGGCCGGCATCTGGGCGGCGCTGCCGACGGCGGTGGGCATACTCGGCGCGCTGACGATTCCGCGCCTGGCGGTGCCGGAGCGGCGACTGGCGATCCTGGCCGCCCTGTTCGCGGCGGCGGGGCTGGCCGCCTTGCTGCTGCTGACCGGCGAGGGCGCGGCCATGACCGTGGGCCTGATCGCCCAGGGCATTGCGCGCTCCAGCATGATGACGGTGATGGTGCTGTTGCTGGTGGAAATCCGCGAGATCGGCAGCCGCTATGCCGGCGCGGCCTCCGGCCTGTTTTTCTCCGCTGCCGAGGTGGGCGGCGTGCTGGGGCCGCTGACGCTGGGGGCGGTCTATGACGCCACCGGCGCCTTCCAGCCGGCCTTGCTGCTGCTGGCCGCCATCATGGCCGGCCTGGTGCTGTTGCTGCTGCCGCTGCGCCGGCGGCTGGCGTAAGGCCGTGAAGCTGGGCTAAAACCCTGCCACCGACCCCCTACCTTCCTTCAGGAGCCCGTCTTCCATGTCCGCCAACGATCTGTTCGACCTTTCCGGCAAGGTGGCCATCGTCACCGGGTCCACCAAGGGCATCGGCAAGGCCATCGCCGCCCGCTATGCGCAGTACGGCGCCAAGGTCGTCGTCTCCTCGCGCAAGGCCGATGTGTGCGAAGAGGTGGTGGCGGAGATCAACCGCGACTATGCCGACCGCGGCGGCGAGGCCTGGGCCTTTCCCTGCCATGTGGGCGACAAGGAGCGGTTGCAGGCCATGGTCGACGCCACCAAGGAGAAATGGGGCCGCATCGACATCTGCGTGCCGAATGCCGGCGTGAACCCGTATTACGGCCCGGCCATCGACATGCCGGATTCGGCCATGGACAAGATCTACGAGATCAACATCAAGTCGACCTACTGGCTCTGCCATATGTGCGTGCCGCACATTGTCGAGCAGGGCGGCGGCAGCATCGTCATCATCGCCAGCGTCTCGGGCCTGCGCGGCAACGTCCCGATTGCGTTCTACACGGTGAGCAAGGTGGCGGAGCACCAGATCGCCCGCAATCTGGCGGTGGCCTACGGTCCCCAGGGCATCCGCGCCAACGCCATTGCGCCCGGCGTGATCAAGACCGACTTCGCCAAGGCGCTCTGGTCCGACCCGAAGCGGGTCGACGAGACCAACAGCCGGGTGCCGCTGCGCCGCTTCGGCCATCCGGACGAGGTGGCCGGCGTCGCCCTGATGCTGGCGAGCGACGCCGGCGCCTATGTCACCGGCCAGGTGATCGACGTCTGCGGCGGCGCCGGCATCATGTGAGGGCGCCTTGGCCCCTCCGCAGCATGGGGAGGGGCCGAAAGGACGGGGCAAACGAAAGGACGGGGCAAACGAAAGGACGGGGCAAACGAAAGGACGGGGGCAAACGCCTGGAGCCGTTTCCGTTCGCCTTGGCTTACGGCACCTGCTCCAGTCATTGGATTTTACGCAATTATCCGAGTCGCACAGTGATCCCATTGTGCTTGAAATTGCCCCAGTGCGTTTTCGGTACGGGTTGCCCCCCACTCCTGCCTCATCTCCCGC
>JACKIG010000029.1 GCA_020638595.1 Rhodospirillaceae bacterium | reverse complement strand
GTCCGACGCGCTGATGGGGTTCATGGACCGCATCTTCGACCCGCTGCAGCAGCAGATCGATCCGGGACTGCTGGACGCCAGCCTGGAGCCGATCGACGTCTAGAGTCAGGTTCGGCCTGATGTCTGACTCCGGCTCCAGGGGCCAGCGGCGCCGCAACTATGGCTGCGGCGCCGACTGGGCCGTCGATGCCGGTCAGCGCTGCACGCGCCCGGAGGTATCGCCGCCCTTGAGCTTCGTCACCTCGGCCACGGTGACGCGGTTGAGGTCGCCGGAGATGGTGTGCTTCAGGGCACTGGCCGCCACCGCGAACTCCAGCGCGTCCTGCATGTCGGTATAGGTCAGCATGCCGTAGATCAGCCCACCGGCGAAGCTGTCGCCGCCGCCGACGCGGTCGACCATGTCGGTGACGTCGTATTTGCGCGACAGGCGGAAGCCGCCGGCATCGCGCAGGCAGCCCGACCAGCCGTTGATGTCGGCGCTGCGGCTCTCGCGCAGCGTGATCGCCATGGTTGACAGGTTCGGGAACACCTCCAGCATCCGCGCCGTCAGCGCCTCGTAATGCGCCGTGTCCAGCGCGCCGGAGGTGACGTCGACCGGGATCTGCACGCCCAGGGACTTCTGGCAGTCCTCCTCGTTGGCGATGCCGACATCGACGAACTTGACCAGCTCGGTCATCACCTCGATGGCGGTCTTGCCGTATTTCCACAGCTTGCCGCGGTAGTTGAAGTCGCAGGAGACGGTCAGGCCCTTGGCCTTGGCCTGTTTGACCGATTCCATCGACAGCTCCATGGCGGAGGTCGAAAGCGCCGGGGTGATGCCGCTGATGTGGAACCAGCGCGCCCCGGCGAAGGCCTTGTCCCAGTCGATGTCGCCGGGCTTGGCCTTGCAGATGGCGCTGTCGGCGCGGTCGTAGAGGACGTTCGACCCGCGCATGTTGGAACCGGTCTCGAGGAAATAGATCCCCATGCGGCCGGGCTTCAGCACGATCGACGAGGTGTCGACGCCGAAGCGGCGGACCTCGCCCAGGCAGGCGCGGCCGATCTCGTTGTCCGGCAGCACGGTGACGAAGCGGGCATCCAGGCCGTAATTGGCCAGCGACACGGCGACATTGCCCTCGCCGCCGCCGAACGTGGCCTCGAACATCGGCGACTGCATGAAGCGCTCGAACTCCCGCGTCTTCAGCCGCAGCATGATCTCGCCGAAGGTGACGATCGTACCCGACATTTCAGTTCCCCTCCTCAGGCTCGCGTTCCCGCCGGATCCGTGCGGCTATTTCTGCAAGAGGTGGATGGCGAACCCGCCGAACTCACCCTCCAGATACACCGCCTTGACGGGGCCGCCCGCCGGGCCCTTGGCCGTACCCATGTCGACGCCGATGTCATTGCGGGCCAGGTAGGCGATGGCGCGCGGGATGCTGTTGGTCTGCACGGCCATATGGCCGTGGGTCCCCAGGCCCGGCTCTTTCATCACCTCCACCATCGTGCCGGCGAAGTTGGAGCTGTTGCCTTCCTTCACCATCAGCCCGAACAGGCCGGCGATGGACCGCGTCACCGCCAGCGAGGCGTCGGCGCCGGATGTGTTGATGCCCAGATGGGCAAGCTGGAAGCCCAGCATGGTGCCGACGGCCTCGCGCACCAGCGTCTCGATCACGTCGAAGCGGCCGGCGGCGATGGTCTCGGTCTTGACCATCCAGCTGCCGCCGCAGGCATGCACCTTGGGGAAGGCCAGGTAGTCGTTGATGTTGGCGGCGTCGATCCCGCCGGTCGGGATGAACTTCATCATCCCATAGGGCGCGGCCATGGCCTTCAGCGCCTTCAGCCCGCCCACGGCCTCGGCCGGGAAGAACTTGACGATGTTCAGGCCCAGGCCCAGCGCCACTTCGATATCGCTGGGGGTGGCGGTGCCCGGCGTCACCGGAACGCCATGGTCCTGGCAGCGCTTGACGACGGCGGGGTTGGTGCCGGGCGAGACGATGTATTTCGCCCCCGCGCCCACGGCCTTGTCTACCTGCTCCGGCGTCAGCACCGTGCCGGCGCCGACCAGCACCTGGGGCACCTCCGCGGCGATGCGGCGGATCGACTCCTCCGCGGCAGCCGTGCGGAAGGTGATCTCCGCCACCGGCAGCCCGCCGGCCAACAGGGCGCGGGCCAGCGGCACGGCGTGGGCGGCATCGTTGATGGCAACCACGGGCACGATGCCCAGATCGCCGATGGTCTTGAGAACTTCGTTCATCGAGTCCTCCACTGGACGGGGTGGGAGCGCTCGGCATAGGTGCGCCCGCACCATGCGGGCCGGCCCGGCGCCCCGGGGTCGGGGCTTCGGGTCCGCCGCTGCGGGCCGCGTCTGTCATGGTTGCACATGGGCCGAGGACGAGTCGAATGGCGTCGACCGTGTCGGGCGGCGGAACGGCCGCTCGGGGGGAACGGATCGGCGCTCATGTAACTATTCGGTTCATAGCACGTCCCGCCCCGCCGGCCAAGTGCCATGGCGTTCGGGCGGCCGGGCCGGACCGCGTCCGCCGCGCCGATCGGCGTCGATTGTGTCGGCGCCCGATCGGCTTGCCAAAACTTCGTCATACTTAACAATCAGTCACTTCGATGAACTCTGCCGGGATACCCCGTGAGAGTTCCCTGGGATGACGAATATCCACCGCAGTCACATCCGCCGCGTCGGTCCCGACGTTGCGTCACCCGACATGAACAGGAGGAAGTCCACCCATGACGTTCAAATCCCGTGCCGTCTTGACCGCTGCGCTGCTGTCCGCAGCCGGCCTGCTGCTTCCGGCCTTGGCCCCGGCGCAGGATCGCCCCCAGTTCAACAGGGAAGACGGTGTCCCCAGCGAGCTGATCCGCGAGGAAGGATATGTGCTGAGGCTGTCCAACGGCACCGAGGTCCATCTCACCGACGTGTTCACTGACGGCGATCCAGCGGCACACTGCATGGTTCACATCCCGAGCCTGCGCCGGCAGATCGAACGGGGCCTGCGGACGGGACTGCTGGAGCCCATCGGCATGGGGGCACAGACGGCGAAGCTTCAGGTCCTCCAGGATCCGGAAAGCGGCGAGCTATGGTGCCGCGGCGGCGGATCGGGCTGCAGCATCGTCATCGAATAGCATGCGGCCACGGCGGTTCCGGCGGCGCTACGTCGCCGGAACCGCTGTTGCTGTTCGGCACGCCGTCCCGGGAGGTCCCCGCCTTCGCGGGGACGACGCAGGAGCCAGGAAGATATCGTCGTCCCCGCGAAGGCGGGGACCTCCGCGGACAGTGCGCTGTCCTCGGTCGAAGAGACCCCGTCCAAGCCGGCAGGCCGGCCTCACGCCAGGGTCTTGGCCACGGCCTCCACCGCCTGTTTCGTGATCGCCACGACCTGGTCGGCCTCGTCCTTGCTCAGGATCAGCGGCGGGGCGAAGCCCAGGATGTCGCCGTGCGGCATGCCGCGGGCGATCAGGCCGCGTTCCACACAGGCGGCGGCGACGGCCGGGCCCACCTTCTTCGCCGGGTCGAAGGGGCGCTTGGTGGCCCTGTCCTCGACGAACTCGACGGCCGCCATCATGCCGGCGCCGCGGACCTCGCCGACCATGGGGTGGTCGCCCACGGCCTCGCGCAGGCCGGCCACCAGATAGGGGGCGACGGCGCGGACATTGCCGGGCACATCCTCGCCCTGAAGGATGTCCAGGTTGGCCAGCGCCGCGGCGGCGCAGGTGGGATGGGCCGAATAGGTCCAGCCATGGCCGATGGGGCCGAGCTGGTCCGATCCCTGTTCCAGCACCTGCCAGACCTTGTCGCTGACGATGACGCCGCTCAACGGCAGATAGGCGCTGGTCAAGCCCTTGGCGATGGTCATCAGGTCGGGGCGGATGCCGTAGTGCTGCGACCCGAACCAGCTGCCCATGCGGCCGAAGCCGGTGATCACCTCGTCGGCGATCAGCAGGATGTCGTACTTGGCCAGGACGCGCTGGATCTCTTCCCAGTATCCCTCGGGCGGCGGGATGATGCCGCCGGTGCCCATGGCCGGCTCGCCGATGAAGGCCGCGACGGTGTCGGGGCCTTCGTCGTTGATCATCAGCTCCAGCCCGTCGGCGCAGCGCCTGGAAAACTCGCGCTCGCTCTCGCCGTCGATCGCGTGCTTCCAATAGTGCGGGCACATGGTGTGGCGAATGGGCTCGCGCGGCAGGTCGAAGGCGTTGTGGAACACCGGCAGCCCGGTCAGGCTGCCCGTCATGACGCCGGAGCCGTGATACCCGCGCTCGCGCGAGATGATCTTCTTCTTCTGCGGCCGGCCGAGGATGTTGTTGTAGTACCAGACCAGCTTGATCTGCGTCTCGTTGGCGTCGGATCCGGACAGGCCGTAGTAGACGCGGCTCATGCCCTCCGGCGCCAGCGAGGTGATGCGGTCCGACAGCCGGATCAGCGGCTCGGAGCTGTGGCCGACATAGGCGTGGTAGTACGCCAGCTCCTGCATCTGGCGGTAGACGGCATCGGCGATCTCGCGCCGGCCATAGCCGATATTGACGCAGTACAGGCCGGCGAAGGCGTCGAGATAGCGCTTGCCCTCGCGGTCGACGATATAGACGCCGGTGCCGCCTTCGACGATGCGCATCGGCATCTCGCCGTGCGCATGGCCGCGCATATGGGTCGACGGATGGAAGACATGCGCCCGGTCGAGCGCCTCCAGGTCTTCGACATTGCTCAGCGTCACGCGCGTTCTCTCCGCTCTTCCACGAAACGCCCGTCGGCCAAGGGGCATCGGCCGCCGGCGGGCCAGGATCGCCGCCGGTCCTGGGCGGATCGCGGCGGCAGCATAAGACCACCGTTGGCCCCCCGCGTCCACCGGCTGTCGGCGCGGGGTGGGGTCTATGCCCCCAGCGGCTTGCCGGCGAGGGTGGCGAAATGGCGCTCGATATCCGGGCGGCGGCACAGCTCGGTGCCGGGGGTCTGGACCGTCGCGGTCCCGGTGGCGACGCCCAGCGCGAAGGCCTCCGCCATGGCCAGGCCGCGCGCCAGCCCGTAGGTCAGGCCTGCGACGAAGCTGTCGCCGGCGCCGACGGCGCTCTTCACCGCGACGTCGGGGCCGCGCAGGCGCTGGACGCCGTCCCGCGTTGCCAGGATCGCGCCGTCGGCGCCGAGCGTAAGGGCCACGACCTCGGCCTTGCCGTCGCGGATCAGCTGCTGGGGCATGGCCTCCTCGTCCTCCGGCCCCAGCATGCCCGATCCCAGCAGCCATCGCAGCTCGCCGCGGTTGGGTTTGACCAGGAATACCCCCTCCTCCAGCGCCGCGGCCAGCGCCGGGCCGGAGGTATCCAGGACGACCCGCCGGCCGAGTTGCCTCGCCTTGCGGGCGACGCGGGCATAGAAGTCGTCCGGCACCCCGGCGGGCAGGCTGCCGGTGGCGACGATGTAGTCGGTCGCGATGTCGAACAGGGCGTCGAAGCAGGCCTGCCACTCGCGCGGGCTCAGCGTCGGGCCCGGGGGCGTCACCCGGTATTCCTGCCCGGTCGACTGGTCGAAGATCGTCGAAGCGGCACGCGTCTCCCCCGCGATATGGACGACGCGGGTCACAAGTCCCGCATCGTCCACCATCTCGCGCAGCATGTGGCCGGTGAACGAGCCGGCGGTGAACACGGCGATGCTCTGCCCGCCCAGCGTCTTGATCACGCGTGAGACGTTGATCCCGCCCCCGCCGGGGAAGGTCAGGCCGTGGGATGCGCGCAGCTTGCGCGTCGGCACCAGCTCCGGCACCTCCCACTGCACATCGACGCTGGAATTCAGGGTAAGGGTCACGATCGGCTGCATGGCAGTGCCCTTTCCATCGGCCGGACTGCTGGTCCGCCGGATGCGGCAGCAGGTGCCGGCGGGGGTAGTGCATCATGGGATGGCCTCGCAAGGCAATCGCCTCACCCGGCGACCGGCGCAAGGGCCGGCGTCCACCATGCGATGATGAAAGACGCGACCCCGAGCCTGCTTTGAATGCTCCGATCCCCGGTCCCGACCGCCAGTGCCATCGCGGCGGGGAATGGGTTGTGATGGAAGGAAAAATTTCTCCACTTCGGCGGAAATGCTCTTTTATGGAGATGAAAATCGTAGTATATCATTGATTAGTACATTTCAGACAGCGTTCCGATCCTGTTCGTACCGGACATCGAGCCGTTTTGCACGGGTTGCGGCCTGCCCGGACGGGCATGCGGGTCCGTCATGGCGGTGCAGGCGTGCGTCCGGACGCGGGGAGCCCGGGGGCGCGATCGGTTGCGCTGGCCGCCGAGGCCCGCGAACGAAGGGGGAGACCGGACTATGGGATGCCGCGGAAGACGCCTGCTCTTGGGAGTGGTTGCCGTCGCCTGCATGATCGCCACCGGGGCCGCTGGGGCGACGGAGGCCCAGCTGCGCGATCTTGAACAGGAACGCCGCAACCTCGTGGCGCGGCGCGACTGGCTGATCGTGGAATTCGTCGCGCACGCCCTGGACGATCCGCAGGCCGCGGCGCATGCACTGGCTTCGATGGGCAGTGTCGCCGGCGTGTTCGTCGAATCCCTGACGGACAACCAGCGCCTCGTGGTGGGTGGCTTCGGTGCCATCCTTGCCGTCACCTGCGCTCTCGATGAGGCCTGTGTCGACAAGGCCCTGCGGTTCATGGACATGGCCGGGGACGTCGTCGACCTGACGCGGCGGATCGACGCGATTTCGGGCTCGGTCGGCAACAGGCTCACGGTGTCCAACCAGTGCGGCTATCCGATCCGTCTTGCCGTGACCTTCCGGGATCTCGACGACGAATGGGCCCGCGCCTGGTGGTGGACGATCGACGCCAACACCACGAACGTGCTGGTCCGGGACGACCAGTATGTCCGGTCGGCAAGCCGCACGATCTACTACTATGCCGAAACCGCAACCATCGCGAACGTGGCGCGCTGGACAGGCGATGTCGACCAGACCTACGGCGGGCGCACCTATGGGACGCGATCGACGACGCTGCAGGACACTGGCATCGATCCCTACAACCTGACGCTCACCTGCGACGGCTTCGTCGACGAGGCCGGGGGCTCGGCCGAGACCGACGACATCTCCGTCTCCGGGTTCGTGCTGCCGCCGCTCATCCGCGGCGACTGGGCGGCAGTCACGGGACGCGAAGCGCGGGAGATCGCGCGGGCGCTTGAACGGGAACTGACCGCCCAGGGCCTGCCCATCGGGACCTTCCTGCAGACAAGGGCATTGCGCCTGCCGTTCTACGACGACGGGCACCTGGTGGAGGTCGAAGGGCTGTTCCCGGACGGGCGGCGGGGCCTCTACACGCTTGTCCGCCATCAGGGGGATATCTACCTGCTGAACGGTACATCAGCCGTGATCCATGGCATGAACCCGCATCTCGGGCTGCGGATCGGCACGGCGGAACAAGCCGAGGCGTATCTTCAGTTCTTCACCGCGTCGATCATGGGTGAGGAAGGCTCGTTCAACCTGATGCAGGGGGTGCAGGATTTCATCTGGCAGCCGGATGCGACCCTGGACCAGCAGCGGCTGGCCGTCGACCTGGCCCGGCCCATCGAGGTCGTGCGACGCCAGGACGGAAGCTGGAATGCCGTCGCCGTCGTCAACTACAGCGCCGCCCTGTTCCAGGCGGAAATGGTGATCCAGCCGGACGGCATGGTGGAGATGACCGACGACCATCCCCTGGCGACCGACCTGCCGGTCGCCAGGCAGTTTTTCCGGGACGGCGTGCGCATGCCGCAGCTGTAGGCCCCCCTCGTGCCGGTCCCGGCCCGCCTTGCCGCAGGTCCTGCGGCAGGGCGAAGGCCGGCCGGCCGGGCTCTACGCGCCCGACTCCGCCGCGGCAATGGCGTCCGCCAGGGCGACCAGGCGGCGGGCGTTCTCGACGTGCAGGTTTTCGATCAGCTTGCCATCGACGACGACCACGCCCTTGCCTTCGGCCGCGGCCTCGGCATGGGCGCCGATGATGCGGCGGGAGAACTCGATCTCCGCTGCCGAGGGGGCGAAGGCGGTGTTTGCGGCGGCGACGGTCTTGGGATGGATCAGCGTCTTGCCGTCGAAGCCCAGCTCCACCCCCTGGGTGCACGAGGCGGCAAAGCCCTCGTCGTCGGCCAGGTCCAGATAGACGCCGTCCAGGACGGCCAGGCCATAGGCCCGGGCCGCCAGCAGGCACCAGCTGAGCGAGGTCAGAAGCGGCAGGCGCATGGCCGTGTGGGCGGCATGGGTATCCTTCGCCAGGTCCGAGGTGCCCATGACGAAGCCGGCCAGGCGCGGCGTCGATGACGCGATCTCCTTCGCGTTCAGCACGCCCAGCGGCGTTTCCATCATGCACCACAGCGCCAGCCCGTCGGGGGCGCCGGCGCCGACCAGGATGGCTTCGGCCTTGCGCACCATGTCGGCGCTTTCGACCTTGGGCAGCAGGATGCCGTCGGCCCCGGCGGTGGCAACCGCCACCAGGTCCGCCTGGCCCCACGGTGTCTCCAGCCCGTTGACCCGGATCAGGATCTCGCGGTGGCCGAAGCCGCCGCCGCGGACGGTGTCGACCACCTGGGTGCGCGCCAGCTCCTTCGCGTCGGGGGCGGTCGCATCCTCCAGATCCAGAATCAGGGCATCGGCCGGGATGGTCTTGCCCTTCTCCAAAGCGCGCGCGTTGGACCCGGGCATGTACAGCATGCTGCGACGCGGGCGGGCGGCCTTGGCCATGATTACGTCCTCCGGTTTCTTGTCCGATGATCTCACGCGACCCTACAAGGGTGGTGCGGCGCCTGACAATGACACGGGTCATCCGGTGCCGCCTTGCCGCCCGCGAATCCCGCACGCTGTTGCGCAGCGGGCGCCGATGCTGGCATGGATGGGACTGCCGCCGCCGTTGCCGCGGCCGACCGACCGGAGGCCCTGATCCATGCCGAACGAGATCGTCGATCCTGCCGCCGGGGCGGGCCGGCACCGCCCGTCGGAGCACGGCGATCCCATCGGCCTGCCGGTGGCGGACTGGCGCGGCGCACCCGTGCCGGCGCCGGTGACGCTGACCGGCAGGCATGCGGTGGTGGAACCGCTGACCGCCGGCCACGCCGCGGCGCTGTTCGCGGCCTATGCGGCCGACGCGAGCGGCCGCCTGTGGACCTATATGGGCAAGGGGCCGTTCGCCGAGGCCGGCAGCCTGACCGCGTGGCTGGAGGAGGTGTGCGGTGCACCCGATCCGCTGTTCTTCCATCTGCGCCGGCCCGGTGGCGAGCCGATCGGCATGGCGGCGCTGATGCGCATCCAGCCGGCGGTGGGGGTGATCGAGATCGGCCACATCGCCATCGTCCCGGCGGCGCAGCGCACGCGCGCGGCGACCGAGGCGCTGACCCTCATGATGGCCCACGCTCTCGACGGACTTGGCTATCGCCGCCTGGAATGGAAATGCGACGCGCTCAACGCCGCGTCGCGGCGGGCGGCGCTCCGGTTCGGGTTCCGCTTCGAAGGCATCTTCCTGAACGCCCTGGTCTACAAGGGGCGCAACCGCGACACGGCCTGGTTTGCCATCACCGACGCGGAATGGCCGTCGCGCCGGGCGGCGATCCAGGCCTGGCTCGACGATGCCAATTTCGACGAAGAGGGCCGCCAGAGGCGCGCGCTGCGCACGCTGCGCGAGGGGGCCTGAAGGGCGGGTCCCGCCTATTGCGACAGGCAGTCCGGCCCGCTGACGGCTGCACCGGCACGTTCGCCCGACCAGGCAAATGCCCCGGGCAGGCCCGGCTGGCCCAGGGTCCAGTGGCCGGAAAAGCTGGTGGCGTCGTCGGAGAACCGTGCCTCGAAATCGCCGGAGCCATAGCTGTCCTGCCAGGTGCACGCCAGGACGGCGCCCTGGGTCAGCCGGCATTCGCCCAGCGTGCCTTCGGCGATGCCGGTCTTCGTCGTCCCGTCGGCAAAGCCGTAGGACCCGGTGATCGTCTGTCCGGCTGCCTCGAACCGGGTATAGGCTGGCACCATCGCGCCCCCGGTCTCCAGCAGTCCGCAATAGAGGCCGGCGAACCGCTGCCGGTCCACCGTGTTGATGGCCTGGCCCGCCGCGTCGGCCAGGGGAAAGCCGCAGGCAAGCGCAATCAGCAGCGTGAATGGGCGGGGCATGGCGTCCTCATGCCTGGGCGCCGGCAGCCGGTCCGCCGGGGCACCGGTTTCCGGCTCCAGACTGGCACTGCCGGCCCGCCGACGGAACTGCAAAGACGACGGGGGCGATGTGCCCTGTCCTGCGGGTCCCGCAGGTCCGGACTGTGCCGGGTCCGGTGATGCCGCGCCGCAGCAAGGGGTGGCCCGCCGCTATCCGGCGGCGCAAGTGATGCAAGAGGTCGGTGGAGCCGATGTCTTGGCAATTTGTGACAATTGGAATGCTTCGAATGTCTTCATCGCGGCCTTCCGTGTTAGTTTGCTTTCGAAGCGCCAGAACGGACGCGGTCCGCTGCATGGCGATATTGTCGTCGTGGGGCCGTCTCAGGCGACGATTGTGTTGGATCAATGACAGAGCTTTTGCCGAACGGTGTACAGTGAGACTGACGCACGAGTAGCGCCAACCCCCAGATTGGGTTGTCGGCGGCGGGTTAAGGGCTGCTCCGGTGCGGAAACGGGTGCGAAACAACGGCGCATCGTCAGCGTGTCGCCGTAGCCGGTGACTTGGTCCGATTTGGGGGTGGCCCCGCACAGGCCTTGCAGGCCGGGCGGAAGGCTGGCTGCCTCGGGAATGGGCAGCGGCCTCCGGCGCGGCGATCAGCTGCAGCAACGGAGGATATCCATGCCAAATGCCCAGGCGGCCGACGAGCGGACCGCAACCGCCATGTCGGATTTGCTCCAAGGGGCCTTGACGGTAACGGAGCGCGCAGCACTGGCGGCCTCGATGTTTTCCGGGCGGCGGAACGAGCAGGCGACGGACGTCGCCGCCAGCGATGCCATGCGCCGGGCCCTCTTGGACCTGCCGATCGGCGGCACCGTCGTCGTCGGCGAGGGCGTGCGCGGGATCGCGCCCACCCTTTACAACGGCGAAACCCTTGGGTCCGGCGGTCCGGCGGTCGACATCGCGCTGAACGCCGTGGAAGGCGCAAACTCGACGGCGATGGGGCGCAGCAACTCCATCAGCGTCCTGGCCATGGTGCAGGACGGCACCATCATGCGCGTGCCCGAAGTATATATGAGCACGATCGCCATTGGCCCCGGGCTGCCGGACGACGTCGTCGACCTGGATGCGACGGTGGAAGAAAACGTCCGCAACATCGCCCAGGCCAAGGGCGTCGATCCGGGCGACATCGTCGTATGCATGCTGGACCGTCCCCGGCATGACAGCCTGTTCGCCAAGGCCATCCATGCCGGCGCGCGGACGCTGGCGATCCCGGACGGCGTGATCAGCGGCATCATCTCCACGGCCCTGCCCGACAGCCCCATCGACCTCTACATGGGCACCGCCGGGGCCAAGGAAGGCGTGCTGGCGGCGGCGGCGCTGAAGTGCTTCGGCGGCCGGATGCGGGCACGCCTGCTGTTCCGCAACGATGACGAACGGGCGATGGCGCAGGCCTGGGGCATCAAGGACCCCACGCGCGTCTACCGCACGACCGAACTGGTTTCCGGAACCATCGCCTTCGCCGCGACCGGCATCAACGACGGCATCCTGCTGAAGGGCGTGCGGCGTCGGCGGGATTCGCTGACGACCCATTCCCTGATCGCCGACACGGTCAGCGGCAGCTTCCGGTTCGAGGAGAAGAAACACGCTCGTACCGCTGGTTGACCGGCCGCCGCAGCGCGGCCGAAGCAACGCACGACCCGGCCGCGGACACCGTCCGCCGGCCGGGCGCCAGGCAGGTATCGATCGGGCCATGGGGCGGTTTGGCCGCCAATGGCTGGTGCTGCCTGACGGGGCCGCAGATCGGGCTCCGGCCGCCCGACTCGGACTGCCGGGCCGCGGCCCCGCCGGCATGGGAGCCTGATCCGGTCACGTCGGTCCGATGTGACCGGGGAATCAGTCTCCAACCTTATGACGGTGAGCAAGATTCAGACATCAGGCTGAATCGGCCCGATCTCTGAATCTTGCTCCAGGGAATTGCCACCAAGAAGGGGAGAACAACCGAATGCGCATTGGCATCCTGACGGGCGGCGGCGACGTGCCCGGACTCAACCCCTGCATGAAGGCGGTTGTGAACCGCGCCGAAGAGAACGGCTGGGAAGTCATCGGCTTCCGCCGCGGTTGGGCCGGGCCGCTGAACTACAACCTCGACAAGTCGTTCGAGGAGAACAGCGAGTGGGTGATGCCCGTCACCCGGTCGACCGTCCGTACGGTGGACCGCACCGGCGGCACCTTCCTGCACACGTCGCGCACCAACCCGCAGAAGACGCGCGAGAAGGACCTGCCGGACTTCCTGAAGGGCAAGTACACCTTCGAGGGCGAGAAGAAGCTGGCCGATACCACGCCGCATGTGCTGCAGGTGCTGGACCGCCTCGGCATCCAGGCGCTGGTGCCGATCGGCGGCGACGACACGCTGTCCTATGCCGTCCGGCTGCACAAGGAAGGCTTCCGCTGCGTCGCCATCCCGAAGACCATGGACAACGACGTCCACGGCACCGACTACTGCATCGGCTTCTCCACTGCCGTCACCCGCAGTGTGGAGTTCATCAACGCCCTGCGCACCCCCAGCGGCAGCCACGAACGCATCGCGGTGATCGAGCTGTTCGGGCGCAACAGCGGCGAGACGGCGCTGATCGCCGCCTATCTGGCCGATGCCGACCGGGCGCTGATCAGCGAGGTGCCCTTCAACATCCAGAAGCTGGCCAAGCTGGTGGCCGACGATCGCCGCAAGAATCCCAGCGGATACGCCGTCGTCGTCGTCTCCGAGGGCGCGCAGATGGAAGGTGGCGAGATCATCGAAGGCGGGCCGGAAGACGCCTATGGCCACAAGAAGCTGGGCGGCATCGGCAAGCACACCGGCGACGCCTTGAAGGAGCTGACGGGCATCGACATCGTCGAACAGTCGCTGGCCTATATGATGCGCGCCGGTGCGCCCGATTCGCTCGACCGCATGGTCGCGACGTCCTACGGCAACCTCGCCGTCCAGCAGCTGGAAATGGGCCATTCCGGCATCATGGTGGCGCTGCAGAACGGCTGCTACACGACCGTGCCGGTGGATACGGCCACGTCGGCCCAGAAGCGGGTGGACGTGGAACGGCTCTACGACGCGGAGAACTACAAGCCGCGGGTGCTCCATCCGCTCGGCTTGCCGATGTTCCTCTACTAGGGACGGATGCCGGCACCGGGGTGGACGGCCGGCTGCCGACCGCCCCGGTGCTGCGCCGCGCCGGCGCTTGATCCATCCCGCCGGGTCGTCGACCCGGTTCGGACCCCGGCGGTTCGAAGCAGGGCAGGGATGACATGTGGCCGGGTGAGCCCGATGTCATCCTGCTCTACAGTCGCCCGTAGCCGGGGGCGCCGGGCTTCCCGACTGCGACGGGGAGCAGGTGCATGATTTCCGGATCGGTGACGTTCGATTTCTCCGGCCAGGTGGCGATCCTGACCGGGGGTGCCAGCGGCATGTCGCTGGTGGCGGCCCGCAAATTCGCGGAGGCCGGCGGCCATGCGGTGCTGGTCGATATCGACGGGGCGCGGGCCGAAGCGCAGGCGGCCAGCCTGCCCGGTGCCTTGGGCCTGGCCCTGGACGTGACCGACGAGGCGGCGATCGGCGCCACGGTCGGCCTGGTGATGGAGCGCTTCGGCCGCATCGACGGGCTGGTCAATGCCGCCGGCATTCCCGACACCTTCCTGCCCACCGTGGAACAGGACAGCAATATCTGGCGCCGGCTGATCGATATCCACCTGACCGGCAGCTATCTGATGGCCCGCGCCGCCGGGCGGGCGATGGTGGCGCAGCGCGCGGGCGCGGTCGTCAACATCAGCAGCGCCATCGCCGGCGTCCTCGGGGCGTTGCCGCGCCGCAATGCCTATACGGCCGCCAAGACCGGCATCACCGGGCTGACGCGGGCACTGGCCTGCGAATGGGGCCGCTACAACGTGCGGGTCAATGCCGTGGCCCCGGGCTATACGCTGACGCCGTTCATCCAGCAGAACATCGACCGCGGCAACCTGGACAAGGGCGCGATGGAACGGCGGACCCCCATGGGCCGCCTGGGCCAGCCGGCGGAGATCGCCGATGTCATCCTGTTCCTGCTGTCCCCGGCGGCAAGCTATCTGACCGGCGCCACCATCGCCGTCGACGGCGGCTGGACGGCCTATGGCGCGGCCGGCGACGCCTGGGCCGAACCGGACTGATACGCGGGCCTTGCATTCGCCGAAACAACCCCCATAGTCACCGGCCTTGCGTTTCCTGATGCGGGTTTTCCCGCACGCATAGCGGGTTGGAAGGTAGCGGAGATGGGGTATCGGGTTGCGGTCGTCGGGGCCACGGGCAATGTCGGGCGGGAGATGCTGCAGATCCTGGCCGAGCGGCGCTTTCCCGTCGACGAGGTCATCGCATTGGCGTCGGAGCGGTCGGCAGGCCGCGAGGTCTCGTTCGGCGAGGACGAGACGCTGAAGGTCCAGCCGCTCGACACGTTCGACTTCACCGGCATCGACATCGTCCTGTCGTCGCCCGGTGCCAAGGTCTCGGCGATCCACTCGCCGCGCGCCGGCAAGGCCGGTGCCGTCGTCATCGACAACACCTCCCATTTCCGGATGGATCCGGAAGTGCCGCTGGTGGTGCCGGAAGTGAACCCGGAAGCCATCGCCGAATACGGGCGGAAGAACATCATCGCCAACCCGAACTGCTCGACCATCCAGATGGTCGTGGCGCTGAAGCCGCTGCACGACCTGGCCGGCATCCGCCGCATCGTCGTCGCCACCTATCAGTCGGTGTCGGGTGCGGGGCGCGAGGCGATGGACGAGCTGTTCGGCCAGACGCGCGCCATCTACGTCAACGACCCGGTGGAGCACGAGATCTTCACCAAGCAGATCGCCTTCAACGTCATCCCGCATATCGACACCTTCATGGACAGCGGCGAGACGAAGGAGGAATGGAAGATGGTCGTCGAGACCAAGAAGATCCTCGACAAGTCCATCAAGGTCAGCGCGTCCTGCGTGCGCGTCCCGGTCTTCATCGGCCACGCCGAGGCGGTCAATATCGAGCTGGAACAGCCCCTGAGCGCTGAGGAGGCGCGCGATGCCCTGCGGGCGGCGCCGGGCGTCATTGTCGTCGACCACCGTGCCAACGAAGGCTATGTGACGCCCGTGGAATGCGCCGGCGAGGATGCCGTCTATGTCAGCCGCATCCGCGAGGACCCGACGGTCGAGAACGGCCTGAACCTGTGGGTGGTGTCGGACAACCTGCGCAAGGGCGCGGCGCTGAACGCCGTGCAGATCGCGGAGGTCCTGGCGCGCGACTATCTGTGACGCAAGGCCCGGCGGCCGCACCGGCAGGGCGCAAGGCCCTGCCCGGTGCCCGCCGGGAACGGCTGCCCCCCGGCGGCGTTGAAGGCAGAGAGGCAATCACCGCGAACAGGGGGCTGGGCCGATGACCTCTCCGACAATTGTGCCGCATATCCGCATCACCGAGATGCCGGACCCGAACGATGCGGCGGGTGCGACCGTCCGATCCGCCGAAATGACGGTGGAAGTCCGTTCGGGCGCAACGACGCTGCATCACGAGATCACCGCCCGGTGCGACAGCATCATGACGGCCCAGGCCATCATGGCGGCGCACCTGACCGGGCTGGCGGTTGATCTGACCCTTCTGGCCGGCACCACCGACAAGGCAAGCAAGACCGTGCTGGAAGGCGGGCTGGACGGTTTCGTCGGCACCGTCGAGGTGCCGTTCCACGACAAGGTGACGGGCGAGGCGGTGCCGTTCCAGGTGGTGGTCCCCGGGGCAGTGACCATCGACGATGCGAAAGACAAGGCCGGCGACATCCTGCGTGCCTTTGCCGCCCTCGTTCAGCGCGACCAGGATACCCTGGTCATCCGGGCGCAGTCCCGGGCCAACCAGATGGCGGCCCTGCAACAGGTTGCCGAGACGGCGCCCTATGTGAGGCAGGGCTGCGAATACTGCGACGTGCTGTAGCGCGGGCAAACCCGCCGCCATGGCTGCAAACGCCACCGGGGTCGCCGCCTGGCCGCCCTGCGGCGTTGCGCCTGATCCGCCAGGGCCGTACCGCCGGCGGCAGTGCCAAGGGTCTGTAGTCTTCGGCACGCCCCGGCATCTCAATGTGCCTGAAAGACGAGCTTGTCGTTTTATTAACATTTCTCCGTTACCGTCCCGTGATACTATCAGTACGGATGGTCGAATGCCGGGAGGAATGTAAAGTCCCGTGTCCCACGACTTGCCTGCGCCGAAGCATCCGGTTAATCGGCAGAGCTTGGGCTATTGGCTGCGGATCAGGGGCGATCGCGACTTGCCGGGCCGGCGCGACCTGGATCCGGTGGAGATCCCCGAGCTGTTGGCGCATGTCGTGCTGATGGATGTCGCCACGGACCCGCTGGACTTTCGCTATCGACTGGTCGGCACGATGGTGGATTTCCACCTGCACCGACCCTTGACCGGCGCCTGGGTCAGCCAGGTTCCCCACCAGCGGGCCGGCAGCGTGTTCTGGGCCACGATGGAAAGCGTGGTCCGCGAACGCAGGCCCGTCGTCAGCAATATTCCCTATGTCGGCCCGCACAAGGACTTCACGTCCATTGAAGACCTGATCATGCCCTTGTCGGCTGACGGACAGACGGTCGACATGCTGTTCATTACGGTTGCCTTCTACAACCGGACGACGGGGCTTGCCGACCGCAGCTGACGCGGCGCAATCAAAAGCGGAAGATGCCTGCGCACGGCTGTACCCAGGTCCAGCCGGCCGTCGCCGATGGAAACCGGCAAGATGCTTCGGCGCCGTTCCAGTGATCGGGGACCGAATATTTAACTATAATCGTTCCACTATTGTTGATTCATGATTGTAAGATCGCAAATGAATGTTCCGAATACCCATAGGGACGGCATGGTTGCTCTTCCGGCCGCTGTGGGCGTATACCGCGCTTTTGACGGTGGGTCGCCGGTCCATCGCAGGTGCCCTATGCCGGCGAGGGGCTTGCCCGATGGTGCATTGCTGGGTCATCACCGATGGGACGATCGGCATGGAAAGCCAGTGTCTCGGGCTTGCCGAGGCCCTGCAGGTCCAGCCGACGATCAAGCGCATCGCGCTCAGGGCCCCGTGGCGCTGGCTGGCACCCTATCTGCGGATGGGCCTGATCCATGCAGCCTCCGGCGGGGGGGACGCCATCGCCCCGCCCTGGCCGGATCTGGCCATTGCCGCGGGTCGGCGCAGCATTCCCGCGGCCCTCGCGGTCAGGCGGCGGTCGCGGGGGCGCAGCTTCGTCGTCCAGATCAAGGACCCGCTGATCGACCCCCGGTATTTCGATCTGGTGGTCGTTCCCCGCCACGATGCCGCGCGGGGCGAAAACGTCTTCGTGACGACGGGTGCCCTGCACCGGGCCACGCCCGAACGACTGGCTGCGGAGGCGGCGCGCCATGCCGACCGGCTGGCAGCCCTGCCTCACCCGCGGGTCGCCGTACTGATCGGCGGCCGTAACGGCGATTTCCGGCTAACCCCGTCGCTGACGGTGCGGATCGCCGAACAGCTGGCCGGACTCTGCGACCGGTACGGTGCGGGGCTGATGGTGACGCCCAGCCGCCGCACCGGCGCCAGGAACGCGGCCATCCTGCGCGAGCGGCTTGCCGGCCTGCCGGCCGATGTCTGGGACGGCCGCGGCGAGAACCCGTATTTCGCCTATCTGGGGCTGGCCGACGCCGTGATCGTCACCGGCGACAGCGTCAACATGGTCAGCGAGGCCGCCAGCACCGGCAAGCCCGTGCACACCATCCAGCTGCAAGGCCGGTCCACGAAATTCGCCACGTTCCACCGGGGGCTGGAGCAGGCCGGCATCACCCGTGCGTTCACGGGGACGCTGGAACAGTGGAGCTACCGGCCCCTGACCGACACAGCGGACGTCGCGCGGGAGGTGGCGAGGCGCCTGCGCGCCAAGGGCCGGCGCGAGGCGCGGTCGCCGCTGACATCGGTGCACATGCAGCCGATGTCCACCGGTTGAACCCGTTGCCGGCGCGGGCTAGGTCCGCTCCGCCTCGGCGACCGCGGCGCGCTGGCGCACGAGGGCGAGGACGAGGTCGATGGTCGGGGTCGGCTGGCCGACCATGCGGCCGACCTCCTGCACGGATGTCACCAGCGCATCGATTTCCATCGGCCGGCCCTGGGTCAGGTCCTGCAGCATCGACGTGCGATGGGCACCGACGGATTCCGCCCCGGCAATGCGCTGGTCGACGTCGATGCCGAAGCGCACGCCCAGCCTTTCGCCGATCGCCTGCGCCTCCACCATCATCGCACGGGCGACGGCGCGGGTGCCGGGGTCGGTGGCGATGACGTCCAGCGTTGCATGGGTCAGCGCACTGATCGGGTTGAAGGCGAGGTTGCCCCACAGCTTCACCCAGATGTCGTCGCGGATGCGGGTGCGCACCGGCGCCTTCAGGCCGCCGGCGATCATTGCCCGGCTGAGCGCCTGCACGCGCTCGGTGCGCTGGCCGCTGGGCTCGCCCAGGGTGAAGCGGTCGCCCTCGATGTGTTTGACCACCCCCGGTTCGACCACCTCGCAGGCCGGGTAGACGACGCAGCCGATCACCCGTTCCGGCCCCAGGCCGTCCCACTGCCGGCCGCCGGGGTCGACGCTGTCCAGCCGCTTGTTCTCGAACGCGCCGTCCAGGCCGTAGAAATACCACCAGGGCAGGCCGTTGATCGCCGTCACCACCGCGGTCGCCGGCCCCAAGAGCGGCTGCATGGCGTCCACCATCGCCGGGACCGAATGGGCCTTCAGCGTGATGATGACATGGTCCTGCGGCCCCGCCTCGGCCGGGTTGTCGGTGGCGCGGACGGCCACCACCTGCTCTTGCCCGCCTTCGATCAGGCGCAGGCCGTTCGCCTGCATCGCGCGCAGATGCGGCCCGCGGGCGATCAGCGTGACATCGGCGCCGCCGCGGGCCAGCGCTGCGCCCAGGAATGCGCCGATGGCGCCGGCACCGACGATGCAGATGCGCATCAGCCGAGGCCCAGCTTCGCCGCCAGGCCGATGCGCTGCAGCTTGCCCGTGGCACCCTTGGGGATCTCGTCCAGGAACAGGATCTTGCGCGGCACCTTGAAATCGGCCAGGCGCGTTTGCGCGAAGTCCCGCAACTGCTGCTCCGTCACCGTCTGGCCCTCGCGCAGGACCACGGCGGCGGCGACCTCCTCCCCCAGCTTGGGGTGCGGCATGGCGAAGGTGACGACCTGGCCGACGGCGGCATGGTCCATCAGGATCTCGTCAACCTCGCGCGGGCTGATCTTCTCGCCGCCGCGGTTGATGATCTCCTTCAGCCGGCCGGTGATGGTCAGGTAGCCGTCGTCGTCCATGACCCCCTGGTCGCCGGTGCGGAACCAGCCATTGACGAAGGCCTCGGCATTGGCCTTGGGGTTGGCCTCGTACCCCGGGGTGACGCTGGGGCCGCGGATGACGACCTCGCCGACCTGGCCGGCGGCCAGCAGGGTCCCGTCCTCGCCCATCACCGCCACTTCGGGGCCTGCGGCGATGCCCACGGTGCCGGGCTTGTGCGGGGCCGGCGGCAGCGGGTTGCTGGCCATCTGGTGGGTGGCTTCGGTCATGCCGTAGGCCTCGATCGCCGGGCAGCCGAACGTCTCCTCCAGCTCCGCCAACACCTGCGGCGGCAGCGAGGACGAGCTGGAGCGCACGAAGCGCAGCCGTGCCTTGGCGATGGTTTCGCGGTTGCGGGCCGCACGCGACAGGATCGCCTGGTGCATGGTCGGCACCGCCGTGTACCAGGTGGGGTCGGCTTCCTCCAGCCAGGCGAAGAACTTCAGCGCGTTGAAGCCGGGGGTGCAGAAGACGCTCGCCCCCGCCGCCAGCGACGACAGCACCGCAGCGATCAGCCCGTGGATGTGGAACAGCGGCATGACGTTCAGGCAGCGGTCGTCCGGCGTCAGCGCCAGGGTGGCGGCGATGCTCTGGGCCGAGGCCGCCAGGTTGCGCTGGGTCAGCGGGACCACCTTCGGGCGCGAAGTGGTGCCGGAGGTGTGCAGCACCAGCCCGACATCGTCGGGTCCGGCCAGCCCGCCCGCGGCCGGCGTGCCGACGGCATCGCCCGTCAGCGTGAAGCCGCCGGCGGTGCCCGTGTCGGCCACCAGTTCCAGGATCGCCATGCCGTGCCGCCGGGCCACGTCCACGGCGGCCGACGTGTCGCCGGCCGGCACCACCAGCGCCTTGGCGCCGAGGTCGGAGAGGTAGAAGTCGAATTCCTGCTCGCGATAGGCGGGGTTCAGCGGTGCGGTCGTCGCCCCGGCGGCGATGGTGACGAAGGCCGTCGCCATCTCCGGCCCGTTGGGCAGGACGATGGCCACCCGGTCGTTGCGCCCGATGCCGAAGCCGTTCAGCGACGCGACGGTCGTGGTCATCAATGCGCGCAGGCCCGCATAGGTCAGCACGCGGCCGTCGGTCGCCGCAATCGCCGGGGCGTGCGCACGGCCCCGCTCCAGAACTTCGGGCAGGGATTGGGCAGTCTCTGGCAGGATCGTATCGTCCATCGTGCTTGGTCCGGGATGAGGGGCACCGGGCCGCAACCGGGCCCGGCCGATGCGCCGGTCTTCGCAATGCCGGGCGAGCGGAGGGCGGGCGGCCGGCGGCGCGGGGGTCATCAGTATAGTGTCCGGGCCATCCGGCGCCACCCGATAACCACGATGGCCGGCGGGTCCCTTGACGACGCTGCGGGCCGGCACGCCTGGCGATCGCGCTATTGCGCCGGGATCGGTTATTGGGTCAACGTCGCCCGTCCGGGCCGTTCAGTCCGCGACTGCCGGGGAAACCCTGTCAATCCATGAGGGAACCATGCATCGATTCGCGACTATTCTGGCGGCCCTGCTGCTTCTGCCGGCGGCGGCCCTGGCCCAGTCGGGCAAGCCGCCCTGTGTGGCCGGGCAGCCTGTGGAGGTCTTCTGGGGAAGCGAGTGGTGGCCGGGCCATGTCATCGAAGGACCAAGGCCGGACAGCACCTGCTACATCACCTATGACGGCTATGATAGCAGTTGGGACGAATGGGTGACGCCCGACCGTCTGCGGCGCGTCGGCAGCCTGCCGCCGGGGGGCCTGTGCACGGTCGGGGCTGTGGTCCAGATCGAATGGAACGGGTCTTGGTATCCGGGACGCGTGCTGGAAGGGCCGCAGGCGGACGGCACGTGCTACATCACCTATGACGGCTACGATTCCGGCTGGGACGAATGGGTGGCGCCGTCGCGCCTGCGTCCGGGCCAATAGCGGTTGTGGCGGGCGGGGCGTTGCGATCCCCCGTCCCGCCGACCTGCGGCTGCGGCAAACTTTTACGCGACCTTAACCAAGGGGCTGATATCCAGATGACATAGGTGTTAACCCTTAAGCTGCCAGCGATCGGAAAACCATCCATGTGTCGGTTGTGTCGCATCTCCGCCCGTCTCACCATTCTGGTCGCCGTCCTGGCGGTCGGCATGCTGGGGACCTTGGCATTCTCCCTCGTCGGGCTGCGCGACGAACTGGTGTTGCAGCACATCGACCAGACCGAGAGCGTGGCCGATGCCGCCGTCGGTGTGCTGGCGCGGTTCCACGAGCTTGCCGAGAGCGGCGAACTGTCGGAGGACGAGGCGCGCCAGCAGGCTTTCACCGCCATCGGGGCAATGCGCTATGGCGAAGACGCAAGCGACTATGTCTTCGTCTTCAACGCGCGGGGCGAGCTTGTTGTGCACTACAATCCCGACCTGATCGGCCGGGACATGTTGACTGCGGAGGACCCGAACGGCGTCCAGTTCATCCGCGAAATGCTCGTGCAGGCCCGAAATGGCGGCGGTCCGGTCGCCTATCAGTGGGCGCGGGACCCCGACGGCCCGCCCGTCGACAAGATCTCGTTCGCCCGGGCGTTCGCGCCCTGGGACCTGGTGGTGGGCACGGGCGTCTATGTCGATGACATTGACGGGGTGTTTGCCGACCGGGCGCTGGAACTGGGGCTGATCGCCATCGGCATCCTGCTGGTCGGCGTGGCGATCGCCGTCTTCATCGGCCTGGGCATCACCCGCCCGCTGGCCGCGATCATCCAGCGCATGGGCGAACTGACCAAGGGCAACCTGAACGTCGATGTCCCCTATACCGGCCTGCGGGACGAGGTTGGCGCCCTGGCGCGGGCGCTGGAGGTGTTCAAGGACAACGCCGCCCGGATGGAGGAGATGCGCCGCGAGCAGGAAGCCGCGGAAAAGCGCATGGCCGAGGAACGCCGCAAGGCGCTGATCGAGACCGCCGACCGGCTGGAGGCGGGGGTGCAGTCCCTGGTCGACGAACTGACCGCGGCGGCTGGCTCCCTCACGGGGGCGGCGCGCTCGATGAGCGGGCTGGCCGACGACGCCCGCCAGCGCGCCGGCAATGTCGCCAGCAATGCCGAGGAAGCCAGCGTCAGCGTCCAGACGGTGGCGGCGGCGGCGGAGGAGCTCTCAAGCTCGATCAACGAGATCAATGGCCAGGTTGCCCGGTCCTCCGGCATGACGGGCGAGGCGGTCACGTCTGCCGATCATGCCACGGCGGAGGTCACGAAGCTGACCGACACCGCCCAGCGCATCGGCAAGGTGATCTCGCTGATCAACGATATCGCCGAGCGCACCAACCTGCTGGCGCTGAATGCCACCATCGAGGCGGCCCGGGCCGGCGAGGCCGGCAAGGGCTTCGCCATCGTCGCCAGCGAGGTGAAGTCGCTGGCCAACCAGACCGCCAAGGCGACGGAAGAGATCGCAAGCCAGGTCGCGGAAATGCAGCACGTGTCCGACAGCACCGCCGGTGCGATCCGCGCCATCACCGAGAAGATCGCCAACATCCGCGACACCATCGTGGCCGTGGCCGCCGCGGTGGAGGAACAGGACGTGGCGACGCGCGAGATCGCCCGGACGATCGAGCTTGCCTCCGGCGCGACCAGCGGCGTCTCGGCCAATGTCGAGGGCCTGCACCAGGCCGCCAACCAGACGGGGGAGATGGCCGCGTCGGTCCTGTCGTCGTCGTCCGCGATCTCGCAGCGGTCGGGCGACCTGGCCAAGGCCGTCGCCCGGTTCGTCGGCGACATCCGCGCGGCCTGACGCGCCAAGCAGGGGCGGGGCGACGGGCCCTGGTCGCGGGGATCGGCCTGGCGGCCCCGGCCGGGGACCTGCCGTCGGGCAGGACGTGGACCGTAAAGTATCGCAACGAAGCATCTGTGCCTTGTCACCCGGCTGATCCCAGGCCACTCTTACGGCACGGGAGATCGGGACAAGGGCAGCTCCTGATCCGGTTTGCATCGCAACGGTGCAGCAGGAGGGGGAGCAGCGATGAAAACCCGTGTTACCGCCGCCATTGCAGCCTCGCTGGCGCTTGTCGGTGCCTGCGTTCCGGCCGGTGGCGGGAACCAGGCAGGCTCGGGTCCGGGCGGCAGCAGCTCGGCCGCCCAATCCTCCATCGCCACCTCGCGAGGAATCGGAGACTACGTCAGCAACGGCAGTGCGTTCATCGAGTACTTTGAAGGCAGTGCCTATCCCGGCAGTTACGAATGCGGCTATTTCGACCCGGGCGGAGACTACGAATCGTTCTGGACCGATTATAGTGACGATGACGAATTCTACGGCAGCTGGTCGGTGCGTGGCAGCCAGCTGTGCTTCCATGGTCAGTGGGTGTCGGGGGATCAACATTTCGGCTGCAACATCGCCGAGTGGAGCCTGGATGATACCCTGCTGCTGATCGACGGGCGCGACCGGGTGATCGCAGAAATCTCAACCTATGACGGCCCGGGCGAGTACATCGACGAGTGCTTCCTCTAGCCCGCACTTCTCACACCCGCCATGGTCTGCGTCGCGTCCAGGCGTCCGCTCCGTCAGGAGCAAGCCGAAAAGCGTAGCGGCTACGGTCGAGGCTTGCGACGCAGCGGCCGGAGGCCTGGACGCGACGCAGACCATGGCGGGTGTGAGAAGTGCGGGCTAGCAATTGCAGGGACGACGAAGGCATCGCCGTCGCGCCCTACGCCAGCAGCAGGCTGTCGTCGTCCAGCTGTTCGCCGCGCACGCGGGTGAACATGGCCAGCAGGTCCGGCACGTCGAGCCCGTGGCGCTCTTGCCCCGCCACGTCGAAGACGATGCGGCCCTGGTGCAGCATCACCGTGCGGTCGCCGCAGTCCAGCGCGTGGCGCATGGAATGCGTCACCATCAGCGCGGTCAGTCGATAATCCGCGACGATGCGGTTGGTCAGGGCCAGGACGAATTCCGCCGTCTTCGGGTCCAGCGCGGCGACGTGTTCGTCCAGCAGCAGGATCTTCATGCCGGCCAGCGTGGCCATCAGCAGGCTGACGGCCTGGCGCTGGCCGCCGGACAGCAGGCCCATCCGGTCGGCCAGGCGGTTTTCCAGCCCCAGGCCAAGCTGGCTGAGCCTGTCGGCGAAATCCGCCCGGCGATGGCGGCCGATGGCCGGGCCCAGGCCGCGGCGCGTGCCGCGCGCTGCGGCAAGCGCCAGGTTTTCCTCGATGCTCAAGCCTTCGCAGGTGCCGGCCATCGGGTCCTGGAAGACGCGCGCCACCAGCCCGGCGCGGCGTGTGGTCGGCCAGCGGGTGACGTCCAGGCCGTCCATCTCCACCCGCCCGCGCGCCAGCGGGGCATCGCCGCTCAGGATGTTCAACAGGGTCGACTTGCCCGCACCGTTGGAGCCGATGACGGTGACGAACTGCCCTTCCGGGATCGTCAGGTCGACCTGGTGCAGTGCCCAGGTTTCCAGCGGCGTGCCGCGCCCGAAGACGACGGCGGCATCGGCGACCAGGATCATCGGCCGCCCCGGCGCAGCAGGGCCGTAACGGGGCTGCCCAGCCCCGGCAACACCAGTGCCACGGTGACGAGCACGGCCGTCACCAGGTTCATGTCCGACGCCTTCAGGCCCAGTGCGTCGATCTCCAGCGCCGCCTGTACGGCGATGCGATAGAGGATCGACCCGACGACGCAGGCGCCGACCATCACCAGCGTCGACCGCCCGCGCATCAGCGTCTCGCCCAGGATCACGGCGGCGAGGCCGATGATGATGGTGCCGACCCCGCTGGTGACATCGGCGAAGCCGTTGGTCTGGGCGAACAGCGCGCCCGCCAGGCCGACCAGGCCGTTGGCGATGGCCATGCCCAGGAAGATCTGGCGGCCCGGATCGATGCCCTGCGCCCGCGCCATGCGCGCATTGGCGCCGGTGGCCCGCATGGCCAGGCCCAGCTGGCTTGCCAGGAACCCGGCCACCAGCAGCGCGGCGACGACGACGATCACGGCCAGGAACAGCGGCTTGACCTCGTATTGCGACATCGTCCCGCCCAGGAACGGCGTCAGGACGGTGTCTTCCTGCAACAGCGCGATGTTCGGCCGTCCCATGATGCGCAGGTTGACGGAAAACAGCGCGATCATGGTCAGGATGCTGGCCAGCAGGTGCAGGATGCGCAGCCGGATGTTGAGGAACGCCGTCACCAGCCCCGCCGCCGCGCCCGATGCCGTGGCGGCGGCGGTGGCCAGATACGGGTTCCAGCCCGCCACGATCAGGGTCGCCGCCACCGCGGCCCCCAGGGGGAAGCTGCCGTCGACGGTCAGGTCCGGGAAGCTCAGGACACGGAAGCTCAGGAAGACGCCGATCGCGACCAGGGCGTACACCAGCCCGACTTCGACGGCGCCGAGAAAGGCGACCTGGCTCATGCGCGGGGACGGCCGGGGTCCGCAGTCTCCGCCGGGACGCCGCCGCGCTGCCCTTCGACCGTGCGGCTACTCCACGACAATGCTGGCTCTTTCCACCACGGCATCGGGCAGCGTCACGCCCATGGCCGCCGCCGCCGCGGGATTGATGGCAAGATCGGTCCCCGCCGCGAAGCCGACCGGGATGGTCCCGGGGTCTTCGCCCTGCAGCACACGGGCCACGATGTCGGCCGTCTGCCGGCCGACATCGCCATAGTCGAAGCCGATGGTGGCGATGGCCCCGCGCCCGACGCTGTCGGTGTCGCCGGAGAAGATCGGCAGATCATTGTCCTGGCCGACCGACAGCACCGCTTCCAGCGCCGAAACCACCGTGTTGTCGGTCGGGATATAGACGGCGTCGACGTCGCCCACCAGGCTCTGTGTGGCGCTGAGGACGTCGGAGGATCGCGGCGCGCCGGCGGCGACGACCTCCACGCCCGCTTCGCCGGCCAGTTCCAGCATGCGGTCCAGCAGGACGACGGAATTTGCCTCCCCCGGGTTGTAGAGGAAGCCGATGCGGGCGACGTCGGGCAGGATCTCGCGGATCAGGGCCAGGTGGTCGGCCATCGGGATCATGTCCGACAGGCCCGTCACGTTGCCGCCGGGGGCCTCGAGATCCGTGACCAGGCCGGCGGCGACGGGGTCGGTGACGGCGGTGAACACCACCGGGATGTCGGATGTCGCCGCGGCGACCGCCTGTGCCGACGGGGTGGAAATCGGGACGATGACATCGGGTGCGTCGCCGACGAACTGGCGGGCGATCTGGGCCGCGATCGCCGGGCTGCCCTGGGCGCTCTCGTAGACGACCTCCAGCGTGTCGCCCTCGACATAGCCCAGTTCGCCCAGCCGCGCGACCAGGCCGTCGCGCACCGCGTCCAGCGCCGGATGCTCGACGATGGCCGTGACCGCCACCGTCACGGTGTCGGCGCGGGCTGCGGTTGCCGTGGCCCCCAGGGCCAATCCTGCCAGCAACGGCACGATGAAGCGTCTGACTGTCATGATGTCCTCCCGCCGGCTTCGGTTGCGCGCCCGGTGTGCGTCCCGGCCGCGCGTTCCGGCGCGCGCATATCGCCCGGCCGCCACCCGGGGGTCAAGCCCGCAAGGGCGTCAGGCGATGTCGAACCGCACCCCCTGGGCCAGCGGCAGCTCGCGGGAGTAGTTGACCGTCTGCGTCTGGCGCCGCATGTAGGCTTTCCAGGCATCGGACCCGCTCTCGCGCCCGCCGCCCGTCTCCTTCTCGCCGCCGAAGGCGCCGCCGATCTCCGCCCCGCTGGGACCGATATTGACGTTGGCGATGCCGCAGTCGCTGCCCTGTGCGGCCAGGAACGTCTCCGCCTCGCGCAGGTCCGTGGTGAAGATGCAGGAGCTCAAGCCCTGCGGCACCGCGTTGTGCAGGGCGATCGCCTGCTCCAACTCGCGATAGCGCAGCACGTAGAGGATGGGCGCGAACGTCTCGTGGCGGACGATATCGGTCTGCTGCGGCATTTCGACGATGGCGGGGCGCCGATAGGCGCCGCCGGTCGGCACGCCGTCGACCACCGCTTCGCCGCCGTGCACGGTGCCGCCGTCATGGCGGGCCTGGTCCAGTGCCCGCTGCATCGCATCGGCCGATGCGCCGTCGACCAGCGGGCCGACCAGCGTCGCCGGCTCCAGCGGGCTGCCGACGGGGACGGACGCATAGGCCCGCCGCAGGGCCGGCATCAGACTGTCGTAGACGTCGTCGTGCACGATCAGCCGCCTGAGCGACGTGCAGCGCTGCCCGGCCGTACCGACGGCCCCGAACAGGATCGCCCGCACCGCCATGTCCAGGTCGGCCGACGGGGCCACGATCATGGCGTTGTTGCCCCCCAGCTCCAGCAATGCGCGGCCAAGCCGCGCGGCCACGCGCGGACCGACGATGCGGCCCATGCGGGTGCTGCCGGTGGCGCTGACCAGCGGGACCTTGGGGCTGTCCACCAGCGTCTCGCCGACCTCTGCCCCGCCGACGATCACGGACAGCAGGTGGTCGGGGGCCGGCGGCCCGCTCTCGGCGAAGCGCGCCATGGCGCGGCGCAGCAGCGCCTGGCAGGCAAGCGCCGTCAGCGGCGTCTTCTCCGACGGCTTCCAGATGACGCTGTCGCCGCAGACGAAGGCCAGCGCGGCGTTCCAGCTCCACACCGCCACGGGGAAGTTGAAGGCGCTGATCACGCCGACCGGCCCCAGCGGGTGCCAGGTCTCGCTCATGCGATGGCCCGGGCGCTCCGACGCGATCGTCAGGCCGTAGAGCTGGCGCGACAGGCCGACGGCGAAATCGCAGATGTCGATCATCTCCTGCACTTCGCCCAGGCCCTCGGTCAGGATCTTGCCGGCCTCGATCGTCACCAGCCGGCCCAGCGCTGCCTTGTGGGTGCGCAGCTCCTCCCCCAACAGCCGGACAAGCTCGCCCCGGCGGGGTGCCGGCTGACCGCGCCAGGCGATGAAGGCTTCCTGCGCCCGGTCGATGGCGGATTGCACGGTGTCGGGCGTATCCTGGCCCAGCCGGGCGATCTCGCTGCCGTCGACCGGCGTGCGGACCGACAGGTCGCCTGCCGCCAGGTCTTCCGGCGCCAGCCCCAGGTGACGAAGAGTTTCATGCAGTTCCATGGCCGCGCTCCCCTGCGGGGTTCCCTTGCCGGCGGGTCAACCGCCATAATCGTCCTCTTCCTATCGCCGACCGAGCGGGCGAAGCAACCGCGGTGCCGATGCGGGCACACAGTGAGGGACCTGGACCGTGAGCGAGGTGACTGTTGCCGCGAACATCCGTTGCATCGTCGGCGAAGGCCCGGTGTGGCACGACGGCGAGGCAGCGCTCTATTGGGTCGATATCAAGAACCCGACGGTCCATCGCCTGCACCCGGCAACGGGATCGCTGGCATCCTGGCCGATGCCGGAGCGGATCGGCTTCCTGATGCCGCGGGCCGGCGGCGGTTTCGTCGCCGGCCTCAAGAGCGGCCTGAAGACCGTCGACCTGGCTGCCGGGGCGATCGAGCCGATCGGCGACCCGGAGCCCCATTTCCCCGACAACCGCTTCAACGACGGCAAGGTCGACCGGCAGGGGCGCTTGTGGGCCGGAACGATGGACGATGCGGAAGGCGCATCCTCCTCCGGCAGCCTCTATCGCCTGCACGGCGACGGGCGGTGGCATGTCATGGAGAGCGGCGTTCACCTGTCCAACGGCCTGGGCTGGAGCCCCGACGACCGGACCCTGTACTTCACCGACAGCCTGCGCCAGACCATCTACGCCTACGACTATGACGCCGCCACCGGCGACATCGCCAATCGGCGCGTCTTCGCGCGCATCGGGCAGGCGGGCGTGTTCCCCGACGGGCTGGCGGTCGACGTCGACGGGTTCGTCTGGACGGCGCTGTTCGGCGGGGGGCGGGTCGAGCGGTTCGACCCCGACGGCCGTATCGAGCGGACCCTGCTGATGCCGGTGCCGCAGCCCACCTGCTGTGCCTTCGGCGGGGCCGACCTGGGGACGTTGTACGTCACTTCAGCGTCGGCCGGACTGGACGACGCGGCCCTCGCCCGCGCCCCCCTGTCCGGTGCCCTCTTCGCGCTGGAACCGGGGGTGCGGGGGGAACGCCAGACGCCCTTCGCCGGATAGGCCCTGATCAGCCTGGTGTCATCGTGCTCCCGCGTGCTGCGTCGCCGGGGGACCACAGCCAGGCGGCCCCGCGGACGCCGCTGGAAGCGCCGTGCAGCGCCGGCCGGATCGGTGTCGCGGCCTCGCCGCCGAAGACCCAGCGCGCCAGCAATGCCGGAAGCCGGTCGTAGAGCGTGCCGATGGCCGACAGGCCGCCGCCGATGACGATCGTGTCGGGATCCAGGATGTTGACGACATGGGCCAGGCCGCGCGCCAGGCGGTCGAGATGGCGGTCCAGGGCGGCCATGGCTTCGGGCTCGCCGGCTGCGGCCGCCGCCACCAGGGCCGGCCCATTCAGGGGGCGTCCCGCGGCTTGCCGATAGTCCTCCTCAAGGGCCGGGCCGGACAGCCAGGTTTCCAGGCAGCCGTGGCGGCCGCAATAGCAGGGGCGGCCGGGCTGCTCCGCCGCCTGCGGCCACGGCAGGGGGTTGTGGCCCCATTCCCCGGCGACCGCGTTGGCGCCGGTGACGGCGCGTCCGTCGATGGCGATACCGGCGCCGACGCCGGTGCCCAGGATGACGGCGAAGACGACGGCGGCCCCCGCGCCGGCCCCGTCGACGGCTTCCGACACCGCCAGGCAGTTGGCGTCGTTGGCCGACCGGACCGGGCGGTCCAGGGCCGCGGCAAGGTCTTCGTTGAGGGGGCGGCCGTTCAGCCAGGTGGAATTGGCGTTCTTGACCAGCCCGGTGCGTGGGGAAACGACGCCCGGAATGCCGACGCCGACGGTGCCCCGCCCGCCGGCCGCATGGTCCAGGTCGGCCACGAGGTCGGCCATCGCCCGCAGGGATGCGCCGTAGTCGCCCCGCGGGGTGGCGATACGGCGGCGTGCCCGCTCGCGGCCGCCGGCGTCCAGCACGATGCCCTCGATCTTGGTGCCGCCCAGGTCGATGCCGATGCGCAGTCCGTCCTGCATGGCCACCGGCGCGCCCTCAGGGCCAGCGACCGACGGTCCTGGCCGACCGTTCGCGGCGCAGCGGCAGGATCAGGAGCGCGCCGGCGATGAAGCCGCCGATATGGGCGACCCAGGCCACCGAATCCTCCCCCGCGCCGGCAGTGTTGGCGCCGCGCAGCACCATGAACACCTGAAAGCCGATCCAGAAACCGAGAACGGCCCAGGCCGGCAGCCTGAGCGGGATGCGCCAGAACACCAGCACCCAGACCGGGACCTTGGGGTGCAACACCAGATAGGCCCCCAGCACGCCCGATATGGCGCCGCTGGCCCCGATCAGCGGGGCGGGGGAGCCGGGATCGATCATCAGGTGGCACAATGCCGAGATTATTCCGCATACGAAATAGAATAGCAGGAATTTGACGTGGCCAAGCTCGTCTTCGACGTTGTCCCCGAACACCCACAGGAACAGCATGTTGCCGGCAATGTGCAGGATGCCGCCATGCAGGAACATGTAGCTGATCAGTGTGGCCCAGGCGGGGGCGTGGCCCAGCTTCGCCGGCAGCGACGCATCCCCGCTCAGGACCGCCGGGATCATCGCATAGCCCAGGATGAAGGCGTCGCCGTCCCGTCCGGAACCGAGGACCAGCGTCTGGTAGAGATAGACGAGGATGCAGGCCCCGATCAGCCAGACCGTCACATACTGGAAGGGGATGCGCTCCAGCTTGTTGATGTCGCGCAGCGGGATGATCGGCATGCGGGGGTCCCGGTCCGGAAGGGGCCGGCCGAGCCTAGCAAATCGCGCAGGCTTGGGCCAATCGGCATAGCTGGCGCGCTTGCCGGGCCTGTTGCGGCCGCTGGCGCGAGCAGGTAAAGCCGGGATATGGCCGCCAGCGATACCGTCACCCGACCGTTGCCCAACCCGTTCCTTGCGGTTGCCGCCGTCATTTTCGGCGCCAGCATCCTGCAGGTGGCGCACGGCCTGCTGTCGACGCTGCTGCCGCTGAGGATGAATGCCGCCCAGGCGACGACGGTGGATATCGGCCTGATGGCGACCGCCTATTCGACGGGGTTCATCCTGGGCTGCCTTTTCGTTTCGCGGCTGATCGGCGCAGTTGGGCATATCCGGGTGTTTGCGGCCTTTGCGGCGATGGCGTCGGCGGTGACGCTGGCCTTCACCATCGCGCCGGAGCCGGCGTTGTGGATGGCCGTGCGTTCGATGCAAGGCTTTGCCATGGCGGCCCTGTTCACGGTGGCCGAAAGCTGGCTGAACGAGCGGACGCCCAGCGCCGAGCGGGGCCGCGTCATGGCGGCCTATATGGTGGTGACGAAGCTGGCGTTTGCGGGCGGGCAGCTGTCGCTGATGCTGTCGGATATCGGCGGACTGCTGTTCTTCATGGCGGCCAGCGCCGCCTTTTCGCTGTCGCTGATCCCGGTGGCCATGACGCGTGCCCCCAGCCCCAAGGTGCCGAAGCTGAAGACCCTGGGCCTGCGACAGATCTACCGGGTGGCGCCGGCAGCGGCCGTGGGTTGTTTCGCTATCGGATTGATGAATGCGGCGGTGATCAATATCGGCCCGCTCTATGGCGCGCGCCAGGCGCTGTCGCCGTCCAATATCGCGGCCCTGATGGCGGCCATGCAGATCGGCAGCCTGCTGCTGCAATGGCCGCTGGGTTGGATTTCCGACCGGGTCGACCGCCGCGTCATCATCGTGACGGCCGGTGCGATGGTGGTGGTCCTGTCGTTGGCCATCGCCATTCTGGGTACGCGGTGGCCGCAGGCGCTCTATGTGCTGTTCTGCCTGTGGGGCGGGTTCTCGCTGTCGATCTATGCCGTCTTCATCGCCCACGCCAACGACTTCGCCGGGCAGGACGAACGCGTGGCCGTCACCAGTACGCTGCTGCTCGCCTGGGCTGTCGGCTCGGTGATCGGGCCGACGGCGGCAACCTTGACGATGAACACCGTCGGTCCCGCCGGCCTGTTCTATTATGTGGCCGCCGTGGCGACGGCCATGACCGGTTTCGTCGCCTATCGGATGACGCGGCGTCCCGCCCGGCCGGTCGACGAACGGGCGCGATTCGTCAATGTCCCGGCGTCCAGCCCGCAGCTGCCCACACTCGACCCCCGCACGGCCCGGTCGGGCATGACGACGGACGAGGGCGGTTCCCCCGGTGACGAACGGTCGGACGTGGATTGAGCGGTCGGCCCCGGCGGGCGACTACAGGCCTTCGGGGTTGCCCGGCGCCATCGTGAACTCCACCAGCAGCGACCCGTCCGCCCGGAACGACCGGTAGACCTCGCCCAGCCGATAGAATTGCGGTCCGCACGCCGTTTCGCCCGTGCGATTCAGCGTCTGGCAGACGGTCCCGTTCTCCTCGATCCACCATTCGCGCTCGATGACGCGATCGCCGATGCGGGTCGCCTTGCGCCCGCTCTGGTCGTAGTAGGAGGTCCACAGGCCGCCGTGGAAGGTATTGCCGGTGAACATCTCGGCAACCTGGTCTTGCGTCAGAAGCTGTGCGCCATCGGAAATGAAGTCTTCGCGCTCCGTCTGGCCATCCGCCCCGATGGCCGTGCCCATCAGGCAGCAGACCGTTGCTATGGCATACCAGCCCTTGCGCAACCATGGCATGCGGCTACTCCTCCTCGCCCTCTCGTCTTCGCCTGTTCTGGCCTGCTTGCGGGCCGGATATTGTCAGCAAACGAAGTCGCAGCCCGCGACCTTTGGCCCGGACCGATGGATCGAAGGCGCACCGGAAGTGTGGCGATTTCTGGGCAGGGCAGTCGCGAGAATTGACGTTCGTGGCATATTGCCTCGCGCCGCATTGTCGGTATGGTGCTACCGGGCATGTGTCGGCGGGGGCGTGCGCGGGGATGGTGCCGGCCCGCAGCCGCGCCGGCCGGTGGTGTCTGCAGGACTGCGTGAGACGATACGATGCGACCCGACGGAAGGTACCTCATCAGGATCATCGTATGGCCCCGTTGTTGTTGAGGCTCTATGTCACCGGCCATACGCCACGATCGGAGCAGGCGCTCATCAACGTTCGCCGTCTGGTCGATGAATTGGATATCGGCCCCCACGATCTCGAAATCATTGACATCCTGGAACAGCCGGAACGGGCGGAAGAGGAAAACCTCTTGGCAACACCCACGCTGATCAAGGTGGTGCCTCCCCCCATTCGGCGCGTGATCGGAGACCTGTCGAACCTTCGCGCGGTTGCGGAGGCTCTGGGGTTGGATCGGTCATCGCCGCCAGGTGGAGAGGACGGCAATGCTGGATAACATGATCGCATCCTCCGTTCCCAAGATGCGAACGGGTATTCCGGGTTTTGACGAAATCTCCAATGGCGGCCTGCCGCTGGGACGCACGACCCTGATCGCCGGCAGTGCCGGCAGTGCCAAGACCCTGTTTGCCTGCGAATTCCTGGCCAGGGGCATCGCCGATCACGACCAGCCCGGCGTCTTCGTCACTTTTGAGGAGCCGCCGGAAGACATCCGCGAGAACATGAAGAGCTTCGCCTGGGATATCGCGGCCTGGGAAGCATCCGGGAAATGGGCGTTCGTCGACGCGTCCCCCCATTTCACCGACGACAGCGTCACCATCGTCGGACGCTATGACCTGGCGGCCCTGCTGGCCCGCATCGAGCATGCGATCGCCAAGATCGGGGCGCGGCGGGTGTCGCTGGACAGCCTGGGGGCGATCTTCTCGCGCTTTCAGGATTCGACGCTGATCCGGGGCGAGCTGTTTCGCATCGCCACGGCGCTGAAGAAGCGGGGCGTCACGACGATCATGACGGCGGAACGCAACGCCGAATATGGTCCCATCGCCCGCTACGGGGTGGAGGAGTTCGTTACCGACAACGTCGTCATCCTGCGCAACGTGCTGGAGGAGGAGAAGCGCCGGCGGACGGTGGAGATCCTGAAATTCCGCGGGGCCTATCACCAGAAGGGCGAATATCCGCTGACGATCCAGCCGGGATCGGGCGTCACGGTCATCCCGCTCTCATCGATCCAGCTGAAGCAGCGGTCGTCCAACCTGCGCATCTCTTCCGGTGTGGAACAGATCAACACGATGTGCGGTGGCGGGTTCTTCCGCGATTCCGTAATCCTGGTTTCGGGCGCAACCGGCACCGGCAAGACGCTGATCGTCACGCATTTCCTCAAGGGCGGCGCGGCGGCGGGCGAGCGCTGCCTGGTGTTCGCCTTCGAGGAAAGCCGCGAACAGCTGTTCCGCAACGCCAGCGGCTGGGGGATCGACTTCGCCAAGCTGGAAGAGGAAGGCCACCTGAAGGTCGTCTGCTTCTATCCCGAAGTGATGGGGCTGGAGGATCACCTGGTCCACATGCGCCAGGCCATCGCCGATTTCAAACCCAACCGCGTCGCCATCGACAGCCTTTCGGCGCTGGAACGCGTGGCGACGCCGCGGGGATTCCGCGAATTCGTGATCGGCCTGACCTCGTTCATCAAGCATCAGGAGATCGCGGGCCTGTTCACCGCGACGACGCCGACCCTGCTGGGCGGCACGTCGGTGACGGAGGCGCATATCTCGACCATCACGGATTCGATCATTCTGCTGCGCTATGTCGAGATCGACGGCCAGATGCGTCGCGGCGTCACGGTGCTGAAGATGCGCGGGTCGATGCACGACAAGAATATCCGTGAATTCACGATCGACGGCGCAGGGATGCATATCGGCGAGCCGTTCCACAACATCAACGGCATCCTCGCGGGCAATCCCACCCATTCGCCCCCGGCAACCGATCTGCCGACGGCGTGACGCATCGGCGCGGATGGGGCTGCGGGCCCCTGCCGGGGCTTGGACCCGGGCTGTCCGCCCGCTAGGGTAGTGGGGACGGCGCGGGACAAGCGCCGGCGCCTCGTGTCTCGATCCATGCCACTTCGAAATCGGAAGGACCGCCAGCTGTGGGCCCACGCCTGTACAATCTTTTCCCGCTGATGGCAGGGCCGGTCGCCGGGTGGTCCGCGCATCTGCCGCGGATCGCCGGCATGGGGTTCGACTGGATCTACCTGAACCCGTTCCACTTCCCCGGCTTTTCCGGGAGCCTCTATGCGGTGAAGGACCTTTCCCGCCTGCATCCCGCCCTGGAGGACGGGCGCCCGGCCGGTGAGGCACTGTCGGAGTTCACCGCCCGCGCGGCCGAGCACGGGGTGTCGGTGATGCTGGATCTCGTCATCAACCACACGGCGAAGGATGCGCTGCTGGTCGACCAGCATCCGCAATGGTATCGGCGCGACGAGACGGGGGAGCTGTATTCACCGCGCGCCGTCGACCCCGACGATCCGGAGAACATCACCATCTGGGGCGATCTGGCCGAGCTGCACTATGACGACGCGGCCCATCATCCGGCCATGCTGGCCTATTGGGGCGACTATATCGGCTGGGCGCTGGACTGCGGCTTCCGCGGGTTCCGGTGCGATGCCGCCTACCAGGTTCCGGCCCGCATCTGGAAACCCCTGATCGACGGGGCGAAGCGGCGCATGCCGGAATGCCTGTTTGCGGCCGAGACGTTGGGCTGTGCGACCGAACAGGTGGACGCGCTGGCCAAGGCCGGTTTCGACTACCTCTTCAACAGCTCGAAGTGGTGGGACTTCCGGGCACCCTGGCTGCTGGAACAGTACGAATCCTTCCGCAGGATTGCGCCGTCGATCGCCTTTCCCGAGAGCCACGACACGGAACGATTGGCGGCCGAACTCGTTGATTGCGATGCCGGGACGATCGAGAAGCGGTATCGGCAGCGCTACCTGTTTGCGGCCCTGTTTTCCTCCGGCGTGATGATGCCGATGGGCTACGAGTACGGCTTTGCCAAGAAGCTTCATGTGGTGGAAACGCGTGCGGACGACTGGCACCGGGAAGCGGGCTCGCCGCGCTTCGACCTGTGCGGCTTCGTCGCCGCGGTCAATGCAATGAAGGCATCCTTGCCCGCACTGAACGTCGAGGGCGAGCAGGTGGGGGTGACGGACGAGGGGTCGGGTATCGTCGCCCTGGTGCGCTACGATGGCGATGCCGCAACGGCGGGGCAGGCGACGCTTGCGCTGATCAATCCCGACGCGCACGAGCGCGGCGGCTTCGTGCCGGCCGCGGTCCTGCCGCAGCATGAAGGCCGCCGGTGGACCGACGTCACGCCGCAGGCTGCGGGTGAGACCCTCGATCCCCACCGGCCCCTGACCCTGGGCCCGGCGCAGATCCGGGTCTACTCCAGCGACGGGAAGGATCGGACATGAGCGCGAGCTACGCCCACACGCTTCCCTTCGGGGCCGAGGTCGTCGGGGACGGGGCGGTCCGCTTCCGGCTGTGGGCCCCCGCCCAGACGGCACCCGTGGTCGTGCTGGAGGATGGCGGCGAATTCCCGATGGCGGCCGCCGGCGACGGCTATTTCGAGGCGGCGGTTCCGGCCGCGCACGGCAGCGCCTACCGCTACCGTCTCGACAACGGCTTTCTCGTTCCCGACCCGGCCTCGCGCGCACAGGGCGACGATGCCCACGGGCCCAGCCTGGTCGTCGATCCGCGGCGCCATGCCTGGCAGGACGGCGGCTGGCGCGGGCGCCCCTGGGAAGAGGCCGTGCTGTACGAACTGCATGTGGGCACCTTCACCCAGGAAGGCACCTTCGATGCCGTGCGCCGCAAGCTGGACCATCTTGTCCGGCTGGGGATCACGGCCGTTGAGCTGATGCCGGTGGCCGATTTTCCCGGTCGCCGCGGCTGGGGATACGACGGTGTCCTGCACTTCGCCCCCGATCGCGCCTACGGCACGCCGGATACCCTGAAAACCCTGGTGGAAGAGGCCCATGCGCGTGGGCTGATGATCTTCCTGGACGTCGTCTACAATCACTTCGGGCCGGACGGGAACTACCTGCACCTGTATGCGCCGCAGTTCTTCACCGACCGCCACGTCACCCCATGGGGCGCGGCGATCGATTTCTCCCAGCGCGCGGTGCGGGACTTCTACATCCACAACGCGCTCTACTGGCTGCAGGAATACCGCTTCGACGGACTGCGGTTCGATGCCGTCCATGCCATCGTCGACGAGAGCCCGGTCCACATCCTGACCGAGCTGGCGGAGGCGGTGAGGGCGACGGTGCGCGACCGCTATGTCCATCTGGTCCTGGAGAACGATTCGAACGAGTCGCGGTTCCTGTCCCGCGACGATGTCGGGCGGCCGCGCCACTATGACGCCCAGTGGAACGACGATGCGCACCACGTCTTCCATGTGCTGGCGACCGGCGAGGCCGGCGGGTACTACCAGGATTACGTGGCCAACGCCCGCGACCGTCTGGCACGGGTCCTGACCGAAGGCTTCGCCTATCAGGGCGAGGCGTCCGACTACCGGGCGGGCGAACTGCGTGGCGAGCCGAGCGGCCATCTTCCGCCGTCGTCCTTCGTCAACTTCACCCAGAACCATGATCAGGTCGGCAACCGCGCCTTCGGCGATCGCCTGGCGCGCATCGCGCCGGCCGAGGCCGTGCGCGCCACCGCCGCCGTGCTGCTGCTGGCCCCGCCCGTGCCGATGCTGTTCATGGGAGAGGAATGGGGATCGGCCCAGCCCTTCCTGTATTTCTGCGACTTCCACGACGACCTGGCGGCGGCCGTGCGCGACGGGCGCCGGCGGGAATTCGCCCAGTTCCCCGAATTCGCCGATCCGCAGAGCCGCACGGCGATTCCCGACCCCAATGCCGATGCCACCTTCGCGGCCTCGCGCCTGGATTGGCCGACGGCCTCGATGGCCGAGCAGCAGGCGTGGCTGGCGCTCTATGCGCGCCTGCTGAAGATCCGCCGGGAATTCATCGTGCCGCGGCTGTCGCGCATCAAGCCGGGCACCGCGGTGCCCCAGGCCTGGGATGCCCACGGCCTGACCGTGCGCTGGCCGGTGCCGGAGAAGGCGCAGCTTGTGCTGGTGGCCAACCTTTCGGCTGCCCCGCAGCACGGATGCGGCGAGATCCCGGGGCGGCTGCTGTACGAGAGCCATCCCGGCCTGCTGGGGGAGGCCGCCCAGCATGGCATGCCGCCATGGTCCGTCGTCTGGTCGATCATCGAAAGGTCCGGATGGTAGGCTCGCGCCCACCACGTAGCCGAGGGTTTCACCAATGAACGGGCAAGCGGCACCGCCTGCCATGCCGCGGGCGACCTATCGCCTGCAATTCAACCAGTCCTTCACGTTCGACGACGCTGCGGCGCTGGTCCCCTATATGGCGGAACTGGGGATCAGCCATGTCTATGCGTCGCCCTTCCTGATGGCGCGGGCCGGGTCGCTGCACGGCTACGACATCACCGATCACAACCGCTTCAACCCGGAGATCGGCGACGCCCAGTCGTTTGACCGCCTGGTGGCGCAGCTGCACCAGCACGGCATGGGGATCATCCTGGATTTCGTGCCCAATCACATGGGCGTCGGCGGGTCCGACAATCCCTGGTGGCTCGACCTGCTGGAATGGGGTCAGGCGAGCCCCTTCGCCGACTTCTTCGATATCGACTGGTCGCCGGCGGAACCGACGCTGACGGGCAAGGTGCTGCTGCCGTTCCTCGGCGACCACTACGGCAACGTGCTGGAGCGGGGGGAGCTGAAGCTTCACTTCGACGAGGCGAGGGGCGTCTTCAGCGTCCGCTATTGGGATCACATCTTCCCGGTCGCCGTGCGGGACTATCCCACGCTGCTGCGCGCCGTGCGCGAGCGGCTGGAGAAGCCGTCGGGCACGCTCTCGGCGCTGATCACCGAATTCGGGTCGATCAAGCCGGCGCGGCGTTCGGTCCGCCAGCAGGCAGTCACCCACCGGCGCGTCGACGAGTTGAAGACACGCCTGGCGGCCATGGTGCGCGAGCGGCCGGAATGGCGCGCGGCCTTCGACGGGATGCTGGGCCTCTACAACGGCCAGCCGGGCGAACGGTCCAGCTTCCAGCTGCTTCACCGGTTGCTGGAACGCCAGGCCTATCGTGTCGCCTATTGGCGCGTCGCCACCGCGGAGATCAACTATCGCCGGTTCTTCGACATCAACGACCTGGCCGGCCTCAAGATGGAGCGGGACGACCTGTTCGAGGTCAGCCACCAGTTGCTGTTCCGGCTGATCGGCGAAGGCAAGGTCCAGGGGGTCCGGCTGGACCATATCGACGGGCTTTATGATCCCGGTGCGTATTGCCGCAGGCTTCAGGACCGCGCGGCGTTCCTGCAAATGCAGCGTGAAGGCGGCGCCGCCCTGCCGGTGCCCGGCGGCGTGGTGACGCTGAAGGAGCGCGGGCACCTGTTCTACCTGGTGGTCGAGAAGATCATGGCGCGCCATGAGCATCTGCGCGAGCGTTGGCCCATCGACGGCACCACCGGCTATGAGTTCATGAACCTGGTCAACGGCCTGTTCGTCGATCCGGAAGGCGAGCGCGCGCTGACGGTCACGTACAACCGCTTCATCGGCCGCCGTCCCGATTTCGAGGAAATGGTGGTCGAAGCCAAGCGGCAGATGGTGGAAACCAACCTGGCCAGTGAATTCAACGTCCTGGCCAACGACCTGCATGAGATCGCGCGGCAATCCTGGTCGACCCGCGATTTCACCCTGCCCGGCATCCAGGAAGCGCTGCTGGCCATCGTTTCGAACTTCCCGGTCTACCGCACCTATGTCAGCGAGCGGGGGATCAGCGACGGCGACCGCCGCAATCTCGACTGGGCGCTCTCCCGGGCGCGGCGCGGCGGCTTCCGGGGCAGCGTCGACCCGGAACTGCTGGACTTCGTCTATCAGGTGTTGAGCACGGATCTGACGCGCATCCGGGGCATCGGCTATCGCAAGCGCGATATCCTGCGCACCGCCATGAAATTCCAGCAGTTCACCGGCCCGGTGATGGCCAAGTCGGTGGAGGACACGGCGTTCTACCGGTATTTCCGGCTGATCTCGCTGAACGAGGTCGGTGGCGAGCCGACCCGTTTCGGCGTCAGCCCCTCGGCGTTCCACTACCTGAACCAGGAACGCCAGAAGCGCTATCCGCTGACCATGCTGGCCACCGCCACGCACGACCACAAGCGGGGCGAGGATACGCGCGTGCGCATCAGCGCCATCAGCGAACTGGGGCTGGAATGGCGGCAGCGCGTGTCGCGCTGGTCCCAGCTGAACAAGCTGCGCCGGGGGGACGACGACGATCCGAACACCCTCAGCCGCAATGACGAGTATCTGTTCTATCAGGCGATGCTGGGGTCCTGGCCCCTGGGCGAGGCGGACGACCCCTCGGCAACCCTGTCGACCTTCGCCGATCGCATGGTGGCCTACATGATCAAGGCCGTGCGCGAGGCGAAGGTGCACACCTTCTGGTCGCAGCAGAACCCCGCCTACGAACAGGGGCTGGAGGAGTTCGTGCGCAGCGTGCTCGACCCCAAGCGCAGCGCGGTCTTCCTGGCCGACTTCGCGCGCTTCGAGGCGCGTATCGCACCGATCGGCGCGCTGAACGGCCTGGCCCAGTGCCTGCTGAAGCTCAGTGTACCCGGCGTTCCGGACACCTACCAGGGTGCGGAGTTCTGGGATCTCAGCCTGGTCGACCCGGACAACCGCCGCCCGGTCGATTTCGACTGCCGCCGCCGGGCCCTGGCCGAGATGGGCACGGTCCTGGACCCGGCACGCCTGGACGGGCTGCTGGACACCTGGCGGGATGGCCGCGTCAAGCAGTACGTGATCGCGCGCATCCTGGCACTGCGCAACCGCTGGCCGAACCTGTTCACCGAGGGGGACTACATCCCCCTGGAGGTCACGGGCGACCAGTCCGACAGGGTCGTCGCGTTCATGCGCCGTGGCGTGGACTGCCTGCTGGTGGTCGTCGTGCCCCGGCTGGTCGCGCCGCTGCTGGAGGAGCGGGACAGGCCGCATCCGCCGGCGGAGATCTGGGGCGACACCGCCATCCTGCTGCCGGAGCCGGCGGGAACCGAGACGGTGGAGGACATCTTCACCGGGCGAAGCTGGCCGTCGACCGGGCCGATTGCGCTTGCCGACCTGCTGTCGCACTTCCCCCTTGCGGCCCTTGCGGCAACCTGGCCAAGGCCCACCGCCGATTGAGCAGGCGCCGCCGGCGGTCTTTATCCATCATTAACAGGCTGCGTGGTTAGCTCGGTCGACGATTGCCGCGCGCAGCGAGCCCCTGCTGGCGTCCGGCCGATCACGATCACTGGCTCGGGACCCGCAATGGTCGCAACCACGCTCACCAATGGCCTCTATGCCGGGGCCACGTTCACGATGGTGGAAAACCTGCTGGGCGAGTTCCTGCAGGATACGGCGGAAACCGCTCGCGGGCTGGATCAATCCCTTGGGCAGGACGGCAGCCTGCTTGCCGTGCGTCGCTTCGCCTTCGAGACCAAGGGGCAGGCGCATAATTTCGGCATCCCGCTTCTGGAGATGGTTTCGGCCCGGCTGGAGGACTACGGCTCCGCCGTCACGACGATGGACGAAGTCCGCATCGAGCATCTGCGCGTCTATCTGGACACGATCATCGACGTCGCCGAAGGCAACATCGCGCCGGACGAGCCGGCGGCGAACGTCGTGCGCACGCTGCCGGCCCGTCCGGCCAGCCCGCGCATGGAAGACACCGACATCCGCGACGTGGAGGTGATCCTGGTGATGCTGCACGGGGCGCAGACGCGCTTCGTCGAGCGCGAGCTGCAGGCGTGCGGCTACCGGGTGTCGATCTGCACGTCGACGATCGCGGCGCTGGACCACGCCATCCATACCAAGCCGGACATGATGATCATTTCGGCCATCATGCCCGGCATGAACGGCATCGACCTTGCGATTGCGCTGTCGCACATGCCCGATACCCGCAACATCCCGCTGGCCCTGATCACCAGCCTGGATGCCAGCGACGAACGCCTTCAATTCGTGCCGGAAGGCGTGCCGCTGATCAGCAAGAGCGTGCGCTTCGGCGACGATCTGGCGGAGGCGCTGAGCTACCATTTCCTGCTCTAGCGGCGGCCCCGGCACGGGCGTGCGGCCCCCGACGGACCCGGAGATGCCGCCCGCCCGCCCGACTGGGCACGGAGTTTCGGCAGATGGAGAAGAGATGCGATGATGGATGAGACTGTTTATTGTTATGAGATCCGTCCCTTCCCCGATTCGCCCGTTGAGGTCGGCGAAATTGCGGCCAGGGATGAGGACGATGCCCGCCGGCAGCTACGGGTTCGCTATTTGTGCCCCCAGCTTCCCAGCGATACGCGACTCTACGACAAGGCGTTGATGGACAAGACCGCGGCCCAGGCCCGGTCGCAGAAGCTCCGCAATCTCCTGCGCGTGCTGGCTGCCCACCACTCTTGGTTGCGGGGTGACGACGGTGGCGAGCGGGCCGACCTGTCCGGCCTCGACCTGGCGGGCGTCGACTTCAAGGGTGCAGATCTGACGGATGCCGACCTGTCGGGAACCGACCTTGCCGATGCAGACCTGCGCGACACGCGCTTGATCCGTGCCAATCTTTCCCAGGCTATGCTTCGTGGCGCCGACATGCGCGGCAGCAATCTCTCCGGCGCGGACTTGAGCGAGGCGGACCTGCGGGATGCTGATCTCCGGGACGCAAGTTTCGATACTGCCGATGTCTGGAGAGCCAACTTCCGTGGCTGCATCATCGCCCCGCAGGCACTTCATGATTTGTTGGGCTGCAAGACGGCCTCCACATGACAGTCGAAGCCCGAGTCCTGCCGTATTTTCCCCGGGCCGGGATCGACTGGACGACGACCGAATGACTCTAAGTTGTCATCCGTCAGTATTGCAGTTTCTTGACAGGCTGCTGCCGCGCGGTCTTTACAATGAGTGACATTTAAGTAAGATTATGCTCTTGTTCGATTGAAGTATGTAATGCTTCAGTGTCGAATATGTCTCTTCTACGGTTAATCGAGTCATCATTTGCCTTCTCTACCCGATACCGAGAGCCATGCCGGGCGAGAATGAGACGACCATTGACGCTCTGATTGAACTGGCACGGGATCGTCGCCGTGCCAGCCGGCAGGTTCTGTTCAGCAACGTGGTCGACCTTTTCCTGTCCGAAGAGACGCGCATCAGCGAGCGCGAGCGTTCGCTGATGACGGGTATTTTGCGCGACCTGATCCGCGATGTGGAATTCGCGTTGCGCAAGGGGCTGGCGGACCGCCTGAAGGACAGCGATGACGCGCCGCCCGAACTGATTGCCCTGCTTGCCAATGACGAGATCGAGATCGCCGGGCCGATCCTGCGGGGCAGTCCGGCCCTGCAGGACCCGCAGCTGGTGGACGTGATCAGGCAGCGCGGGCGCGAGCACTGGCTGGCGATCACCATGCGGCGGTCGCTGTCGGGCACGGTGACGGATGCGCTGGTGGCCACCGGCGACGCCGATGTGATCGAGAGCCTGCTGGGCAATGCCAATGCCGAGCTGTCGCGGGCGGCCTTGGAATACCTGGTCGTCGAATCCCAGCGCGTCGACCGCTTCCAGCGGCCGCTGCTGCTGCGCAGCGACGTGCCGGCGGACCTGGCCATGCGCATGTACTGGTGGGTTTCTGCCGCCCTGCGAGAACATCTGCTGCGCCACTATGCTGTCGATGCCGACCGGCTGGACATGGCCGTGGAAGCGACCGTGGATGCCGAAGGCACCGCAACGGCGGCGCGGCGGGCCGGCAGCGCGGGCCGCAGTGCCACGGACGCGCTGGTGAACGGCATCGCCGACGCGACGGAGGTCGGGCCGTCGCTGTTGATCAGGCTGCTCCGCTCGGGCCGGATCCCGGTCTTTGTCGGTCTCTTCGCCCGCTACGCCGACCTGCCGGAACGGGCCATCCGCCGCATCGTCCTGGACGGCGACGGCGAAAGCCTGGCGATGATCTGCCGCGCCAACCGCGTCGACAGGAACGACTTCGGCACCCTGTTCATGCTGATACAGAGCGCCTTCGGCGAACAGCCCAGCATGCCGCCGCAGCGCCTGCAGCACATCATGAACCTGTTCGACGAGACGCGGCCCGATCATGCGGCGCGCGCCTTGTCGGTGTGGCGGCGCCACCCCGAATACCTGGATGCCATCGAGGCGCTTGAAGAGAAGGACGTGCCACCCCGGCAGCATGCCGGCGGGCGACGGGGGATCGTGCCGTGAGCCGGCACGCAACCGCCCCGCCGCCGGTGGGGTGCAGTCACACCGCCCAGTCACGGTATGCCAGAAGGGGATGGCCATGACGACCGAGGCTCGGAAGCTGCTTGACCTCGCGCTGCCGCCGATGTCGATCGTCGATCGCGCCGTCAACCTCGTCTACACCAACCGGCCCTTCCGGCAGCTGCTCGGCATCAGCAACGACAATGCCCCCGAGAGCGCCCCCGAAAACGCGAAAATGGCGGCGTTCCGGTCGCATGTCGGCCTCGCCATCGCGGAGATCAACGGTCACGGCGGCTCGATCACGTCGCGCTACCTGGCGGACCCCGCCGGGCCGGACATGAACATCACCTGTTTCCCGTTGAACGACGGCGGGCGTTCGCAGGGGCTGTACGTCACCCTGCTCAGCGACGTGCAGGCCAGCCTGAAGGCGCTGGAAAAGGCGCGGCAGGCGGAAGAGCGGCTGAACGACTTCCTGGCCTGTTCCGCAGACTGGGTGTGGGAAACCGATGCGACGGGCGTTGTCACCTATCTGTCGGAGCGGCTGACCTACATCGCCGGCTGGCCCGCGCAGTTCTTCATCGGCCATCGCTTCTCGGAATTCGGCCAGATCACCCATGGGGATGCCGCCGACCTGAGCGAGATCGCGGAATTCCAGGACCGGCAGCCCTTCCGCGATTTCGAATTCCATGTGCGGCGCCCGTCGGGCGAGGTCTTTCCGCAGCTGATCAGCGGCGTGCCGGCCTTCGACCGCGAGACCGGGTCGTTCATCGGCTACCGCGGCAGCGGCACCGATGTGTCCAAGCAGGTCGGCGCGATGCGCCGCATGCAGATCTCCGAACGGCAGTTGAGCGCCGCCCTCTCGGCCCTGCGGCAGAAGAACCGCGAGCTGGAGGCGGCGTTCACCGCTGCGCGCATCTCCAGCCGCTCCAAGAGCCGGTTCCTGGCCACCATGAGCCACGAGCTGAAGACACCGCTGAACGCCATCATCGGCTTCGCCGAAGTGATGAAGTCGGAGCTGTTCGGCGATCTCGGCAACCGCCGCTACCAGTCCTACGCCAGCGACATCCATGCCAGCGCCTGCATGCTGCGCGACCTGATCAACGACGTGCTGGACTTCTCCGCCATCGAGGCCGGATCGAAGGAGCTTCGCGCCGCCCGCGTGATGGTCGAACGCGAGGCCGGGGTCGTGGTCGACGGGTTGCGCCAGCGTGCGGAAGCCGGCGGCCTTGCCCTGTCGCTGCTGTGTCCGGAGGGGCTGCCGCCGATCGAAGCCGATCCGCAGGCGGTCCGCCGCGTCATCGCCAACCTGGTCGACAACGCGCTGAAGTTCACGCCGCCCGGCGGCGCAGTGACCGTCATCGTCGAGAAGCGCGACGATGCCGTGGCCGTCATCGTGCGCGACACCGGGGTGGGTATCCCGCCCGGGGCGCTGAGCCTGGTCGGCCAGGCCTTCGAGCGGGCGGAGGACAGCCCCTTCCGCGCGGTGGAGGGCCGCGGGCTGGGCCTCGGGCTGGCGCTCTGCCGGCGGCTGGTCGACGGCCACCACGGCCACCTCGATATCGACAGCGCCATCGGGCAGGGCACCACCGTCACCGTGACCCTGCCGCTGCGGCGCCCGCCGACCAAGGGCCTGGGCCACGACGACCCGCCGCACGCGGATGACGACGGGCCGGTGCTGAGCGGACACCTCGCGTAAGCGTCGGTGCCCGCCGGCGTTACGATCTGAATCCTGCTCTATTCACCGATGACGTCGATGCGACGTCATCGGCTCAGGCTCTAGAACCGCAGCGATCGGGCCATCAGCACGTTGGGCAGCTGGGATACGCGGGCCAGCAGGTCTTCCGACAGGGGCTCGTCGACGGCCACCAGGGCGACGGCGTCCTCGCCGGCGCGGTGGCGGCCCAGGTGGAAGCTGGCGATGTTGACGTTGGCGTCGCCCAGAATGGTGCCCAGATGGCCGATCAGGCCGGGACGGTCGAGGTTGCGGACGAACAGCATGTGGTTCGTCACCTCGGCTTCCAGGGGCACGCTCTCGATCTCGACGATGCGCGGGCGCTCGCCGTCGAACAGGGTGCCGGCGATGCTGCGCGTCCGCCGCTCCGTCTTCAACGTTACGCGGATCAGGGTGTGGTAGGCGTCGCAGCGCTCGCGCTTGGTCTCGCTGATGGCGATGCCGCGCTCGCGCGCCACCGTGGGGGCGGAAACCATGTTGACATTGGCCAGCAGCGGCGCTAGCACCCCGGTCAGTGCGATGGCGGCAATCGGGCGGCAGTTCAGCTCCGCCACCTCGCCCTGGAATTCGAAATTCACCGCCTCGATGGCGCTCTCGGTGATCTGGCCGGCGAAGCTGCCCAGCTGTTCGGCCAGGCGCAGATAGGGGCGCAGGCGCGGTGCCTCCTCCGCGCTGACGGACGGCATGTTCAGCGCATTGCTGACGGCGCCGGTCAAGAGGTAGTCCGACATCTGTTCGGCCACCTGCAGGGCCACGTTCTCCTGCGCTTCCGCGGTGGAGGCGCCGAGATGCGGGGTGCAGATCACCGACGGATGCCCGAACAGCGGGCTCGACTTCGCCGGCTCGGTCTCGAAGACGTCGAAGGCGGCGCCGGCGACATGGCCGCTGTCCAGCGCCGCGCGCAGGTCCGTCTCCACCACCAGCCCGCCGCGGGCGCAGTTGACGATGCGCACCCCCGGCTTCATCCGGGCGAGCGCGGCGGCGTTGATCATGTTGCGGGTGGCATCGGTCTTCGGCACGTGCAGGGTGATGACGTCGGCGCGGCGGAACAGCTCGTCCAGCTCCACCTTCTCCACGCCCAGGTCCACCGCCCGCTCGGCCGACAGGTAGGGATCGTAGGCGATGACGCGCATCTTCAGGCCGCGCGCCCGGTCGGCGACGATGGCGCCGATATTGCCGCAGCCGATGATGCCCAGCGTCTTGTTGAACAGCTCCATGCCCATGAACTTCGACTTCTCCCACTTGCCGGCCTGGGTGGAGGCGTCGGCCCGCGGGATCTGGCGGGCTAGGCTGAACATCATGGCAATCGCGTGCTCCGCCGTGGTGACGGAGTTGCCGAAGGGCGTGTTCATCACGACGATGCCCTTGGCGGTGGCCGCCGGGACGTCGACGTTGTCGACGCCGATGCCGGCGCGGCCGATCACCTTCAGGGCGCCGGCGGCCTGCAAGAGGTCAGCCGTCACCTTGGTGGCGGACCGGATGGCCAGCCCGTCATAGCCGGCAAGGATGGCCTTCAGCTCATCCGGCTTGAGGCCGGGCTTGAGGTCGGCCTCGACGCCGCGGTGGGCGAAGATCTCCACCGCGGCCGGGCTCAGTTCATCGGAAATCAGCACCTTCGGCATGGCGCATCCTCAGCGTCGATGTCGGGAAAGGATGGGGGGCGGCGTCATCGCCGGGGTCCCCCCTGCGTGGCTGTTCAGTCCGCCGCCTTGACCGCGGCATAGGCCCAGTCGAGCCAGGGCAAGAGGGCGGCGATGTCCGACCGCTCCACCGTCGCCCCGCCCCAGATGCGCAGGCCCGGGGGGGCGTCGCGGTAGCCGTTGATGTCGAAGGCCACGCCTTCGTCCTCCAGCCGCTTGGCCATCGCCTTGGGCACGGCCGGTCGCTTGGCGTCGTCCAGGGCCAGGAACCAGGGGTCGACGATCTTCAGGCAGATGGAGGTGGACGAGCGGGTTTCCGGCACCTCCGCCAGGAAATCGACCCAGGGGGTGGCGGCGACCCAGTCGGCGACCGCAGCCAGGTTGGCCTGCGACCGTGCGATCAGGGCCGGCAGCCCGCCGATGCCTTCGGCCCAGCGCAGGCCGTCCAGTGCATCCTCGGTCGCCAGCATCGACGGCGTGTTGATGGTCTCGCCCTTGAAGACGCCCTCGATCAGCTTGCCGCCCTTGGTCAGGCGGAACACCTTGGGCATGGGCCAGGCCGGCTGGTGGGATTCCAGGCGCGCCACCGCGCGTGGGCCCAGGGCCAGCATGCCGTGCGCAGCCTCGCCGCCCAGCACCTTCTGCCACGACCACGTGGCCACATCGATGCGGTCCCATGGGATGTCCATGGCGAAGACCGCGGATGTCGCGTCGCAGATCGTCAGCCCCTCGCGATCGGCGGCGATCCAGTCGCCGTCGGGCACGCGCACGCCCGAGGTCGTGCCGTTCCAGGTGAAGACGACGTCGCGGGCCGGGTCGACGGCCGCAAGGTCCGGCAGCCGGCCATAGTCGGCCTTCAGCGCGCGGACATCGGCCAGCTTCAGCTGCTTGGCCACGTCGCTCAGCCAGCCGTCGCCGAAGCTCTCCCACGCCAGCATGTCGACGCCGCGGGCGCCCAGCAGCGACCACATGGCCATTTCCATGGCCCCCGTGTCCGAGCCGGGGACGATGGCGAGACGGTAGCCCTCCGGCAGGCCCAGCAGCGCCTTGCTGCGGGCGATCACCTCGGCCAGCCGGCTCTTGCCGACGGCCGCACGGTGGGACCGGCCCAGGGGTGCGTCCGCCAGGGCCTCCAGGCTCCATCCCGGCCGCTTGGCGCACGGGCCGGAGGAGAACTCCGCGCGCTCCGGCCGCACATTCGGCTTGTTCATGTCGGGTCCATGGGTTCGTGCGGGGCCAAGGGGCCGTCCGCTCCATCAATAGGGGAATTGGCGCGAACATAACCGAGCCCGCCCGCGGGTCAACAGCGACGGCGGGCCGGCTATGCGTCCGCGACCGCCCCCCGGCGCAGCAGCAGCTGGTTGCCGATGAAGCTCAACACCCGTTCGCCGTGCTGGTTGAACCCGGAATAGCGAAAGCGGACATAGCCGCGGTCGTCGCGGGAGGACGACGGCCGCTGCTCGATCACCTCGACCTCGGCCCGCAGCGTATCGCCCGGGCGCACCGGCGCATACCAGCGGATCTCGTCCATGCCGGAGCCGCCGATGCTGGCCGCCGCCAGCACGCCGGTCTGGGCGAACAGGCGGAACACCAGCGCCATGGTCTGGAAGCCCGAGGCGATCAGCCCGCCGAAGGGCGAGCGCAGCGCCGCCTCCACATCCGTGTGGAACGGCTGCGGGTCGTAGACCAGGGCGAAATGGATGATCTCGGCCTCCGTCAGCGTCACCCCGATCGTGGTGAACCGGCGGCCGACCTGGAAATCCTCGAAATACAGTGCATCCATGCGCGCCCGCGCTCCTGCGTATCCGGATCTGCGTGCATATACACCATAATGCCCCGGCAGGCCACCCTGCGGGATGGCTGGTCAGCGCGCCCGGCGTACCGTAGAGTCCGACCCTGCGCTGACGCTGGTGGAAGGGGCCCCGCCCATGTCGAGATCGGCAATGCATATCCTTGGGCTGATCGCGGTTGCTGTGGCTGCTGCCGCCTTCTTCCTGCCGTTCCTGGAATCGGGGGAGCAGGGCCTGTCGCTTTTCCAGATCAGCGGCGAGACGCCGGGCGTCAACTACGTCTTCATCATCAGCTGGGTTCTGATCGCCGGAATGCTGGCCTGCGCGCTGACGGATGACCTGCCGGGGCTGGCGCCGCTGGCGTTCCTCTACTGCGTCTATCCGACCTATGCCTACCACAACAGCGGCCACCTGCTGGCCGACGTGGAGGTGCCGGCCGCTTTTCCGCCGTTCGCCGGCGCACCGGCGGCTTTCGGCTATTACCTGCTGTTCGTCGCGGCCTATGTCGCCATTGCGATCGGCATCGTCGACGGGCTGCGTCGGCGGCGCAGGCCGGTCGAGGTCGTCGCCTGACACGGGGGACCGTGCGAATGCCCCCCGCAGCGCAGCCCGGCACCGCGGCCGAACTCGAGGACGCGCTGGAGGCGATCGTTCGCGAGGCCCGGCTGGCCGGACATGCCCTGTGCCGGAACGAGATCCTGGTGCGGCTGGAAAACATCGCCCGCATCGCGCGGGAGGCACTGGCCCACGCCGACCCCTGACGGAAGGCCGGCCCGCGGCGCAGGGGCTCAGGCCATGGCCGCGATCATGTCCGACCATGCGTCGATCGAGCGTGCGAACTCGTCCTCCGACAGCCCGGCCAGGAACGACCGCCCGTCGTCCGACAGGGCCACCATCTCATAGGTGACGGCGACACGGGTGCGCGCCGGGCCTTCGGGATGGCAGCGCACGGTGACGAAGGCGACGCGGGAGTTGGGCGTGACCCGCAGATAGCGGACATGCCACTGCTCGGGCTGCCAGCACAGGCAGGTCCAGATCGTCGTTTCCGCACCCTCGCCGGTCATGAACACCATGTCCCGGCAGGTCTCGCCGCTCGCGGGCCGGACATAGGTGGGCCTCCAGCCCGGAACCCATGCCTCCTCGCCCTTCGGCGTGAACAGGGCAAAGGCCTGGTCCACGGGGCGTTCCACGACGATCGCGTGGCGATAGTCCTTGTCCATCGGCAGGCCTCCGTTGCTTATTTCGGGGACACAATACTTAACTCTGCGATGCGGGAGGCATGTGATCTTGGGGGCAGGTCTCGGGGGTGGATCTCGGGAACAGATCTCGGGGTATATCTCGGGGTATATCTCGGGGACATAATACTTAATTTGCCACAGCAAATTAAGTATTATGTCCCCGAGATCTGTTCCCGAGATCTGTTCCCGAGATCTGTTCCCGAGATCTGTTCCCGAGATCTGTTCCCGAGATCCACCCCCGAGACCTGCCCCCAAGATCACATGCCCCCCGCATCGCAGAGTTAAGTATTGTGTCCCCGACATAAACAATGACACCGCAACGTCAGCGCGGTTTCCGGGCCCAGGCGCCGAAGATGAGCTCCCAGATACACGCGCCGTTTGTGGTTTCGCGCTCTGCGGCCAAGCGGGCATCCAGGGTGTCGACGTCGATTTCCTCGGCGGTGGTGACACCGGCTGCGACCATGCGAGGCAGCATCGCACGCACGATGTCGGTGATCCGATGGGGCTGTTCGGGCGTGATGATGGTGGCCTGGGCGCGCACGGCTTCGACCCGGAGGCCCGCGCGCATCAGCGCGTCCCGCAGATGCAGGCCGATCCGGATGTCGCCGCCCTCGTGGGCGACCGTCTGCCACATCCAGCCGCTGGCCCGGGTGTGCAGGGGCATCGGCGTGGCGCAGATGGGCATGCCGGACGAGTCGTGTTCCTGGAACGCCATCAGGCCGCCCGGGGCCAGCAGCCTTGCCAGCACGCCCAGGGTCTGCACGACGTCCGGCAGGTACATCAGCACGCGCCGGCCGATCACCGCGTCGAAGGGGGCCTGGTCGATGGACAGGGCGCCGAGGTCGCCGGGGGCGAAGCCGACATTGGCCAAGCCGAGCCCGGCGGCCCGCGCGCGGGCCGCCACCACCGCACCTTCGTCCCGGTCGATACCCAGCACATGGCCGCCGGCACCGACCAGTTGGGCTGCCAGCAAGGTGACGTCGCCATGGCCACAGCCGATGTCGAGCACCCGCATGCCGTCGCGCAGGCCAGCGTCGACTAGCAG